>NZ_WSFT01000050.1 GCF_016820655.1 Anaeromonas frigoriresistens
GAGTCAGTTTAGTTTGGCAATATGCCTCTTTTTTAAACTGTCTACTTTATAGGGTCCATTTTATAGTTTAGTCTTATGGTCCCTTTTTATTTCACATTCACAAATCTAATAACCTCTTATTTTCGTTTTATTAAATAGCCTTTATTCTTGTAGTAGTAATCTTTCCTTCTACCTTGTTCAGACTTTTAATCTTTAAGGTTGGATCTGTTACACCACATTCATTCATAATACCTTCAAGTATTTTGAATTCTTTTCTTCTTATAACAACTTCTAACTTATATCTTCTATCTCCGTTATTTCCTCTAGCTAAAAAGTTATTAACTGTATATCCTTCCGCTCTAAGTTTTTCTGCTAGTTCTATCATTTTGTTTTTATTATTTAAAAACAGATCTACTTCTAAAATACCCAGTGCAATTCGTTCTTCAATTTTACCACCTATAAAAACTCCTAGTGTTTTACCTAGAGCATAGGCCACTGCAAAATGAATACCTTTTGAACTAGTTACTTTTCCTAGTACAGTTGCAAAAATAATAGCATCTATGAATACTAGGAAGTATACTGGATTCATTATGTTCTTTGCAAGCAATATACTCTTTAATGTGGCTAAAATATTTGTAAAAGCTGTTACTAAAAATAATACTATAAGTGTCAACATTATACTTTGTGTCATCAAGACACCTCCTTTTAATTTCTATTTTCTTTTAATATAATTAGATATATTTGTTCTTATATTATTTGTTGAATTTAAATATTTCACAATAAAAAAACTAACATAAGAATATGTTAGCGAATAATCAATGTTTTAAAACACTAAATTAAGCCTAAAATAAGTGCAGAGAATATGTACTTTCTACCATTAGAGTATAATAGAAAACATCCTATACAAAACTTATAAGGATTAACCATATAATTATTTATTTAAAAAATTCATATTGAAAATTCCAGAATAGAATAATCTACTTTCATCATGAGATATTTCAAATATCTCTAGTATATATAAGGAAGGCACCTAAATTCTCATACTCTTTAGATATAAAATGAAAAGCATTTTCATAGCAGTTTTAACTCTAACCATAAAATAAATATAAAAAATAATTTAACTTTAATCCGACTAACAATCAACCTTATAAGTATATCATGGGTTTATTTATATTGCAAGCTATATTTTTATGAAAAAATTGACTTAGTTATGTTCCTAGTGAATATCTATATAAATTGATTTTATCTATTTGCTCTTTAGCTATTTTACCAGTTATAGGAAACTCATACCATTTATTTTTATATTCTTATATTATTAGAGGATTCCTTGAATTATTCAAAGAATCCTTTAATACTCTATGACTGGTTTTTACATTTCTATACTTTCATAATAATTTATTATAAAACTTACTTCATCTCCATGATATAAAAGTATAGTGCTAGTTTTTATAGATTTATTAGGGTATAACTCTTTACTTTCTACAGAATCTTCTTCATATACTCTCCCTTAGCTCTTAATTATTTCTGCTTTTCATCAATGCCTTAACTTGAGCAGTAAGTACTAATTTATCATCTTGATTATGTACAGTAACCTTATTAACCAGAACTCCCTTTCCCCCTTTTGAAGATGGAATTAAATCTACTACTTCTATTATTCCTCTTAAACTATCTCCTGGATATACCGGGGACATCCACCTTAAGTCATCTATCCCTATTCCCCCAATAACTTCACTATCAGTTTTATTCATCTTTACCCATTGACCCCAAATAGCTACTAAGGTGTGAAAACCAGAAGCAATTATCCCTTCAAACCTACTTGATTCAGCAAATTTTCATCAAGATGTAATGGAAGAGGGTCATATTTAATAGCAAATTCTTTAATTTCTTCTAATGATAATTTAATAGGCTCTAAATAGAATTTTTGATTTATGTAAAATTCATCTAAGTACATTATTCAATTTCCTCCTTGGTTATAGTTTATTTGTTTCTATTCTTTTCTTAACAGATATCTCTTTTTATATTTTATACTGGCATACTTTCCTATTTTATTTATAATATTATAGTTAACTATACCTCCAACGGCTCCAATAATGGGAATACCTTGAACGAATTTTGCAGCAAGCATTGAATCTGATAAGATATTAGATGTAACTCTTATTTGCTCCTCTAGATTTACCTCATTATAAACACCTTGATCTATATTGTGACCTAGCCTATCTATTTGGTCATTAAATGCTAATTGAGGTTTTCCTTGGGTCATTGCACCACATATTATTAGAAGGATATACACCCTTTCTTCCTCTCGTTCATAATCATATCCATAACTAAGAGCAATTTCATAAATGTTCTTCATAATAGTAGCAATAAAAAGAGGAATATCTGGTAATCCAATACCAAGGACACCTAGAGCTCCTCCTTCTAGTATAGAAAAAGAAGAATTGAATATTTTAGATCGTCTAGATTGTCTATCTAACTCTTTGATATGCTTTCTGTTTACTTTCTCATCTATTTTATAATTATTTAAATCATGCTCCAATTTAATCTTATCTTTATCATAGGTTTTTTCAATATATTGATTTCCCTTTTCAAAAACTAAATGAAATCCCTTGAAAAAAGCTATATCTAATGCATTCTTTACTTTATCTGGTATTTTACTTTCAATTTTATCTCTAATGGGATTTATCTTTAATTTTACTAATTTGTTTTCTTTTTTATTTAAAATTTTCTTTTCTTGTTTATTTAATTTTTTTAATTGCCTTTTAAATTTTGAGTTCATCTTTTTCCTCCCTATTAAATATCTACTTTAATTATATATCTAAATTTCTAATAAATAAAAGTCACTCTAAAATAAAAATTTTAGAGTGACTTTTATTTATTACTTCATTTAACCTTCCGAGTTTTTCTAGTCCAAATATATGCTGAAACAATAGTGGCGATGGATAATAGCATAACTTTAAGAATAGCTTTACCTATAATAAATATAGTAGAAAACCCTATGGTTAACCATATTAAAAATATTGCTTTCTTTTTTGCCTTTATTGGAATTCCCTTGCCGGAGATATAATCATTTACATAGGGACCTAAATATTTGTTAGTAAGAACAAAATTATATAATTTTTTACTACTTCTCATATATAACCAAAGAGATAATAATAAAAAAGGAGTAGTGGGAATTACCGGTAAAAATATACCTATAACCCCCAAACCTAAGCTAATACTTCCAAGTACAATTAACAATATCTTCTTCATTAGTACCTCCAATGTTTCTACTTCTTAGTATCTATTTCATCTACTATTTTATCAATAAGTCCTTGAGTTTTAAATCCTCCTCTTTTACTAACCATTTCTAATGTGGCCATAGAGGACATGGTTTTAAATAATACTGGGTTCTTTAATTTACTAAACTTAGGTGATAGATTAATTAAGAAACCCTTTATAAATGGGTATTCTTTTACTAAATTTCCTATATTAGTTTCTTTAGTAATTCTATATTTATTTTCTTTTTCCTCAGAAATATTATCTGAAGTATTATTATCTTCTTTTTTATCATTCCAAGATAATAACCTTTGGCTTCCCTCTAAACTTCTGATATGGGTAACATCCTGCATCATCTCTAATACTCCTCTGAAATTTCCCGTTTCATCTCTTACGGCATTATAGATAATATAGATAAACTTATCTCCCATCTCTAGCCAGAACTCAGCTTCATCCTGCTCCCCTTCTCTAAAGGCTTTAATAATTTCTTCTACCGTATCTACACTTTCCCTTGGATGGCAATTTTGAACCTTTCTTCCAATTACTCCTGCACTTCTAGGGAATACCCTATGCTTAGTATCACTGTAAAATTTTACAATTTCATTTTCATCCACATAGGATAAATCTACTTGTAAATGTTTAAAAATAAGATTGATCTGTTCTAAAGTTAATTTTCCTTGACTAACATCTAATACTTCACCTTTTGAGGATGGATTCATTACTCCATGCTTTTGAAGAACACTAGCTAAATCTTTTAATAATTCATTATTTGAAGATTTACTTTTCTCTTCATTCGTAGTATTGCCATAAGCAGGAGGGGAATCTATCAGACAATATCCTATTTCATCATCCCCTTTTCTCATTTGGACGAAGTCTTCCTCTGAAAGAAGATCTATAGAAGTTGGCAATAATATTTCTTCTTCTTTTACCATCATATCTTCTACCATTTCAATTACTTCATCTTGTAATTTTAAGAATTCATCATCTTTATCGGCCTCTAAATATTCCTTTGCTTTCTTTATTATATCTCTTATATCATTATCTAAAGTCCACATAATTTGTGAAGGTTTGTCAAAGCCTTTTCTTTCTAGGGCAGCAAATAACTGATTCTGTTTTCTAGAAAAATGAATGTTAATTTCATTTAATTTATCATAAAGTTCAGCCCACTGATTCTTTATAAACTTCCTATGAAGCATACCTCTCATTTTATCTAGGACCTTTCTGATATTTTCTATTTCATCTAAGTAAGTCCTTATAGGATGGCCTTTGGGTACTTCTAGTTTATTAGTTACCAATACTCCCTCAAATATTTCTAGTATTTCATCCATTCTTTCCGTTAATTCATCATCACTTATCTCATATTGTTGAAGATATTGTTCACATATAGCAAATTCCTGAGCAGTTACTTGTTTAAAATTAGCCTTCATTTCTTTTTTTGCATCTTCTAAAGAAATATTTCCTTTTAGATAATCCAGTTTAATTTTTATAATCTTATTAATTTTTTCATCATCACTATTTATATATTCTTCCATTTGAAGCTTTTTAGGCTTAACTTTTGGAATAAAATAAACATGAAATTCTTCATCACTTACTTTTTCTAAGGTGTAATCAAATCCTTTTTTATCCATCATTTGATACATTGGAAAGGGTTCAAAATCTTTGATTACATGAATCCCTTCATCAGGCTTCAGATCCTTAATTGTTTGAGTGATACAATCTCTAAAAGACTCATGCTCTCCTCGACCATCGATAGTAATATACTTTATATCTTTTTTCACTAGCTATCATCCCCTCTTTTTATTTTACTTATTTATTTTTAATCAATGATTTCATTATTCTAGATGTATATTTAATTGATAATTCTTCTCATCTATATCCTATCATTTTAAATAATCTGAATATGTGATTACCGTCACATATAAGTAAAATCTCTTTAACAAAATAAAAATCTCCCCAAAAAACTGGGGAGATTTAATATGATATAAAGTTTTTATAGTTGCTTTGCCTTAAAACTAGGATTTACTACAATTACCATCCTTATATTGGGAACACTTATAACAACTAATTCCACTTCCCTTTTCTTTTTTAAATCTTATAATTGGTTTAATGGCAAAATATAATATTGTAGCTATAACTAATATTACAATTAAGTTTTCCATATTATCCCTCTCTCTTTATTAGTTTTATGCAACTTCACTTGCTAGAACTAGAGATTTTTCTTTCTTACCAGCATTAATTAATTTCATTAAATAAATACTAATAGCTGTTAAAATAACTACTGAAGCCATAAATCCATCACCTAATCTCCCATAAGCTATTAATGTACCAACTTGATATACAATCATAGCAACCGTATACCCTACACCAAACTGTAACATTACTCCTCTTCTAAGCCATGTGGAAGATTTTAATTCTGCTTTCATAGCTCCTATAGCAGCAAAACAAGGGGGTGTAAATAGATTAAAATACATAAATGCAAGGGCTGCTACTGCTGTTATTCCCATATTTTCCTTTAATAATAATGAATTAGTTAATTCAAAGTCTTCATTAATTGCTGCTCCCATAGAATATACTACTGCTAATGTTCCAACTACTTCTTCCTTTGCTATAAATCCTGTAATAGCTGCTGCTGCCAGTTGCCATACTCCTATTCCTACAGGAATAAGTAGAATAGCAAAGGGTGATGCCACATTAGCTAAAATAGAATTTTCTACTGCATCTCCTACAAGAGTAAATCTAAAGCTAAAGGATGCCATAATGAATACTATTGTATTACATGCAACTATTATTGTACCAGCCTTCATAATAAATTCTTTACCTGTTTCTAACATTTTCATAAAAGCTCTTTTAACACTTGGTATACGATACTCAGGTAATTCTACAATAAAGTAATTATTTACATCATCTGCTCCTGTAATAGCCTTTATTAAAAGTCCTACTAAAATAATCACTGCAAAAGCCACTAAATATGTTAGTGCAAACAAATATCCGTGATTAGGGAAGAATGCTGCTGTAAATAAAGCTATAATAGGAACTTTAGCTCCACAAGGTACAAAAGGTGTTAATAATGCAGTCATACGTCGTTGTTTTTCATCTTTAATAGTTCTTGAAGCCATAATTCCTGGTATACCACAACCATATCCTACAATCATAGGTACAATTGATTTTCCTGATAAACCTATTTTCTTAAACAATGGATCAAATATCATTGCTATACGGGCCATAAATCCACTATCCTCTATTAATGCTAAACCGAACATTAATACCATAATAAGAGGCAGGAATCCCATAACAGCTCCAAAACCACCAATTATACCATCAGTTAGTAATGAGTTAAGGAAATCACTAACACCTGCATTTGTCATCATCTCTGCCAAGCTCCCTTGGAACCCTTCGATTATACCCACTAAGAAGTCTGCGATATAAGCTCCTAAAGTATTGATAGATAAATCAAATATAAAACTCATTATTAAAACAAATAGTCCAATACCTATAATAGGATTTGTTACGAATTTATCTACTTTATCTTCTAAAGTTTCATCAGTAGACTTTACTTTTTTCATCTCTACGTTTGATGCAATCTTATTTACTATCTTAAATCTAGCTTTATCTTGTTTCTCAATATTATTATACTTAGAAAGCTCAGAAAAAACATTTTCCTGCTTCTTATTATTTGAAACTTCAATAGCATTATCGATAAGTTCTTTTAGTCCCTTCCCTTTTAGGGCAATAGTTGGAACTACTTTACATTTTAACTCATCTTCTAATTTACCAATATTTATCTCTGTTTTAGCTTTGGCTAAGTCTGACTTATTCAAAGCTACAATCAACGGTATTCCAAGCTCTAATAACTGCGTTGTAAAGAAAAGACTTCTATTTAGATTAGTACCATCCACTACATTAATTATCACATCAGGAGCTTCATTCTTAACGAAATCCCTTGTTATACTTTCTTCACTAGTAAAAGGTCTTATAGAATATGCTCCCGGGAGATCGACTACCGAAACATTCTTTCCAAAATTCTCTTTAAGTCTTGCTTGTTTTTTATCAACTGTTACGCCAGCCCAGTTACCAACATGTTCTTGCTTTCCAGTAATTGCATTATATAATGTGGTCTTCCCACTATTGGGATTACCAGCTAAAGCAATTTTCATAATAGCACCTCCAAAATATTTTATTACTTGTTTTTAAATTATAGATAAGGATGAATCTAAATCACTTCTATAACACTAGCAAGCTGTTTATCTATACCATATCGTCCATCTTTAATATTAATAATAAAATTAGAACGCATTTTTTTAACTATAAGTATTTCTTCTTCCTCAAAACAACCTAAAGAAAAAAGAAAGGTATTCATTTCTTCATTTCCATTTACTGACTTAATAGTATAGGGTACACCTTTTTTACCTTCTGATAATTTCATATCTATTATTAATCCCCTTTCAGTTTCAAAATCCTAATTAATATATTAATTTAATCATTGTTTATTATTAAAATACTGGAAATGATAATCATTGTCAATAAGAAGACAAAAAATATAGATTTGCTATTCTATTATATTTATTAGGTTATTTCTACTCTATTATGTATTTAATTTTTTATCTTACTACATGATATATAGAATTTTATAGACATTAATATCTTAGATAAATCATATAAAACAGCTATTTCCTGTTATAAAAAGTTATTTAAAATCATCTATATTAATTCAGTTAAATGATATTGATAATTGTTATCATTTATCTTTATGATAAGATATTAACAGTTAATTAATGCTATGTCAATAACTAAATTAAAAGTTTTGTTTTTATAATTTTAAGGACTCACTTTTAATTAAAAGTGAGTCCTTTTATTTCAAAATCAACTATTGTAATTTATTTGATGAATCAATATATCCATCTTTAGCTATATTACCTTCACGATCGATTAAATGATCCATTCCTCTTACTAAGGTATCATCTTCTAATACGCTGTATAGATGATAACCTAAATCCTCTCTATCTACTAACACTTCTTGTAAAACTTGAGAAGTTCCATAGTCCTTTAGCGCATGGGCACGATCTATAGTTTTTCTCAACATATTTTGAAGTTTTAATTCATGCTCTAAATCATTACGAATAAAATCTCTCATTGTATATCGGCCTTCAACCTCATGTTTGATATAAGAAAGTTCGTGTTGTGTCACTGGATGGGCTGTTGGTACTCCCCCTAATCTTGCAACCCTTTCTCCTATCATATCTATATGTTCTACAGTTTTATTACGATGTTCTTCTAATAAATGATGTAAACTTAGAAAAGATTCAGCCCCTTCTGTTAACCAGTGATGTTTATTATATTGATGTAATGCCACAGTTAAAGCACATTGATGATCATCAAGTTGAAGGGCCATTTCTTTTCTTGTATCTATTGGCAATCCAATTCCTGCATTGGTTTCCTTTATTGTCCTGGGTTCTTGACGAAATATCATATGGTGATTACTGTTATGACCGGGCATATTTTTGTCAAATCCAGACTTTGTCATATTAAATTCACCAGCAAAATTAGCCATGTTTTCATTTATTATAGCCATATCATTATTAGATTGATTAGTATGATTCATAATTTACCTCCCTAAATTTTAATTATTACATCTATATTATTATCATTATTAGTATTTATATGTAAAAATACTTAATTTTCTTTATATAGCTTCTCTTAGTTATATCTCATAGATATTAGAGACTTCTGCTTTTTCTTAATAATCATTGACAGTTGAACTAGAAAGGAATATGCTTAAGAAAGCTATGCTTTTAAATATGGATAATAATAAATAATATAGATAAAGGAAGATAAAAATGACTCAAAAAAAATTAAGCTTTATTGATGAGGTTAAAAGAAGAAGGACATTTGCCATTATTTCTCACCCAGATGCTGGTAAGACTACATTAACAGAAAAATTCTTATTATATGGAGGAGCTATCCGTTCAGCAGGATCAGTTAAATCAAGAAGATCTAGCAAACATGCTGTATCAGATTGGATGGAAATTGAAAAACAAAGAGGTATTTCTGTTACATCAAGTGTTCTTCAATTTGAATATAATAACTTTTGCATTAACATTTTAGACACTCCTGGTCACCAGGATTTTAGTGAAGATACTTATAGAACTCTTATGGCAGCAGATAGTGCTGTTATGGTTATTGATTCATCAAAGGGTGTTGAGGACCAGACAAAAAAGCTTTTTCATGTTTGTAAAATGAGAGGTATTCCAATCTTTACATTTATCAACAAACTTGACCGTGCCGGAAAAGATCCCTTTGAATTGCTAGAGGATATTGAAAAGGTGCTAGGTATTCGCTCCTACCCTATGAACTGGCCTATTGGTGAAGGAAAAAACTTTAAAGGTGTTTTTAACCGTCATAAGAAACAAATCGAAGCTTTTGGCGGTGGTAACCATGGCCAATCTATCGCAAAAGCAGTAAGAGGAGATATCTATGATGAAAAATTTAGTGATTTATTAGGAAGTGACCTTCATGAGCAAATAAAAAGTGAAATGGAACTTTTAGATATTGCAGGAGATGACTTTAACCTTGAAGAGATATTACAGGGTAATTTAACACCTGTATTCTTTGGAAGTGCTCTTACCAATTTTGGAGTAGAACCCTTCTTAGAATCTTTTCTAGATATCACTATGCCACCAAAACCTAGGGAAAGTAATTTAGGTGAAATTGATCCTAAATCTGATAATTTCTCTGGATTTATATTTAAAATTCAGGCCAATATGAATTCTGCCCACAGAGATCGAATCGCATTCTTAAGAATTTGTTCAGGTAAATTTGAAAAAGGTATGGTAGTTAATCATGTCCAAAAAAATAAGAAAATACGTTTAGCTCAGCCCCAGCAGTTTCTAGCTCAAGATCGTGTTATCGTAGATAATGCTTATCCTGGTGATATTATAGGAATACATGATCCTGGAATATTTAATATTGGTGATACCCTATCTGAAAATCAGTCAGATTTAAAATATCAAGGTATCCCTCAATTTGCTCCTGAACATTTTGCTAAAGTATATACTAAAAATGCCCTTAAAAGAAAGCAATTCTTAAAAGGTATTACACAACTCTCAGAAGAGGGTGCTATTCAAGTATATAGAAAACCTAATATTGGTGTAGGAGAATTAATCATTGGTGTAGTTGGTGTCCTACAATTTGAAGTATTAGAGTATCGTCTGAAAAATGAATATGGCGTTGATCTTGTAATGGAACGTCTACCATATCGTTATATACGTTGGGTGGAAATGGATAACTTTGATTCAAGCACTTTCTCTATTACTATGGATACCATGATTGTAGAAAATGAAGAGAAAGATCCTGTACTTTTATTCCAAAATGAATGGTCAATTAAAACTGTAGAAGAACGAAATAAAGGTGTAATATTAAGAGAAGTTTCCTTATTAAGATAATAAGTCTACAATATAAGAAAGAGGTAATAACTTGAGATTATTAAAGAAGATTGTAAACAATAATTTAGATACACTAGAAGGGAATGTATTTGAAAGAATAACAGGTAGGGGCATCATTTTAAAAGGTTCAAAGATTCTTCTACTCTATACAAAAGTATATAATGATTATAGTTTCCCTGGGGGTGGGATTGACCCGGAAGAAGATATCATTCAGGGACTTAAAAGAGAGTTATCAGAAGAAACTGGAGCCAAGAATATAAAAATAATAAATGAGTTTGGCTTTATTGATGAATATAGACCACATCACAAGCCAGAGTATGATTTAATGCATTTACTATCTTATTTTTATATATGCGAAATAGATGAAGACTTTGATAACACTAAGTTTGAAGATTATGAAGTAACCAATGGCATGTCTCCTGTTTGGGTTGAGATAGATGAAGCAATCTCTCATAATAAAAATGTTATGGCTAAAAAAGAAGCATCTATGGGCTTTTCTATTCAGAGAGAAACCCTTGCTTTAGAATTGATTGCTAGAGAATTACTAGGGAAAAAATAAAATAGATGACGATTATACTATAGTATAATCGTCATCTATTTTATTCTTTTTGAATCATTAAGAACTTTTCTAAAAGAAAATTTTAAAATACTAGCAACTATAGATCATAAGTTTGTTATAATATCTTTATTTTGCTATAATGTAGATAACTAAATATATTGTAATATTTCTAATTTAGACATATTATTGATAAAAATTTAAAAAGCTAAAAGCATTTTTTATATTCTATACATAATGACTGTACAAGAAATATTAAGTGTAAAAGCAATTTGAAAATAAGAAGGTGGAGTTGTTTAATATGGTAAAAACTTTTAAAACAGATCTTGGAGGCAGACCTTTTGTTGCTGAATTTGGTAAAGTAGCAGGACTTGCTCAAGGATCTTGTAGAATCACTTACGGAGATACGGTTGTTTTAGTTACGGCATGTGCGTCTAAAGAACCTAGAGAAGGTCTAGACTTTTTCCCACTAAGCTGTGATTACGAAGAAAAACTTTATTCTGTTGGTAAAATACCAGGAGGATTTATAAAAAGAGAAGGAAGACCTAGTGAAAAAGCAGTATTGACTTCTAGACTAATTGATAGACCTATTAGACCTTTGTTTCCAAAGGGATATCATAATGATGTACAAGTTATAGCTACTGTTTTATCAGTAGACAATGATTGTCCCCCTGATATTACAGCTATGATCGGTGCATCTCTTGCTCTATCAGTATCTAGCATTCCATTTATGGGACCAACAGGATCTGTCTCAGTTGGTATGATAGACGGAAAGTATATTATAAATCCTACTAGCTCAGAGAAAGAAGAAAGTGTTTTAGATCTTATAGTTTCAGGTACAAAAGATGCAGTTATGATGATTGAAGCTGGAGCTAATGAGTTAACAGAAGCTGAAGTTTTAGATGGAATTATGTTTGCCCATGAGGAAATCAAAAAGATAGTTACATTTATAGAAGATATCGTATCAGAGATAGGAGAGCCTAAATCTGAAGTAATAATTAAGGAAATAGATTCAAACCTTGAATCAGAAGTTGAAACATTTTTAAGTACTAGATTAATCGATGCTATTAAAATTCCTGATAAGACAATGAGAAATGAAAGCATTGATCTAATTAAAACAGAAACGGTAGAGTATTTCGAAGAAAAATATGAAGATTCTTCAAAAGATGTTAAAAAAATTATATCAAATCTTATAAAGTCAGAAACCCGTAAAATGATTATTTCTGAGGGTCTTCGTCCAGATAAGCGTAAGCCTGAGGAAATTAGACCAATAAAAAGTGAAGTAGGACTTTTACCTAGAACTCATGGTACTGGTCTATTTACAAGAGGAGAAACTCAAGTATTAAGTGTTGCTACACTAGGAAACTTAAGGGACGTTCAAAGGATAGATGGTATCGGTGAGGAAGAAGAAAAAAGATACATGCACCATTACAACTTCCCTCCTTATAGTGTTGGAGAAACTCGATTCTTAAGAGGTCCAGGGAGAAGAGAGATTGGCCATGGTGCCTTAGGAGAAAGAGCCCTTCTACCTATGATTCCAAGTAAAGAAGACTTCCCTTATGCTATTAGAGTGGTATCAGAAGTTCTTAGTTGCAATGGTTCTTCATCCCAGGCAAGTATTTGTGGTAGTACCCTTGCTTTAATGGATGCCGGTGTTCCTATTAAAAGTATGGTAGCTGGAATAGCTATGGGACTTATTAAAGAAGAAGATAAAATTACAGTCTTATCAGATATCCAAGGTATGGAAGATGCCCTAGGAGATATGGACTTAAAAGTAGCTGGTACTGATAATGGAATTACTGCAATGCAAATGGATATTAAAATAGCAGGGATTGATAAAGCAATCATGGAGACTGCTCTAGAGAAGGCTAGAATAGGAAGACTTCATATATTAAATAAAATGAAAGAAGCCATAGACACACCTAGAAGCGAATTATCTCCTTATGCTCCTAAAGTTACTAAAATGAAAGTTCATCCTGATAAAGTTAGAGAAGTTATTGGTGCAGGTGGTAAGGTAATCAATAAAATTATTGATGAAACAGGTGTTAATATAAATATAGAAGATGACGGTACAATATTCATATCTTCACCAGATCAAGCATCTGCTAAAAAAGCTTTAGAAATGATTGAAAACATCGTTAAAGATCCTGTTGTAGGTGAAGTATATACAGGTAAGGTTATAAAGATCATGAATTTTGGTGCCTTTGTAGAGATTCTACCGGGTAAAGAAGGATTAGTACACATTTCTAAACTAGCTCACGAAAGAGTTAATAAGGTAGAAGATATCCTTAGTGAGGGTGACTTAATCGAAGTGAAATTAACAGAAATTACTCCTCAAGGAAAAATCAACTTATCTAGAAAAGCTTTGTTACCAAAGCCTGAAAAGGAAAACGAAGATAAAGGTGAATAAAGAAAAAATAAAAATGAGTATAAATAAACAATTGTTTATTTATACTCATTTTTTAATTTATATTTTTTTGAAAAAAGGAATAGAATATATCCATTTCTTCTTTAATTAATTCATTTTTTAAATGAATAAAATTAAATTCTCTTTTTACAATAAAGTCAGATACTTTAATCTCTGCTAGTTGGTTATTTTTTATTTCCTCATTTACAGAATCTTTATATAAAAAACTAATACCTACTCCCTTTTTCACCATGTTTTTCATAGCATTCACATTACCTATTTCAATAGTATTTTTAAAGTTTTCAAGGGTGAAGTTCCTATCAAATAGTCCCCTCTCTAATATTTCTCTAGACCCCGAACCCTTTTCCCTTATTATTACTGTTTCATTTTTTAAATCCTCCAAAGATACTACTTCTTTACTAGCCAAGGGATGAGTAATAGGTGCTGTTAATATAAAATCAGCAATTTTACATAGTTTGCTTTCATACTCTGCTTTATTAAATAAACCTTCAACTAGTGCAAAATGTACTTCTCCGTTATTTAACATTTTTAGAGCAGTCTTAGTATTATCAACATACATAGTTATATCATATTTATTAAACTCATTTATAAAATCATTGAGAATTGGTGAAAGAGTAAATTCCCCTATTGTTAAAGTGGCTGCAAATTTTAGCCTTTTACTTTTTTTACTTATTTCCTTTAGCTTTTGGGCTATAATATTATCATTTGTCTTTGCATTCTGAAAATGTTTATAAAGAAGTTCTCCACCCTTTGTAAGTTTTAATTCTTTATTTGAATAATTAAAGAACTTACACTCATATTTCTTCTGAAGATATTGAATATGCTGAGTTACAGCAGGTTGAGATATAAAAAGTTCTTCTGATGCTTTAGTATAACTTTTATATTTACATACTGATAAAAATGACTCCACTCTAGAATCTAACATTTTATTTCCTCCAACTATTAAAATATTTATAAGTATATATTATAGATATATAAGTATTTATAATTAGATTTTATGGTAAATAGATGGTAGAATCAAGTGTAAAATTAAAAAGGAGTTGAGTTTATGGCATTCATCAAAAAAAACATGGGAGGAATATTCCTTTCTGCTATTCTTGCAACCTTATCAATCTTTATAAGTAGATTTGTTCCATATCATATAATAAGTGCAGGAGTTTTTGCATTATTAATTGGTATGGTTCTAAATCCTGTAATTTCAACACAAAATATTTTTATTGAAGGTCTTAGTTTTACCTCAAAGAAAATATTACGGCTTGCAATTATACTTATGGGATTTACCCTTAGTTTTTCCCAAGTATTAGAGGTTGGTAAATTCTCATTAATTGTTATGGTATTCACTCTTTTTACAGCCTTTGGAGGTGGATATCTAGTAGGTAAGCTTTTTAAAATGAATTGGAAGTTATCTGGACTTATATCTGCTGGTACAGGAATATGTGGTGGATCTGCTATTGCTGCTATTTCCCCGGTAATTGACGCAGAGGATAGTGATATAGCTTATGCAATCTCAGCTACATTTATTTTTGATATTATCATGGTTATTCTTTTCCCAATAATGGGTAAGTACTTTGAAATGAGTAATTTAGGATATGGTCTATGGACAGGAACTGCAGTTAATGATACCTCATCAGTAGTAGCAGCTGGATATGCTTTTTCTGATGTAGCTGGTAACTTTTCTGTTATAGTAAAACTAACTCGAACTTTATCTATTGTGCCCGTGGTCATCATATTTTCTTTTATCAATGAAAGACTTATGAAAAAATCAAATAATGAAAATATTAATATAGATACTAAAGTGAACATTAAAAAGATTTTTCCATGGTTTATACTTATGTTTCTAGGAATGGTTTCTATTAAAAGTACAGGATTAGTCTCAGATGATGTTAGTCAATATGTTTCTAATACAAGTAAATTTTTAATGGTTATGGCTCTAGGAGCAATAGGTCTAAAAACAAACTTTAAACATCTTTCTAAGTCAGGACTGGCTCCTATGTTCCATGGTTTTATTATTTCTTCTATGGTGGTTATAGTTTCTTTTTTAGTACAAATAGTTTTAAAACAAGTTTAAAAGATTATTCTTGTAAAGTCTTATTGATCTTAGTTAACTGTTTTCTAGCCTGGAATAACTCAACTAATATAAATAAGAAAACTATAACGATGGCTCTACCCATAGCTTGACTTTTTGTTTTATGAGAGAACTCTTTAATCAATCGATTTAAAATATATCCTCTGAATAGTAATTCTTAAGCTAATCCAACAAAAATCCTCCCAGGCATCAGCTTAAGAGGATCTAATAATATATTAACTTATATTACTTATTTAGAAGTGTTTTAAGAGTTTGAATGCCTCCAGAAATAACTTGAGGATCATATCCTTTACTCTTTATAAAAGATGCTGCAATAGTAGATCTTTCTCCTGTCCTACAAAGAACGTATATAGTCTTATTTGAAGGTATTTCTTCCCAATCTTTATAAAGGTTTTGAAGAGGAATATTCATTCTATTTTTAGAAGGATCTTCTTCTTCAAGCTCATTGTTTTTTCTAACATCTAGTAGTATATAATCCTCATTTTCATTAGCAATCTCTATATATTTTTCTGCAGTTATAGTTTGAAGTGTTTCTAAATCTTTGCCTATACTTTCCCACTGGCTGATTCCATTAGCCACAAATCCTTTAATCTTTTCAAATCCCATACGTCTACTAAACCAATATAAATCTTTCAACTTTTCTTCTTCATTATCATCAATTATAAATGCAATCGGTGTATCAGGGTGTAGTACAGAACCCATATAACTTGAAATGTTTTCTCTAATAAAGTAAATAGACCCTGGAATATGACCTCCAAAATAAGCCTCTTTAGATCTAGTATCTATCAAAGTAAGGTCTTTATCACTTTTTTCAATTTCTTCAAGCCACAATGATTTTAATAGAACTTCTTCACCTACAAATTCTGCCCCTTTAACATTACATTCTTCAATTCTCTCAAAATAACGAGGTTTCAATCTCATCCGAGCAAACCCTTCAATGAATTCTTCTTTAGATCTTACTTGAAGTTCACTGTTATTTGCTTTTTCATAACCTAAAGTAGTATAGGGCCTTTCATCTATAGTATCTCCACAGGCAGATCCTGCTCCATGAGCTGGAAAAATTAATACTTCATCTCCCAGGGGGATTAATTTATTAAATATACTATCATATAATAAACCTGTCATTTTCTCTAAATTTTCTTCTCCATAAAAGTCTGTTCTTCCTAAGTCCCCCATAAATAAACAATCTCCAGTAAAAATCATATAAGGTTTTTCATGATTTTCTTCATAGAGACCATAACTCATATGTCCTAAAGTATGACCGGGGGTATGAATCCCTTTGATTGTAAGACTTCCCACCTTTATTGTGTCTCCATCGTATAGTTTTTCACCGTATACATGTCCTAAATCTTCGTGCCCTGAAATATAGACTTTAGCATCAGTTTTCTCTTGTATTTCTAAAGAACCAACAATATAATCCTCATTTCGATGAGTTTCAAATACATATTTAATGTTCATTCCAGCTTTTCTTGCCTCTTCTAGATAAATTCCTATATCTCTCCGTGGATCAATAACAGCCATTTCTTTTCCGTCTCCTATTAAATAAGAAAAATGAGCTAATCCTTCTGTTTTTATTTGTTTGAAAAACACAGAATAACCTCCTATAATTTAACTTTATATTATATTTAATTCTATTATTTGATACCCTAATTTAAGGTTTTTAAATCAATATTGATTTTAAAAAAAGACTTCATTCCCTATTTTAAGGGTAATAAAGTCTTTTTTACTCTATAATCATTAATTAGTTATTTAAGTCCTATAATTACAAACATTTCTTCATTATCAATTTCTTTTACCACCTTTAATCCTGCTTCCAAGAAATATTCTATTATGATTTCCATTTTAGGTAAATTGTCTTCTTTAACTGTATCCTCTGCCTTTTTATGAAGATTATTGATAGTTTCTCTACTCTTAGAATGACAAATGGTAAGTTTTCCGCCCACTTTCAATTTTTGTGAAAGTTTAACTATTGCTTCTCTTTTTCTAGATTGAAAATGAGGAAACATGGAATAGCAGATGACATGGTCATAACTATTCTGATCTTCATTAGTTTCTAGGACATCTCCACATTTAAAGATAATATTTTCATACTTATTTTTTTGTCGGGCAACCTCTATCATTTTTTCAGATACATCTATTGCCTTTATATACCCTGAATTAGTGACTTGCTGATACAAACTGGGGATAAGCACACCCGTACCTGTACCTACATCTAATATATGACTTCCAGTATCGATATCAATTAAATCCAATATAAATTCAACTTTCTTCATATCGTGTTTACAAATTTCATCCCAATCCTTTGCTACCTTATTAAAAAAATCCTTTTGTTCTTTCATTAAATACATCCATCCGATTGTTGAGATTCACTTCTACTTTTATATTTTTTTATTGAAATAATAATTACAGGTATAAAGATCAACTGAATCATTATTCCTGGGATGCCCTTAATAACTGCCCCTTGTATAAAAATAATAGGACTTGGTAGTTCAGCCATAAAAAAGGTTGCCAATATCCATACCATCATTCCAGCCATAATCCGACCAAATAACATGCTAGTAATAAGTGATACATAAATATTCATATTATATTTTTTAGAAAGCAAGCTTATTATAGCACCATAAGTGGCAAGTTCAACAGCCATGAAAGGTAGTACTGGAAAAATTGGTGGCATACCCGTCAATAAAGAACTTAATAATGGTGTTAGTACACCCACTGCCACCGCAAATGGTATATTTAGAAAAAATCCTCCAATCAATACAGGGATGTGCATAGGCAAAAACATAGAACCTCCCCCACCAATAGTATGGAATACTATTGGTAACACCAATCCCAATGCTATAAATACAGATGATAATATTAGTTTTTTTGTCATTTGATTTTTCATAATAACCTCTCTTTCAACAAGCAATTATTTCTTTAATTAAAAACTCTTTTCCGCTAAGTAATTCCCATTCATCACTACTGCAGTTCGGACATTGACTGTGGCTCTTGATCAAATTAAAAACCTTATAACAGTTATTACATCTACCATTCCCTGGTAGTATCTCAATTTTCAACTTAGTATCCTGCATAAGAGTCCCATCAACAGCTGCTGGATAACAAGCTTCAATATATCTAGGTATCATTGAAGATAGCTCCCCAATCTGAAGAACCAATGTATCAATTTTTTTGACCCCATTTTTTTTTGCAAAATCTTCAACAGTTTTAACTACTTTAATCACAACACCCAATTCATGCAAATTACCTCACCCCTACTTCAAAGTTTAACTATAACCATTAGCAACTCTAATTTGCCATATGCTTTGATTTTTCGTATCCTTTAGTATCGGTCCAAATCTCATCATTTAACGGATTAAGACGATATTTTACAATTCGATATAATTGCCAAATAGCAAGAAGAGCATTAGATGTTAAAGCTAACAAAGCAAGGGTCCAGTTGGCTGTAGGATTGTAACTCAAAGCTACTCTAAAAGCACTATCTGTTCCTGCAAAGAAATATGGGAAGGTCATTACCCATATCATCCATACTGACAAAGTATGTGCGCGATTTTGTATCCAGGTCCCTTTTGCCCAAAATAGTGCAGGAATAATTGGTGCTATATTCAGTGCAAAACCTGAATAAAAAGCATTTCCCGGTGCACATGAATACACATATGAAATATTCCAAAAAGCATAGGCTATGACATACATAGTGGTCTGATCTGGCCATACCATATCCTTACGTTTACCTGTCCTTCTATAGATACCAAACCACCCACATATTAATATTATGCTAAGAATACCTGCTGAAGCATTAACATAGTTCCAGCCACCAGAGATATAATTCACACCATCAACCATCCCATTAAATCCTTCTAATCCAACTTGAAATTCTCTTATTACTGCTTCCAAGATATTTAATCCTAATATAATTGGAACTAAAGTAAGATACCATTTATGCTTCTTATGAAAATTAGTAAATCTTATAACCATAAATATGATACTTCCTGCAACAGCGGAGTATACTTTAATCCAAGTAAACCAAGATGTAATTTCACTTCCACTATTTAACCAAACTGGAGTAAGTATCACCGGCAGTACCATAAAAATAGCAATACTCCCCCATTTACTTGCTCGTATAAATTCATTTATCCCTATAAGAATACCTAAAACTACTAACCATATAATTGCATTATACCACGGCATTGCTTCAAAGAAAAACATTTAAAATCCCCCTTTTGGATAATTAATTTAAATAACAATGTTAGGACCAGCTATACCATGTTCATTACTAATAAACCACTGGTCCTTCCATTGTCACCTCCCCTTAACAATTAACTTTTCTTAGAAAATGCACCCAAAGATTTTTTGACTTTTTTAACTGTAATTCTTCCTTTACGCTTAATTGCACTCTTAACAATAATAGGCTTAAGTTTTTCAAGAGGTACGCTTTCAGCATTATATTTTCTAACAAGTGAAATAGCATCGAACTTACATCTAGTTGTACATGCACCACATCCTACACACATGTATTCATCAACAGTTGTAGCCCCACAACCAAGACAACGTTCTGTTTCTAGCTTAACTTGATTTTCTGTAAAAGTCCTACGCAAGTCCTTGAAAGATTTTTTAGATTTGGCATCATCAGTATGACTTGCTTTTTGTCTTGGAGTACGGTCATATCCTTCAAATATCAAATTTTCTTTATCAAATACATGATAGGTTCTGTTGTCACGACCAATGACTAAACTCTGACCAGGTTGAACATATCGATGTATTGAAATAGCAGCTTCTTTACCCTGAGCAATGGCATCAATAGCAAAATTAGGACCAGTCATTGCATCTCCCCCTGCAAATATATCCGGATCTCCTGTCTGAAGGGTAAATGAATCTACCTTTATTGTCTTGTTTAGATTCAATTCTATTTTGCTATCTTCTAGTAAATTTCCCCAGTCCATTGCTTGACCTACTGAAATTAAAACATTATTTGTTTTAACAATCGTGGTTTCATTGTCATCAAATACAGGATTAAATTTCCCATTTTCATCAAAAACTGAAAGGCATTTCTTAAATTCTATACCAATAACTTGATTTTCTTCTGTGATAATACGAACTGGGCCCCAAGAGTTATTAATTCCAACTTCTTCTGACAATGCTTCTTCAATTTCTTCTTCAAGAGCTGGCATTTCTTCTCGGCTTTCAAGACAGAATATATCAACTTTTGAAGGACCAATCCTTGTAGCTGTTCTTGCAACATCAATGGCAACATTTCCTCCACCGATTACAACAACATCTCCTTCAAGTTTTATGTCCCTACCTAAATTAACATCTCGTAAGAAGTTAACACCAGTAAGAACTCCTTGGGCATCTTCACCTTCTATACCAAGATTTCTACCTGCTTGAGCACCGATTGCAAGATAAAATGCTTCATATCCTTCTCTTCTTAAGTCTTTTAGGGTTATATCTTTACCAACTTCAACTCCTGTTTTGAATTCTACGCCTAAATCTTTTAAAATATCAATCTCTGCATTTACTACATCCTTTTCCAACCTATAGGATGGAATACCAAGGGTCAACATACCTCCAAGGGCTTTTTGTTTTTCAAATACTGTAACCTTATATCCATCAATAGCTAAATAATAAGCACAAGATAGCCCGGAAGGACCAGCACCAATAATAGCAATTTTATTTCCATATTCATGTCTCAATTTTGGTACATAGCGGTTATCTATATTTAAGTCTTGTTCTGCTATGAATTTTTTGATTTCATCGATAGCAATCGGATCATCAATGTCACCTCTTGTACAATCAGATTCACATTTTCTTGGACATATACGTCCACATACTGCTGGAAAAGGATTTTCATGTTTGATAAGTTCTAAAGCTTCATTATATCTTCCTTGAGAAGCTAATTTTATATAACCTTGAACGGAAATATGTGCTGGACACTGTGTTTTACAAGGACTTGTTCCAGTTTCAACAACATTTTCTCTATTAATACGATAATCAGGATTCCATTTATCTGGCCCCCACTCTGTATTAGATGGAAAATCTTCTCGCTTATTTTCAATTTTTGGTGTCTTAGTACATAATTTTTGACCTAATTTCAATGCATTTACAGGACAAATCTCAACACATTCACCGCAACCAACACACATATCTTCATCTATTTGTGAAACATAGTTTGATCTTACCATATCAGTGTTCAAGAACATTCCTGCAATCCTCATAGCAAAACAAGAACAACCACAGCAGTTACAAATTGCATGAGTTTCTCCAGGACCATCTGTATTTGGTATACTATGCATCAAACCATTTTCCTCAGCTTTTTTAATAATTTCAAAAGCTTCTTCCCGGGTAATCTCACGGCCTCTACCTGTCCGTATATAATATTCAGCAGCATGCCCCATTTGTATACACATATCTTCCTTCAAATGACCGCAACCTTCCCCCATAGATTCTCTTGAAGTACGGCAAGAACAGTCTGAAACTGAGAATATAGTGTTCTCATTGAGATATTTAGATACTTCCTCATAGGAGGCCCTTCTAGTTTCACCCTCAATAGCTGTTTCAATAGGGATAACACGCATAGGTCCTGTTCCTACAGGAAAAATACCTGCCGCCATTGGACCTTTTCTCTTTCCATAATCATCAAAGGCCTTAGCTATTTGTGGATACTTTTTCACATTTTCCTTGTTGTTAGCCATCATTTCCATATGTCCTGGAACCCAAATGTCATGCCAGTATTTATCAGTACCATCAATTTTGTTGACAAAGGCAACACCTGCAACTGCTAATTCCCATAGAAGTTTAGCTGTTACCTCTAAAGGCTTACCACACTCAAATGCAATTTCTTCTGCACTCTTCGGTTTACGTAATTCAAGACAAAGTGCTACTTCTGCCATTTCTTCTGAAACAACAGGCTCTAAAATTTTGTATTCTGGATGTTCCGGCTTAATTTCTGATTTTGTACCACGTTTTGTCCTACTAATCTTATTTGCAAGATCCAATACTCTTTCATTTACCATTCCCTTAGCCCTCCCCCATAAATCATTACAACGGTATTACTTTTCATTCCAATTTTTAACTTCTGAACGTACCCAATCTGCCCACTCATCAATACCTTCACCTGTTCTTGCAGAGATAGGAATAATCCTAATATTAGGATTTAGTTTTTTTACGCGATTTTTAACTGCCTCTAAGTCAAAATCAAAATAATCTATTGCATCAATTTTATTAATCAATAAAACATCCACAATCGAGAACATCAAAGGATATTTTAATGGTTTATCATCGCCTTCGGGTACACTAAGTATCATAGCGTTTTTTGATGCTCCTGTATCGAATTCTGCAGGACAAACTAAGTTACCTACATTCTCTAAAATAGCAAAATCCACATCTTCAATACCTAATCCTACAAGGCCCTGTTTAGTCATATCAGCATCCAAATGACACATTCCACCTGTGTGTAGTTGGATGACCTTTGCTCCGGTCTCTGCAACCTTATGGGCATCTACATCCGAATCAATGTCCGCTTCTAACACCCCAATACGCATATCTGATTTCAACTCTTCAATAGTTTTAAGAACTGTTGTTGTCTTTCCTGAACCTGGTGAAGACATCAGGTTCAATAAAAAGGTCTTATCCCTTTTCAATTCATCCCTAAGTAAATTTGCTTGAAGATTATTGTCTTCAAAAACACTTTCCTTGATTTCAAGTACTTTAAAAGTATCCATTATCTTCTCCCCCTCTATCAACATTTAAAATTAATATAATTCCAATATTGTTATTATTTTGTCAACTTTATTTTATTTAAAAAACAAATAACTGTCAAAGAAAGATAAACGTTGATATTTCAATGCTTTAAGTATTAAACTTTCAAGTATAGTTTACACTCTAAGTTTGAGATAGAATGCATAAATACTACTTTTTGATATTTTTTTAACAATTAAAATTGTAAATACAACTTGAAAGTAAAAAATCTTGAAATCAAAAAAAATCTCCTTAAAGGAGACCTTGAAGAAGATTTTTAAAAATAACGTTTAATTAAATGTTTCGCATAGCAGATACAATTATTCATAGAAAGTGTACTCATGATTTCTCCTGCAAAAAAAATATTATTTTTTCCTTGTATAGCTGCCATCTTATTATAAAAGCCATCCTGTAATTCACGGGTATCTACATATGGACAATGATGCCAGAGTTTTGCTTGATAAAGCCTTGGATTGCATACACCCAATTTTAATAAGTCTTTTTTTATAATTTCAAAATTAGATTCTTTCGAGTTGTTTAAAGGACTATATGCATAAACTATTATCATCTCTTCACCATTACTCACATCCCATCTAGAGTCCCATAAAATCATATGTCCATTTTTATAATTATACAAATTTTCAAGAATACAACCACAACCTCTGGGAACATTCTTTCCAATTATGGCATAAACATTAAAGGATTGATACTTTATTACACTTAAATGTTCCATCATTCCCTCTCCCATAATGGAAAGATGGTCATATTGTTCTAAAGGAGCAGTGATTATTATCTGATCGAATTCAAGGGTTTCAAATGGTGTTTGAACCCACAAATTTTCATTCTTTGATAAGAAAATATTTGTTACTTTTTGTCCAAAACGAATGTCCTTTATCTCCTCTATTAAGTACTTAATCAAAGAAGAAACACCATCTTTCCATGTGAGGAACTCTGGTAATTCCATAAATGACATCAAATTCTTATCATTTAAAATTCTTAGTACGTAAAGTGCTGGAACTTCATTAATATCTCCTAAGCCAAATATTGTAAAATACTGAATATAAATAGTTTTTAAAACATTAAAATTATGTAAATCACACCACTCTGAAAAAGGAAGCATCAATGATACTTCAATATCATGTATAAAAATATCATCTAGTGAGGGATAGTGAGCTAATACTTTAGGTAATCTATCCAGTTCTTTAAGAAAATCTCCCAGGGCTACCTTTGGTATGGGCATGATTTTATGGCCATTGGAATCATAATTAATTCTAGATAATTTTGGCCCATCAGTTTTTATATGAAGCTCTTTCATTAGTGATTTAAGGTATATCTGAGAAGGTAACCCAAAAATTGCACCCAACTCATAGGATCTTCCATTGTAGTAAATCGTGTGCAATTTCCCCCCCAATCGTTCTTCCTTTTCAAAAATCGTGACATTTTTATATCCTTTTTTTTGTAACTCCGAAGCTGCGACAAGGCCTGTAAGTCCACCACCTATAATAGCCACTTTGTTATTTAATTTATCCATCTTTATCACCTCCCCTAGAAACATTAAGTAAAGCCTGAATCCAAAGGGGTAACGTATCTAAATCAGCATTATTTTCAGCAGCTCTCTTAAGAACAACTTCAGCAGGTGTCTTTCCTGCATTCTTACCATTAGAAATTACACTTGTAAAATTATAATTTCTTACAAATTTATTGAGTTCTCGCTCTACCTTAAAAAAAGAGTCTAGAGCAGAGTTTTTAGTAATCTTGTTATAAAACTCATTCATTAAATATTCATTAAACACCTTCATATCATTCCATAGAGTATCCTTCTCAGAAGAGACAAAATAATGATTAATATTAAGATCTTCTATAATTTCTTTATATTTATTGCCTTTAACAAAGTAAGGAAAAAAGATTTTCGTCCTTTCACTTACTAGATTTTTAATGCTTAGATTAAATGTCTTCAAGAGATAAACAAGTTTAAGTTCAAAAAAATTCCAAATATCAATATCCTGTTTTTTATTGTATAGTTTTACCACTACCCATTTTGATGTAGTATCATAAAAGCTATACTGATATATTTTGCCAATCCTATCAAATGTGCCCATAAAATCAATGCGCTGAGTTACTAAAAACCCTGGATAAATTTCTTTCATCCTATCAAAACATATTGTACTCTCTCTATGTTTTCGTCGTGATTTGATCTGCATATCTTTATTCTCGGAATAGTCCATCCGCTGTTCCTTTCTTGATAGCTTGTATCTTCTTAAGACATTATAAATACCTGACTCCCCAATCTCAAACCCTTCCGCCATTAACTCATAATATATCCGTTTAGGTCCATCCTCTGGGTGTCTTGCAACATATAACAAAATCTCTTGCTCAATGACTTCATCTACCTTGTTAGGCATCTGGGGTTTCTGTGGTTCTTTTATTTCCAAACCCATCATACCGTTTTTCTGATAAGCTCTTTTCCATTTATAATATGTCATCCGGGAAATTCCAAATAACTTACAAGTATGGGTCACATTCTTCTCTTTTAAAGCATGTTTTAAAATTATATACTTAGTATGTGCATTAAAAACTCCAGCTTTCATAAAAAAGTGTCCCCCTTATCATTGCTATTATTTTATAATGGTTAACAAGGTGAAATAAATATAGTCATTAAAATATAATATTAACCATATTTTATCATATTAACTTAGAAGTAAATATAAAATACCTATTGTTTTCTTTTATAATTTTCAAAAAAAATTCTCCCAAACATAAGTCTGAGAGAAAATATAATATACTATTAAATTAAATTAAACTAACTCTTAATCTTAATCCTTATCTTCAAGATCTTCAATTAATTTCTTCATCTCATCAATTTCCTTCCGCTGTGCCTTTATTATCTCGTCTGCAAGTTTACGAACTCTTGGATCTGATATTTGAGCCCGTTCACTGGTTAATATTGCAATGGAATGATGTGGTATCATCGCTTCCATATAATCAGTATCATCAACGAGAGTTTGACTACGTAATAAGAATAGTGAAATAAGAAATACGGTTATACTCCCTGCAAGAATTCCTATATTTAACTTACGATTCTTTAGCATATGAAGCATAAATCCAAGCATAATTATAGCCATTGTAGCCCCCATTAAAAGTGCCATATAAGCTCTAGTTTCGCTGAAAAATACATGCTCAACTTTAAATGTACTCCAATATTTAAAAATAAACATAACAATAGTAGATGTTACAATCATTCCAGCAAATTTAGCATAATTTTTCATGATATCCTCTCCTTCTTCTGTTGTTTTCTTAGTCATTATATACCCAGTTGATTTTTCAATATTCCTAAAATTATTTATTATAGTATTCCAACCAAACATCCATATTTCTTTTTTTCTTTGCTGATAGCAAATAAAAACCTACTGGTTATTATTAAACCAGTAGGTATATTGCTAATTACTTCCCAACTTCAAAACTTCCACAATCAGTAGCCTCTACAGAGTTAGCTCTATCATGATGCTTAACAACGTTAATATGATCCAAGCTACAAAAAGAATCCTCTTTTGCATGATATTTACACTCATTTACTGTACAACCAATACTTTTATTAATTTTCATATATTTCACCTCCAAATAAAATTCATATATAGTTTAATCCTTTTTGAAGTCTATTATGCAAATTAAATCCTATATATTTATATAGCTAAAAGGAATTATTTATTATTTAAAATGCCGGTACTACATTACCTTTACATACTTTATTAATAACATCTTTTGTTGCTTGTTCTTGGTATGCCTCTATCAATCTTTTAAGAACTTTATTATCTTTATACGCTTCCTTAACAGCAGTTATATTGATATAAGGTTTTGCATTATCACTACTTACATCTTCATTGAATTTTTTAGAGTCCCTAAATAATAAAGATTATTATTTTATATAACTTAATATATAATATTAGGGAATGTCAAGCCTTTGCTATGAGACAATATTAAACATATTTTATTTTCTATATATTATTAACTTTTACTTCTCACCACAGATTCAAATTCCTGTTGAATATCTTTGGATGGCTCTTTACCTAAAAGACTTACTACTACAATTATTATACAAGATAGAAAGAAACCAGGAATCATTTCATATAATTCAAAGATTCCACCTGATAATTTACCCCATATGAATACTGTAACTCCCCCTATAATCATACCAGCTATTGCACTCGCCTTTGTCATCCTCTTCCAGAATAATGAGAATAAAACCACTGGTCCAAAAGCTGCTCCAAATCCAGCCCAAGCATTGGCAACAATATCTAGTACAGAACTTTCTGGATTTAATGCAATAATATATGCAATAAGGGCTATTGCTAAAACTGTAATTCTACTTATCATTAAAAGTTGATTTTGAGATGCATTTTTATTTATTAAAGGTTTATAAAGATCCTCAGAAAAAGCTGATGAAGTAACTAACAATTGTGAATCGGCAGTGCTCATAATTGCAGCTAATACTGCAGATAAAAATACACCTGCTATAATTGATGTAAGTAAATCATCAATCAAGACCATGAATACTTGTTCAGAGTCTACTAATACTTCAGGAATGATTACCCTTCCTACTATACCAACCAATATAGCTGCTCCTAAACTTATTATCACCCAACTCATAGCAATTCTTTTTGATTTTTTAATTTTCGAAACTGATTTTATAGCCATAAAACGTACTAAAATATGAGGTTGTCCAAAATATCCTAAACACCAAGCAAAAGATGACAAGATTGCTAACAATCCTAGAGTATTACCATTTTCATCTGTAAGTGGATTTAAAAACTCTGCATTTAAACTCCTAATGCTATCCAAAGTAGCAAAGGGTCCTCCATTTACTATAATACCTACAGCGGGTACCGCTACTATAGCAATAAACATCACAATTCCTTGGATAAAATCAGTAGTACTAACTGCCATAAATCCCCCCAAAAATGTATATCCTACTATAACAATAGCTCCTATAGTAAGGGCTAATGTATAATCTAATCCAAATACTGTAGAGAAGAGTTTTCCTCCGGCTACAAGCCCTGATGCTGTATAAATTGAAAAGTAAAAAACAATAATTATAGAAGATACAATTCTTAAAATATTCTGATCATCTCTAAATCTATTTCCAAAGTAAGAGGAAAGGGTCAATGAATTTCCCGCTATTTCTGTATACTTTCTAAGTCTCGTAGCCACAAACTGCCAGTTTAAAAATGTACCTACTGCCAGTCCTAATGCAATCCATATTGTACTCAAACCTGAAAGATATGCTGCTCCTGGAAGTCCCAGTAAAAGCCAACCACTCATATCAGAGGCTTGAGCACTCATTGCAGTTACCCAACTTCCCAGACCCCTTCCTCCTAATACATAATCAGATAAATCTGTTGTTTTCTTATAATAATAAATACCTATCCCTAACATAAGTCCTAAATATAATATAAAAGCTACCAATATTGCAAAACTATTACCTAACATAAATTCTCTCCTTTAAAATTTTTTATCAAAGTAAATATTGTCTTTCAGACTCTATTCACTATAAAGTAAACATTACATTTTTTTACTCATGGAGTGTGCTCACAAATGTTAACATAATGTAATAATTATAAAGTATACCGACTATTCATACCTTTGTCAACTATTTGTGATGTAAAGTATGAAAAACTGCTAGGCTTTTAAGGTTAACAGGTTTCATTAAGTACTATTCTGATGGTTCAAAATTTTTGCATTCACTTTCTCTACTCCAAAGCATATTATAATAAAAAGCCTATGAAAGGAATGAACAATATGTACAACGATTATAAACCTTATCCATGTCCATACTACATTAATAGACCAATGTATAATCACCATAATATGTATAATTTTTATAAAAGATATCCATACCCATACTGGCTCAATACACCAATGTATGACTCAGACTCCTGGGAAGAGTATAGTAACTTAATGGACTATGGACCAGAGCCTTTTGTAATTAATATTGAAAAAGCTACTAAACAAAATAATAATTTCCGTACTGCTCTATGGACAGGAACCCATTTACAACTTACCTTAATGAGTATAGATGTTGGAGAAGACATAGGTTTAGAGATTCATCCCGATCTTGATCAGTTTCTCCGTATTGAAGAAGGTGAAGGACTGGTTATAATGGGTGATAGAAAAGATAATTTGGACTTCCAAGAAAAAGTTTATGATGATTACATCTTCATCATACCTGCTGGTAAATGGCACAATTTAATAAATACAGGCTGTAAACCAATTAAATTATACTCTATATATGCTCCACCTCAACATCCCTATGGTACGGTGCATAGGACTAAAAAAGAGGCTGAAGAAGCTGAGGAAAACTATAACCACTAGTATAAAAAAGGAATAAAAAATAGTGTTCTATCATGATTGAACGCTATTTTTTATTCCTTTTACAACATCTATTATATTATCTCTTATAATATCTACTACTTCATTGAAAAAATGTAGATATCCAGCTAAGTATACTGTAGATATTGTAAAGTTTCCATTAGTTATACTACTAGATCCAATGAATTATACCAGAAGTAATTTTGGGACGAGTAGAATGATGTATATGAGAAGTAATTGGATTAAAGGTAATTGTTTAATATATATATAACTACACAAATAAAAGGCTTTGTTCCAAATTTACACAATTGAACTATTTTGATTATTTACTATCTTTTTTTTAGAATATATTATTTAAGTATACTAAAATTCTTAAATTAAAGGAGGATTAATTAAATTTTGAGAAATTATGAAAGAATTAACACTTTAAAACCTAAAGGAATTGAGAATAAAAAAGCATATTTAATTGGTGGAGGTATCGCTTCATTAGCTGCTGCCGAATACTTAATCCGTGATGGTCATATGGAAGGTAAAAATATTACTATTTTAGAACAAGATGATATTATCGGTGGTGCTTTGGATGGATCTGGAAATGCAGAAGATGGATATGTTGCTCGTGGTGGCAGAGAAATGGAAGAACATTATGAATGTATGTGGGATTTATTTGGAGAAGTACCATCATTAGAAAATCCTAAAAGAACTGTTTTAGATGAATTTAGAGAGTTAAACATTGATGATCCTAACTATTCTAATTGCCGTGCTGTTGCTAAACGTGGAGAAAAACTTGATTTTTCAAGTCTTGGATTAGCTGAAAATCATGTTAAACAACTTACTAAGTTATTTCTTGTAACAGAAGATTCTTTAGGAACAATTACTGTTGAACAATTTTTCGATGATTCATTCTTAGAAACTGATATGTGGTTATATTGGAGAACTATGTTTGCATTTGAAACTTGGCACAGTGTCGTAGAAATGAAACGTTATATGCATCGTTTTATTCACCACATCCCAGGAATGAGTAGAATGAAAGGTTTAGTATTTACTAAATATAATCAATACGATTCAATGGTTCTTCCACTTAAAAAATGGCTAGAATCACAAGGTGTAATATTTGACCTAAATACACAAGTAGTTGATTTAGATATAGATATAACCACAGATAAAAAAACTGTTACTGGAATTCATTTAACTCGTAATGGTGAAAAACAAGAAGTTATTAAAACTACTGAAAATGATTTAGTATTCTTCACTAATGGATCTATGACTGAGAATTCTACATATGGAAGCATGGATAAAGCACCTATATTAGATAAAAGTGAAGGTGGATGCTGGAGTCTATGGAAGAAAATAGCTGAAAAAGATACTTCATTTGGAAACCCAGAAGTATTTTGTGGTGATATTGATAAAAGCAAGTGGGAGTCATATACAATCACATCTAAGGGTCCTAAAATGAGAAAACTTATCGAGAAATTTGCTGAACGTAAAATAGCTCCACATAAAACTGTAACAGGGGGAATAATAACGATTAAAGACTCAAGCTGGTTATTAAGTGTTACTGTTAATAGACAACCCCAGTTTATTGATCAGCCTGATGACGTAATAGTACTTTGGGCATATGCTTTATTCCCTGATAAGAAAGGTGATTTCATTAAAAAGAAAATGAGTGACTGTACAGGTAGAGAATTATTACAAGAACTTTTATATCATTTAGGTATTGATGAAAAAGATATGCATGAATATATTGATACATCAATTGTAATTCCTGTTATGATGCCTTATATCACAAGTCAATTTATGCCTCGTGTCAAAGAAGATAGACCACAAGTTGTACCTGAAGGTAGCACAAACCTTGCATTTTTAGGTCAATTTACAGAAATTGAAGGTGATTGTGTATTTACTGTTGAATATTCAGTTCGTTCTGCTATGATAGCTGTATATACTTTGCTTGGACTTGATAAAAATCCACCTGAAATATATCCTAGTCAATATGATATACGTGTTATAGCTGATGCAGTTAAAACTTTAAATAGTGGAAGACCATTGCCAGCTGAACCAATCATTAAAAAGTTATTAAATAATACAACTTTAGAAGGTTTAATATAAATATGTTTTTTTGTTAAAAACATAAAAAAATCTATACTTTTTGTGTAAGAAGTATAGTACTTGTCCTCCTTAGCTAATATTATGATAATAAATCAAAGCTAAGGAGGATTTATTATGAATATATTATCAATAGCCAAGCTAAATATTTAATCTATGAGGGTAGTATCTAGTCAGCTGAAGATGTTTCAAGGGAAAATATACCTGTAAATACCTAAATAAGATCAAGTTATAAATCAATTTCAATTGGAAATTTGTACAATTACACAAAATTATTTACATACTTTCAATTTATCATATTTTAATAATGCTCTATAGATTTCTCCACTTATTATTTTATCAAGATTATTGACAATTTCTTCAATATCTTCGATCATATTATTCTTTATCCAATCGATTATTATACCTACCAAAGCAATTTTATAAAAGTTAGTTACATATCTTTTATCTTTATCTGATACTTTTAACTCTTTTGCTAGCTCATTTACAACTTCTAAAATAATATTGAATGATTCATTATATAAATGATTTTCTAAAATGTCTCTATCAATAGAATTATAAGTGTTTAATACCATTTTTTTATTCTCATGCAAATATTTGAATATTTCCAAAAATCCTTTTTGCCATGACGAATATGTCTTGTTTTCACCAAGGACTTCTTTAAGTTCAGTTTTAAAAATCCATTCTAAAAGATCATAGATGTCATTAAAATAATAGTATAATGTACGTCTATTTAATCCACATTCTCTAACAATATCATTAACTGTGATTTTGGCTAGTGGTTTTGTTTGCATTTGTTTTTTTAATGACTTAGCTAATGCTTTTTTAGTAATCTGCATTATATATTTCACTCCTTATATAATATAGTTTATATCAATCGTTTTTATCTGCCAATGCTTTAGAATCTATTTAGTCCGTATGTTCTATAATTTTTTCTAACATAGCTAAAACATCTAGACACTTTGATATATATTATGGAGTGTTTAATATGACTAATTTCTAGTTTAATGACATAAGCCTAAATGAGCTTTTCTTGTACTCTAAATTGACTTGATATTTCTCTTTGCTAATTTTCACTATAAACCTCTGATATCCTGACTCCTAATCTTCTTATTATTATAAGGGCGGATATCACCCTTGAACCGAGTGATGTAAGAGAGAAAAGCATACTATAGCAATTAAAGTAAACTAAATAGTATATTTTATCCTGTTCATATTTTCATGTAAAATTTTGCTATTTTAAATAACTACTGAAGATTCAAATGTAGCTAATTTCTCTAACTTCCTATATTTCAGTTTTAGATAAATTATTAAGTTATATAATTAGATAACTTGAATTATAGCATAGGAGAAATGAGTCTAACATTTTTATCTAGAAGCAAAACCAATAAAACATAATATATTATCTAATCTAACCCTCGAAGCATTAGGATATAATGGCACTACACCTATAAATTTCAATGTTGGCAGGCAGGTACATTTTTTTATTATTCCTCTGAAACCTTCCAAGTATCGCAGGGTTTGATAGGTGCATTCGTCGTGGTCCCTAAAGAAGAAGATATCCTCCCTGAAATGATACCCTACCATGACTATGTTATGCTTATCCAGCAGTGGGAAGTTCCACAGCCTGAATTAGGAAAAGTCTTTCCAGGAACATATAAACCTAATAAATTTGATCGGAATCCAAATTTCTTCACTATAAATGGAAAGGCCTTTCCATATAACACACCTCTTTACTTTAAGTATGGTGAAAAAATTCGATTAAGATTTATTACCAAAACAAGCACATCTCACTCCATGCATTTACATGGCCATGTTTTTCGCATTGTATCTGTAGATGGATTCCCAAGACCTGGATGTTGGGACGACACTGTTCATATTGCATCGGGTAAAAGAATAGAAGTTGAATTGATAGCTAACAATCCTGGCATTTGGCCATTAAATGGCACAAAAACCTTCCACCAGTCAAATAATGGGAAAGTACCTGGTGGCATGATTACAAAAGTAATATATGTAAATGAATAATATAAAAGACACTTAAATAATTTATCTTATATAGCTCTTTCTTGATTATTGTAGCTATTTTCCTCTAGATCATGATAATCAAAAACACCCTGTTATTTTATTTGCCAAATTTACTGACTTTTATAACAGGGTTACTTTTTGTATACTTTTTACACTTTTTAAAATTACATTGCAACCATTTTTCTACATTCTTCAGCACACATACGACAAATATCCTCGCATTTTTGACAGTGGTCATCTTTGAACATAGCACATTCTTCTGCACACTTATCACAAATTTTAGCACATAATTCACAATGCTCCTTAGAAAATTGTCCACTCATTGACATCATTGCTACTGACATTTGGCACATCATAGCACATTCAATTAGTATGCTAACACAGTTTTTTCTTGCATTTAAATCCGGTTCATTAAGACATTCATTAAAACACTCATAACATGCCTGTGTACATTTTGTACAAGCATCTATACATGCTTGAAATTGATCAGTTTTTTTTGTTACCACACCCATCATCAACACTCCTTTAGCTAGTTTTTTTTCAGTTGTATTATTTGTTTTAATGAAAGTTTTTATACCTAACCTTAATAAAGTCTTTCTTAAATCCCTAACAAAAATATCCCTCAAACCTTAGTCTGAGGGAACAAAACATACTTAAATATTAATTAAAATCCTTGAAAACCTTTAATATCAGTCTATTTCTTACCTATCAAGAAAACTGTATTAAATTAATTTTACAGTTTATCTATAAGCTCAAATATTTCGGAATTTTCAGGGATATCCTTCATAGAGTGTCCATAATGTATATATCTTAATACTCCTTCTTTATCTACTAACATCTGCGCTGGCATTCTTCCTAGCTTAAATAAATTAATCTTTTGTCCATATAATTTAAGTACAGATTGTTTTTCATCAGGAACACCATAAAATTTAAAATTATTCTCCTCCCAATAGTCCTTAAACTTCTTTGCATTTTCAGGCCCAATTGCAACTATTTTAGTATCTTTTTCTAAAAACTTATTATATCCTTGATGCAACTGCATCATATGCTTTCTGCAAAATGGTCAAACAAATCCCCTATTTAATACAATCAATATATTACTCTCTCATAAAATCAGAAAGCTTAAATTTATTCCCTTTATAATCTTCAATCTCAAAATCTGGTGCTTTTGTGTTTAATTCTATACTAGCTATTTCTATCATCTCCTCAGTTTCTTAGTTTTTCACTATTATATGCTATATTTCTTTTTTAATATATGGCTCTAACTCCATAGGAGATATAGCAGATTCAAATCGTTTTACAATATTTCCATTTTTATCAACTAAGAATTTTGTAAAGTTCCATCTAATGGAATTGCCCGTAGTGAATTCTGGAAACTTTTCCTTAAGTATTGCATCCAAAATTTTATTTGATGAGTTTTTCATATCTAATCCGTCAAAAGTAGTACTTTCTTTTAAATATTTGAATAGAGGATGAGCAAACTTTCCATTAACCTTTATTTTTTCAAAAATTGGAAAGGTAACTCCATATTGTAAATCACAGAAAGACTTAATATCTGCACTATTTCCTGGTTCTTGCTCCATAAATTGATTACAAGGAAAACCTAGAATTTCTAAACCCTGTGAATGATATTTGTCATAAAGTTTCTGTAAGTCCTCATATTGCGGAGTAAAATCACATTTACTAGCAGTATTCACTATAATGATAACCTTCCCCTTATAATCTTGCAAAGATACTGGATTCCCATTAATATCATTTGCTGTGAAATCATAAATATTCATTGTTTAATTCCTCCATTTGTATAATTTAAATTAGAAATATATATGTTGATTTATGTAAATTTAATTTAACTCAATCAATTAGTGCTAAATATAGAGTTTCCTTTTAAGAACAAACTCTATTTAATATTTTTTAGAAGGCTATCTAAATATTTTTTTAAAGATACAAGATTATCTTCTTCATCTTTAAATTCACAATATATTTTTTCAGGAACTTCAATTATTTTTTCTCTTAAGTCCCTTCCTTCTTTTGTTAATTCAACAGTTACAACTCGATCATCTTCTTTATTTCTATATTTAATTATTAATCCCTTAGACTCTAATTTTTTTAACACAGGAGTAAGAGTTCCTGAATCTAAATATAATTTTTTGCCTAATTCTTTAAATATAATTTTTTCTTCTTCCCATATGACCATCATGGTAATATATTGTGTATAAGTTAAATTAAATTCCTTTAATAGAGGTTTATACATTTTAATAACTTCTCTAGATAGTGCATATAATGAAAAGCAAAGCTGATTTTCTAGTTTTAGAGCATCATATTTTCCCATAATTACTCTCCTTAATTTTGATTGGTGTAAATTAAATTTGTATAAACTGATTATATTTTAATAATAGAACATTGTCAATAGAAAAAAATACTTGGGGGACCTTCCCCCAAGTTTACATATCCTATTTTATTCTTTAACCCAAGAAAAGACATATTCCATATGTTCAGGCAATTCTAATTCTGGCTCACGTGTTGCATCAAAATAACCTTTTATCATCTTTTCTTTGACAGCAAAATCAAAGTGGACTGCAGCAATTCCCATATCTACTCTTTGAATATCATATGGAAATCTATCACTGTATCCAGGTTCTTTATACTCATAAAAATGGCATACATTATCTTTTACTATAACTCTCCAGGGCTGTTTATTTGATGCTGATGGTCCTAAACGAACCATTTCTAAAGGAAATTCCAACTCTCCTGCTTCTTTTTTTGTCAGAGGTGATTGAAAATCATCTTTATAAAACAGTTGATCCCATTCTTTACGCTGATCTGCTTTAATCATTTTTCTCATTGCAATTTCTTTGAGATGCTTTTTCGTAGCAGCATATCCATAAGGTGTTATGATTGGAAATATTTCATCTTCTCCTATATTCATAGCCTTTGCGAATCCTTTACGATTAAATGTCCCACCTAACCAACAGGTTCCAAGATCGAGATGAGCTAAATAGAGGATGACTGCTTCAAGTTCATATCCAAGTGCTTCTAATCCCATTGGTTCTAATTTAATGGTTGTTCCTATATATTGCTTAGCACCTTTAATAACACCATAAGTTCCAAGCTTTTGTTCATTTTTCATGTCTCCATGATCAAGATAATGAAAGTTCACTTTTTTCCCAAAAGGATTATCTAAAGAATCTACAAAGGATTCAATTGCCTTTCTTTTATCTGCTTCAACCTCTTGTTCTTTATAATTTCTTACGCTGTATCGTTTTGTTACTGCTTCTTCTATTGAAAAATCAATATTCACTGACATTTCTCCTTTCAATGATAACTACTTCTTGATTTAAATGTATAATACATTAATCTTATATTGTATACCCAAAAGAATTATTTATAAAACATAAAGCAGTAGGGACGGTTCGGGACCAGTGAAAAAGTCCCCTGCTTCACTCTTCAATAAATAATATTAATTTTTAATCTTATATTATTTTATTTTCCGTTTTTTAATCAATATAATATTTCCCCTTTTTTATTCAACTTAATTGTATCAAATCATATTTCTTAATTAAAGGCAGGATTCTGGTAACATAATAAAGCTTTATTACATAAAATAATTACTATCTAAACAAGAGAGGAGGATTCTCCTTAAGATGCCAGCTATCATAGAAAATGTTATTTCTTTGTTTATCATAATATTAGTAGGAGTTTATGGAAATAAGAAAAATATAATTACTGAAGAAATAAACAAAGCATTGATCAATATACTCATTCAAATTGCATTGCCTTTTATGATTCTTTCTTCTTTCATTTATACCTATGATGATGCAATTAAATCTAATGTTACAAAGACATTTTACTATACTATTATAGCCTATGTAATAATGATAATTACTTCTTACATAATGCTATTACCTATAAAAAATGATAAAAAAATAATACTACATTTTGCTAATATATTCACTAATACTGGCTATGTAGGTTTTCCAATACTAAATTCTATCTATGGTCCTGAAGGAGTTATCTATGGATCTATATTTAATATGTTTTTTGTAATACTCCTATGGACCTATGGAATTATATTATTTAAAGGTAGTCTTGAAAGGAAGAAATTAAAAAGTGAGCTAAAAAAAATACTTTTAAATCCATCTATTATTGCTGTGTGTATAGGTATCATAATAATGATGTTTGACCTTCAATTACCTAATGCTTTATTATCTAGTATAAAAAATATTGGAAGTATTACTGGTCCTTTATCCATGATTATTATAGGAGTTATACTCTCAAATACAAAAATCAAGAAATATATAGGAGACTGGACATTATATTATGGAGTAACCATTAAGCTAATAATTATACCTACTATCATGTACTTATTCTCTTTGGTTATTGGAGTTAGTTCTAAACCAATAACCACAATAATAATTATGAGTGCCTTGCCAGCTGCTGCAATGACTGCCATACTAGCAGAAAGTTTTAATAAAGAAAAAGAATATGCAGCAGTTATTGTATCTGTAACTACATTGCTTTCTTTAATTACATTGACTATACTATTAAAATTCATTTTATAGCGATAGATTAATAAAATAGGCACCTTAAGACTTAAGTCTTAAGGTGCTTATAGTTAGTTTAGAAAACAATATAAAGTTTAAATAGATTTTATATTATATTAGACTATTATCAAAGACTATTTCTCTTTAGTATATCAGTTATAAATTTCTCTGCTTTTCTAAAGTCTTGATCATTGGGATGTCCTTGAGATAGTTTTCCCATAAAATCAAAGATTTTATTGTTAGTAAATTCTTCTGCTATAAAGCTTCCTTTACAAGCAAAACTACCTTTATTTATTGCTCCTTTTAACACTAACCTTTTTATTAGTTTATTATTATAAAACTTCATTCCAACTCCGCTAGTTGAGAACACAAAAACATTTTTATCTTTTAAACTCAAATTATCTACAAGTTTAAATATCTTTGGTGACATACTCTCTCTATATACTCCCGACCCAAATCCTATCAACTTATAGTTTTTTATATTAATATCATTAATATTCTTTATCTTAATTAAATCCGCACCAATTTTCTCGGCAAACAGCTTTGCAATTTTTTCAGTATTATTCTTATAATCAGAATAATATATAATGGCAGATTTCATTGATCATTCCTCCTTATCTAATAATTTACCATGAATTTTCAAATGTATTTAAAGCTTTTTTTGAATTCACGTAATAACTTACTTTACTATTTCTAATAATTTATTTTAATTATATAATATTTTTATTAAATAGTGCGATAATTTATAAACTTAATCGTATATATAATAGAACCATATATACTAAAGCTAATATAAAATAGAGTTGGAGGTGACAGTTTGGAGAATGACATATTTATTAAAATTTATGAAGAATATTTTCCCTATGTCTATAGATATCTTTATGGACTTACATATAATCACCAGACATCTGAGGATTTAGCTCAAGAAGCCCTTATTAAAGCATTGTGTGTTCTTCAATCTCCTAATAAAAGTATTAAATCTTGGTTGCTAACTGTCGCTCATAACCTTTATATTGATCATATTAAAAAAAATAGAAGATTAGATCTTAAAGAACATAAGCTATTGGATCAAATTAATGTACAGGATTTTACTGAAGAACTAATTCTTAAAGAAAGTACTAAATCTGCTTTTATATTAATTAAACAGCTTCCTGAAAATCAGCGTCAAGCAATACTATTATGTATGATAAATGAACTTTCATATCAAGAAGCAGGAGAGATATTAGGAATAAGTATTTCAGCAGTAACAAACTTGATCTATAGGGCTCGTAAGACCCTTAGAAAATTAAGGAGGAATATAAATGAATAATGAATTTCAAGAGAAGCTTCACTTATATAAAGAGGGAAAATTAACTCCTAAGGAAATGATAGAAATAGAAGAGGAAATAGACAGATTCATTGCCATACAGGATTACCTTGATAATGATGAAAAGAAATTTTTTGAAGAATTGAAACAACAGATACCTATACAACAAAAAGAGAAAAACAAAAACACTAGAATAATAAAGCGAAAAGTTAATTTACGAATTCTTACTCTGACAACAATTACTGGACTTTGCATTGGTACATTGATTATAGCATTGTATATTTTAGCATCAAATATAACTACCTCATTATTTGAGTTAGATCATAAGGAAGCCTATGTAGAAAGAGCAACAATAGTTCAATTGACAGAAATATTTCATCCTCAGTATGACTCTCATAGAAGTGGAGTCCAAAAATTACCTTTTGCAAAGCAAAATTTTGTGGTATCCCTTCAAAATTTTTTAGGAAATACATTAATAGATGAATCAAGTATAAGTATTCGATATAACTTTGGAAAACCCAAGAAATTACAAGGAAGTACAAAAGAACTTCAACTTTTACCAATTGATGATCCTTCTTGGATAGATAACCCTGAGTATAGTTTATTATCAGGTTTTGATCCATTACAAAATGCTCCTTCAGGCACAAAAGCAAAGATTTTTGTTGGGTTCAATAGAGCTTTAACCCCTCAACAGATAAAGAAAAATTTTATGAATCCATTAAATATAGATTTTAATGACATTACACCTCTAGTAACCATTGATTCAAAGTATATTATAGCAAATGCTTCCTATTATCAATTTACCCCGGTTTTCCCCTACGATGCTAATAATGCAGAGCAGTTGGAGGATAAACCTTTAAAATTAAGCCAATATGAAAATATGGATAACCAGGCTCACCAAGAATCTTTAATTGGTAACTTAAATCTTATAAAAAATAATAAAAGGCTACTTCAAATAATGTACTATCAAGATATGTTCGAAGATATAAATATTGATGCTATTATTAATCAGGTTGAAAATGAAGGGGTTGAATATATTGGTATGTATATTTCTGCAGATAGTAAAGAGCTTTTAAAGCTTAAAGATAATCCCTATATTCATTTTATAACAGTAGAAAACATAGTTATATGGTAAATAATCAGTAAGCTAACTGAATTTATTATTGCTTATAAAAAGTTTAACTCCCTTTTAAATTAGGGAGTTAAACTTTTTATTTGAAACTAATATGATATTGGCTTATTATATTCCACTTCAGTAACTTCAAAGTTAAACCAATTAAAATCTCCTGTATCTAATTTCCAATTAACTTCTCCTTTAGTAGGAATCTTTATTCCTTCAAACTCTTTATATTCTCTCACAGGAATTGACCAAGTCTCTAATGTCATCTCTCCATCAAATTCTCCATACCTTTCAGCTTCAAAATTAACAACTTCGCCCTTATCATTAAATGTAAAAATTCCTGAAGCCGTTATATCCCCATAAGTCATAGTTACTTTGGCATTATAATCATCTATTTCTTCCCATGTTATGTATTCATTTAAAGCTGCAGTAGGAAACCACATTGTCTCTGCTAAGTATCTTAATAATGTACCTTGATCAATCTTTTTTCCCTTGGAGTCAGCCACAGGAAATATTGAAAGAATTTTAATGAGCATATTTCCTTTACCATTCTGATACTTATCTCTTCCTGAAATATGAAAGAACGGAGCTACTTTAATATTTGCCTTCCAGATAAAACCTGGATCTTCGGTAGTGAAATATTGTTCTGCTTCCACAGACATCCAGGGCTTATCTTTTTCCAATCTCATATCTGCTTTTTGTTTTAAACGAACAGCTACTATTTTTTCTTTTCCAACAACTCCAGTGTATACAAGCCACTTTTGAACATTATTAGGTAACTCTGCAATATCTGCCTTAGTTACAATTTCATCTTTATTTTTTACTGTCCTAAAAAGTTCTTCAACTTCCTTCTCTACATTTCTGTCAAATGAAATTTTAGCTATAAATTTAACTGCTATAAGCAGCACTAAAAGTACAACAATAATAATTAATATCCATATTAATTTTGACACATTAAAACCTCCCCTAAAATCACTATACTCTACCCATTTTAATTATATTCTAAGTCAATCTAAAATTTTCTTTTTATTCTCTTCTTTTTATGTATTAAGGTTGTTTTTGCCATAAATTTTACTAATTTTTGAATACAATTTAACATTTTAACACTGTTCAATTATATTGTAGAATAAAACTACTTCATTTATCAAGTAATTTTGCTTATTAATACTTATTTAATTGAGGATTATCTATTTTTATCGCTATCAACATATAGTGATTTTTATTCTTTTAGTACATTTATTAATCCCATTGTAAGCTTCACAACCATTTCTGCCATTGAATAAGGTGTTTTTTTCATCCCTTCATCAAACCATTTTTGAACAATACCAACACATCCAGTTATTGTAAATGCATAGACATATTCTGCATCTTCCTTAGTAATTTTATTGTTATCAGTTATTTCATTAATAATATTGTGGTATACAAGCATCATTATTTGTTTTTGAAAATTGAAATCTCCCCGTTCACTTAGTAGCAATTTAAATAACCGTGCATTTTCTTTTAAATACTCAAATATTTTTTCTGTAACCAATATAACGTCCATATTATTGCTTTTTTGATCGAATTCTGTAAGATAAATATTGAAATTATCTAGTAGTTCATTTTCTATTTTCTTTAACAAGTCATATTGATCACTATAATGGGAATAGAATGTAGATCGGTTTATATCGGCATCATTGCAAATTTCTTTTATAGTTATTTGTGATATGTCTTTATTTTCCAGGAGGGTGATGAAGCTTTCTTTTAATACCATTTTAGTATATTTTATTCTTCTATCAACTTTCTTTTTTTTCATTTTAAAACCTCCATTTTTTTAAAATATGTTAGATAATAAACATTTTAATTATTTATGTTTATTATCTAACATATTTAAATTATCTGTATGTTGAACTATAAACACACCTTCATTAAACTATACATATAGTAGTTTTGTCAACACTGTGTATACTAAAAAGGAGGGAATTTAATGGAGAATTTTTCACAAATCGTGATCAAATACAAAAAGAGTATTTTAATAACATTTTTACTACTTGCAATATTAAGTGGCATTTTTACATCACTGGTTTCAGTGAACTATGATATGGTAGATTATCTACCAAAAGATGCCCAATCTACTACTGCCATTAAGATAATGGAGGAGGAATTTAGTGGTGAAATGCCCAACGCCCGGGTTATGCTTGAAAATGTATCAATACAAGAAGCCTTAGAATACAAGGAAAGAATCTCAGAGATAGATGGAGTTACCTCAGTAAATTGGTTAGATGACATTATAGGTTTAAATACTCTTAAAACTACACCTCTTGATTTTTTAGATTCTGATATACTCAAAAATTATTACAAAGATGATAACGCTTTAATAACCTTATCTATTGAAAGTGGTCAAGAAACAACAGCAGTAAATGCTATCTATGATCTAATAGGAGAAGAAAATGCAGCTGCAGGAGAAGCAGTGAATGCAGCAGAAACTCAGTCAATGTCAGTGTCTGAGGTAGTTAATGCAATGATAATATTAGTTCCTATTATAATAATTATTTTAATAATTTCCACCACTTCCTGGATAGAGCCCTTATTGTTCTTATTTACTATAGGTATTGCAATAATAATAAATATGGGAACAAACATTATTTTTGGGGAAATATCCTTTATCACTCAAACAGTAAGCCCTATTTTACAATTAGCTGTATCTCTAGATTATGCTATTTTCTTACTCCATAGTTTTAATGATTATCGCTTAACCCATGAACCTCCAGAAGCAATAAAGCTTGCTATGAAACAAGCGCTACCAACCGTTGCAGCCAGTGCTGCCACAACAATGATTGGTTTTTCAGCATTAATATTCATGCGATTTGGTATAGGTGCAGACTTAGGTCTCAATTTATTAAAAGGTATTGTCTTTAGTTTCATTTCTGTTATGGTATTTTTACCTGTAATCACATTGATGGGTTATAAGTATATTGATAAAACTAAACATAAGAAGATTATGCCAGACTTTAAAAAGTCAGAAAGATGGATAATGAAAATAAGGATTCCATTTTTAATCCTTGCACTTTTAGTTGTTATGCCAAGCTTTCTTGCTCAATTAAATACTCAGTTTTTGTATGGAATGGGGGCTGTTACAAATTCATCTCGTGCTGGAGAGGATACTTTATATATTGAAGAAAAATTTGGTAAGGAAAATCCCCTTGTATTACTTGTTCCTAAGGAAAATGTAGGTAAGGAGTCTGAGCTTAGTGACGACCTATCTAAAATTCCTCATATAACAAGTGTAATATCTTACTCTACGTCTGTAGGTGAAGAAATACCTCCCCAATTTGTACCAGAAGAGGCTGTTGAACAGTTTTACTCGGAAAATCATTCCCGAATCATCCTTTATACAGATACCGAGGAGGAAGGTGATGAAGCCTTTAATACTGTTGAAACAGTTTTAGATACAGTGTCAAATCATTACAACACATATTATCTTACAGGTCAAAGTGCAACACTCTTTGATATGAAAAATGTTGTATCGACAGATACAACCAGGATTAACCTCATAGCCATAATAGGAATTTTTGTTGTATTACTAATTGCATTCCGTTCACTGAGTCTACCATTTTTATTAGTATTTACGATTCAAACAGCAATATGGATTAATCTTTCCTTTCCATATTTCTCAGGAAAATCCTTAAGTTTTATCGGTTACTTAATTATTAGTACAGTACAACTTGGAGCCACAGTGGACTATGCTATATTATTTACTAATGCTTATTTAAATAACAGAAAATCACTTCCAAAAAAGGATGCCATGAAAGTAACTATTGAAAATAATTTAGTAGCAATACTTATATCTGCGGGAATTCTTTCAATAGCAGGATTCACATTAGCCTTTACTACAAGTAATCCTATTATTGGTGAACTTGGAATATTACTCGGTAGAGGAACTCTACTATCTCTTACTATGGTAGTCTGTGTATTACCAGCTCTACTTGTATTATTTGATAAAATTATCCAAAAGACTACTATTAAAAATGACTTTCACTAATTATAAGGAGTGTGATTAAAATGAAAAAGATATTATCCTTTATTTTGATACTTACATTATTATTTACATCAGGTGTTTCTGTAATAGCCACAGATAATCCTTCATCAAAAGAAGAGGTTGTATATGGCTTACTTAATTTAGATGGAAGTGTAAACAATCTTTATGTAGTTAATATCTTCAATGAAGGTACAATTACCGACTATGGAGATTATTCAAATATACGTAACATGACCACTTCTAAAAAGATTAATCAAAAAGGAGAAAAAATAACTGTAGACACTAAAGCTGATAAATTTTATTATCAAGGGACCCTTGAAGCAAAAGAATTGCCTTGGGATATTGCTATAAGATATTTTTTAGATGATAAAGAAATTTCTGGAACTGACCTAGCTGGAAAAAGTGGTAAGCTAAAAATTAACATGTCTGTAAATCAGAATACTAAAATTAATAGTAATTTCTTTAATAATTATGCTCTACAAATTTCTTTATCCCTTGATAACAAGATGTCTTCCGATATCAAGGCTCATAATGCTACAATTGCTGAAGCAGGAGGTAAAAAGCAAATCTCTTATACAGTTTTGCCAGGAAATAGTATGGATATTACTGTAACAGCTGATGTTCAAGATTTTGAGATGGATGCAATAACAGTAAATGGTATAAAATTATCCCTTGGTATAGATATTAATCCTGATGAATTTACAAGACAAATTTTAGAACTTACTGATGCGATAAAAGATCTTGATGATGGTGCCAGTAAACTACTAAGTGGTCTTAATCAATTATCTAGTGGAATGCAAACATATGTTAATGGAATGAAGGCCTTCAATGAGGGTATAGGACAGCTTCCTGATAGTGCAGATATGTTGAATACAGGAGCAACCGGACTAAGGGATGGTTTATCAGAATTAACAAAACAAAATAATTCTTTAAATGAAGGGGCTTTAGCAATACAACAATCTACCTTCGATTCTGTAAATGTTAAACTTAACCAAATGGGTTTAGGTCTTCCTGTTCTTACAGCTGAAAATTATACAGAAATACTATCACCAATCCCTGATCTTGCTGTAATTAAGGAACAACTTGATGGAGTAGTGAAATTTACCCAAGGCTTAAAAGGATATACAAATGGTGTAGAGCAACTTGGCAAAGGTGCTTCCGATCTAGCAGATGGTACTTCTAAATTCAAATCTTCCTCATCTGAAATAGCATCTTCATCAAATGAACTTTATAATGCAGGAGTAGAACTTAATAAGGGAATAAAAGATCTTCATAAAGGTCTTGCTACCTATAGAGAAGGTACAAAAAAATTAAAAAATGGTACCTCAGATATGGATTCTGAAATAAACAATCAAATTGATGAAGTTCTGGGAAGCATTTCTGGAAGTGATGATAAAGTAATATCCTTTGTATCAGATAAAAACACTAATGTTTCTGCTGTTCAATTTGTATTAAAAACAGATTCCATAACTCTTCCAGAAGTCGATAATTCTATTGAACAAAAATCTGTAGAACTAAATTTTTGGGAAAAATTATTGGATTTATTTGGACTTTATAAGTAATTAAGTAAGATAAAACATGATTCTTTAAAGAAGTCTGTAAATAACTTTATAATTTAAGGTTGAATAGTTCCAATCTGACAACAACTAAATTTTTTCTAGAATTACAAAAATTATTGTTATATATTTATAAAAAACTTTAATTTTAGCAATATAAAAAATGAGCTACTTTAAAGTAGCTCATTTTTTATATTGCTCACTTAATACTTCTTCTAGAATTTCTGATCCTTTTATTATTAAAGGTTCACAACCTTTAACTTCATCTCTTTTTGTTTCTTTTATAATCTTACAATCAGCACTACCAAATTCGTTTTCAAAAGTTTTAACCCATTCTATTGTAACTTCTTTCATCTTAGTATTTAAACTAGGCTTATCTTCAGCGAACATAATACCTATTGCTGAAACTCCTCCTGTCAAAATACCACAGTTTTTTTCTGAGTTTAAACCTCCACCAAAAGGTACAATCATTTTTAAAGCTTTTGAGTCTAAACCCAACTTATAATAGTCATTACAAGCATTCAATATTATCTCTGAACAATTATAATGATACATATCTTTTTTATCTCCATACTGTAATTCAGAGTCTATATACTTTCTTGCCTCATCTTTTAACATGTTTTTTTATCCCCCTTTATAATAATATAAATTATTGAAGTATACTATTTTAAAATTCTACTTTTTCTAAATAAAGTCCACTTGCATCTGCCATAATACCTACATGTTTTCGTTCTTTAGAATCTATGATTTTTAATATATTATCTGGATTCATTTCATGGATTCCAACTTCGATTAATGCTCCTACCATTTTTCTAACCATGTTATAAAGAAACCCATTACCTCGAACTCTAATTTCGATAAACCCTTGATTTTCTTCTATATCAACAGAGTATATTTCACGAACCTTAGATTTTTTCTTAGACTTAGCATTTGAAAAAGCAGTAAAATCATGTTTACCAATGAAATGTTCAGATGCTTTTTCCATTCTTTTAATATCCAACTTTCTATCAACATGCATACTATATTTTCTCATGAAAGGATTTGTATAATCCTTATTCCATATCTTATAAAGATAAGTTTTTTCCTTAGCATTATATCTTGGATGAAAACTTTCAGAAACTAATCTAACTTCAGTTATACTAATATCTTGAGGTAAATATTTATTTAAATACTTTTTTACTTCACCTTCACTAAATTTTTTATTAGTTTTAAAATTAGCTATTTGAGCCAGAGCATGAACCCCTGCGTCTGTCCTACTACTTCCATTAATTTGAATTTCTTCATCTACTAACTTACTCAAAACCTCTTCGATTTTTCCTTGAATTGTATTATCATCATTACCAAGTCTTTGCCACCCTCTATAACGTCCACCATCATATTGTACTTTTAATTTATAATTATTCATATTTTTCTCCTTTACATAAAACAACTGTCCTTATCTATATTTTTCACATTAATATATACTTATTATAATGTATTATTTGGCATTTAGATAGGCTATATACAATATGATCTACGTGAACTACAGATAATTCTAATGTATTTGCATGTTTTTCTGTAAATAATTAGATAAATAAAAAAAAGATTCTTGAACTTTAATTGTCGATTTTTTATAACTTTTTTCATATTTTCTAAGCCTTAGTTATACATCATATTCTAGAAAAACTCTATGCTTTTTATTTTATTATCTTGATATGCCAAATATTGCACCTGAAATAAAAGGTATTAGCCATATAATCCAAACAATAATACTCAATTTGTGAAAATTTAATTTGGATTTTTCATCATTTTTAACTAATACTACTGTTGCCCAAAGTGCATGGAAAAGCATCAAAAGAATTGCAATTAAGCCTGTAATACCATGAAAATTAAGCTTAAAGCTGCTGGAAGCAATCTTGCTCATAACTGCTGTTCCAGTAGTATCAAATACCAATCCTATATAAAATAGAACTAAATGCCATTTTTTAAGCTTACCTTGAGTTTTCTCACTCCATACACCTATTGTATAGAATACAAGCGCCAATGTAATTGTTGTTATTGCAGAAATTAACATAATAAATACCCCCTAATTTAAATATCAATTTACTTTCTTGTTCTTGAGCATTATTTATAGAATTAAACCTATTATCACTTATCTGAACACCGTTCATTTACAGTTAAAAATTTTTGCTATTTTAGAGTAAATGACTATAGACATTACTACATAGATTTGTATAAGAACCTCCTTTTAAAAATAAAATTTAGATATATATACGAACTTTATGAACCATGTTCATTTGAGAGGCTTATAAAATCATATCAATATAGATATGATTTATTCCAACAACTCTTTAAGAAATAACTCAAAGGATTCATATTTAAAAAGCGGCATCTGAACTATTGTTATAAAATTCATTATTATAAAACTTGCTGTTTCTTGTGCACTAAGCTTGATTTGAATATTTTTATTAGCTTGTTCCTTTAGTAGCATATCTTCAATTATAACTATAAGTTTTTCCATGAAAACATACTGTTTTTGTAGTCCGCCTTCTACATATTCTTGGCTATCATATAGTTCTGAAGTAAGCCAATACTGTCGAAAGCTTCGGATAAAGGCTTCTAATTCATTGAAAATATTATTTAATTTAATATAAATATTAGTATTTGATTTTACTATTTTGTGAACCGAATCAAGGTAATTCTGCCAATAGTCTGTCATCATTTCAATAATCAGGTCTTTTTTTGTAGGATAATAATTATATATTGTACCTAGAGCTATATTACATGCTTTTGATAAAGCTCTCATACTTAGCTTATGATAACCTTGATTATATAAAATTTCCTTGGCTTTACTTAATATAAGCTGTTTTGGATTTTCAATTACTCTAGCCAATATACTTCCTCCTACATTTTTCAAATGAACTATGTTCATTTTATTATATTTATTTAAGTCTGTCAACAGAAAGTTTATATATATATATATTTATAAATAATCACATAAAATCCTGTACCTTGACACTAGTTAGATGCCCTAAAGCAAAATTCCCTCAAACTTATTTGTTTGAGGGAACATAAAAAACACTCTAAACTAACTCTATCAGCACTACAGTTTCAACATTGGTTATAGTATTTTATTGATACTAAAACACATAATAGTTCTTCTACGAAAATTGCCCTTAGAAACAGAAGGAATAATTTTAATTCTAAAATGATCAATACTTTCTCTGATAGCTTTACAACCAATCTAGAGGATGATTCATAGCATATTTAACATCATCTAAAAATTGTTTCACATGCCATCCGTCTGTTGTGGCATGATGTAATGTTATGGAAAAAGGAAGCATTATTTTTCCATTTTTTTCAACAAAACTACCAGCTTCAACAGTTGGAAAATAATATGGCTTATTTTCAAAACTTTGAAGTGAAAAATGCTTAAACTCAATCCACGGAATACAGGATATAGAATAGCTGTTTTCAGGAGGCATTTTATCAGGTTGTGATAAAACCCCATGATTATTTGCATATTGTTGATAATTTTCTAAATACCGATCGTAAAATACAGAAAATTTATCATCGTATTCTGTCCACATCAATGAAATTGTTTGATCATCTTCATGAAAAATTGGATATATCGGTGTTAATGTATCCCAATATCCAAGCACCTCATCTTTAACTGCTACTTTAAATTCAACTTGTTTATTAAGCATTGATGTGATTAACCACAGATATGCTGGAAAAAATTTGATTTTCCGCTCCTTTAAAGTAGTTTTCATAACAGTAATATCTAATTCAACTGTCAATGAGTATCCTGTTGGTGCTACCTTAGAAAAATAATAAAACATTTGACCACGAGGCCATTTTTGTAAATCTATAGGATGAAAGTTTCTTTCTATTATCATTTTTCTTTCACCCACAATCCATGTTGACTGCAATAGAAATATAGTCTTCCTCCATACATTTTAGGAAATCGTACTTCTGCATTTTGCTCAGGATAAAGTTTTACTAAAAGTACTCTATCACAAGCAACATAAGCTACAAATGAAATATAGTGTGACTTACTCATTTCATGCGGTATAATAATATAATAATCCATTTCAATTTCGTCTATTTTTAAGTTATGTTCATCATCCTCTGGCTTTGCAATTAACGGCTCCAATTTTCTCCCACAACATGAAATTTCTGCTTGACCTGTATTACTTATTATATTCTTGCAATTTGGACATACGTAAAATTTAATTCTTTTCATATTTCCTACATCAGCATCATTAGATTCCAAATCACCCAATAGAATTTTTTCAATATTTACTCCTAATATATGAGACAGCTCTCTAAGTAAAGATACATCAGGGCATCCCAACCCTCTCTCCCACTTTGAGATCGTTTTGTCACTAATGTTCATAGCATCTGCCACTTCTTTTTGTGTCATATTCTTCTCTTTACGAATTCTTAAAATCAATTTTCCTATTTTACTACAATCCATAATACTCACCTCCATACATCTAGTTTAAGAGTTAATAGATTTTTTTTCAATAAACGTTCAGTAGAGTTACATAAATACTTTAATAAATGACTTTTAACTAGTATGCTAATTTCCTTTATTTTTAGTGCATTTGTATATTTCTACAGAAAAGTAGCCTCTTCAGTATCTTAAAATCCCTCAAACTAAAAGTCTGAGGGAATATACACTATCATATTAATTTTCACACAAAATACTTAAGTCCTTTACATCAACCTATTTCTTCTCTATCAAACAAGCTGTCTCAATATGGGGAGTATCACATAAGTCTTATACAATTTAATAAATGAAAGTTCATAACTCAGCCTAAAAATTATAATTTCATAAGATAGTAGATATATCTAAATCATCTTCGAGAAAGCTAAGAAACACCATCCCCACCGATAATCCTAAGAACATAAACCCCATGAGTATATTCCCAGAGACAGTGAAATAATCTCCATCTTTAAGGTGCATTCTTGCAAAAAATAAACCTTCATTAATTATAGCTCCCGAAACTCCATAACTAATAAGATTGGCTAAGTACTGAAAAACCATCTCCCTAGGCTTTCTCTCTAATACATGTACCCCTTGCTTTTTAAGTTTACTACGGCGTTTTTGAAGTTCTACACTAATAACAATCACAACACTTTGAAGAATTACCAATATTCCAATTCTTTGAATGCCATGTTCTCTGAGAACTATAAAATATAAAAACATCATCACAAACGATATCAGGTTAATCCATCCAAAGACCTTATATATGTTTTGCAAATACATGTAAGGCTTTTCTTCTATTACCTCGAGTTCTTCAGGATAAATCTCTTCAATCACCTTTCCATCATTAAGGGCAGAAAGTAATTCTTTTTTTTGGTAATGTTGAGTGAGAATTTTTTCGTTCTCATTCATTTTTCGTATTACTACTTCTTGCTTTTTCGATTCTGACTCAAAGAACTTTTTAATCTCTTCAATAGAAAACCCTAATTTCCGAAGTTTTTTGATCGATTTTAATTGCTGGACATTTTCCTCACTGTAATTCTTATATCCATTAGATTTTCTGGATGATTCGAGCAAGTCACAATCCTCATAATGACGAATGGCTTTTTTCGTCAACTTTGTTTCTTCTAATACTTCTTTTAACTGCAAAATATCAACTCCTTTCCCTATGCAGAGTATCATGTGCCCCAAGGGCACAGTCAAGTATTTTATTAATTTTGTAGATATTTTTCATCTTTTGACATGCTAAACATCATTATAAAAATTTCAACTTATCTAATAAAATATGTTTCTAAGGTTCTGACCCATTTCTAATATTCCCTTTTAACACGTCCCCAACACTACCAAGCTTTTTGTTATCTAGAATTTTATTCATCTAGTAATACCTCTGACATTGAAATCTTTAAGATTAAAACTATATATTATACAATCATTTTTTCTAATTATAATTTTATTATTTTTTAATTCTTGATTATATGTTCTATTATATTTCTAAACAATAAATTCCTCAACATATACTAGTTAATGATTCCAATAGTCTATTTTGATAATAACAGTCCTTATATCAAGAAAATATATTTACATAAGTAATAGTTCTTATATGTCGTCAGTTCAATCATTAATTCACAGTTATCTTAAGTGATCTGTAATTATCTAATATTTAAATACCTTGCCCTCATTTTGTTTTTGCACATTTGTATAATCTACGTAAAAGTAAGACCTCCATACATAAAAACTTCCCCAACCATTAGTTTGAGGAAGTATATGATCCACTATTAAATTAACTAAAATCCTTGAAAACCTTTACATCAACCTATTTCTTCTCTATCAAACAAACTGTCTCAACATGTGTTTTGATAGACTGATGATATTATTACGCAGAAATATTATTTTACATAAAGGCGCGACCCCCTAAAAACAAGGGGGTCGTAGAGTTCTTTGGATGAATCTTTTATGCAAATTACATAACACATAGCGATATTATTAACCAGACATCATATTATTTATCTCTTGCTGAAGCTGAGTTATCTGCTGCATTTTACTATCTCTTAATTGTGTTAGCATTTGTCTCAATTCTGGATTCTGTATCTCCATCATGTATTTGTTGTACATAGATTGGTTCATCATCTCGGTATGGAGCATATCATTCAACCTATTTATATCATTCATGCTTCCACTCCTTCCTACTAGATTATTATTTGATTCTCATTCATTTTTTCTGTAATCGACTTATAGTTGTTTCTTGCCGCCATTTCCATCCCCTTTAAGATGTTTTGAAGTTCCGGCTTAGTTATCTTTTGTGTGAGATCAGCATACTTCTGAGCCGTCAAATCCTCTATATAAAGCATTTCCTTTAAAGCATTGTTGATAATTTCTTGTTCTGTTAACATAAACATTCCTCCAATATTACATCATTGAATAATATATTTCTCCTGCTCTGTCTATTGTAGCAAGATAAACACTTTTTATGTCGCTTACCCCGCATTTTAAAAGCTCATCCTTTAACCATTTTCGGTCATATCCTAAAGACTTTAAGTTTCTATCTATTATTTTACCATCATTTACAAGTATTACTGGAAGTCCTCCTTCGACTATATGTATATTCATATCTTTAGGTGTAACTGGTGCATATTCTCCTTTTTTTAATATACTCACCCTTCCTCCAGTTTCAAGTATAGCTGTATCAACCTCTGCTATATTTGATACATCAATTTCTCTCATCTGCGCTAAAAGCATTTCTATCGGAAATAGTGACTTTAGCATGTTTTTCTTTTGTATCTGACCTTTTAAAATGAGTATTTCAGCCTTTCCATGTACAACCCTTGCAAAAGTTCGCGATTTAATCGACAAATAAGATATAAGATAATGTGTTATAAAAATTGTTATAGCAACAATAATGGTATTGTTAAAATTAATATTTGAATCAAATAGAGGAGCTGCAATTAGTCCTCCCATCATCCAGAAAAATGTAAAATCAAATCCCCCATATTGGCCCCCAGCTCTATGAGGGATAAAGCGTCCAGTTATGTACAGCATAAATCCTACAATAATCGTCCTTGCAGCAAATCCCAATACGTTTAGTTCCTCAACTGAATTCCATATACCTTGCAATCTATCACCTCCTGTTATGCACTGACATGAAGCGTCCCGTCGCCTTCTAGCATGGCAAGAAAAATATCCTTCACCTGCAAAAATCCTTTTTCCTTTATTTTATTATCTAACCATTTCATATCATATCCAAGACTTCTCAAGTTATCTTCCTGGACTTTTCCATCGTATATTAAAATGGTAGATACACTTACATTTTTTATAGGAAACTTCATCTGTTTTCTTGTAACCGGAAGTGTTGACTGTTTTTTTACTACATTGATTTTTCCTGTGGGTTCTACCACTGCCAGAAACACATCTGACAGGCTGAATATATTCTTTATCCTTAACTGCCCTAATAGATTATCTATAGTAATTCGAGCATCCTTCATATTTTCTTTTATGAGTTTACCATTTTCAACTAGAATAATCGCACGACGGTCAACCTTCCGAGGTATTTTTACGTCAATATATGATATAAAAACGTTGGCAGCTGCATATAAAATGATTACCACTATCCCTGCTACCAGAGATGTTTCTGGGTTTACCATCCTTACTGCTGCAAGACTTGCAATGCCTGCTGCAACAAGGTAATTGTGTCCTGCAAGTATGGCAATTTGCCGTTGTCGCATAAATCTTGTAGCAAAAATAAGAAAAGAGTAAAGTATTACTGTTCTTAATGATACTGCCCAAAAAGGTATTTCTTTTGCTCCGTATAAAAATTCATTCCATGTCAATGTCATCACCTATCTATCAGCTTAATTTTTAAGCCCATTTGTTTCCTTATTTTTTATTTGTCAGACTATCGATTGTAATCCATAATAAATAACCCACTTAAATTTATATTCTAAATATATTTTTATATATTTTATTTTTAGATTAGACAAATTGTTTCTTAGTTTTTGTAATATTACAAAAACTCGTTATGTAACCTTTATAAATATTAATATCTTTCTTTTGGGATTTAAGTATTTTTCAATCTTATTATGGGATGTACCATAGCTTTTTATACCTAACCTTTTTAATTTAAAAACAAAAATCCGGTCGAGGTAAAATTCACCTGGACCGGTATGTCTTCAATATATTCAATTCCATGATCTATATTTTTTGCGTTTTAGTTCGACCACTAAAGCACACTTGGCCTAGAGTCATTTATCATAATATAAACTACGAAATACTCTAAAATCAAGATTTACGACTTCTCTATCAAACAAACTGTCTCAACATGTGGTATCGCATTAGTCTTATATAATTTAACAAATCTAATTGTCTATGGGGTAATTTATGAGATTTTACCCGGGTATACATTTCGCCACATAGTATACTGCTTAAATATTATCTATTTCCAATACTTTCTTCGCCATATGGACATATTCCTCCACACCAGATACTATAGCAAACTCAGCAACTGAAACCGGATATACAGCGACCAATTCAATAATATGCTCTTTCATCTTAGGCCAGTAATAACCTCCAGCTTCTTTATAAGCAATTATTAAAGCTTCTAGTCCTTCTTCTCCAAAAGCCTTGTAATTAAAAACAAAGTCATTTGAAATATCTGTAACCTTAGCTTCAGTCCAGTCGATTAATCCAGTCACATTAGCCTCTTTATCAATCATAGTATGTCCGGCATGAACATCTCCGTGAATCAGTCCAGTTTTCTTTGGCCACATTTCATCATCATTAATCCATGTCTGCCATCTCTTCCATAGATTCTCACCCACACCAAACTTTGTTCTTACATCATCCATACGCTGCTTCATCGATATTCTTGCTTCTTCAGGTGTTTGCACTACTAGTCCAAATTCTGCAGCTTTATCACCAGGTATGCTATGAAGCTCTGCTAACACTCTTCCCAGCGACTTGTGAAAGGATTTCGGAACATTATTAATATCGATTTTCCAAACATAGTTTCCGATATTATGATCAATAGTTCCTGCTGGCACACCATCTAACTTCTTGTATGCGATTAGCTCATCCGTGTAAATAATCCAGTTTGGTGCCTGAAAAGATTTTGCATATTGATTAACCAAATCTAATGCTTGTTTTTCTATCTTTGTTCTTGGCATTACATCTTCTCGTCTAGGCAATCTAAGAGCCCAATCAATGCCACTCTCATCTTGTGCAAATACAACTTGAAAATCAAGTCCGGATTCATTAAACTGTATTGTTTCTTCCTTTAAAATAAGATTATGTTTTTTAGCTATTTCCATAACCTGTTTCATATCTTTACTCATTCAAATCACTCCTATCTAAAATTCTCATATTTTAATCATAAATTAGCTATATGCTTTGATAACTTCTTTATCATACACTCAATTAAGGCCTAGCAACTTGATTAGCAACAGCATTGGCCATGTAATATAGCATATTTGACTGCGTATTATTAGATAATATATTTTCTGAAGGAAAATTTATAGTAGACTGAGATTTAATTTTCTCTTAAGTTACTTCAATTTATATTTTTTTCATTACTTGATAGTTTTATATTTTGATTTTTAGATTCTTTCTTAGATCTTTCATTTGTATTAGACATGACAGCCTCCATATTAATTTGATTTACTTTGTAATGTCCAACTGTTTTCTGTCTAAATTAGTGTAGCCTATCCACTATTTCTTTATAATGTCGTTCCAACAATTTAGCGGTGTGAAAATTCTTATTTAACTTCTAAATTATAGTGCGGAGATGAAGGTATATAACTAAGGAAATAAATCCTAAAATAAACCTTAATACTCTACTTTTCTTATTTATCGCCGTCTCAATAAATAATACTGCCGCAAATAAAATCAATATCCTCTCTATCAAAAACAAACCTAAAAATGTCAGAATTGAAAATTCAAATATAGGAGACATCAAGATTAACGATATTAAAAAAAATGCACCTAAATATAAAAGTCTTGTCTTTAACGGATATTGTTTATAATATGAAAATGCTATGAAGTATATAATAATTAATAAGACTATCCATTGAATAATAATCTTTAAATCCTCCTTTTTGATAAATTAATAATACGGTTTAACTTAATACGTTAAGTAGTAAAATTATACAACTATTCATCAACCATTTATCGTCAAACTTCTTTAATAAATTCATTAATCCTCAGTTTATCCTATGACGTAACGTAAATGTCAATTTCATTCTTTATCTTGGGAATCTAATAACAAAGTAGCGATAACTATTCTCTACCTCTATTGAAGAATCATTTGGCAAATTGTTCAACTATACTCGCAAAACTCAATCCCATTACCGCTAATCAAAATGTACTTTTCTGTTCCCCTAGACTTAAAACACATGAAACTGTCTGATTAATAATTTCTGTAATCCTTGATTTTACTACTTATTTTCTCGTCAGCATACAGACGGTCTCAACGTGAGTTTTGGAAGAATAGTGATAATATTTTGCAAAAAAATAATGTGTTTCCCCCGGGGTGTTATGTTGAAACAATCGTAGGTTCCATAAATCTTTTAATTTAAGTGTTATAATTTCAGTTTTATGCTTACAGGTTCTTCTATAATTACTCCCGTTACTAAATAATTATAGCATTTTTAATCATTCTTATTACCTATCAAACCATAATAAAATAGTTTATTAATATCCATACGGAACCTTTGATCTCTTATAGATTGAAATTGAGAACTAGTAACTTTCTCTTTTAACATATTGATATAAAACAATACTGCTTCTGTACAGATTGATCTGTCAATACAACCTTCTTCTTGTCCCTGTGAAATTAATTTTTTGAAAAAAGGGAGTGTCGTTTCCTTATAAAAACGTTCTAAAAATTCTTTAACCACTGGCTCCTCAAAAAAAGTGGGGTTAATAGCAGCAAAAGAAAACTTTCTTTCATATTCATCGGTTTTAAACAAGATTTGCTCTATTTTTTCAACAAATGGAAGATCGCTTTCTAAAATCCTTTCAAAAATTTTTATACTATCTATTAACATTTCATTCAATACTGCCTTTATCAGTCCCTCTTTTGTATCGAAATATTTATATATAGTGACTTTTGATACATTGGCTTTTTTAGCTATTTCATCTACACTTACCTTTTCTGTCCCGTATTTAGTAAAAAGCACAAAGGCAGCCTCTGTAATATCCTTCGATTTGCGCTTTCTTCTTTGATTAACTCCATCCATTTTAAATCACCTCAAATATATAATACATAAAAATATGAACTTTTGCAAACAGTATAGTTCATTTAGTATTGACAATTAATAAATTAAATATTATAATGTACTAAAATAACTAAACTAGTTCATTTAGTTCATTTCATAAAAGGAAGAGAGTGATAAAAATGGATTTTTCAACTATACTTGATTGGGCTTTTGAACGACACTTAAATCCACTAAGCTGGTATATCCGTCCAATATTTTTGATTGTATTTTGCTATTTTCTTTATAAGAAAAGTTGGAAGGGCTCAATTATAACATTTTTATTGATGATGAGCAGCATGGTTTGGTTTCCCGCACCAGAAGTAATTAGTCCCCAAATGCAAGAAGTATTGGAATTCGAAAAGATGCTTTTAAGTAGTCCCTTTACAGCTATTGCAACTTTATTCGTTCTTATTGCTTTCATGCTTTCAATTGTAATTGTTTTTTGGAAGCATTCATTGAAAATTGGGGTCATAATCCTTAATCTTACTGTTATCGGAAAAGTCGTTTTTGCATATCTATTTACTGGTGACAGTGGAGCTGGAACTTTAGGAACTGCTTTTTGGGGATTAGTTTTAATTAATGGCATAGCTGCTATTATCTTTTACTATAACAAACGCAGAAAAAACCAAATTGAATAGGTATCCAAGCTATCTCACCGTTAATAATGCCGGGAAACTTTCTTGTTTCTCGGCATTATTCATTAATTTTCATACATTCCGCTAATTCATAGATTAATTCTTCCTCCATCCAAAAACAAATCCTCTGCAGGGACATAGGAACAAGGGGACAGGTTTATTGTCCCAATCAAATTCTATGAATTACACTTTTGGGTATGCCCGTTACTCTTTCCAATTGCCTATAGGATTGTAAGGAGTACTTCTCCTTTTGAGTCTATTGTATTTATATTTTCTTTCTCGACATAAACAAATCTGCAAAATCCTATACCTTAACGCAAGTATCAATAGTTCTGCGTAAAAGTTAACACCCCACTAAACAAAAAGTTACCTCAAACTTGTAGTCTTAAGTAACATAAAACACACTTAAATATTTACCTAAAATCTTTCTAACCTTTTAATTTTCAACCTATTTCTTCTCTATCAACACAACCGTCTCAAGCAGTTGTTTCACTCCTTCGCAAGCAGTGTTACGACTTCAACGTGGGGTGAGTGCTATATGTAGAAAACTATTTTTATTTATCTTATTTAATTAAATCATACCGAAAGAGCCTTGGAAATCCAAGACCCTTTGTAACCATCTACCCCATAAGTTCTTTCATGACCTTTTCTGAACCATTGAATTTGTAGTATATTTTTACTATACCATTATCTGATATAACTATCTTATCTACAAATCTATTCAGTACTTCACGATTTATACTGTCCAATCTTACTTTCTCATCTACTGATGCTTTGAGTTTACTTAAAAGATTTTCATCTATTTCCTCATCTAACTCTTTTAAGATCTCTAGCTTTCTTTGCTTTAATTTATTTAACTCATTACCTTTTGAACCTGTTATTAAATCATAATCTGACTTTGTTATTTCTTCAGCTATTAATTTTTCAAGTGCCTTAGATTTAAACTTTGCTATATTATCTATCTTACTTTCTATAACCCTTAATTCTTTTTCTGCTCTCAATCTATTCTTAGTTATTCTTTCTTTTATATTTGTATATAACCCTTTATTACTTAAGTTTTTAGATAGCTTTTTTAGGTCATCTTTGATTACATCTACAAGTTCGTCTTCTATAACTAATTTAGCACTACAAGCTTTTTTTCCATGTTTATCATGTTTATCATATCTACCACATATATAGCCATGTCGGTTCTCTTTGAAATGAAATCCCCCACCACAATCTTCACAATATATTAACCTCGTAAATAAGTTAACATTGAGATGTGGTCTACTACTTTTACTTTTATCATCTGGTGTCTTTCTTCTGCGTGAATCTATTAAAGACTGTACCGAATCAAAATCTTCTTTACTAATTATAGGTTCATGAGTGCCTAATACAATTGAATGTTCTTTTTCTGTGAGAACCTTTCTTTTTTTATTTACTGCACTTATAGTTTCTTCTCTGTTTTGGTCTAAATACCCTAAATAGTGGGGATTTTCTAATGTTTTTCTTACTGTTGAACCATGCCATAGTGGACTTGCATTTTTCTTTCCTAATACTTCTGATGGTGTTCTGATTCTATCATTGTATAATCCCCTTGCAATTGCATCAAATCCCTTACCCCCAAGATATTCTCTAAAAATCCTACGTACAATTTCTGGTGTTTCATTATCTGCTATATTTAATTTACCATCTATCTTTATATAACCATATGGTGCACTTCCATTATATTTTCCATTTTTAGCTCTTGTCTTTAGTGTCATCTTTATTCTTTGTGATGTTCTTTCTACTTCTTGTTCATATACCCAAGCATATAACCCAAACATTTGGGTATCTCCTTTTAAGGTATCAATAGCACCATCTAGTGTTATAAGATGTACACTGTTATTTTCCAATAATTCTTTTAACTTCATAGAAAGACCTTGGTTCCTTGCTAAACGACTTAGTTCCTTTGCTAGTATAATATCAAATTTACCTGCTTGAGCATCATCCAACATTAGTTGATAATTCTTTCTATTCTCAACTGTACCCGTCTTTTTATCTTCATAAAACTTGTATATCTCCCAGCCTTTTTCTTTGACATAATTCTCAAAGAACTGTTTCTGATAAAGAGGAGAGTCTTGCTGCCCCTCTTTATCACTTGATACTCTAACATAAACTGCTGCTCGCATTAAGCCACCTCCTTATCAGAAGGTTGCTCTTGCATCTCTACTGAAAGTTCTTCATCTAACACTGTATCAATTGTAGCTCTAAAATACGCAGTAAACATATCCTCCACTCTACAATTGCTGGTGTCAGTGAAGAATCTCTCCACTTTTAGAATTGTCTTAGCTTGTTTTTTCATTTCAGTTTCCTCCTAGATTATCGACTTCACTTAATCTAGAAGTAACTGTCTCTATTTTAGTAAAATTTCCTAATTACTTTAAATAATTAGGAAATCCAAAACCTTTTATTTAAGAAAACTTCTTAATATCAGAACAAATGGGAATCTTTAGCTATAAAATTTGCTCTAATACTGATATCAGAGCCTTTAGTATCAATCAATCCCTAATTTATTTTTTCTTTTAGCTCTTACTAAAGTACTTTTTGAAATACCCGTCATCTGTTCTACTTGTTTATATGTATGATGTTCTAATAACTGTAGAGCATGCTCTATCTGAATCTTGTTAAACTTTAATGGTCTACCCTCTTTAAAGTTTTTTGATTGCCTAGCTATCATCTTACCCTCTTGTGTTCTTTCTACAATCATATCTCTTTCAAATTCTGCAAAAGAAAAAAATATATTTCTTATTAATCTACTTGACGGTGTATTATCCATGATTCCAACATTCAGAATATGAACCTTTATGCCATCATCTATTAACATATTAACTAACTCACTACCTCTAGTAAGAGACCTTGCAATTCTATCTAGTTTTGTAACTATTAATATATCTCCCTCTTTTATCTCTGATAAAAGAATCTTTAAATTCGGTCTATCTAAATTCTTACCTGTTACACTATCACTATATACTACCTCTGCTCCATGTTCTTTAAGTATTTTTTCTTGACTTTCTAAGGAATTTCCATCCTTTACTTGACCGCTTGTACTGACCCTTGCATACCCATAAACCATTCCTTTTCCCCCTTACTTTTGACTATAACTTATGATTATCTTATTTCTTCTAACTTGTGTAATGGATTCATTAGCACCTAAACTTAAAAGTTCTGACACTAAATTTATCTATCTATCTTTTTTCTACTTGCCCCAAATGCTTTTAGCAGTCTATAAAACTGTGTTCTATGTACATTTAGTTCACTTAATGCCTCTACTTCTGATATACTTTTATCCATATATTTTTTTACTACTTCCAAGAATTCTGCTGGATACTTTTTATCCAATTTTTGCTTCCTACTAGTCATGTCAATAATGCTGCTTAGTAAATATCCCAAGGCTGGTACATCTTCAACATCTTCTGTACTAAATAGTCCATCTTTTGTTCTAATTACCATTCCTTTTTCTAAGGCTAAATTTATTGCTTCCTTTATTTCTTCTACTGATGTAAAGGCATTTTCTATACTCTCTATTTCAATTTCTTCCTTACTATCGCTTGCTCTTATTACATCAATCAAAGTCTTTCTTTCTCTTTCACCTGAAATCACAGTAATAGTTTCAACCTTACTACTATATTTAATAGCTTGTTCATATTCTGAGTAATTTCTAACTACTAGGAATCTCTTCATCCCTTCTACCCCCTTATATAACTTATCTACCTTATTTACCATAACTGAACTGACTCTTGATTAAAACTTCTGAAATTATTCTTATACTATCTTTTACATCCTCATAAACATTTTGAGAAAACCTAGACATATCTTCATATACTGTAATCCCTGAGTAATTTTCTGACATACTATAGACCACCTTATCTCCAAATACATAACATTTTCCATAAACTAATTTTTCATTGATGCTATTTAATACCCCAAATAAATAACTTTTACAATCTAACTCTAGGTTATTACATACTACTTCCATTTCAATTCGCTTCTTATCTATATCAATTACATAGATATACTCATAATCAAAATCTATAGCCTTAGCTTGGATTGACAAAGAATCATAGAAACAACTATGAAAATCTCCCGACCAATCTACTACTGTATGCATAGCTCCTAGAATCTCATAATCTCTATAATGTTTTGTCAAGCTACTAACATCCTTGTTATGTTTGATTATTTCTTCTAACCTCTTTGAATATCGCATTGTTTTATACCCTCCCATACATTATTAAAATTTCTCCTCTACCTTTATTAGTCCCTTAGCCTCCATATATGCATATATATGATTACATGTGTCAAAATTCTATTTTCTTTGATACATACAGTATTTGTGCATAAAAATAAGGCGCCTTAGTTACAAGACACCTTAATAAACCTTGCTTAATAGCAAGAAAATTTATTTACTTATAATGTTGCTAATATTTATTAACCACCAACCAACACCGCCACCAATAATGAATATTCCAAAATTATATTTTCTTTTAAGTTCACCATAGTAAACAATTATTGATTAATCATATTTAAATCAACTAAATTTCTTTCTTATTAGTATACTAACTATTATTATTTATATTGTTATTATATATTTGCATCATTTGTTTTTTCTTAACAAGTAGAAGTATAAGAAGAGCTACCTGACTGGCAACTAACATTCCTATCCCTAGTATTAAACCTCCAAAAAATATAAATTCATTAACTCCCCAAGAAAAGAAAAACCATCCTAATATTACACAGAATCCTATAGAAAAATTAATTACACTTACAATCAAAGTTTGTGAACCAAACAATCCTGTCTTTTTAATCATTTTAGAATCAAAAATATAACCAATTGACCAAGCAAAAATCATAAATCCTATATAAATCATTAATGCTATATCACTTCTTTCCAACATCACACTTACCCTCCTGTAGCAATTACAGTTTTAATTCAGTTTATAGCTATTTATTTTCTCCCTTAATAAAAACACTGATTCCACCAACACTATCACTATTTTTAGCCTCTTTAAGAAGAGTTATAAGTTCACCACTTTGAATATCAGCAGGAGTAACCCCGTTTACCATTACAAGCGTGCCATTATTTTCAGCATATAAACCATATTTTTTAAAATTATAACCATTATTTACAAATGCCTTATGTGCATCAGTTAAAACCTTTGCAATGCCTTCTAAAGAGTTAGCACCTAAATCAAGCCGAATTGTAACCTCTGTATCCAAGAGCAATGATTTGTCAAATTTCATATCAAGTTCTAAAACATCATTAGCATTTTCATATACTTCTTTATCATACATCACCATTGTAGTGTTGTTTTCGTACCCAAGTTCTTTAGCAACAATCTCTTTTGCAATAGTAGAGTATTCATCTGAAAGCCTTTCTAATGTATTAAACATCCCTAATACATGGATTTTGTAGTCATCCCTCTGAACTTTACCGTCTCTATAATATATAGCAAATTTAGTATCAATACTGGTTCTAGATTCAGCTCTGGCCACATACGATGCATCCTTAAAGTTATACCTTGCTTCTGCTATTATAAGGTCCAAAGCAGAATAATTTTCATCCACATATTTCTCTATAGCCCTATTCGCCATCATTGCTGATATTGGATTACCTACAAAAGCATTTGTAATAAAAAGAATACCACTAATAAGTGCTATTGCTACTACTCCTGCAACTATCTTTAATATAATCTTATTTGTATTTTTCATTTTATTCACCTTTCTTTTCTAAATGCAAATTTTAGAAGCATTGCAATAATTACTCCTAGTCCGACTAAAACCGTATATATTAAACTGAAATATAATCCACTATATAGTGCAATCCATTCAAATCCACCTGATATTATGCCCGTTACAGTTTGCCATAAATATGTGAGTAGGAAAATTGCAGTGGGAGCCAAATACCATTTCCTTTTAAATACAGCAAGGGAAGCCCCTCCAATAATAGGCATTATGAGCAAGTTATAAAACATCCCCATAGAGTTTGAAAGGGCAACACCAATAATAGCACCTACTACAAGAACTGTGAGTTGTGTTATAAAAATACTACGTTTGATAGCAAAAATTACTTTTTCATCTTTTATTGATGTCTGTTCCACACTATTAGATTTGAAGATATCAAACTCAGCTTTACAACTTTTACACCTTTTAATATGTTCAGTAACGATTACTATGCTATCATCACTTGCTACACCATCTTTTACAAGCGGCATCAAGTCGAGAATTACATTACAAGATATATTCAACTCAGTCCCTCCTTTTCTAAGATTGTTTTAATCCATTTTTTTGTACGAAAATCAATAACCCTTGCTGAGCCTTCTGATATATTTACCTCATATCCAATTTCACTAAAGCTATAACCCTCTACCCGCATATTCACTATTTTTTGAGTACGCTCATCTTTCTCCGATAATAGACTCTTGATTCTATATACTATTTCTTTTGTAATCAGTCTTTCTGCTATACTATCTGATATATATAGTTCCAAAAGGTCATTATATTCAACTGTATGTTTTTCTTTCCTCACCCTTTGAAGCCACAAGTTTCTAGCTATAGAAAAAAGCCATGTTTTCAAGGAAGATTGTCCTTTAAAGTTTCCGATAGATGATATAGCACTTACAAAGGTTTCCGATAGTAAATCTTCTGAAAGGTTAGGATTATGAGTTAAAGAAAGTAAATATCTGTAAACATCCTGCTTATAAGTCATATATAGATTCTCTATTTTCTCCACTTAAATCCTCCTTTCATATATTAGTCACATTTTTTATTGAAACGTTACATAATTTTTAAAAAATTATTTCCTTTGTATCAATAACCTCATACCTTATAAAGTCAAAATGGTATTTTACCAGACTTTAGTTCTTGGTCAATTATTTTTTCTTTTTCTTTTCGTGTTGGTATGCCTAAAAACTGCTCTTTTACCTTTTTTCTGTTTTGTTCTGTATTATACATCAATGATACTGGTCTTACAATCTTTATTGTAGTAGACATATTTTCAAGATAGGATACTTGTTTACATATAGGACATATAAATTCCATCCTACCTACTATACCCTTTCTTATAAGCCCTATTGCCTTTTTACAATGATGGCAATATATTGAATCAAAATCTGCTCTATCTAATGTCACTTTTTTATTGGAATTCATCATTATCTACCTCTTATAATATTAATAATCAATACCTGATATAAGTACATCTTCATTTGATGATTCATATTCTTCTTGAAATTCAAGTTGTAGATATAATACTTTCTCATACCATGTCTTATATACATCTAGCTTCTCTTCTAAGGTTTCAACATCTTCTATATCTATTTCATAGTTACATCTAAGTGTTGCTATATGAAAAGTATCATCATATTGATTTCTAATCATCATTTCAACCTTTTTAATTTCCTTTTTTATGTGTTCTACTTGTACCTCTATCAGTTCTTTCTCTATATAAGATTTCATATGGCACCTTCTTTCTATTCTTTTTTACTTATCTATTACAAATTAAGTATCTTGCCCTATATTAATATCTCCTCCTCTGGTTGTTTATGTCCACCTTATATTCATGTCTCATTTTCTACTTTATTTTAGATACATTTTAAAAGCTATCTCTTTTTCCTATAAAGAGATAGCTTTTATCTAACCATATTATTTAGTTATTCTCTTTAACAACACACAGCATTCAACATGGGGAGTATGAGGAAACATATCCATACATTTTACCTTTTTCACTTCATAGCCCAATTCTTTAAATTCCTGTAAGTCCTCTACTAAGGATGTGGTTTTACAGTATACATATAGTAACCTTGGAGAATTAAAGTCTGCTATGAACTCACAATTATCTAGATTGTTTAATACCGCATTGTCTCTAGCCTTTTCTACGGCTTCTTCTACTAACTCTATTCCTACTACCTTATTGGCTACAGGAGCCATTATTTGAAATTAAGGTGATATTTCTACTATATAATCCAGTATGTATGACTTTCACATTTATTTATCACTTTTACTCTATCAGAATTTTAAAATGGTATCAATCTAATAAAAGGCAAAACAACTCATTTTTAGTTATAAATACAATAATTTTGCCACCCATTTGTAACAACGAGTGGCAAAGCAAATACTTTTTATTAGTATGGTCTTTCCTTTAATCTATATTTCTAACCGTGCATTATCAAGAGCTTTCAAATCAAGTTTTTTCATTATTAAGAATGCCTCGGTGACACGTTTTTTTTCTTCTTCTGTACCCTCCATTAGCACTTCGTTCATATTATAGGGTACAATCTGCCAGGATAATCCAAATTGATCTTTAACCCATCCACACTGTTCAGCCTCTGGAACAAAGGATAGTTTATCCCAAAAATAATCAATTTCCTCTTGATTTTTACATAATACCATGAAAGAAAAAGATTCATTAAAAGTAAAATCTCCTCCATATCCATGATCCATAACTATGAATTTATTTCCATTAAGATCAACCTCTCCATAGTTTATCCTTGCTCTTTTATCATTTGCCTCTCCTTCTGCATAGTGATTGACAAATCCTTTGTTAGATTGTTTAAAAATTGAAACATAGTAATCAATAGCTTCTTCTGCCCGACCACATACATCTCCTGCAAATAGTAGTACTGGTGATATTTTTTGATGCTGTTCAATATTATCAACTAGCATTAACTGCCAACTGAGGCCATACTTGTCCTCAACCCATGCATAATATTTGCTAAATGGGTATTCATCCAAAGGCATAAGATCTGTTCCCGACGATAGACTTTTATATAGTCTATCAACTTCTTCTTTACTGTCACATACTACCATTAAAGACACCGATGGATTAAATTTAAAGTATGGACCTGCGCTGATTGCTGAAAACTTAATATTAGCTAGTTGAAAATCTACCATTTCTGAGTCACCCGATGGTGTATCTGTAATCTTTGTAGTGTTAATTATCCTCGAATTTTCAAATATGCTCACATAAAATTCAGCAGCTTCTAAAGCCTTATTGTCAAACCATAAATGTGGAACTATCTTTTGCATAATTTACCTCCTTATCTTATCTATTTTGTGTAAATCTGATCTTATCTTCCTTAGCATTGCCCTTACCCCTATTAAATCATTACTAAAATCTCAATTTATCTAATAGTATAATTATATCATTTCAAAACGATTTTACAGAATATTCTTACAATAATATTCAAAAAAATGAAGCAAAAGGAACCGTCCCTTTTGTTTAAAGCCTGACCCTTTATGTTTTTTAATTGATTTCCTCAGCCAGCTCCAAAATAATTCCTTCTGGCCCACGAATGTAGCATAATTTATAAGCGTTTTTGTAGTTCTGTATCTCACCAATAAGTCCTGCTCCTTTCTTTTTCAATTTGGTAACAAGAGCTTCAATATCATCAACAGCAAATGCAATATGCCGAATACCCAGAGTATTTGCCAAAGGACACTGTATGCCTTTTTCATCTAATGGAGTGTGAAATTTTACTAGTTCTATATTAGTGTCACCGTCTGGCATTCGCAACATTACAACTTCCTCTTTCACGTTTTGAAGCCCTATTATCCGCTCCACCCACTCGCCTTCTACTTCTCCTTCCCCAAGCATTTCAAGTCCAAAGTCAAGAAAAAATGCTTTCGCAGCAGGAAGATCATTGACAATTATACCCACATGATCTATTCTACGAATCTTCATATCTCATACCTCCTTGTTCTTAAGTTTATTACATATATCTCCTAAGTAATTCTTCTAGATTGCCCATCTGCTTGGTACTCCTCTCAGACAGCATACTAAGCTTTGAATCTATCATTTCCTATTTTCCTTATCGAGCTTATTACAAATCAAACTATTTTATAAATTGAATTCTTATATCGATAGAACTTATGATATTAAAGTAGTAGAAAGTTTCCCTACAAATATAAAATACACACATAAATGGGGTAATTGTGGTGAAACCAAATGGAGTACCCTCTTTTGTATATTTCCCAGATCTGGCCTTAAACTCACTTCTTAGTATATTGCAATAAAACATTTCCAGACTGAAACGCTTCAGCTTTTAAAAGTTTAAGATTCAGCTGACTCTGTAACCCCTGGAATAAAGATATTCCTTGACCCAAAACCAAAGGATTCACAATAATTCTAAATTCATCTATAAGGTCATATTTTATGAAAGCATTGGCGAGTTTGGAACTTCCTAAAATAGCCATATCTTTTCCAGATAGTTGCTTTAGTTCCGTGATTTCTTCAACCAAAATATCACTGAATAGTTTGGTATTATTCCAAGTTACTTTATCAAGGGTTTTGGAGAATACAATCTTAGATAGGGAGTTCATATATTTAGCTATCCTTGGGTCATTCTCGATTGCATAGGTCGTTGGCCAGTAGCTTTGCATTAGCTCGTATGTAACTCGACCAAACAAGAGAGTATCTAAAGAACTTAAAAAATTCAACGCATAATGGTTATATTCTTCATCTACATTATGCCAGCTGATGTCTCCTTTAGGTCCTGCAAAGCGTCCGTCAACAGTAATCATAGACTGTAAAATTATTTTTCTCATACTATTTCCTCCAACCAGAAGTTATTTTATATTTATTTAATTCATGGATGTCTGTTATTAAAAACTTACCCTATCTGAGATCCTATGAAACGAAAATTATAACAAATTAATTTATTAACAACACCCAATCCTTAACTCAATTTTCATAATTCCTACGTAAATATAGACCCAAAAATAATAATCCCCTAAACACTCATCTAGGGGATTATTATTTACACTTCAATATTTATCTGAAAGTTTCTAAATCATTAATTCCAACCTATTTCTTCTCTATCAACACGACCGTCTCAAGCAGTCGCTTCCTTGCCAATCGTAGCTTTTAGCTACTCTTGGGAAAACTTTGCATGAGACGTACATCTACTTCTTCAGTCGTAACACTCCTTCACAAGCAGTGTTACGACTTCAACATGTGTTTTGATAGAATAATAATACAAATACTCAGATAATAGGTGTTAGACCCCCTAAGCCCCTTTGAATTTAGAGGCTTGTTTCCTGAAAATAAGATATACGTAAGTCTCGCTAATTTTTAGTTCAATCATATATCAGATGATCTAACCCATCCTTTGATGTTAGTATTTTAAGATTATTTAATATTTTCTCTTCATCCCAGTTCCACCATTTAAACTTTAATAATAATTCAATTTTTTCATCACTAAAACGTTTTTTAATAAATTTTGCTGGATTACCACCATATATTGTATATGCTTTAACATTTTTTACTACAGTTGAGTTAGCAGCAATAATCGCACCATCACCTACTTTAACTCCCGGCATAATAGTTACATTTTGACCTATCCATACATCATTACCTATCACTGTATCTCCCTTAAAAGGCAACTGTTCTACTGCTGGAGTGACTTTTTCCCAACCACCTCCAAATATATTAAAGGGGTAGGTTGTTATGCCATCCATTCTATGATTTGCTCCATTCATAATGAATTTAACGCCCTCTGCTATTGCACAAAATTTACCTATGATTAGCTTATCTCCTAGAAATTCATAATGATGCTCTATATTATCGTAAAATTTCTCAGGAGACTTTTTATTATCACTATAATAAGTATATTCTCCAATTTCTACGTTGGGTCGTTTAGGTAGATTACTTATATAACAAACCGTTTTGATATTTTCATTTGGATATAGCTTTTTCTTATCTGGTCCTGTCATAGGATATACACTCCCTTTCATCCTTTAATATTTTTCTTTATCATCTCATATTTTAGTAAACTAACTGCCCTATTTTATCTGACTCTTCAGAAAACCATATTGCTCCGTATGGTTCAAGTACAAGTCCATGTGGCTCTGACACTGGTGTAGGTATTTGGTATTCTGTAATTTCTCCGTATGGCGTAATCCTACCAATTTTATTACTTCCCCACTCTGTAAACCAGAGATCTCCATCTTTACCTGAAGTAATTGCATGTGGCTTAGCATTTTTTGTTGGTAAGGGATATTCAACAAATTCTCCCGATGTAGTAATTCTTCCTATTCTGTTACCTGCATTTTCTGTAAACCATATAGCTCCATCAGGTCCTACAGTAATTCCATAAGGTCCTGATTTCTCTATTGGAAGATTATATTCACTTATCTTTATATTCATATACTTATCATCTTTTCATGTCTTTAAAAAACAAAAAAACCTTTCCAACTATAAAGTTTCGGAAAGGTTTTAAGTATCATCATATATATTTAACACAAAACAACTATACTGAATCAAGAATAGTATGATAGTGCTTTATAGAAACAAGTTAAATATGACATATTTATAATCCTATCCAAAACACATAGTAGTTTAGAATAACTCAAAATAACATATCCTAATATCAAGAGATATGTCCACTCTTACCTATACTACTGTAAATGTTAAAAATTGAATAAGATTATATAATCATTTTAACTAATCACCTCAAAGTTTTTATTTTAATACACTTTTATTATAAAACTTTTGGATAATATAAGTCAAGAATTATGTCATTGAGATTTAATTTTATAAGCATTTTCTCCTAACCATAGTTATTTTTGTTAACTGTCACATTTTAATTCTATCCTGTTTACTTATTGGAGACATACAATTCCATATAAATCCTATTCTTAAAACCTTTCAGCTTTGAAAAACGTTCTTTTTTTCGCTCGAATTCTGTAAAACCCAATTTTTTATATAATCGATGAGCAACCTCATTTGTATCTGTAACTTCTAGAATATAACGATTATAATTCTCATTCTCTAATACGTACCTCATCAGAGCAGTTGAAACACCTCTACCTCTCGCTTTAACTGTGGTAGCAACACATTCAATATAAGCTGTATCATCTTGGCAATACAATTTTTTATTAAACTCATCTTTCATAAAATGATAAGCCATACTCCCTTTCACATAGCCAAATGAGTGTCTCAAAATTGTTTTATCAATTGTTAATGCTCGATTCTGGTTATTGGAACAAGCCAGAATTCCAACAATATCACCTTCTAAAGTGGCAAAGTAAAAAACATCTGGACAGATCATTTTCTGAAACGCTTCAATTAACTTTTCCTGGTTGTTTGAGAGAAAAGCTAAGTCTTTCTCGTATCCATCTACAAAAACGGTTGCAATCTCACGAGATACATCTTCTTTAAACTCTCTCATCGGTCTTACTCTAATTTCATAACTTTTCATATGGATTCCTCCTTGATATTTAACTGACTGTTCAGTTTATTAACATTTCTTTTAAAATTCCTTATATTTTAAGGGGTACTATTGGATATTCCTTTTAGAAAGATATCTATTGCATACTGATAAAGCATAAGAAATTGTTTATCACTATAACCAAAGAATTGTGTAATGCTTAAACCTGTGAGTGTACTGTATAAAATATAAGCTAAATCATCAGGTGATTGATTACGTTTAAATTCTTTACGGCACATACCCTCGTCAATGATTTGATAAAAAACTTCATATTCTGGTTTTATCAAATCAAATATCTTATCTCTCATCATTTTGTCTATATTCTCAGTGGCCATGTATTCTGGAACTGTATGTGATAAAGGATTTCGCATGTCTGAAGCATAGTATTTTGCAAGAAGGTAAAGTTTTTCGATTGACGTTTCTACCTTATTCGCATGATCTTCCCATTTTTTTCTCCAAACCTCTGAAGTTTTTTCTACCGTATATAGGAACAACTCTTCTTTGCTTTTAAAGTGATAATAGATGCTCCCTTTGCTTACCTCACTAAACTTACGAATATCTTCCATTGAAGTTCCTACATAACCTTTTTGTTCAAATATAATTTTTGCCTTTTCAGCAATCAGTTCCTTAGTTTTTTCACCTTGTCCTCTTGGTCGAGCCATAAATTCTTCTCCTTTATCTTTATTATTGTTATTTAACTGACCGTTCGTTTTATTAATAATTATAGAACAAGATATCTTTAAATTCAAGTCATTTTAAATAAACAATTGATTTTCTCTATTCAACATGAATGGATGGATTGTTAAACACAATTTAAAACCGTTCTTTTTGCTTTTCTTGGATTATAATATAGAAGTTATTTACTACTAGAAAATAAGAAAAGGTATTTAAAAATGAAATCCCCCAAACTCTTAGTCTGAGGGAATACTTATATATATGTTTTTATTCTTGGGGAGAAATCATTTTTTCAGGATTCACAATTGAATCGAACTCTTCTTCTGTCAACAAATTAAGCTCAATTGCGGCTTCTTTAAGTGTGATACCCTCTTTATGAGCTTTCTTTGCTATTAATCCAGCATTATCATAGCCAATATGAGGATTAAGTGCAGTAACAAGCATAAGAGAGTTTCTTAAATTATGTTCTATATTCTCTATATTAGGAACTATTCCTTTACAGCAATTATTGTTAAATGACTTAATCGAATCTGTGAGTAGTCCAACGCTTTGTAAAAAGTTATATATTATTACAGGCATAAATACATTAAGTTGAAAATTACCTTGGGAAGCTGCAAATCCAATTGTCATATCATTTCCTAATACCTGACAAACAACCATCGTAAGGGCTTCTGACTGGGTAGGATTTACTTTGCCTGGCATAATTGAACTTCCTGGTTCATTTGCAGGTATTCCTATCTCCCCTATACCACATCTTGGTCCGCTGGAAAGCCATCTAACATCATTGGCAATTTTCATTAAATCAGATGCCAGAGCTTTTAAAGCACCATGGGCAAAAACAATCTCATCCTTGCTAGTAAGAGAATGGAATTTATTCGTTGCTGTTATGAAGGTCTTGCCTGTTATATTACTAATCTCCTGAGCTACTTTCACAGCAAATTGAGGATGGGTGTTTAATCCTGTTCCAACTGCTGTTCCTCCAAGGGCTATTTCTCTTAGTTCTTCAATAGATTTTATTATCATACCCTTTGATTTTTCAATCATTCTAAGCCAACCACTTATTTCCTGACCTAAAGTCAGAGGTGTAGCATCCTGTAGATGGGTTCTTCCAGTTTTTATTATATGTGAGTTTTCTTTTATAAGTCTATTAAACGTTTTTTCTAGATCTTCTAATGCAGGTATCAATCTATCCTCTAAGGATATAATTACTGCTATATGCATTGCTGTAGGAAATGTATCATTTGAGCTTTGAGATTTATTTACATGATCATTTGGATGAATGAGTTTTTCTCCAATAATTTCATTCCCTCTATTAGCAATGACTTCATTAATATTCATATTTGACTGTGTTCCACTGCCAGTTTGCCATACCACAAGAGGAAAATGCTCATCAAGACAACCTTCAACTATTTCATCAGTTGTTTGTACAATGCCTTCCATTATTCTTGAATCTAACAATCCGAGTTTATTATTAGTAATAGCAGCTGCTTTTTTTAGTATTGCAAAGGCCTTAATAATCTCAATAGGCATTTTTTCTTCTCCGATTTTGAAATTTTGAAAACTCCTTTGGGTTTGTGCCCCCCAGTATTTGTCTTTAGGTACCTTTAATTCTCCCAATGAATCTTTTTCTATTCTATAATTCATTTTTCCCCTCCTAATTATATATAGTTTTTATTTTTAACTATTATATTCTAGCAACTCCAGATTCTATGGCAGCTTTCTTAACTGCATCTGCTATCTTTTCCATATAACCTTCGTCAAATGCTCTCGGAAGTATAAAGTCAACATTAAGTTTATCTCCTACAGATTCAGCCAAGGCTAAAGCTGCTGACCGCTTCATTTCTTCGTTAATATCAGATGCCCTTACATCTAATGCACCTCTAAATATACCGGGGAATGCAAGTACATTGTTCACCTGATTTGGAAAATCAGATCTACCAGTGCCAATTACAAATGCACCGGCTTCTTTTGCTAAATCTGGCATTATCTCTGGTGTAGGATTTGCCATTGGTAATACTATTGCTTTCTTAGCCATTGAGGAAACCATCCCTTTAGTAACTACATTTGGTGCAGACACTCCAATAAAAATATCTGCGCCTTCCATGGCATCTGCAAGAGTTCCATCTTTATTATCCTTGTTTGTTAATTCAGAAAGTTCTTTTTTATATTTGTCTAAGTTTCTTCTATTGCGGCTTATAATACCTGTCCTATCACACATCAATATATCTTTGATTCCAAAACTAATTAAAAGCTTTGCAATTGAATTACCGGCAGCTCCCGAACCATTTATAACAGCGGTTACATTTTCTATCTTTTTCTTTCCTAATTTTAAGGCATTAATTATTGCGGCTGTTGTAACTATAGCTGTGCCATGTTGATCATCATGAAAAATAGGTATATCCATTACTTCTTTAAGCTTTGCTTCGATTTCAAAGCATCGAGGTGCAGCAATATCTTCAAGGTTTATCCCTCCAAATACAGGTTCCATAAGCTTTATAGTTCTAACTATTTCATCTACATCTTTAGTATTAAGACATATGGGAAAAGCATCAACATCTCCAAATTCTTTGAAAAGTACACATTTCCCCTCCATAACAGGAATTGATGCATCTGCTCCAATATCCCCCAGGCCTAATACAGCTGTACCATCTGATACTACTGCAATAAGATTAGATTTAGATGTATAATCATAAACCTTTTGAGGAGTATTGTGAATCTCTCTACAAGGTTCAGCCACCCCTGGAGTATATGCAGTAGACAAATCTTCCTTTGTTTTTACTGGTACCTTACTATTAACAGTGATTTTCCCAACAAGATCCTTATGTAGTTCTAAAGCAGCTTTATTATAATCCATGACTTTATAACCTCCCATACTTTTTATCTAATCTCTATTATGCATTCTTCCCCCACATTATACCATACAATTATAAGAATATTCCTACTAAAGAAACACTGCCTCAAACTTATTAGTCTAAGGCAGTGTTTCTTTCCTGTAATTTCTTGTTTTGTTTAATTCAATTATATTACAGTTGGTTCCACTATGGTATTTTTTATTAGTTCAATTTTATTTTACAATGAAGCTAAATTTTCAAAAAATAACGAATTATGGTATTGACAAAAATGTATAATTTCTATAATTAATATTAGCGAATCATCCTGTAATTCAAATCACTAAACCTTGACTATGATGTATAAGTTTTTACCTTAACCGCCTACTATGAAAGGAATGATATTTATAATGATTAGTTTAAAAAACATTTCTAAAATTTATAAGAAAGAAAAAGCTTTAGATAATATTAGTTTTGACATCGGAGAAAATCAAATAATTGGTTTAGTTGGAGAAAACGGGGCTGGCAAAACCGCCATCATGAAAATCATAACTGGATTAATAAAAGAATATGAAGGTGAATTTCAATTAAAAAACAATTTAAGAATTTCTAAATTAATTGATTGTCCTGGTTTTTATAAAAATTATGATGCTATGAAAAATTTAAGAATATTAGGAGATTATAATAACGTTTTAGAAGAAGATATAAATGAAATATATAATTTATTTAGCCTAGATGATTTTGGAACCAAAAAACTTTCACAATATTCTTTAGGAATGAAGCAGCGTTTAGCTATTGCTTTTGCTTTTTTAGGAAACCCGTATTTAATTATTTTAGATGAACCCCTAAACGGATTGGACCCTAAAAAAACTATTGAAATAATAAACATTATGAAGAATATATTTATGTTATTAATCTTGTTGAGCCAAATAATCAGCTATACGAGTACTTTATAGACAACAATATTGAGATATTGGAAAATACAAATAAAGCAGCGGGAACGGTTCTTTCTGCTTCATATAAGTTAGCTATTTACTTAAACTTACACGATGTACAATATTATTACTAACACCTAAAAGCCCCGAAATTTGTCTGTGTGATAATCTACTACATTTTAATAATTCTTTTATTATTTCATCTAAATAGTCTGACTTATGCTTAACTTCCTTAAAACTCAATAATACCTTTTTCCTGAAAATATCTTTCTATAAATTGTTGAGCTTGATGTATCCTTAATCTTTGAATATCCTCTTTAAGATCTAAATATTCATTGTTATCATCTTGATAATGGAACTCAGTAAATTTTTTAATACTATTTGAAACATAGCCTAATATAAATTTCTTTTGTTGGCTGCAAATAACATTATTCTTATTTATATATTCATTATAACTACTCCATTCATATTCACTGGGATTTTTAATCATATTAGCTTTAACTGGATTATTATGTACATAACGTATAACCTGGAATAGATGTGTATCATTTAATATAACTTCACTTTTAAATCGATCCTGAAATACATGACCAATTCTATCCATATGCTTATTAAACTTCATAGCATATCTTATATTAATTCTTTTTATTGCTAAAGTAAGATTGTCTATTTTACCTTTAAGTACTAGATGAACATGATTATCCATAATACAATATGCTACTACCTCAATTAACTCTTCTATTGCTTGTACTTTTAAAATATTTATGAAGAAAATTTTTCCTTTTTCATCTCTAAATATAGCTTCTTTATTGATTCCTCTCATCATAACATGATAATATTCAGTAGGACTTATAACTCTTGCCGTTCTTGACATAATACTCACCCTAATTATTATTTTTATAATGAAACCCATGCACCATATTAATTTAATTATACCATTTTATGTATGTATGTGGAATGTATTGTCTGATTATTTTGATTGTCATAGTATTTATTTTTATTATACAGTGTACTACCTAAGCAAAAAGAACCGTCCCCTCTGCTTTTTTAAAATCATCAACCTCTTTGACAAACTGAAAATCATCTGTAACCCTAGTAAATGAAGCTGTTTAAAAGATTAAGTCTTTTATTCCTATAGCGCATTCCACATGCGTTAGCTTGTGCCATTTTACAAATGGAAGTTGGTATTTTAACCTTATAACAAAACTATCCTCGTGGGGTAAACAGCTATTTTTTAACCTTTATCATCTAGTAAAGACTCAATATTAAAATAATATTTCAGCTATATGTATTGATTTTACAACATTATCCTTGCAACTGTTTTGATTTGATGTTGAACTTTAAGAAAATATTGTATTGAATAGGTAAATACAATTGACATTTGATTATAGCCATGATACAATTTATTCAAAATTGAATATTCTAATTTGAATAAATGTTGAAGGAGGAAATGAATTGATAAAATTAATGCTACTAGGTTTATTACAACAAAGAGATCTAACAGGCTATGAAATAATACAATATTTAAATTTGAGTCATGCAGAAAGCTGGGCAGGTATTAAAATAGGCTCAATCTATTATGCTCTTAATAAAATGGAAGAAAGTGAACTAATAAAGGTTCAATGCATTGAAAATGTTGGAAATCGTTCACGAACATTTTATTCGATTACTGAAAAAGGGGAACACTTTTTTGAAAGCGAACTAGAAGATACTCTCAGTGAAGTTGACCTTAATTTTCCTAATTCTTTATACACTGCTGTAACTTTTTTAGGAGAATTACCCTACGAAAAAGCAATAAAAGCTATTAATATTCATATTAATAATCTAGAAAAAGAGTTGTTAAATTGGAAAGTTGCTGAGAAAGCAAAAGAAAAAGTACAATCAAAAACATTACCTAGTTATATGAAAGCTCTGTTAAAAAATGGTTGTACCCATATAGAGGTAAACATAGAATTTTTAAAAGAGATAAAGGAGCTGTTGCTTAAAGAATCATTTGAGGTTCACTTACCTCCATTAAACAAAATAGGAAAAGGAGAAAAAGATTATGAATCCTAAAATAACTTTATCATCAACTAATCAACTAATTGACCAAAGTCTAAAGCTTCAAATTACAGGATTAAAACCTAATCAACAGGTAAAGATACAAGCAGAAATGAAAGACGATGTAAAAAGAACATGGCATTCCTTTGGAATTTTCACAGCTGATTACGAAGGGAATATTGATTTAGATACAACAGCACCTAACGAAGGTTCATACACTGGTTGTGACCCTAATGGTTTGCTATGGTCTATGCAGATAAAGGACAGTAATAGTTCATTTCCTCCTATATTTTTTAAAATGAGTACTCAGTCTCATAAGGTGAGTTTTTATTTGTTAATAGAAGAAAAAATAAAATATAAAAGTGAAGTACAAATTAACTTTACTAATTCTGATACTGAACAAATCGTTGTTCAAAATTCAATAGTAGGAAAACTCTTTAAATCTAAAGAAAAAAATAATCTACCAGCTGTAATTGTAGTTGGGGGATCTACAGGTGGACTCTTTTGGACAGAGCAGATGGCAGCTTTACTTAGTAGTAAAGGATATGCAGCTCTTGCTTTAAATTACTTTGATGTTCAAAATGACAATTTACCAAGTGAACTCATTGAAATTAAAATAGAATACTTCAAAAAAGCACTGGACTGGCTTAAAAGCAAACCTGAGATTGACAAAAATAATATAAGTATAATGGGTATTTCTAAAGGTGGTGAGCTATCATTATTGTTTGGTTCATTTTTTTCTAAGCATTTAACTTCCATAATTACTTACGTTCCTTCTTCCCATGTATTTGAAGGAATTTCAATGGAAGTTCATCAGACAAAATCATCATGGACTTATAAAAACACCCCTATTGAATTTGTACAATACCCATCGAATACAAAATTCTCAAAAAATATGAATCCTATTGACATACGTATAATTCATGATAATGCATTAAATTCAGCTACTTCTAAACAATTAGATAGTGCTCGTATTCCAATTGAAAATATAGCATGTCCTATTCTTATGATTTCAGGCGAAAGAGATACCACTTGGCCATCCTCAAAAATGTGCAGAGATATGATCCAAAATTTAGAAGAAAATAATAATCCTTATCAATCAAAGCATCTCAATTTTTGCAATATGGGTCACACTTTCTTTCTCCCTAATATCCCCCCTATGATTGATCATCCATCAGTAAATGTACAAAATGCTGCAAGTGCTAATAAAAAAGCTTGGGAGGCAACATTGAACTTTTTGGATAAACATACAAATTAAATCATTTGAAATCTCAGCATAATCAATACAAGTAAAAATAATGCACCGAAATTTTGGTGCATTTGTTTTTATTTCTGAGATATTTTAAAAACGGTTGACACAATATCATAAATCTAATCAGAGTAAAAAATTTTAAATAATTTTCTATATATATATATCCTGGTATGAAAGAATTATCTAAGCCAGTATTAAAAAATATTTCATATTCCATTTGTACTAAGATTGGGACTTCCCTTATACTTAGTATTAATAGAACATTATTTTGAGACCATAATAATTGTCTATTTATGAAAAATGAAAAAAGATCAAAGTTTCTATCTTTAAAACTTTGACCTTTTCATATCTACATTTAAACTATTCGCAGAGCAATGCAAACTTCCAATTCACCAATCGGCACTTTATTTCTAAAATCATCGCCATCTTTTGCGAATTTAAAATCGTCTGTAACTCTTGTAAATAAAGCTATTTCGTAGATTTTACTCTTTGTATTCCTACAACGCACTCCACATGTGTTTTGATAGAAAAACGATACTAATATGCATTAATATTGATTTTGCGTAAAGATGTATCCCCTAAAAGGAAGGGAGGCTACCTTTCTAATTTTATCAACTAATGGGAACTACATTGCTTCATTTGAAAGTATTTACTTAGCCACATTACTACTCTCCATGCCCATGATAAAAGCAGGAAATATTAATGACCATCCAAATAGATTCATCAATACACCAATTCCAACAGAACCTATCGTTAAACCGCAGTTTAGAAGGTATAAAATTGGAATATATAAAATAAAAATCATAAGAACACTCGGTATCATAGCTACAAACTTAAAGATATCATTTTTTGCCAGTAATTGAACAAAGCAAAATAGAATTGAAAATGCTGCTGGAAGTACAAAAACATATGCTGCACCTACAAGGTATATACTTGCAAGTATAGCCATAATTAGATTTAAAGCTATTCCTGCCAACATAAACTCCACTCCACTGTTATCCTTTCCTTTGAATCTGTTACTTGCAAAGCTAAAAACAAATATCGCTCCCACCATAACTGCCAAGTATATTAAATTGGTATTAGGAATGTGTGGCAGGTATATCAAAATGAATTTCAGTCCGTTAATCTTAGCTAAAATATAAGGAACTGATGTTGAAAATAATGCAAGAAATATTAATGTGAAGAAGGTTGCAATTGTATTTAAAAGGATTTTTTCAACTTTAAGTTTTCCCTTTTTATATGCCAAAATTGTCAGGGCAATAAAACTGATCATTACAATAATAAGTAGTACATTTGCTGTATTTTCACTATATCTTATCGCAAGTATATTTAAGATTTGCTAGTTCATCATAAACTTCCTCTACCTTTTTCTGTGTATTACAAAATATGATACAACTCTCTGGGTTTTCTACTATTGTTATATCCCTTAGAAGTTGAATTTTAGCGCTTTCACCTACAGTATATCTTTGTTGAGATATACTATCTGCCTCGGGATTTTTATTTTCTATTTCTACATACATAGAATTTTTCGTGTATTTTTCACATAAGAATTCTATGTCTTTAGGCATTGTAGCTGACAATAACATGGTAACCCGTTCTTTGGGTAAACTTATTATTATGGCCTCTATCTGCTCTACAAATCCCATATTAAGCATTTCATCTACTTCATCTATTACAAGATATTTTACTTTTGATGTATCAAATGTGTCTTTTTCGATATGATCTATAATACGCCCAGGTGTACCAGCAACCACATGGTTTTTATTCTTAAGTTCCTTTTCTTGTTTTTGGAAAGGTGACTTCCCATAAATTGCCGATACTTTAACCCTTTTAAATCTGCCAATATTAAAAATATCTTCCTTGACCTGAATAGCAAGTTCCCTTGTTGGTGCAATCACTAATGATTGAGGTTTATTTTCATCCCAATCTATTAATTCACAGATAGGAATTCCAAATGCTGCTGTTTTTCCGCTTCCAGTTTGAGACTTTACTATTATATCCTTTTGATCTAATATAGCTGGTATAACCTGTTTTTACACGGTTGTAGGAGTTTTAAAATTTAACATACTAATTGCTTTTAGTATCTCACTACTTAATGAGTAATCCTTAAAATTCACTTTTATCATTTAGTCATCCCTTTATATAATGTTTTTACTTCTATTTTTGTTGCCAATCGGAATTTTATTATCCTTACATATTCAATGACAAACTTTTTTTGTTATAATGTTTGATCAATATTTTAAGTTATATGCAGGACTACTACCGTTTCAACATGGCTTGAGAGGATAGAACGAATGTCATTAGGGCCATCAGAACAAGGGAACATATCAACTGCATTTTTTAGCACTATCGGTATGTGGGAATAAATCAATCAGCTATAGTCCCCTACGACATCTATCCTAATAGAGTTTGATAATAAAATCTTTTGAAAGAACCTAATTGGCATAGCTTGTATTGCCAAGTAATTAATTTTTAATTACTTTTAGAAAATAATTTTTTCCCTATCATAGAACCAATAAAAACAAATGACACTGAAACCAATACATTTAAGTGGATGCTAACATCTAGTATTTGCCTAAATATAAAGCTTAATATTACAGCAAAAACAATTGAAAAAATAAATATTTTAATTTCTTTCATCATTATTACTCTCCCTTTCTTTAGATAATTGGATTTGCTCTACTGGCTGTGGAATCTAGAGTATTTTACCTTAGAAATTATAAAAGTAAAAGCAAAAATTCCAATTCCAAAAGCACAAACCGTTAATATTTGCCAACCAATTGGTATTAAATAGTCACTTGATACAATGTCTAAATTTTGTATATTATCATTTGCCTTTATATACCAATATATTGGTGTAAACTGTGCCACTTTTATTATCTTTGAACTCATCAACTCCAAGGGTATAAATAGACCACCTATAAAAGTCATGCTAAGTATTATTATTGCTACTAAGGAATTAAATGTGTTTTTATTTCTAACATTTTTACCAATTAAAAATCCAATTGATAAACAGGTTATTGCAAAGCACAGGGCATTAATTGAAAATAATATTGTCTTTGGTAATGAAAATTGATGTCTGAAAAAAACAATGCTAATTAACATACCAAGCCCCCAGCAAAATAAAACATAAGATATATTTCCTAAAAATAACTGAAAATTTCGATTTGATATAGATAGTGAGGAAATATTGTTTCTTTTAATTATTTCTGGCTTATTAAAAACCATCATGCTCATTCCTACGCCACTTACGATTGAAAAAAGTAAATAAAGGCCAAGAAAGTTATAATGATTTATCATATTTCTTGTTACTTCAAGTAAAACATTACTATCACCATGTACTTCAACATTTATATATTTTGATAAATCATCCTTTACTCTTTCTACTATTTGAGCTTGGTCATCTTCATCCATATAACTAGCGTATATTTTGGCTTTATTGAGGAATTTATTTATATGACTTTGCACATAAAAAGCTTCTAGCGAATCTGGTTTTGACATTTGTTCAATTGTTAAGCTATTATCTTTAAAGAATTTTTTTGTAAATCCGTAAGGAATTCTTATTGCAGCTTGTATTTCATTTGAAAAAAGAGCATTCTGAATATCTTCTCTATTATCGACTACAGTAACTATTTCTGCATGCTGCGAAAGGTAACTTTTCATCCCTTCTACTAGTTCTGTATTATTTTCATTGGTCATGTCTTCATTCAAAAAAGCAATTTCTACTTCAATATCAGTAAATGAATTAACATCTGATGTTAAATCTGAATGGCTATATAATAAACTTAACCCTAAGTAGGCAACTAGCAGAATTGCTATAGACAGAAATTTTCTTTTAATTATTTTATGATATGTTTTAAATACTTGCATACTTAACCCTCCTAACAGTTAAATATGTTATCGCACTAAAAAAAAATGTAAGAGAAGACATAAGTACAACATTTCTAGCAAGAATTGCATAGTTATCAAAGTAGTATAAAGAAAGTAGTCCGTCATTTACTAATTTAATAGGGTTAATGCAGGCTAGAAATGGCAATTTACTCTCTAAAATTTCGTTTATCTGCGATACTGTAATTACATATCCTATTCCTATAACTGAATTAATAATGGTTACTTGTGTGTCTTCATCTTTTTTTATAACTGCACCGATGAAAGAACCTAAAGAAATTGCCATTGCACTACCAACAGCTGTTGTTAGAAAAACAAGCCCTATTGGTTTTAACAATTCGACGTTTAAAACAGTAGACATGAATATAAGTTGAAAAGTTATAATTCCCAGCTGAATAATCCAAGATACAAAAAAGTCGATAGCTAAAATATGTAATTTTTTTTGAGGAATAAGACCCATCCTTGCACCTATTGAAGACAAATCTGCTTGTGACAAAGTTATTATCCTTAAGCCCCAAAAAGAAGCATATAAACAAGACATTGCAATTAAAGAATAATAAATCATAATGCTAAAATCTGTATTATCGCTTTCTGAAAGTGGCACATCTTCAATAAAGTTATTGGTCAACAAATCTATATTTTCTAATGCACTTGGGTTATTAGACAGTATCGTTTCCATGGTAGAGTTAATTTGGATGTATTCATCTAAAAGAGCTTTAATTAGACTTTGTTCAGTACCTGATCTTTTAACTATTAATTTTAGTTCATCTTCAATCTTAACGTACCCATCTATTTTGTTATCCTCTAACAATTGTTCTGATTCTTCTAGTGATCTAATAGATATGTTATAAATGGATTGACTATTGTTTTCGTAAGATTCAATAATTGAATTGACATAATTTTTAAACCTTATGTCTTGACGGTAGCCATCGTTATCAACAACTGAAAATTCCACTTTCATAAATTCTTCTTGTGGATTTATGTTAATTAAAACAATATGAAATAAAACTGCAAGTATAACTGGAAACATAAATGCCCAAAAAATAATAGCTTTGTCTCTTATTAGACATATGAATTTATATTTTAGTACATGTAGTAACATGATATGTCTCCCCCCTTTTTTGAATTTATTTATTAGTCTCTCAGTTTTTTACCTGTAAATTTTAAGAATACATCATTTAAAGTAGGTACCTCTGATTGAATACTACCGAACTCTATATTTCGATCTTTTAAGTACTCCAAAATAGTTAAAACATTTATATCACTTTTACTCAATGATATGAATATTTTGCCATTATCATATTTTGCAGATATTACAAAAGGGATTTTTTGTATTTCAGCTATTTCTTCTTCAGAGACTTTTGAGTTTTCAATAATCAACCTTTTATTAAATTCTAACTTATTTTTTAACTCCTCCTTGCTTCCTAATGCAATTATGGAACCTTTATCAACTATACCTATACGAGTGCATATCTGTTCTACTTCTTCCATATAATGAGATGTATAAATTATAGTAGCACCACTACTATTTAGTTTTTGAATGCCTTCAAGTATATAGTTCCTACTTTGTGGGTCAACTCCAACTGTTGGTTCATCAAAAATAATAAGCTTTGGTTTATGAGAGATTCCACATGCTATATTTAATCTCCTTAACAATCCTCCTGAAAGTTCTTTGGGGTAACGTTTTCTATAATCTTTTATTTTAACAAATTCCATTGCTTCCTCTACCAAATCTTTTTTCTCATTTATATTTTTTATGTACAGACCACAGAAGTAATCAATGTTTTCATAAACAGTTAACTCATCAAACACTGCAACTTCTTGCATCACAGCACCGATTTTTCTTTTAATTTCATAAGCCTCTGGTTTCATTTTTTCCCCAAATAGTTCAATATTTCCACTTTCATATTTTAAAAGAGAAAGAATGCAATTAATTGTAGTTGTCTTACCAGAACCATTTGGTCCTAAAATTCCAAATATTTCTCCTTCTTTGATTTCCAAACTCAAATTATTAACAGCAGTTACATTTTTATATTTTTTTAATAAGTTCTCTACTTTAACAACCATTTTATGATTCTCCTCTCGTTAATTCCTACCTTTAAACAGTCTTACCCTAAAAATATTCATTTTCTAATCATGGTGCTCTACGTATTGCTTTTTTCCCACAAATGAATAATAATCTTATATAGAAAAAATAGAAAAAGAGTACCAAAAAAAGTCACTGTGAAACCGCCCAATATACGTTTAATATCCATCCCTATCTTTGAAAAAACAATAATCGCTGATAGTATGCCTGTCAATAATGGAACTAAAAATACAAAGTATCGTTGCTCTTTTTTGTTCATTGAAACAGGATACGTGATGGGAATCCCTTTAATCGCTAAAGCAAAAAATTGTGCTAACGATGCAATAAACCAAACTAAAAAGAAGTCAAGTGTATCCATAAGGGTTTGATCCAAGACAAACCACCGATACAATAGCACTGCAAATATACCAAACCAAAAAATCGTATAGCCAATACTTTTCGCTATTTTAACATCTGCATTTACTCTCTCATCATTTTTCATTTACATCCTCCTCTAACCAAAATAGTTGATCAAGAGACTTATTTAGAACTTGGCATAATTTAAGCCCTAAAGCTATTGTGGGATTATATTTCTCTTTCTCTATAAGCCCTATTGTTTGCCTTGTTACCCCTACTTTTTCAGCAAGTTCTTCTTGAGTGAGTTGTTTCTCATTACGGTTTTGTTTAACACTGTTCTTAATTATATAAATCACCTCGATTTTGAATAAATAAATGCAAAATATATATTCCATCTGATTGTAATATATATTTTGCATTTAGTCAAATAAAAAGTAATACAATTTTCGAATGGAATCAAAAAACGATGACAGGCACTAAGTTAATAAGTTATTAAATATTCAGACAATATCCTCAGTCTATATTCATGAATTCTAATACCAAGATTAAACCTCTAGGCATCCATGTTTGCCTAGAGGTTTTTACTAACTAAAACATCGTATTAACTTTCGCCCTTGCAAGCCTTGCCACACACTCAGTCGTAGAATGTTTCCAATCGCACTTCGCTTCACTCGTACTCTTGGACATTCCTGACATGAAACGTACATCTGCTTCTTCAGTCCCTTTACTCCTTCACAAGCAGTGTTACCGTCTCCACATAGCTTGAGAGGACAGAATGAATGTCCTTCGAGTTATCAGTACAAGGGAACATATCTATAGCATTTTTAGCAATATCGGTAGGAGGGAATATATCGAGTAGCTATAGTCCCATTTCCAAATGGGTTTTGGTAGAAAAGTTGATATTACTTTTTAAAAAAATATGGAGTCCCCCCTATGCCCATTCACTTTCTTAAACCTCTGCTTTAACAAATGTAAAGACGTGAATGTCTGTAAATAGTATGGCTTGATTTCCTACTGTGAATATAAAATCATATTGATCGTACAAAGGATCATCAATATAAATTCTTTTTTCTAAATATTTAATTGTATTTTCCTTACTAATTCTATTTTTTATGTCTCTAATTGATATTTTAAATTGTTTTAAAAAGTTCTCTTTATTATCTTTGTTAAATTCGAGAAAATATACAGGTTCTTTATTCCTAAGCACAAAATTTTCAATCATATTATCCTCTCTGAATTTTAAAGAAACTTCCTTATAATACATTAGTTCTTTTTCATTTTTTAGCCATTTAATAAAATCATTTTCTTCTAATAAATGAGCATGGCTTCTATATACATAAACTCCTTCTGCTGAATTAATTGCATCAATAACTATTTCAGTAGTATTATTTATATCATAGTCCTGCCAAACTGAAAAATCAGTAATGTAAAGCTCTTTTATATCATGATACTTTTCATATGTACTCATAAAGTTTACTCATCCTTTCATTTAAAATCCTAATATTCAAACTCTATACCTGTAGCCTAACTGTAAAGTTGTTCTATAGGTCTGTTATTCCCCCTCTTGATTCTAATCATTTGACATTATAGATAAAATTTCCTTAGCTATAGAATTAAAATCGATGTCACTTGTATTGGTTAATAAAAAGAAACCCGCATTTTTATCTTCTACAATTCCTATAAAACAACTAAAACCCATTGTCTGACCGTTATGCCAAATTATTGTGTAATCTTCAATAAAGTTTTTATCTATTATCCAACCCAACCCCATACTTTCATGCTCATCTATTTCGAAAAATGCTTCTTTCGATAAAGCTATAAAATCATCTTTATTACCTATAACTGCTTTAAGAAAACTTAACATATCTTCTCCTGATGACCTAATTCCACCTGCACCTGCCATACCGTTTTCTAAATTTAGTGGTGACGCGATTAACCCGAAACTTAAACTCCCCACTCTATTGTATTTATAAAAGCCTCTATTATAGGAATCTTTGTGATTTTCAGTAAGGTTTACTATTGTGTTTTCTAACTTAAGTCTATCCAGAATAACTTTTTTAAGGTTTTCTTCATAAGTTAATCCTTCTTTATCAGATAACAAAAACCCTAGTAGCCCCATACCAACATTAGAATAATCCGAGTTTCAACCTATTTCACTGGTGACTTCCATGGTTTCCATATAGTCGAATATCCTTTTCTCAGTAAATTTATAGTATGGATTTGTCCCTAAAAGTCCAGCAGAAATATTGATTATTATATCTCGAGGATTCGATATGACTCGAGGTAAGGATGAAGTATGAGTAGCTAAATTTTCTAAGGTTATCTGCTTGTATAATTCCTTGTTTTTATATATTTCTTCGGGTAATAAGGTGTTAATAGGTTGGTTTTCCACTATACTATCAGTTAAGATAGCATCTGCTAGCATCATTCCTGTAAATACTTTGCTAATAGATCCTATCTCGTATAATGTTTTTTCATTTACTTTTTCATTTCTTAAAAAATCTCTATTGGTCTTATATCCATAGGTGTATATTTGTGATCCACTTTCATCAACTATACCTATCACCAAACTGGGTATATCATTGTTTTCAATGTAATTTTGTATTGCTACTTTATATGGTTTATTACTTTTATCCTCATCATTTACTCTTTCTAGCATAGGTTCGTTGTACCATGAAAGATTTAGTCTTGCTGTAAATATAATTACTATTATTAATCCAAATGATAATCTAACTATACCATTAACTTTAGTCCGAGTAATTTTCTCATTATTTGGGTATGGTTTTTTCTTTTTTTCAGCATGTTTTACAGCTACTCCTTTAGGATTAACAATTCTTTTGATACCTTTATAAAAAAACGAATCAATTATCCCGTAAATTAAGGCCAAAATAGGTAAGTATTTTAACATGCACTTTCACCCCTTTCCTACTCTTTCATCTATTAGAAAATCTATATCTCACTTTGATAGCAACTTTTTCATATCCGACTATACAAATCACTGTTTTTTAACACCATATCTCTATCCCTACATTAAACTTATTTACTTTTTTTGTATGCTTGTCATCCATCTACTGGTTTCTTAGGATCCTTTGGGAATATCCCAAGCCAACCTAGATTCATAAACTCCCTCTATTTTTTCTTCACAGATTAAAATCTGAACAGGACATTCTCATATCCCACATTTTTCCGAAGGCTCTTTTTCTTTGATATAGCCCTTTTTTTCATCCTCACAGTAATTAGTTTACAATACTATTCTAGTCTTAGAAGCTAAAAATAACAATTATCAAATGGAAAATATTGTTATAAATTAACATTTAAAACATTGTTGACAGCACTACATCTTTTGCTAAACGGTTGAACCCTTAAAGCAAAACTACATTTTTAGTGGTGAGTACAATCCAGCTCTTTCTACCTATCTTCTTCAAACACATATGTATTAAGCCGTCTGCTTTAGGTATAAAAACCTGATATAATCAACTATTTCGCCTTATTTTTAATCTAATACAGATAACCACAGCTCTGCCGACTCTATCACAAGTTCTGATACCAGTTCTATGAATGGCTCATAATTCATAGTTGTATGGGCCATATCAAGAACATCATAGTATCTTGCCCGCTCCTCATTCTTTATTATAATAGGAGGGTATCCATTTCTCATTAACTCAAAATTAAGAAGCAGTCTTGCAGTTCTTCCATACCCGTCAATGAATGGATGAATTTTCACAAACTCTCCATGTAACAATGTCGCTCTCACCACTGGATGAAACTCTTTCCATTCATTCTGATATTCTACAATAAGTTTTTGCATCAAATATCCAACTTGATAATGTTTAGGTGGTATATGTTTCGCTCCACTTATTACAACATTCTCACTTCGGTATTTACCAGCATTGATATTATCTATTTCTTTCAATATCAGAGCATGAATGTTTTTTATATTCCATTCAGAAAGTGGTTCTTTATTAGAAATAAGATCTTCTACAAAGAGTATTGCTTGTCGATGATTAATTGTTTCTAGATGTTCAACCATGGTTTTCCCACCAATGGTAATTCCTTCAAGAACAACTTTTGTCTCTGATAATGTTAGAGTATTTCCTTCTATTGCATTACTATGATATGTCCATTCAACAATGATTTTCTCTTGCAGCGATTTAGAAAGTCCTTTGGAAAAAGGTCTGTGCTCATCAATAGAGTGTTTAAGTGAATCAATATAACTGAAGTCAAATTCTAATCCAATGTAGTTCTTCTTATTTATTTCTCTTGCGTCCACAGGTTTAACAGCATCAAAAGGTATGGACCAATTACGGCCAATTTTTATTACTCCTTCGATACGACCTTCATTGCATAGCACTCGGATTCTACGATCACTTATTCCCCATTTTTCACTTGCTTCCTTTGAACTTATATACTTCATCAATATCACCTCATCAATATAGTATACCGTTATCGGAATATTGACAATATTCCGATAACGGTATAACGAAAGGATTATCTTCTCTTTTATTTCTGCTGCGCATTGTATAAAAAGTATCACTTGATTTTATTGTCATCCTGAACGGAGTGAAGGATCTTAGGTTCTAAAATACAGATTCTTCGTCGCGAACTCCTCAGAATGACAGAACCAATACTTCATAATTTTCTACAACTACTCATTAATATATTCTGCTATATCATTCAACTATCTATGCAAAACTCCACACAGTAATACAACCTTTAAAAGCATATATTTATTTCCATCGACTTAAAACAGTCTGTCTCCATAGTACCTAAAACCCTTAATTTCATCCATTATTTTCGCTCTATCAACACCACTGTCTCCACGTAGGTTTTGAAATAAATCTAATAATAATTAGCGAAATAAATAGAGGGTTATCCCCTATCATACATTATTATTGAAAAAAGCGCATCTAATTTTCTTTAGATGAAGGTCTATTAAGTAGTTGGTTTAAATAGTCAATCATAGGCTTTATATATTCACTACTAGAATGATCGTATGATTTTGAAATAGCTTTACGAGTTCCCTCTTCTATATCTGATTTATTATTTTTAAATTCTAGTACTCTGTTATAAGTTCTCATTATAGTTTTATCAAGTAAGCCCATTTTTTCATAATTAATTCCGCTCTGAAAATAGTAAAATTTAATGCTATTTAGCTCATTTACTGAAAAATTATTCATTTCTATTGTTGAAAAAATCTCTTTGCTATAAGGTGCTCCCCCTGTTGCAAAAACAACAATCTTTTTACTACTCAAATCCAATACTTTCTTTTTAAATTCCTTTACTCCTTGTATATGACCAGCGTGCATACCAGCTCCATAAATAATAATATCATATCTATTCAAATCAACATTATTAACCTGATCAAAAGGTATTGTCTGACAAGTAATCACTTCAGTAATCCAATCTACATATTTTTTTGTAAACCCAGTCTTGGTTTTATATATTATTAGTATAGATTCCATGTTACCACCCTCATTTTTTATCCCTATATATTTTTATCTATAATAAATCCCCATTACACTGAATTCATCAGTAAATTGCTCTCACTTTTAAACATCACAATAAGATGAATTACAATATCTGTTGAAGTTTCTTTCTTGCAAAATCTATCGTTTAGAAAAACTTTTTGACCATGAATATACATAGTTGCATGAGCAATTTGATCATTATTACATTCTTGTGAATAATCACGATTATAAACAATACTTTCTCCTTTAGTACTAAAACTCTTTTCATAAAAAGTAATTGCTTCTCTATCATCCCAACTGGTTCAATATTCACTATCACCCTATCTGAAATAACCACAACTATCACAAATGTATTATATAAAAACGAACTTATGAGAAAAGCAACTTATAAGTACCCTTAGTTTTTATAAGACAAAACATGACTTATAAAACCGATTTAATAACTTTTAAAATAGCTTTTGTAACAGCAGAATGTCCTGCACCATTTATCTGATTTGTAGTACCGGTAAAATATAAATCCGTATCAGGATTATACCATGCAAAGGAACCAGTTTGTCCCCAAAACCCTACAATCTCTGTTATTCGTTTAAATGGAGAAATTACTCTAGGAATAAAGAGTTTTTCCAATCCTATTCCATAATAGAAAAGACTAGGTGGAGGTAATATGAAATTCCACTTTTTCAAGTCTTCTATACTGTCTTTTGGAAAAAAGTGTCCATTAAAAAACTCTTTTAAAAAGATCATTGATTCCTCTGCTGTAGAAACAATACCTCCTTCCGATGTTACTGATACCATGTAATTCGGAAGCCATAATTTTTTTGACTTATAATAAAAAGGAACAGGCTTATTGTCAGAGGGATCTTTATAAGCATAGGTATTCTTAAAATTAAGCTCATCAAATATGTACTCTTTAAATACTTCACTAATATTCTTCTGTGTAATTGTTTCAATAATTTTGCTAATAAGTTGATAGTTAGTGTCAGAATATGCTGCTTTCCCTTTTTTTCCTGGTACAAAATTAGGTATAAGCTCTTTGACTAAGTTTATTGTTTTATCTAGATTCCATGATTCATCTTTGCCATCTAGGAGTTCTGAAGCAGAGGTTTTTCCATCGGATTGTTTATGAAAAAAGTAATCTGGTATTCCAGAGGTATTTGAAATAAGATGTTTAATGGTAATCTCATTGGAATAGTCAACACCTTTTAAAACATGAAGTCCTTCCATGAACTCATCAGATAAATATTTTGAAATTTTATCATGAAGATTTATTCTTCCTTCCTTTATAAGCTTCATAATAACTGCTGTTATGTATAGTTTCGTGACACTAGCAATAAAATATTGGCTATCCTTTTTCATCTCCCCAGCGGCTCCTGTCCAGCAAAAACTGTTATCCCCGCTTTCAACGCAAAGTACCGCACTAAAAACGTCTTTTTTATTTCCAATCTCTTCAACAACATTATTAAGAAATTCTTCTTTTATTCTCAACCCCATTGTTACTCCCCTTTTAAAAAATAAAATTATAGAATTTTACATCTATACTAATTATTATAACCTTAATACTATAATATGTATATGTCATATCAAGGTCAATTGTATGATTATCTCTCAACGGGTAGTAGAATTATAATGCTAAAACGTAGTTATAATGCAATATCCTCACTAAAGACCCCTTTTAGATTAGGAGGTATTAATTAATTATTAAAATGTCATCTTATTGATTTCTAAATCCTACCTTACTAGAATAGGGGTAAGCATAATTAATAAAGTAATTAATACATTAATATATCGCTTTATATTTACTCCCTATATCCTTAGTATTCATTTTAGTAGTAGAAAGTTAAAAACGTCTTATATAAAACTTAAATTTATCTTAAATTAAATATTTTTTATAACTTTTCACAAAGGTCATTCCTATTTCTATCAGAAAAAATCACTAAGTCTAATGTATTCATTTTGAAGTTTTGTTTATTATATGTTTTTTATTTCTAAAATAATATTTCTATTATTACAGTAACAAATCCTCTTTCTAATTTTCACCGGTATAAAGGAATTTCTTATTTGATATACTTTTTATATTCTTCATAAAAGTAAAATACCTCTATAAAAAAAATTCCTCAAACATCAGTCTGAGGAAACATATATTTTACTATTAAGTTCATTTAAAACCTCTTAAAAGCTTTAAATTAACCTATTTTTCTCTATCAAGCAAACCGTCTCCACATGCGGCGTATGAGGGAACATATCCATACACTTTACCTTTTTCACTTCATATCCTAATTCCTTAAATTCTTGTAAGTCCTCTGCTAGAGATGTAGGTTTACAGGATACATATACTATTCTTGGGGAATTAAAGTCTGCTATTTTCTTTATAGCTTTAGTGTGGACTCCACTTCTTGGAGGATCCAATATAATTAAGTCAGGAGCTTCTTTAAGGTTATCTATTTCTACCAGTACGTCTCCTGCTATAAACTCACAATTATTTAGATCATTTAACACTGCATTATCCTTTGCTTTTTCAACTGCTTCTTCTACTATTTCTATTCCTACTACTTTTTTAGCTACTGGAGCCATTATTTGAGCTATTGTACCAGTACCACAGTATAGATCAAATACCGTTTTATTATCTGTTTCTCCTGCATATTCTCTTACTATTTCATAGAGTCTTTCTGCTCCTAGAGAATTTGTTTGGAAAAATGAGAATGCGGATATATTAAAGGAAAGTCCTAATAATTCCTCAGTTATATAGTCATCTCCGTATAGTACCCTTGTCTCATCACTTTGTACTGTATCGGCTAAACCATCATTTATAGTATGAAGAAATCCTTTTAATTTCCCTATATATTGTATTTCTTTTAGTTCATCTATTAACTCCGCTAAATCCAATTCTTTTTGAGAACTTGTAACAAGGTTTACTAGTATTTCTCCTGTATTAGCTGCCTTTCTTATAACTAAATGCCTTAATACTCCTTCGTGTCTCATTTTATGATAGAAGGGTACTTCTTTTTCTTTGAAATATTCTAATACAGTAGTTAATATATCTGTAAAATCCTCATCTACTATTTGACAATGAGGCACTGATAAAATTTCATAGAATTTTCCCTTTTGATGCATACCAAGACTTAATGGACCATCTTTATATTCATCTCCAAAGGTAAACTCCATCTTATTTCTATATTCCCAAGACTTAGGACTTCTCTCGATTCCTTCAAACTCAAAATTATCTATATCTGCCTTTTGTAATATCTCTAATACTTGGTTTTTCTTCATATCCAATTGATCTTCATAAGTAAGATTTTGATAACTGCATCCTCCACAGTCCCAAAAATGAACACACCTTGGTTCTATTTCTTTTTCATCTCTCTCTAACACCTCTAAAAGTCTTGCTTCTATTTTATTTTTTCTGTCTTTTTTAACTCTAGCCATTACCTTCTGTCCTGCTATTGTATCTTTTATAATAACTTTTTTTCCGTTATATTCTCCAATTCCTTTATTAGGAAATTCTACATTCTCTATTTTGACTTCAAACTCTTTTTTCTTTTTTCCCATATTACTACTCCTTTCAATATCATATATAACCACGAACTGTATTTTAAAACTTAAATATAAGTATATTATATTATGCCAATAAAACAAAGAAAAAAATACAGATGGATTAACATCTGTATTGAATATATTTATTAAAAATCTGCATCTTTTGTTTGTACTTCCCCATTCTTTAAAATTTGTTTTGTTCTATTCCCTTCTTGTAATGAATCTAAGTATACTATCTCTTCAGGAATTACTTTAATTATCTTAATATCTTCATGTTGTTCTAAGAGATGTTTATCATAGATGTATTTCTTTGCTTCTTCCATGATACTACTATCTTTAGTACTTGTTATTGCCTTACCAAAAACCTGTAGACCTTTTATTCTTTTGTAGTCAATATACTCAGTGTTTACTAAAAAACATACATTATTATTCTTTTCTATTGCTCTAAATTTATCTCCTCCTGCTGATAGAATATAGATATCCATATCATTTCCAGTAAAGTATATAACAGGACTACTACGAGGATAATCCCCTAATACTGTTGCTAGAGTTCCTGATCGGTGTTCATTTAATACATCATGTATTTCTCTTGTCAACTCATTTTTAGATAATTTATTATTCAAAATATCATCTCCTTTAAAAGTACTCTTTTATATTATTTAATAAAGGAGAATTTACTATTCATAAATTCAAAAAATAAAAACTCCCCAACTGGAGAGTTATAAGTATTTTATCGAGATTACTCGATTATCTTGAACGTAAAATTCATCACTCAACCCATCAACTATTTTAAGTCCTCTACCACCTAAGGTTAAAGCTGTAGGATCATAATTATCTCTTTCATATTTAAATCCTTCTCCTTCATCCTTTATTTCTATTTTTAGGTGTTTTTCAGAGACTTCTATTAATAGGTTTACGAGTCTTTCTCTCTCTTCTTTGTTACCATGTCTTATACCATTACAAATCAGTTCATCTAAAATAAGTCTTGCATCAAATAATAATGAATCATCTGGAAGCAGTGACTGAAGATTTTTTTGTATGTTTTTTAAATCTTCTTGTATATCTAGTAGATCACTGATTAATGATTTTTCAATGATATAGCTCAATGTCATCACACCATTCTGTTTTATATTTTCTTTTTTTATTTGTCTATTATTTATTTACCCCTGGATATATATAATAATCTATTTATAGTTGTTTTTTTTATTAAAAATAAATATAATATAATTATCATTTTGATGTTTAAAAAACTCAGGATGTGGGTAATATTAGAATTAGTTACATAATAATTTTTATGAAAGGGGTTTTTTTAATGCAAAAGTATGTATGTATGCCATGTGGTTGGGTTTATGACCCAGAAGTAGGAGATCCAGATGGAGGTATTGCTCCTGGTACTGCTTTCGAAGATATTCCAGAGGATTGGGTATGCCCAGTTTGTGGTGCTGGAAAAGATATGTTCGAACCAGAGGAATAATATAATTTAGTAATCAAAGGCTTCCTTATATAAGGAAGCCTTTCTTATTGTCTATCCTATTTCTAATACTTCATCAAATAACTGCCATACCTTATCTTTATTCTGCTTCTTTGTAGCAGAGAAAGGTATTATCAAGCTTCTATCCTCTACACCTAATTCTCTAAGTATAACAGATACTTGTTTAGCTTGCTGATTTTTTGATAATTTATCTGCTTTTGTAGCTATTACAATGCCAGTACATCCAATAGACTTTATCCAATCATACATCATTTTATCATGCTCTCCAGGAGAATGACGGATATCTACTAATAAAACAACTTCCCTTAGGGACTGTCTCTTTGTAAGATATCTATTGATCATCTCAGCCCATTTTTCTCTTTCTTTTCTAGAAACTCTTGCATATCCATAACCAGGAAGGTCTACAAATCTAAATTCATCATTTATATTATAGAAATTTAATGTCTGAGTCTTTCCAGGCTGACCGCTGGTTCTTGCTAGATTTTTTCTATTTATTAATGTATTTATTAAAGAAGATTTTCCCACATTAGATCTTCCCGCTAATGCTATCTCCGGTACTCCTTCAGGTGGATATTGTTCTTCTTTTACAGCGGTTATTATTATTTCAGCCTTTTTTACTAACATTACTTTTCCCCCTTAACTAATGCATGATCTAGTACCTCATCCATAGTTTTTACAAAAACAAATTCAATATTTTTCTTTATCTTATCTGGTATTTCATCCATATCTTTTTTATTGTCCCATGGTAATAACACTTTTTTAATACCTAATCTATTAGCAGCTAATACTTTTTCTTTTACTCCACCTATAGGTAATACTCTGCCTCTTAAGGTTATTTCTCCAGTCATAGCTACATCACCATTTACTGGTATATCAGTCAGTGCAGATATAACAGCAGTAGCCATAGTAATACCAGCTGATGGTCCATCTTTTGGTATTGCTCCTTCTGGAACATGAATATGAAGATCTCTTTTAGTATGGAAGTCCTTATCTATTTCTAATTCTTCTACCTTTGATCTTATATAACTTATTCCTGTTACTGCAGATTCCTTCATTACATCTCCTAATTTACCTGTTAACTGAAGTTTACCTTTACCTGGCATAGGAGTTACTTCTATAGATAATGTTTCTCCTCCTACTGCTGTCCAAGCTAGACCTGTTGCCAGTCCTATTTGATCTTCTCTTTCAGTTTCTGATCTTCTAAACTTAGGAGTCCCTAAATAATTAGATAGAGTTCTAGTATTCACCTTTACACTCTTGATATTCTCTTCAACTATTCTTTTAGCTACTTTTCTCATTACATTTGCTATATTTCTTTCTAAATTTCTAACTCCAGCTTCTCGAGTATAGTTTTCAATTATAGCTTCTAATGTATTATCGGATAAAGAAACATTCTTCTCCTTTAATCCATGTTCTTTTCTTTGTTTTGGAACTAAGTACCTTTTTGCAATTTCTACCTTTTCTTCTTCTGTATATCCTGATATCCTGATTACTTCCATCCTATCTAATAAAGGTCTTGGTATATTATTTAATGAATTAGCTGTTGTTATAAACATTACCTTTGATAAATCAAAAGGTGCTTCTAAGAAATGATCAGTAAAAGTATTATTTTGTTCAGGATCTAATACTTCGAGTAATGCTGATGCAGGGTCTCCCCTAAAGTCACTATTTAATTTATCTATCTCATCAAATAAGAACACAGGATTTTTAGAGCCAGCCTTCTTCATAGATGATACTATTCTTCCAGGTATTGCTCCTACATAAGTTCTTCTATGACCTCTTATTTCTGCTTCATCTCTTACTCCACCTAAAGACATTCTCACAAATTTTCTATTTATAGCCTTTGCTATGGATTTAGCTATTGAGGTTTTACCTACTCCAGGAGGTCCTACTAGACATAGGATTGGTCCCTTCATGTTTTTAGCTAATTTTCTTATAGCTAAATATTCTAATATTCTTTCCTTAACATCTTCTAATCCATAATGATCCTTCTCTAATATCTCTCTAGATTTTTTGATATCCAAACGATCCTTAGTTTCAGTATCCCAAGGTAGCTCTATTATCCATTCAAGATAATTTCTTATAACCCCAGTTTCTGCTGATGAAGGAGATAATCTCCTAAGTCTTTCTGCTTCTTTTATTGACTTCTCTTTTACTTCTTCAGGCATATTTATTTCTTGTATTTTCTCTATATACTCATCAACTTCTGCCTCTAGACCCTCTTCTTCACCTAGTTCTTTTTGAATAGCTTTGATTTGTTCTTTAAGATAATATTCCTTTTGAACCTTATTAATTTGACTTTTAACTCTGTTGTTTATTTCTTCTTCTATCTCTAAAACTTCTATTTCTTCTTCTAATATTATATGAAGCACTTCTAGTCTTGCATAGGGATTAAATGCTTCTAATATTTTTTGCTTATCCTCTGGTTTTAATTGAATATAGGAGGATATAACATCAGCTAATCTACCAGGTTCGTTTATCTCAGATATAGAAACTAATACATCGGGAGATACTTTATTTCCTGCCTTTATGTATTCCTCGAAATTGTCTATGACCATTCTCATCATAGCCTTCATTTCTTTATTTGCTTCAACTTCTTTTTCATATACGAATTCTTCTATCTCTGCTTCAAAATATGGCTCTTCTTGTATTATCTCTCTTACTTTACCTCTATTTATTCCCTCTACTAATACACGAATTGTGTCTCCAGGAAGCTTTAACATCTGTTTTATTTTACATACTGTTCCTACCTCATAAAAATCATCTACAGTAGGCATATCTATCCTAGCTTCCTTTTGAGATGTTAAGAAAATCATTGAATCATTTACCATTGCTTCCTCTAATGCATTCACTGATTTATCTCTACCTACATCAAAATGTATTACCATATAAGGAAATATCGACAGTCCTCTTAAGGGTATTAATGGTATCGTCCTCTTATTACTTTTCACCTTATACTTATCCACCCTATCATCTCCTTTAATTCTTTTGTAATCTTAAATATATTATTAAACTTAAGCCATTTTTTTATTATTAAATTTCCCGTAACTAATATTATAATAATAATACCTGTTTACTGCAATAGTATACTATCAAAGATTCTCTAATAAATTACATACCCTAAAATCTTAAACTATATCAAAAGCCGAGGGATAACTCCCTCGGCTTCCATATTTAAGAAGCTGTTTCTTCTTTATCTTTATCTTTTTCTAACTTCTTTTTTCTCTTTTCTGATAAAACTAATGTTGGTTCAGATTTATTTTGAATTGTATCCTTTGTTACAAGGCACTTTTCAATATCTTCCCTGGATGGTATATCATACATTATATCTAGCATTATTTCTTCTAGAATTCCTCTTAACCCTCTAGCACCAGTTTTTCTTTCAATAGCTTTCTTAGCAACTAATTCTAGAGATTCTTCATCAAATTCTAGTTCTACTCCATCCATATTGAATAGTTCTTTATATTGTTTAACTAATGCATTTTTAGGTTTAGTTAATATTTCAATTAGTGCTTCTTCATCTAATTGACTTAAAGATACTATAACTGGAAGTCTACCTACAAACTCTGGAATTAGTCCATATCTAAGTAAATCCTCTGGTTGGATTAACTTAAGTACTTCACCGATATCTTTAATTTCTCTACTTTGGATATCAGCTCCGAATCCCATTGCTTTTTTACCTACTCTTTGTTGTATCACTTTATCAATACCATCAAAAGCTCCTCCAACAATGAATAATATATTAGTAGTATCTATCTGTATAAACTCTTGGTGAGGATGTTTTCTTCCACCTTGTGGTGGAACACTAGCTACTGTACCTTCAAGGATTTTTAACAGTGCTTGCTGTACACCTTCTCCACTAACATCTCTAGTAATAGATGGATTATCAGATTTTCTGGCAATTTTATCAATCTCATCTATATAGATAATACCTTTTTCAGCCTTTTCTATATCATAATCTGCTGATTGAATAAGCTTAAGTAAGATATTCTCTACATCTTCTCCTACATATCCAGCTTCAGTAAGACTTGTTGCATCAGCAATAGCAAAAGGTACTTTTAGTATTCTTGCTAATGTTTGAGCTAATAACGTCTTACCAGAACCTGTAGGTCCAAGCATTAATATATTACTTTTTTGAAGTTCAATCTCTTCATTAGTCTTCTTTTTGTTTATTCTTTTGTAATGGTTATATACTGCTACAGCTAAAGCTCTTTTTGCTCTATCTTGCTTAATTACATAATCATCAAGAATTTCATTTATCTCTGATGGTTTTGGTAAATCACCCATCTCAAAATCTGCTGTTTCTTCAAATTCTTCATCTATTATTTCTTGGCACAATTCTATACATTCATCACAAATATATACATTAGGCCCTGCAATTAATCTTCTTACTTGATCTTGAGATTTCCCACAAAAGGAGCATTTCAGCTGTTTGTCATCGAACCTTGCCATTAAGACACCTCTCTCAAAAGTTATTTCCTAGAACTGATAACCTCATCAATTAACCCATATTCTTTTGCATCTTCAGCAGACATAAAGTTATCTCTATCTGTATCTCGTGATATCTTGTCTAGTGGCTGGCCTGTTCTATCTGCTAGTATTTCGTTTAGTTTATCTCTCATCTTTAAGATTCTTTCTGCATGAATCTTAATGTCTGCTGCTTGACCTCTTGTTCCGCCTAATGGTTGATGGATCATCACTTCAGAATTTGGTAAAGCATATCTTTTACCTTTTTCTCCGGCAGCTAATAAGAATGCTCCCATACTTGCACACATACCAACACATATTGTTGATACATCTGGCTTTATATATTGCATTGTATCATAAATCGCAAATCCAGAAGTAATTGAACCTCCAGGACTATTAATATAAAGTTGAATGTCCTTATCTGGATCATCCGCTTCTAAAAATAGTAACTGAGCCACTACTAAACTTGCTGTAGTATCATTAATTTCATCACTTATAAATATTATTCTTTCTTTTAATAATCTAGAATAAATATCATAAGATCTTTCTCCTCTGTTTGTTTGTTCTACCACCATAGGTACTAAAGCCATAACAAATCCCTCCTGGTACAATTTTATTATCTACTTATGATAATTTAGCATTTTCTACTAAAAACTCAACAGTCTTAGTTTTAATTATACCCATCTTAATAGATTCTAAATCTTCATCTCTTAGATTACTTTTGAATTTATCTACTTCTTGATTATATTGCTCTGCATACTTTTTAAGCTCAACTTCTACATCTTCATCAGATACTTCAAAGTTTTCCTTTTTACCTATAGCTTCTAATACTAAATCACCTTTAACCATTCTTTCTGCATCTGGTTTTAACTGCTCTTTTAAGTCTTCAATTTTAGTATTTGTTAATTCTAAATATTTATCTAAATCTAATCCTTGATATCTTAATCTATAATCAAGGTTTCTTATTTCATTTTCCATTTGAGATTCTATCATTGCTTCTGGAATCTCAACTTCTGCATTTTCTACTACTTTTTCTATAACATTATTTTCCAACTCAGCTTTTTCCTTATTTTTAGCTTCATCTTCTAATTTACCTTTAATATCTGCCTTTAATTCATCTAATGTATCGAATTCACTAACATCTTTTGCGAACTCATCATCAAGTTCTGGTAATTCTTTTACTTTGATTTCATGAATTGTTACATCAAACTTTGCTTCTTTTCCTTTTAATTCTTCTGCTTGATAATCTTCAGGGAAAGTTACCTTAACTTCTACCTTATCTCCCTTATTCTTTCCTACTAATTGCTCTTCAAATCCTGGTATGAATTGTCCTGATCCAATTTCTAGAGTTTGATTTTCAGCTGTTCCGCCTTCAAACTGCTCTCCATTAACATATCCAGCATAATCAATAGTTACAGTATCTCCTTCTTCAACTGCTCTATCTTCAACTTCTATAAGTCTAGCATTTCTCTCTTGCATAGATTTTAATTCATTTTCTACATCTTCTTCTGATACATTATACTCGTTCTTTTCTACTTCTATTCCTTTGTACTCCCCTAATTTAACTTCAGGCTTTACTGTAACTTCAGCAGTAAATACTACTGGTTCACCTTTTTCTAACTTTTCAATATCTATATCTGGTCTGTCTACAGGCTCAATTTTAGTTTCTTCTATAGCACCTTCGTATGCTTCAGGAAGTACAATGTTTATTGCATCTTCATAGAAAACTCCTTCTCCAAATCTAGACTCTATAATCTTTTTAGGCACCTTGCCCTTTCTAAATCCAGGAATATTAAATTTCCCTCTGTTTTTTAAGTACGCTTTCTGTACTGCATCTTCAAATGTTTTATACTCTACTTCAAATTTTAAAGTAACTTTGTTGTTTTCCTTTTTCTCTACTGTTGAATTCATCTTTGTTCCTCCTTAAAAATGATATATCTATTTTTACCCGATGACTTACAATTCTATATAATTCTCCCCCAAATGAAGAGTTTAGAAGTTGTATAGTCCCTGGATAACACGTCTTTTCATCCAGATGATAAATTTTTTCTGAATTAAGTCTTAGTTTATACCTCTATTCTATTCCTAAATGTTGCATAATCTTTTATATTACTTAAAGTTAACCATTTAATTATACCATAAACATATTATTACAAAAAGATTGAATTTTATTTTTTGCCCACATAATAAAAAAACCAATGGATATACCATTGGCTTAGTATTTTGATGTCAATGGTGCGGGAGAAGGGACTCGAACCCCCACGTCAATGACACTAGATCCTAAGTCTAGCGCG
>NZ_WSFT01000031.1 GCF_016820655.1 Anaeromonas frigoriresistens
CACGTATTTTTCTGATATGAATTTAGCTCCACCTATGATTGCCTCTTCTGGTGTAAACCATCCAGCATTATATGCATATTGGGATCCAGATTCTATTGGATTATCATCAAATGCTCCTATTCCATACATATTATATACCCTTTGACCTTCTATTGATATCTCTCCTGTTGCTAAAGAGGACCAGCCTTGTCCTGTCTCTAGTAGGGCATGGGATATTAGATAAATTTCATTGACATTGTATTGCTTGCTTGCCTGAACAAATGCTTGTCCTTGCCCTTCAAATATACCTTTACCAACTAAGATATTATCTAATTGATCTGCTGATAGTCCGCTGTTTCCTGATAATACTAGAAATTGATACATTTCCTGAGGAGCTTGATTTGAATCTTGAGTATAGTCTCCATGGACCCAACCTATCACTCCATTTGTCTTTATCTTGTACCATCCATTTTGTTGATCTAGTACGATATATATTTCATCACTTTTTACTTGGGTAAGTATATTTCCAGTAGTACTTGGAGTACTTCTTACATTTAATATTTCAGTATTTATTTCTATGGAAGATAGGTTTTGGACTTCTCCTTTTGTGATTGTATCTGTATCTACTACTCTAAGATATCCACCATGTACCCATCCTGTTGTATTGGATGTTTGAATTTTATACCATCCATTAGATTCTTCTATTGGGGTATATACTTCTCCTTTTAGTACCTTATCTACTATACTGTAGCTTGTGGATGTTCCTTCTCTTACATTTAATGAATCTGCTGTTACTTCCATTTTAGTGAAAGTTGGTTGTGCAGCTTGGTACCTTGTTGTAACATATCCACCATGTACCCAACCGGTTCCATTGGCTGTTTGTATCTTATACCAGCCTTGCGCTTCATCTAATATTGTATATATTTGTCCCACTAATACTTGGTCTACTACATTACTATTAGTAGTTGTAGTTTCTCTTACATTTAATATATTTGCTGTTACTTTTAACTGACCTACAATATCATATGAATAAGAACTAGTTGAAGTCTGTAGGAAATTCTCAGGATTTAAGTAAGTATCTACATCATTAACTTGAGCTGTTCTCCAGCTTCTATCGTAGCTATCTGTCTGAGGATTATTATTTAATTGTGTAAGTAACATATCTTGGAATGTTCTACTATAGTTTGTGTTTTGATATAGGAGATTTCCTAATATATTATATGTTATTTGATTGGAGACTACTTCTTCCGGATTATCTATAGTTCTTACCTCTACTTTAAAAGTATATGTTCCTCTTTTATTTGGAGTGTATGTATAGCTTTTATATCCACTATATTCCTTTAGTAGTTCCCATTGTCCGTCGTTATATTTAACCATATATCTATATTCTACATTTTCTGTACCTATAGGAGTTGCAGATATTGTTACTGGAACGTTTGTGTACGTAGAATTTTCTTTATCTATTTCTAGATTTATACCTTCTAGAACTTCTGCAGGTTCTTCGATTACTTGCTCTATTTCTTTTACATAATCTCCGTGTACCCACCCAGTTACCTTAGATGTGCTTATCTTGTACCATCCATTGGACTGAGCTATTGCTGTATATTGTTGACCTTGGTATACCTGGAAGATCCTCATACTTTCTATTGTAGGCTCTACCCTTACATTCAATATCCCAGTTGTTACTTCAATTTGTTTATTTATCACTTCAGGCTGAGGCTCTGGTTTTGCTTCTTCAACTACCTTTAGATAGTCTCCATGTACCCATCCTGTCACTTTTGATGTTTTTATCTTGTACCAATTACCTGACTGAGCTATTGGAGTATAGGTTTGACCCCTTAGCACTTGGTCTATGATACTGTAGCTTGTAGATGTTCCACTTCTTACATTTAATCTATCTGCTATTACTTCCATTTTTGAATATGTTGGTGCTGGTGCTACAGTCTTTACATAGTCCCCATGGATCCATCCTGTTACTGTAGATGTCTTTATTTTATACCAACTACCTGATTGAGCTATTGGTGTAAATTTTTGCCCCTTCAATACTTGAGATATTCTATAGCTACTTGTGGTTGGTTCTAGACGGACATTTAGTATGTCTGCTGTTACTTCCACTGTTGGGAAGCTTTGAGATATAGATTCATTAACTACTACTACATAGCCTCCATGAATCCATCCTGTTACTGTGGATGTCTTTATCTTATACCACCCATTAGACTCATCTAAGACAGTAAAGACTTGTCCACTTAATACTTGGGATATTTTACTACTGCTAGTTATCGGTCTTTCTCTTACGTTTAATATACTTGTACTTACCTTTACATCTGTTAGACTAGTATACTGGTTAGCGTGAACTGCTGATGGTGATAGCAGGCCTGCTATTTTATTGTTGTTTTCATCTGATACTTTTACATCCGTATTAGAAGCTGCAAATACAACTAAAATACTAGATGTCAATACTAATACTTTGCCTTTCAACTTATCTCCCCCTTAATTTAATTTCTTCTACATTATTCTATATAATGCATCAATTTTTATTTTACTATTTATTTTTTATATAAATGAGTAATAGTCTGATTAAACTGAATTACAACTATATTATTTCGGTAGGGGTATGATGTTTTTCGGTGTATTTTTTGTTAATTTCAAATAAGTTTATATATTAGAAATAGGAGGACAAATTTGACCTCCTATTTTAGTAGTGTTGTCATTCTGAATGGAGTGAAAAAGCTTAAAAGATAAGATCCTTCGGCAGGCTCAGGATGACAATACGGAAGCCTCAGGATGACTGGGGCTACCTTAACCTAATACATAGTCTACTAGTCTATCTTTATCCTTTATGACTATCATCTTATTTTCTATATCTATTATCCCTTTATTCTTAAATGTGTTTATTCCCCTTGTTACTGTGACTCTTGAACAGCCCATTAGTTCTGCTAGTTCTTGATGGGTTAGGGGCATATCTATTATCTCATCCTTATCCCTTTTTACTCCTTCTTGGGAGGATAGGCGGAGGATTTGTTTGGCTAGGGCTCCTAGGGAGTCATTAAAGGCCATACTCTCCATCTGTAGCATTACGATCCTAAATTTTCTAGAGGAACTGTATAGAAGATATCTATATATATCAGGATTATTTTTAAGGGCTTTTTCTAGATTTTGTTTATTAATTACAGATATACAGGTATTTGTCATAGCTATGGAGGATCCGTGTATATCTCCCCCACCAAAGTAGTCTAACTCTCCTATTATCTCTCCTGGTTGTAGTATGTATAGTGATTTTGATATTCCTTTGGCACTTATTAAGGTCTGTTTTATTTTACCATCTACTACTACTGCTATATAGTCTGAGGTAGGGGATGTGATTAGATTGTTTTTTTCATAATATTTTATTACTCCTATATCCTTTAATTCTCTAAGAAAAAACTCTCTCATTTTCTGTTGTTTTTGCTTATCAAACAGTTCTTTATCCATGATTTTTCTCCTTTTCAAATTATATATAATTGGGAAAAAGAGATGCTATTTTAGCATCCCTTTCATATAGCCTTTTTTTCTTGTGATTCCATATATTCTCTCCAGTTTCCTGAGGAGATATAGATAGTATTGGCTTTCCTATTATTTATATTCTTTAGATTGAATTGATAGACATAGGCTTTGACTTTCTCCCCAGTCTCTAATATTTCTACTTCCTTTATTACCCTGTTATATTCATTTAAGTTAGATTTTTCATCGATATAATTTTCTAATCCATCTAGGGATCTTAGGTTAATATCAAAATCCTCTATTTCTATTAATTCTCCGTAAATATCCTCTTCTCCTTCTACCATTGCAGGATATCCTCTATTTGCTAAATGATAGAGTTTTCCTTTTGTTTTTGCTAGAGTAGTGGATTTTACTTTTCCTTTTAAATAATTATTGTAGTTAAAGAAGTCCTTCATAAGACTTCCATAGACAAATATCTTTTCTGCCATTAGATCACCCTTCTATTAACAAATCTTTCCGCCAGTTACTTTGATATCTTCTTCATTTTCTACTGCTGCTTTTACTAGATATTCTAATCCTTTTGTTATATCGTCTAAGCTCATGCTTGGAGTATTTTTCTTATCCATTACTTGCTCTGGAATGAAAGGTACATGGACGAATCCACCTTTCATATCTGGATAGTTCTTATCTATGATATATAGAAGTCCATACATGATATGGTTACATACAAAGGTTCCAGCTGTATTTGATACTGCTGCAGGAATGTTTTTTTCCCTTGCTTCTTTAACCATTGCTTTTATTGGTAGTTTAGCAAAGTATGCTTCTTTTCCATCTTCAAATACTGCAGTATCTATTGGTTGATTCCCTTTATTATCAGGAATACGAGCATCATCTATGTTTATAGCTACTCTCTCTACTGATATCTCAAATCTTCCTCCTGCCTGTCCGATACATAGGGTTATATCTGGCTTCTCCATCTCTATTGCTTGAGATAGTTTTTCTATTGAATCTCCAAATACTGTAGGTACTTGCACCTTTACTATCTCTGCTCCTGCTATTTCATTTTTCATATTCTTTACTGCTTTCCAAGCAGGATTTATCTTTTCTCCTCCAAAGGGATTGAATCCTGTGATTAATACTTTCATCATATCATCCTTTCTCTTTTGTTACTTAGGCTAAAATGCTAATGTGTACATCAATACTATGTGAATAACCAATAGGGTTCCAGCCACTGGGATTTGTGATAATATAACTCTATTTTTATTCTTAGTCTCTAATATGGCTGCTGGTACTACGTTGAAGTTAGCTGCCATTGGTGTCATAAGAGTACCACAATATCCTGCTGTCAAGGCTATTATCCCTGCTATAGCTGGGTCTGCTCCTTGAGCAAATACGAAAGGTAGTCCTATCCCAGCTGTTATAACTGCAAAGGCTGCGAAGGCATTTCCCATTATCATTGTAAATAGTGCCATACCTATACAGTAGGCTATTACTCCTGCTAGGATATTTCCTTCTGGAATTATTCCTGATATTCCTCCAGAGATAACTTCTCCTACTCCCGCTGCATTAAATAGGGCTCCTAATGCTGCTAATAGCTGAGGTAATATACTGGCTGATCCTACCTGTTGTAATAGTCTACTTCCATCATGACTTACATACTTAGGATTTGTCTTTGTAGTAGTTAGGGCTAGTATTGTAGCTATGATTGCTCCAAATCCTAATCCTACTAATCCACCTAGATCTGTAAACTGAGCTGTACCAAAGGCTACTACTGCTATTGATAGAGCTGGTATGAATATTTTGCTTCCTACTTCCATTGCTTTCTTTTCTCTAAATTCATCAGTGGAATTTTGTAATGATCCAAATGTAACTTGTTTTGTTGCTGTAAGTACTCCCATGAATAATAGTATTGAACCTACTAGTACCGGTGGTAAGTATTTACCTACTATAAATATAAATCCTAATAATCCCCAAAATGTTGTTGTCCCAAATCTCTTAGGATGTTTATCATCTTTCAATGCTGTTATAGCTGTCATAAGGGCTACTAATCCTGCTAATATATAGATTCCTTCTAATAATATATCTATCATCTATTCCACCTCATTTCTTTTTGTTACGTTTATTGTTGTATTTTCGTTTAATTGTTTAACGTTTTTTAATCTATCTAGTTTCTTGTCTAATAGATAGTATTGTATTGTTGCCACTAAAAAGGCTGCTATAGCTACCGGAATAGCTGCTTTAGATACTGCTAGGGGTGTTACTGCTATTCCTAACTCATCTAATGTACCTACTACTAAAAGTACTCCTCCTGATGCAATAAATACGTTCTGTCCATAGAAGTTACCATAGTTCTCTGCTGATGCTGAATATCCTTTTAGTTGCTCTAATTGTTCATCATTAACTTCTCCATATTTACTCTCTGCTGCCCCTTGAGCCATTGGTAGTATAAGAGGTCTAATGAACTGAACATGTCCTCCTAGACGTAATGATAAAGCTGCTGCTACCTCTCTTATGAATACATAGATGACAAGTACCCTTCCTGCTGTCATGGAGTTTAGCTTCTTGATAAGATATGCTGCCCTCTCTCGTAATCCGTTTCTTTCTAATATACCTATAACTGGTAGTGTTAATAGGAATATTGTCATGTATCTAGTGTTTATAAATGCTTCTCCTAATGTAGATAATATTTCTGGAAATGCTAATCCTCCTACTAATCCTGTGACTATTCCTGCTACTAATACCACGGCTATGGTATCTAGTTTCAAGATAAACCCAATCAAGATTATTAAAATACCTATTAATTTAATCAATATAATTGCCCCCTTTTATTGTTATTTTCTTGTTAATATTATTTTATTTCAAATTCGTAATAATTTCTGTATACCGTGATACATTTTTAAAATTATTTGAATATTTAGGTTTTAAGGTATGAAAAAAAGACCCTTGGGAGGTCTTTTGGGTTTGGGGTTATTATCCTTGCAGTTTCTCAGATCTTCAAGCCTGTGGATTTGAGAATCCACAGGGATTGGTGGGGGATCAAATAAACCTGATGCGTTTATGCATCGAATTTTACATTTATACTAAAATTATGTATTAGTTTAGTATAAATGTAAAATTGATATACCTCCACCTTAAATTACTCATTATGAATTTATCGAATTTTGCCATTAATGGGACAGGAGAACGTCGCCCTATCCCACTATCTATCCCTCTACCTTAAAATACTTCTTTATCTCCTCTATATTCTCATGTTCATCATCTTTTCCTATTAGCACTAGAGTCATATTTTTAAATCTTTCCCTGTATAGGATATATTTTATGAATTCCAGGGATTTCTTGTCTATAGCATCTACATAATCTAGGATTATGACTAATGGTTCATCCTTTGATATTTCACTTAGAAGATCCTCTAGAGCTTTGAATATTTTATTGTCCATCATTTCCTGAGAACTTAATATGTCCTCTAGGTACTTTTCTGTTGCTGAGTTTATCAAGGAGAGGTCCTGCCAATAGTATTTTGGTAATCTTTTTAGGATATTTCTTGGGTAGTCTTCTATTATCCTATCTACCACTTCTGATATCCAGTAATATTCTATATTCCCTAGGGGATAGGTATAGGTGTATATTATTTTTTTGTCCCTATCTGGATTTATCCTTTCTAGTACCTGTTCTAAGGTATTTTCATCTGTGTAGTGTAGATTTAGATTCGTCTTTTTCTTCTTTACTTTAATCTCTATTTTTATCTCTTTTTCTTTTTTCTCCTGGGGTATCTCACCCTTTTGTATTTGGTTAAATATTTTCTTTGTCTCTTCCATGGGACCTATGTTTAGTTCTTCCCTTAGGACAGTACAACATCTTTTATAGTGATGAAGGGCTAAGTCTCTATCTCCTAGTTTTATATATATTTTTATTAATTGTAGATATAGTTCCTCTTTAAGAGGATTAATGTTTATCATATTTTCTAATATATCTATTGCCTTTTGATATTCTTCTATTGATTTATAGTGATCTACTAGCTTTGATAGAATTTTTATATAGTTTCTTTGAAATTTTTCCCTTTCATAGAATACCCAGTCATTAAACTCTGATGAATCCTTGATATAAAAGCCTTCTAAAAATTCTCCTTTATATAGCCCTTTTAGATATTCCAAATCTTTTATAGTATTTTCCTTGGAGTTCTTTATTTTATGGTGAAAATTCTCTGCATCTACATATATATTAAATTCATCATTAAACCTTATACTTTCTTTGTCTGCTATGAAAAGATCTACTTCTTCATCATTGTTTTTAAATATTTTTCTTAGGGACCAGATATTATATCTTAAATTATATCTACTGGAATTAGAGTCACTAGAATCCCAGAATATATTTGCTATTTTATTTCTACTAAAGGACTTATCCTTTTTTATTGCCATATAGCTTAGTATACCGATTGATTTATGACTTAATTGATCTATTATAGATTGTCCTTCCCATAGTACTTCTACTCTTCCTAATAAGTATATCTCTAATTTAGCCATGGTCTACCACCCTTAATCCAAATAAAGTATATTTCCTTCTTTAATCGTTCCAATGACTTTTATATCTTTTATTCTTTCTTTATCCACTTCTAAAGGATTTTTATCTAGTATTACAAGGTCTCCATATTTGCCCTTTTCTATTGATCCTTTGATATCATCTTCAAATACTGCATAGGCTCCATTTATGGTAAATAGCTTTATACCTTCTAATGGACTTATGGCGTATTCGGTATTAGGATGATTTACTGCGGTATGGATTCCCAATATAGGGTATATGGAGGTAACATCACTGTCAGAGCCTCCAGCTATGGTTAATCCACTATCTAATATTTTCTTTAATGGATTGGTCTTTTTTCTTCTCTCTATTCCTAATCGTCTATCATAGAGATCTCCTTTTTCTCCCCAGTAGTATTCATAGGCAGGCTGCATTGATAGTACTATGTTTAATTTTACTGCTCTTTTTATGTCCTCATCAGATGGTATCTCAAAGTGCTCTATTCTATGACGATGATTTTCTCTTGGATAATTATCTAGTGCATATTCATAGGCAGATAGTATCTGATCTATAGCTCTATCCCCTATTGCATGGACTGTTATTTGTAGATTGTTTTTATGGGCATTTAATATAAAGTGGTTTAATTCTTCTTGGCTAAAGAATAACTGTCCCTTATTGCCTTTATCATCAGAGTATTCTTCAAAGAGAGCTGCATTTCGTGATCCAAAGGAACCATCTAAGAATATACATCCTCCTATACGATCAAGACCTTTAGCCTTTACTTTTTCCACGTCTATAGTTTGATAGAAAAGGTTCACATCTATTGGGAAGGATTTTTTATTGTCTATTATGAATTCTGCATCTCTATTATGAAAGACAAATCCCCCTTCTAATGCCCCTAGGGATGTGACTCCCTTTTTTATGGCTTGATCTATAGCTTTATATACTCCCTCTTTTCTAATTTTATCTGGGATACTATTAAGTATTTGTCCTCTTATATATGAACTAGCTTTATCTATTAATCTTCCATCGGGAAGATTCCTCTCATCCCTTATGATTCCATCTAAGTCAAAGGGGATATTCAGTCTATTAAGGGCCATAGAGTTAACTGAACTTATATGATACTCTACCCTGTTTATCCATACTGGGTGATTTGATGTACAGGCATCTAGTTCATATCTAGTGGGCATCCTTCCTTCTTTTACCCTTGTATCATCATACCCTACCCCTCTTATTAATTCTCCCGGCGGAGTATTTTTTGCTTTTTCTGATATTATATTTTGCATCTCTGAGATGCTTTTTACTTTGCTTAAGTCCACTGAAAGAAGATTAAGTCCTGTCTGTACCAGATGTACATGACTATCATAAAATCCTGGCAGAAGGGTTTTTCCTTTAAGATCTATTGCATCTACATCTTCAGTTAGATAGTCTTTGTATCTATCTCCCTTTCCTAAATCGAAAATCCTTCCTTGCTTGATTGCTACCCAATTTTCAATATTGTTATGTTTGTCTATTGTTATTATGTCTCCGTTGTATAATACTAAGTCTATATCTTTCATTGGGAATCTCCTTTCCTTTTATCTATATCTATTTTATCATATTTTATGCTCTCAAGCTTATGAAAGAGTCTAAGATCCTTCAGCAAGTTTAGGATGACGGGGTTAGGGGCTTTTATAAACTATAAATCCCTTCATATAATGAAGGGATTTATAGTTTATTTTGCTTTTAAAGTTCTTATTAAGAAGTCATATATAACTTCTGCTGTCTTTACTACACTATCAATCAATACATACTCATCATAGCTATGATAGTTCTCTCCGTTTGGACCAAATACAAAGGTAGGTACTCCTACTCTTGTGCCTAAATAGTTGAAGTCTCCCATACTATTGAAGTAATTGATTGTACCCTTTTTGTTACTTACTTTTTCTATACTCTCTTGCATTAAATTTGTATAGATATTGTCTTCTGGTACTATATAGGGTAAGAAGGCTTCTGCTCCTTCGTTTGGTGCTTCTCTAAATTGAATATCTACTTTACTCTTTATATCAGCCCTATCTATGGCATCCTTTATTTCTTTTAATAGATACTCTTTATCTTCTCCTATAACTGTATGTCTAAATACGGTGAATTGGGCTTTATCTGCAACACTAGCTGCTGCTCCTCCCCCTTCACTTGCTATAATGGCTAAGGCTCCTTTTCCTAGCTTTTCATCCTCTAGTCCCTTAGCATTCTTTAGCTCTAATATTACCTTTGATGCATCCACTATAGCATTTATCCCTAGGTCTGGATCTGCTGCATGGGAGGCCTTCCCGGAAAACTTTAGGGTATAGTTAATACCTCCTCTTGCTCCTAGGCATAGACAAGGAAAGTCTATTCCAGTGAATCCACTACTAGGTTCTGGTACTAGGGCTACATCCACATCCTTAGTATATCCATCTTCTATTAATGCATCAGTTCCTAAACCATAGGGACCTTCTTCATCAGAGACTAAGGTATATAGTATATCTCCATTAAATTCTTTCACTGTTTCTTTGAAGGCCTTAACTGCTAACATTATAGCAGTTACTCCTGATTTCATATCCAAGGATCCAAGTCCATAGAGTTTGTTTCCTTCTATGGTTGCCTTTAATGGGTCCTTTGTCCAGCCTTCACATATCTGGACTGTGTCTAAATGACCATTTAATAATACTACTGGTCCTTTACTTTTACCTTTTAACCTTCCTACCACATTGATTCCGTGATAGTCTGTTATTTTATCTTCGTGATAGTGATGAAGTTCCGCTGGAAGCTCTTCACTTTTAAGCCAATCATGGGCAAACTTCATCACTTTATCTTCTTTAAAATAAGGACTTTCTATCTCTATAAGTTGTGATAGTAATTCTATAACCTTATCTTCATTTATGAATTCCCTAAGATCGCTGTCCATTTCTTAAGCCCTCCTAATATTATGCTAATTCTTTTTCTTCTGGTGTATTATAGCTAGAGATAGATTCTATATCTCCTTCTTTAAATATGAATTTACCTGTGAATGCGTATAGTATTGCAATAAGTGGTGTTAAATAAGCTAAAAATACGTAAGGTAAGTATTCTATTGTAGGTACTCCTAGGGTTCCTGCAAAGTATACTCCACATAATCCCCATGGAACTAATGGTGATGTTACTGTTGCTGAGTCTTCTGATGTTCTTGAACATACTTGAGGTAATATTCTAAGCTTTTTATATGCTGGTACTAGCATACGGCCTGGTATTATTATAGCCATATACTGACTAGCTGAGAAAAGGTTTACCGCAATACTAGATAATACGTGAGTAGTGATAAGTCCTTTTGCACTGCTTACTAATACTGCTATTTTTTCTAATATTACTTCTAATACTCTTGTCTTCTCTAATATTCCACCATAGCTAAGTCCTATAAATCCTAGGGATATTGTCCACATCATACTTTGTAATCCACCACGACTAAGTAGAGCATCTACAGCTTCTACTCCTGTCTCTGATACGAAACCGTAGTTCATGAATTCAAGTAATTCTCCTACTCCAAATCCTTGGAATATTATCGCAAAGGCTGCTCCTACTAAGGATGCTATAACCATTACTGCAAGGCCTGAGACCTTCTTAACTGCTAATATAACTACTAATACTGCTGGTAATAAAGTAACTGGATTTATCATGTAGTTAGCGTCTAATCCTGCTAGTATTGAATCTATCTGAGTACTATCTAATGCATCTCCACTAAATCTTAGACCAATCACTGCATAAAGTACCAATGATATTATAAATGCTGGTCCTGTAGTGTATACCATACTTCTTATATGCTCAAAAAGATTTGCTTCTGCAACTCCTGCTGCAAGGTTTGTTGAGTCAGATAATGGAGACATTTTATCTCCAAATATTGCTCCAGATATAACTGCTCCTGCTGTAAGAGCCGGTGGTATACCAAGACCAAATCCTACCCCCATAAAAGCCACACCAAATGTAGCTCCTGTAGTATATGAACTTCCTGTTGCTATTGATGATATGGAACATACAAAAGCAACCGTTAATAAAAATACCTTAGGTGATATAATCTTAAGTCCATAATATATTAATGTAGGAATTGTCCCTGCTGGTATCCATGTTGCTATAAGTACCCCCACTAACATCAGAATCAGCATAGGTAACATAGCTATCTTACAACCATATAGTATTCCTTCTTGTATATCATCCCAACTAAATCCTGATAAAATAAGTAATACTGCTGCAAAAGTAGATGCTATAAGTAACGTAATGTGAGTTACATAGTCTGCCTTTAGTACAAATATCTGTACCACCATGGCAATGATTAAAAATATAATAATTGATAATGCCGCTATAAAACTAGGTCTTTTTTCTCCAGTGTCTTTAAGCTTAGCCATAACAAAATCACACTCCCCTTTTTTATTTAATTAAATATTATCATAGACTTGTGGGATGGATCGTTTTATTTTTCGTTTAATTATGATTTTTCTGAATATTTTTTTAGTATAAGGGTAAACTATTGAGTTTGTTTATCCTTGTTGATTATATTAAATTTTTTAGAAGGAAAATATATGTTCATTATAGAATAGAATAAATATATCATTTTTATTAGGAGGTTTTTATGGAGTTTTTTGGTTTTATGGCATTTATGGGACTAATAATGTTTAGTGACTATCCTTCTAAGGTTAAAAAGCTTGAAAAGAATGTGAAGTTATTAAATAAAAAGTTGAAAGGAGAAAATACCATGTCTAAAGTATTAAATGATTTAAAAGATAAATTATGTATTATCACTACCGATCCTCATCATTCACTAGGAAGCAAAGCACTAAATGAAGGTACTATTACAGATGTAGATGACGAATGGGTTAAGATCACCTTTAAAGATAAGCATGAAAATACAAAGATAAAGATTATTAGAATAGATGATATCAAAAGTATTGAAATAAAGGTTTAATTTTATATCTGTGATTCTAAAGGGAGTGAAGAACCTTAAAAGAAGGCTGTGCTAGTTTTAGTTTTTGATATGATTTAAGTATGGTCTGATTTATCATAATATAGCCAGCATTTTAATTATGACAAACTCAAGGAGAAAAAATAAAAAAGGATAGAATGCAAAATGCAATATATCCTAGTAATATCAATGGTTATGTTGATTTTTGTCAGTTTGTCATAATTATTATTGTGACAAACTCAGGGGGTTATTTTAGTTCGTAGTTTATAAATAATACGACATAAGCCTCATAAGATACCACTCATTTTTCGTATATCTCTAACCAGCTGAAACATTGTATCCACGAGAAATGTACCCTTCTAAAATTTGCTCCCTTGGAATAGATAGTCTATTATCAAATCTTTCATAATTGGGAGCGATAGTAAGTTTAATATTATTGAACTTTATTGGTAAGCCTGCACTATTATAAAAACTTTGACCTGTTTGCAGTTGAAAATGCAAATGTGGCTCTGTTGAGTTTCCTGTATTTCCACACTTTGCAATAATATCTCCCCTTGAAATACTATCTCCAACCTTTACAGTTATGCTATCCTTTTTCAAGTGAGCAAAGGTACTATATTCCTTTTCAGAGTGTTTTATAACAATGTAGTTTCCAGCAATATGAGATGATTTTGAAAAAAACTTCCCGTTTTTAAATATCAAACTGTCCTTTGCTTCATTTGATATTTCAACTACTATACCATCGGCTGGAGCTAAAATATTTTTGTCATAACAGTAATAGCTTTCACATTGATTAAATTCATTTCGATAAGATTTTCCTTCTTCATCTAAGATAATAAAATCATAAGCATATCGTTGAGTTGGAATATTCCAAGAATGTGAAAAATCTTTCGTATAACAACCATTTACAACTACCCACTTTCCTTCAAAAGGTAATGTATATTCAATTTCACTTTTGTAGTTGAATACAGAGGGAACTTCATTTCCAAACTTTTTATTTACTTTAAATATACCAATCCTTTGCAAAACTGAACATTTAAAAACCGAGAAATTTAAAGCTATTTCTACAAATGCAAATAGTCCAAACAAGCAAAGCAGTTGGAAAATCATTAAATCGCTAAAAAAAGTTGCTACTAAACTAACTACACCTATATATTTTGCCGTTTTAGAAAACTGATATAAATAGTACATAATAACCCCTTTCTATATTTATCAAAAATAAATAATCTTCACTTCGCATTTTTCTAATATTGTGACAAACTGAAATGAGTTCATTTATTATTCTCTATTGAAGTATATATTTCTTCTATTTTTTCAATATCAAAATCTTCATCTGTAATAAAATATTTTTTATGAGATTTTTTCATATTATGCTTTATAGTTGAAGTTTCATACATTACATCCATTAATTTACCATTTATATGTATACTTAACCATTCACCACTTTCATTAGTTAAATAAATAAAGTAAGTATCACTCGTTCCTTCTAAATCAGTATTAAAATACTTTTCCTTCACTTCTATATCCTTTAAATAAGAGGTTAGTTTATCTAATGAATTAGTGTCTGTTGCTTCTTTAGTTCTGCCCTCTCCATAAATCTCCATACGAATAAATTTATCCTTATATTCATATTTACTATAAATAACTTCTTCAACCCTTCCCTTTTCTGGATAATTATTTATGATAATTACTATAACTAGAATTAATAGTATTACTATAACACCCAAAAAACTTTTTTTCATACAATCCCCCTTTATAAATGGTATTTTATATACAGGTTATAATTAATATTGTACCATATTTTTACATATTTAAGTAGGATAAAGTATGGTTTTGAAGTAAAAATTACGTTTAGACACAAAAGAGTTTTTATATGAAAATCAGCACTTAAGTATAGTATATACTAAAAGAAAGATCCTTCGCCGGGCTCAGGATGACGGTTCTCCAGGTATTGTGGGGAATCCTAAAGTCTGTATCTGTCATTCTCAACAGAGTAAGAATCTTAAAAGAAGGCTGCGGTAGGTTTAATTTGTTATAATGAATATTAAATAAAACTGAAACTACTAAGCAATTTCCAGTTTCGTAGTTCATTATATGTTTTTCTATCATAAAAAAATTTTTATTTGGATGTATATTTAGGGTCAATAAATAATGATCCTATAAGTTGGATTATAGGAAAATTTATTATAGTAAGGTAAAAATAAATAGGATTTAATATAAGATCTTCATTTAGAGATATGTTCCAAAGAAAAATTCCCATTATAATGAGCATAGTATAACTAAATAAATAATAATATTTATTATTTATTTTAACATCTTTCTTAATATTAGGGGGTCTCTTTCTTCCTATAAATTAATAATTCCATAAAACCCTAAAATTATAGTTATGATAGACATAATCTTTAAAAAATTCATAATAGCCCTCCTATAAAAATATAAAGATGTACTAGTGATCTACAATATTTTAAAAACACTCTCAATTTGTCATGATGGTACTTTTGTAATATTCAGTTATGAATAATTTAATATTAAAAAATATATTTTTATTTGTTCTTTTCCATTTTATTGTTATTAGAAATAATACCTATATTAACTAATAAAAATATCCATACTACTGTAAATCCAAACATACTATAATGAAATATCGTAATAGGAGGTTCTACGTCCCATGTTATCCCTAAATTAATCAATAGAATACTTAATATGATAGATAAAATTATATTATTTCTATTCTTTTTTGTATATGATTTCTCTTTATTGTATTTATATAAAGGCTTTAGTGATGGAAATAAATAGCTAAATATCGGATATTTAAACTTTTTGATATATTCAATTACAATCAGTCCAAAGCTTGTAATACCTAGTAGTATAAAAAATATGCTCATTCCTAATGGAAAATATAAAAGTGTATAGTAAATAATCATAAATAAGAGTAATAAAACATTAATATAGATCAATTGCTTTCTTCTAAGTTTATTTAGCCTTTCTTTATTCATATCACTTCCACCTTTCAGTTTATAAACCTATTATGCTTATTTTCCCATATATGATAACTCATAACTATTAAACACACTGAGCTTGTCATAATGATACTTAAGTCAAACTCAATTTGAAATTATTATTACACAGTTTATAAAGAATGGGGAGTTACAATAAAGTTCTACTTTATTGTAACTCCCATATCATTGAATACTCAGTTTCCTTAGTTTCATCATTTTCTCTTTCTCGTTCTATTTTAAATCCATGTTTCTTATAGAATTTTACCGCTTTTAAATTTTTGGCATAAACATCTAATTTTAAAATCGGATAATATTCCTTACATTTTTTAATCAAGCTACTCCCTATTCCATTAGCCTGGTATTGAGTATCAATAAATAATCCTGCAATATATGATTTTTCCATAATCCCTATGAATCCTCTTATTTCGCCATCTTCTTCATAAACAAAAACAGTAGACTCTGGCAAAACTTTCTTTACAAAATCATACTTTGACTTCCAATAATCTTCAGAAATAAAATCATGCGCAATAATATTTGTTTCAAGCCAAATTTTCATTATACTATCTATTTTAGATATGTCTAATTCTTTTATCATTATATATACTCCTTATTTGTCAAATATTTTAATCCTTATTTCGTATTTTTCTATAACTACGTATCTAAATTTAAACTTCTATATATAACCATTAAATTCCTTTAATTTATATTTTACCATATTTGCTATTTGTTGTTGTGCTCTAAAATGAAATAATGTATAGTTTCGAAGTGAAAATTACATTTTAACTCAAAAAAGTTTTTATATGAAAATCAACAATTAACGATAACAGAGACTAAAAGAAAGATCCTTCGACGGGCTCAGGATGACAAAAAAGTAAAGGAGACCAGGTTGGTCTCTTTTTATAGTTCTAATACTTTTATAAGTATTGATATAAATGCTGGTATAGTAATTATACTTAATAGGGTGGATAAGAATACTCCTTCACTGGCTAGTTTGTATTCTGAGTCATATCGCCTTGCAAATATGGCTGCGTTGGCTGCTGAGGGCATTGCCATTACTATGGCTGCTGTACCTACTACTATGGTTGGCAGGGGTAATAGGGATAAAACTATAAGTAATGGTAGAGGCATAAGTATCAGTCTTACAAAAGTTGAGCCTATAAGTAATTTGTTTTTAAGTACTCCATGGACACTGGATTCTCCTAGCATTGATCCTATGACAAGCATTGCTAGAGGTATGGTTGTTCCTCCTAAACTATTCAATGAATCATATATTGGTCCTGGCAATTTAACTGAGAATAAAAATAGGGATAGACCTATTGCTATAGATATTGTTCCTGGATTAAGGAGCATTTTAAGATTAATCTTAGTTTTTTCTTTTGTACTTACTAATATAATCCCCAATGTCCATAAAAGTATATTAAACCAAAGATTAAATAGGGCAGCATAGAATATTCCTATTTTACCAAATACCACTTCAACTACTGGATATCCCATAAATCCTACGTTTGGGAATATGGTGATAAAAAGATATATTCCTTTCTCAGGATTTTCTATTTTATTTATCTTCACGTATAAATAAGCGATTAATCCAACGAATATATACACTAATGGCCCTATTGCTAATATTAATAGACCGTTATTTAGCATCTCAGGGGAAAAATCATAATTCATGGATGTGATGAGTAGGGCTGGTAATGTGGCATATATTATTAAGTTTGATAGACCCTTTCCTAGGGTGTCATTTAATATGTTTACTTTTCTTAAGACTATTCCTATGATAAGTAGTATGAATAGTACTGAGACTTGAGATAATACAGATAATAAGTCCATATTGATAGCTCCTTTCTGTTTATAGTTACAAGATCCTTCAACGGGCTCAGGATAAAAAGCACAATAATAGAGAAGGTATATACCTTCTCTATTATACTATACATTTTTATATTTTAAAGTTCTTAGATTCTATTTTTCATTTGGTCGTATAGCATTTTCGCAACACCTATGCCATTATTGCCTTTGCTTATTTCTGTGGTTAACAATTCATCATGCATTTCTTGAAACATTTCTCTTCCTCTACTTTTCTCTGTAAGACCTGAGTCATCCACTGTATTTCTCATTTCTTTTAGCATGATATTTGCAAAAATAGCTTCAAATTCTTGACATGCTTCTAGTAGGTCTTCTTGGGCTTCTGTTTTTTCTGCCTGTTTTTCTGTTTGTTTTAATTTGTTTTGCTCTTTTGTTATGTTATTGGTATATCCATTTATATTTGAAATATTCATATTTAAAACTCCTATCATTATAGGTTATAAGATCCTTTGGCAAACTCAGTATGACAATTTATTATCTCTTAAGATTATTTGCTTGTTGCATCATTTCATCGGAGGTCTGGATGGATTTAGAGCTTATTTCGTAGGCTCTCTGAGCTGTTATCATCTTTACCATCTCATCTACTACCTTTACATTTGATGTCTCCAGATAGCGTTGTAACACTTCAGAATCCATGTTGAAGTTATTGAGTACTGTTGCATTTCCTGATGCTACTGATTCCTCATAGAGGTTTCTACCATCATTTAATAATCCCTTTGGATTAGTAAAATTAACTAGCTTCAATGTACCTACATCAACATTTTCTCCATTGGCATTTTTAGCTATAATATTCCCCATAGTATCTATTGATAAATCAGTTAATCCCGAATTCATTGTTATCCTATTATTGTTATTATCTAATATATAATATCCTTCAGAGGTAACTAAGCTAGAAGTATTTCCGTCTACACTTAGTTTGAAACTACCATCTCTAGTATATCTGCTTTCTCCATTAGGTAATACAACTTCAAAGTATCCTTCTCCATCTATAGCAACATCTAATGGATTATCTGTACTTTGAACACTTCCTTGGGTCATATCCCTTGAGATAGCGGAAGTCATAACACCATGACCTACCTGAATATTTACTGGTGCTCCTTCATCATCTTCTAGATTTGATCTTTTTAATTCTGTATACATCAAGTCCTTGAATTCTGTTCTTTGAGTCTTATACCCAGTGGTATTTACATTGGCAAGGTTGTTAGATATTGTATCTATATTTAATTGTTGAGCTTTCATACCGGTAGCTGCAGTCCATAGAGATCTTATCATTTTATTCAGTCCTTTCTAGTGGTAAATCTTTAGGGTCTAAGATCCTTCGTTTCACTCAGGATGACAACACTTGCTATGTCACTCTGAATGTATTGAAGAGCCTTATTTATATTATGTTCTTGCTATTTCATTAACAGCCTTTTCTAATATTCCATCATAGGCTTGTACTACTTTTTGGTTTGATTCATAATTTCTCATTGTAGATATCATTTCTACCATTTCTTTTATTGATTCTACGTTTGAGCTTTCTAAATATCCTGATAATACTTCCCCAGTAAAAGCTCCCTCTTCAGCAGTTGTTCCTTCTGCCAAGGTATAAAGACTTCCACCTTCTTTTCTTAAATATTCTTCATTGTTAATTGTAACTATGTCTAGACTATTTGCCCTTTGTCCATTTAAGAATACATTTCCTTGTTCATCTATTGTAAATTGATTTTGTCCTATATTTATGGCTCCATTTGTACCTAGTACAGGGTATCCCTCATTTGTAACTAATGTGCCATTATTATCTATTTTAAAGCTTCCATCTCTAGTATATCTAGTTCCATTGTCAGTCTGTACTTTGAAAAATCCATCTCCATTTAATGCGATGTCTAGATTGTTTCCTGTCTCCATCATATTTCCTTGAGTAAAGTTTGTAAATACTCTATCAGTCCTTACTCCATATCCTAGGGTTCCTATTACATTGGGTTTAGGTATGGTGATAAGGCTGTCTATAGTTTGTCCTCCTGCTATTATGTTCCCATCATCATCTATTTGAAGATTTCCATTAGGCACTTGAATTCTACCATTTCTACCTAATACATAATTTTCTCCATCGGATTCAATGTTATCTTTTTGATCTCTATGATAGGTTTTTAAGAATCCTTCTTCATCTATTATGAATTTAAGTTCATTACTATATCCCTCTCCTGCTGGAGTACCTACTTTAAAATATGCTCCATCGGTCTTTAAAGAGTATACTTCTCCATCCTGTTCTAACTCTACTCCTTCAAAGGGTTTGTTACTGTAGTCTATGTTTTTATCATTTATTCTGGATAGTAATACTTCTGGGAAAGACTCTGATAATACCCCATCTTTTTTATATCCAGCAGTATTAACATTTGCTAAATTATTTGATATGGCGTCCATTTTATTTTGATTATTTATTAATGATGTTGTGGATATATACATACCTCTAAACATTTTACCACTCCTTGTATCTCGATTGACACTACTCTATTATATTATCGGCATTCTAGTGAGATTCTTTAGTTATTATATGTAATATTTATGGGGCTATGGGACTATATTTATCTACTCATAAAAATAAGGGGATCGAGTCCCCTCATTTAACGATTTATCTACCTCGTCTTGATTCTGACATCATATAATCTTCTAGTACTTCCATCCAGTTCAGTGATTTTCCTGTACCTTTAGCTACACAGGATACTGCATCCTTCGCTATATATACAGGTATTCCAGTACGTTTACTTATTAATTTATCCAAACCATGTAATAGGGCAGTTCCTCCAGTCATGATCATTCCTTTATTACTTATATCTGATGCTAGCTCTGGTGGTGTTTTTTCTAGTACTGAATGCACTGCATCAGCTATAGTTGTAACTGTTTCCTCTAAGGCATGAAGTATTTCTTTAGAGGATACTTTGATAGTATTAGGTAATCCAGATACTAGGTTACGTCCTCTTACATCCATAAATATTTCTTTTGGTCTAGGATAGGCTGTACCTATAGTCATCTTGATATTTTCAGCTGTTCTTTCCCCAATCATTAGATTATGTTTTCTTCTCATATATCTAACTATGGCTTCGTCTAATTTATCTCCAGCTATTTTTATGGATTCACTTACTACTATACCTCCAAGGGATATTACTGCTATGTCAGTAGTACCTCCTCCCATGTCTATAACCATATTTCCATCAGGCTGAGTTATATCTAGTCCTGCTCCTATCGCTGCTGCTATAGGTTCTTCTATAAGATATGTCTTTTTTGCACCGGCTTGATTACTTGCTTCTATAACAGCTCTTTTTTCTACCCCGGTCACTCCACTGGGTACACATATTATTATTCTAGGTTTAAATAAAAATTTACCTGCTGCCTTGTTTATAAAATATTTAAGCATTCTTTCTGTTATATGATAATCTGATATAACTCCATCTTTTAAGGGTCTTATTGCTACGATATTTCCAGGAGTTCTACCTAACATTTTTCTAGCATCTTCCCCAACTGCTAGAAGCTTGTCTGTATTTTTATCAATAGCAACCACACTAGGTTCTTGTAGTACTATACCCTTGCCTTTTACATATACCAGTATGCTGGCTGTTCCTAAATCTATTCCCATATCCGCCCTTAGTGAAAACATTTCAAAAACCTCACTTTCTACTTTATATATATTAATTTTCTTATAATCCGTAAATATCTAAATGACATGCTTTTATAGTATTTCTATATATTTTTAAAAAATCCTTCACAATATTCAACTTTTTTTTATATTTTTTTAGTTATATTTGCCTATTGCTATTTTTCTGACATATATATGGTTATATCTCTGTTTTCCGACATGCTATTTTAGTAGAAATAAGGGGTTTTAGATCAATTTTCACAATAAAAAAAGAACCGATATTTCTATCGATCCTTTTATTTTTTTCATCTTGAGGTTTATTTGCCGATGGAACTATACTTTATTTTTGTTGCTTTACCGCCTCTGATATGTCTCTCTGCCTTGTTTTTTTCAAGAACACTCTTTACCTGCTTCGAGATAAGAGGGTTTATCTTGGGAAGGCGTTCAGTTACATCTTTATGAACAGTACTCTTACTCACTCCAAATATATTGGCAGTTTGTCGTACAGTAGCCTTTTCATTTATAATATAATTTGCAATCTCCAAAGCCCTTTCCTCTATATAGTCTTTCACATGCCTAACCCCCTTTGATGGCTACACCGTCTTTTTTACATTATTATGCTCTTCTCTTTATGAATAGAACAATTTATTCACAGGGAGAGATGTACTATTTTAAGCAATTCTTAAATTCTTCTGTTTTTCTAACTTTTATTTATATTACTCAAAGTCTGGCAAATAATTTTTTGGGTCGATGTTTTTACCTGCTTCTAATACCTCAAAATGCAAATGAGGACCTTGGGCTAATTCATAGCCTACTGATTTTCCGACTGCTCCTATAGGATCGCCCTTTTCTATTTGTTGTCCTGCTTCTACCATTTCATCTGTAGAAAGACATCCATACTTAGTTTGTAGGCCATCACTATGATCGATTGTAACCACTATTCCCAATTCATCTGTGGTAACTACCTCTTTTACTACCCCTGAAAGGACTGCCCTTACTGCACTTCCCTCGGCTGCCTGAATGTCTAGTCCATTATGGGTAGTCCATTGCTCTAAGGTCTCAGAATATACTAATTTATCCTCAGCGAATCCCATAGACTGCTTACCCATAATAGGTACTAGCATTGCTAACTGTTTTCCTTGAGAAGATGTAGCTTCTATTGCTTCTTCATCTGTTGACTTTTGTTCTTCTGTATTAGCTTTTGCTTCTTCTTTAGTTTCTTCTTTTGCTTTATCTGTCTCTTCTATATCAACATCCTCTGTATCAGGATCCTGTTGATCATCATAATCATCACCATCAAGATAATAATCTACTATGTCTCTATCATCTTCAGCTAATTCGTTCTCTTTTTCATCCAGATCTGCGACCTTATTAAAGTTATCACTAGATACCCATACTGCTGTGATTCCTACTATACATATGCATAAAAACAATACTAAATAAAACCCATCTCTTTGTGTTACATTTTTCATTCTATTCATTACTGATTTTTTATCCTTATTCTTTTTTGGTCCTTTGTCATTGTTAGGATCCTTATTAAATTTATCCACACGTTACACCTCCATATATATGTAAAAAATATTTCAGTTACTATTATTTACATTATTCAGAATTTAATACATTAATTTTAGAAGTATTAGGATATTTTGGATAAGTTTTTTTGACATAAAAAATACCCTAGAGGAAATTTCCTCTAGGGTAGTGAATTATTCTATTAAATTAATCTCTATTTGCTAACAATAAAAGTCTGATAAGTTGGGCTATACCCACTAGTGTAGCTGCTACATATGTCAATGCTGCTGCACTTAAAACTTTCTTTGTTGGTTTTATATCTTCTGCTGATATTATACCATTATTTAATTGAGCTACGGCTCTATTAGAGGCATTAAACTCTACTGGTAATGTTATTATTTGAAATGCCACTACCGCTAGATATAAAAACACTCCTATATACACTAAATCTCCTATACTTAGTATCAATCCACCAAATACTAATATCCATACAAATCTTGCTCCAAAACTTGCTATCGGTGCTATATTGTTTCTTAATAATAATGGAAAATATCCTTCTGAATGCTGTATAGCATGACCTACCTCATGGGCAGCTACTCCAACTGAAGCTATACTGCTCCTTTCATATACATCCTTTGATAATCTTAGTACTCTTTTTCTTGGGTCATAATGGTCTGATAATTTACCTCTAACCATCTCTATATTAACATCATGAAGGCCATTTCTATCTAATATTGTTCTAGCTACTTGATATCCTGTATAGCCTGATGCACTTTGTTTCTTCAAATATTTATTAAAGGTTCTTTTCACTTTTCCTTGAGCATACATTGCAAATATTATTGTTGGTATTAATAAGAAAAATCCTAAGTCTCCAAAATACATGCTATCACCTCTTAGTTTTCATTTTTTTCATTTATATATTTTTGTCTACAATCCCAGCTACAAAAATACTTTCTATCAGTATCTTCTACTATTACATAGGCATTATCTTTTTCTATTTCAGTGTTACATACTGGATCCATCACTGTCTCTATGACTATTGGCTCTTCTTTTTCTTCTACTTCCTGCTCTCTTTTCTGTCTTTCTTTTAATTTTTCTTCTATTTTCTTTTTGTTTACTAGTGCATATCCTATTTTTACTAAGTTACTAAGTATAATATATACTATTAGCATTTCAAAAGCACCATATAAAAATTCCATAGATTCACCTCTTTTTAATAGTGTTCGATATTTACATATATATTCCATAAAAGATTTGATAAGTAATTAATATTATCTTCTTCTTCATCAGGATGCTCCATCATCATGGTGATAAAGGATACTAAAATTGTCTCGAGTAAACGTTCTTCATATTTACACTCTAATATATAATCTACTTCTTCTTTCATAGATAGCATCTGTTTTAATCGAGATAGTAGTTCTCCTTTTATATATCCTTCTTCTCTTTTAATGATACTTGTCTTTATTAGTTCATTTCCCATACCTTTTCTCTTTAGTATTTCATCGTATAGAACTCTAACAAAGCTATTTATTTTATCCATTTTAGCTGCGTCATTCCTCAGTACTAAATCAAGTTTCTCAAAGGTTTCTGCCCAACTTTTATTAAAAACATCAATAAATAAGCTTTTTTTGTTGGGATGATAGTTATATAGAGTTCCTACTGCTATCCCAGACTCTTCAGCTATGATTTTCATATCAACCTTTTTATACCCATGTTTAGAGAATAAATTGAATGCTGATACAAATATTCTTTCTTCAATATCATTGATTATCTTAGGCATATAAATACTCCTTTCTGACTGCTCCCACACCTGAAGGAGTGGGGTTCTAAATTACTAAAAGCTTCTCTATTAAAAGATGGTATCTAATCAATAGAACTAACTTATTTTCATCTAGACTTTATTATCCATAGCCCTAACAGGCTATTAGCGATAACTTAAGGCTGGCAGCTCAACCTTTTAAAATTATATATTTAAATTTGCACTTCTCTTTTTATGCCGAAGCTTGAGAATATCTTTAAGCTTTTGGCTTTTTTAATTCTATTAATTTCTTTACTATGAAGCTCTAAAAATATATCAAAATTCTCTAAACATTTCTTCCTATCAGTTATTTCTAAGTCTTTTTTACTATTCATAATCAAAAATGCACTATATAAATCCCTTTGAACTTTATTATTATTTATATCTTTCCATCTATTACTTAGAGACACTTTATTGCACTCATCAGAGTGGTGGTCGTATTGACTGGCTTTAAATGTCCAAGGATTAATATACTTTATTTCTTTCCCTATATATCCTAGCTTCCTATTTAAAACTTCGAAGAATTTACTCGGGGCTTTACTTCCTATAGACTTTCCAAACCTTTTCTTTCTCTTAAACCTACCGGTCTTTTCATTAACTTTTGTTTCTCTAGCCTTCTTCGCTAGAGCCTTAAAATCCGTTTTCTCTACATAGATGTCTGTTCCTAGGCTAAGTAAATAACTGGCTAATATGTTATGCTCTATCTTCCTAATATCACTTAATTTCCTATATAATTCTTTCAGTTTAAATAACTCTTTTATATAGTTTTGAGACCTAACCCATTTATCCTTACTACCTTTCTTTATTGTGCTATCTGGATTGAATTTATTAGGGTTAGTCGCTCTCCGAGACCTATCTAATTTCCTTTGACTTCTTCTAATTTCTTTATCTAAGTTATCCACCGAAGGTGCTAATTCCTGGAGTCCAACTTCTTTATCACAGCTATAGGCTATACTCCTTAAGGATGGATCGATTCCAACTCGGCTATCGCCGTATTTTTGCTTAAAATCTCCCTTATTATCTCTCTTGGAAGGAGGGGTTCCCTCGATGACTAGTTGTATATAATATTTATATTTACCTTTAACTACTTTTCTAACTATCCTGCAATACTTTATCTTATTCTGTAGGGCTTCATGGGCGTAGATATCATTTCTTCTTATTCTTACAGGGATAGCTAATCTTAGCCACTCAAGAGTATTATCTCTAAATCTTATTCCAGAGGTATTGTTTTTACCTTCCAAGGAATCTAGCTGACCATATTTCTTAAAGGATACTTTCTTTCCATCTCCAAAAATTATATTCTCCATAGACTTCCAGGCCCTAGTTGCTATTTTTTGAGCTGTATTTATATCTAAACAATCAAATTGTCTTTTCATCGGTACAATATAACTATGTAGGTCGTACTCAGTAAGTTTGGATTCTTTTCTTAGCTCATTTAATTTTGTTATTATTATTTTTCTTTCTTTATTTAACTTCTTTTCTTTTTTATTATCTTTATTGTTATTAATCTTCTTATTTATATCAATTAATTCTTTCATTAACTCTTTATATTTTCTACTTCTTTTGAGATGATTATATCTTTTTAGGGCTTCGCCCAAAGTAGCATTATACATTTGCCTGCCTATTTCTAATCTTTTATTTAATATATCTTCTTGATATTTCTCTGTTTCTAACCTTAATTCTAATATGTATGACGGCCTTTTGTTTTTCTTTTTCAATATAATCACCTCCTAAAGGAGTGGGCTTCCTTGCGCTATAAATTCTGTGAACCTTTATTCATTTAATATGAACTTAAGTTCATATTAATATATTTTTAATATTTTGTCAATATGACATGGGAAAACCAGTGAGGATTTATATGATTTTTTATGTCATCCTGAGCATCGGGAAGGATCTTGTTTTTAAGACTCTTCGACAGGCTCAGAGTGACAAAGATATAAGCAATGATAGACAAAGGTAAATCTTTTATTAATATAATACAACAAATCTATGATACCTAAAGAGAATCATAGATTTCTTGTATTTTTTCTATATCAAAATCTTTGTCTGTTATTTTATATTCTTTACGAAGTTCTTCACCCTTATATTCTAATGAGGTTGTCTTATAAATAATATTAACATTTATCTTATCTATGACTATATATAAAACTTCACTTCTACCTTTATTACTTAAATTTACTCTAAGATGCTTATTATCTTCTGCAACTAATCTGTAAGATCTTTCTTTTAATTTTACATTATTTAGATATGATATTAATTCTTCTATTTTTTCTTGGTCTTCTGTACTTCTTTCTCCTTCATCTCCCTTTATCTCCATATATGTAAAGACATCATTTTCTACATATTTATTAAATACTATCTCTTCAAAAGTTCCCCTTTCTAGATAAGTATTTAGTACAAGTAATATAACAACAATTGCTACTATAGCTAATAAAATAATATATATTTTTTTCATAAGCTCCCCCTATACTCTCTTTGTTAAATTATACCATATTTTGTTTTGATGTTTAATTACTCTGTTCAATTTATAAGTATAAAAATTCTTCAGACTCTTCACTTCGTTCTGAGTGACAAAAAAATCAACAATAATAAGACATCATAAAAATAACCGGGGATTTCTCCCCGGTTATTTCATCATCTCCTTAGTGACCTGCAATATTTCTACTCCTGTATAGTAATGCTTTAATATTTCTTTATAGTTACTACCTTTTTCAGCCATTCCGTTGGCTCCCCATTGACTCATTCCTACTCCGTGGCCATTTCCTATGGTTTGTATAATTATTTCATTATCCTTTGGTATTACTGTGATAGTGAAGTTTGTTGATTTAAATCCGAATAGAGTTCTTAGGTCTCTTCCACTCATTACTACATTATCAATTCTAATCTTACTTATTCTACCGGTACTAGTCTTTTCTATTAAGTCTATTTTATCTTCAATATTGTCTTTAGTAATATTTATTGTTGGATATTTTTCTTTTAATTTTGAGATGAACTTATCTATTGATATTTTAAAGTTATCTCTAATACTGGGGGATTCTCCTTCATAGGGACTCTCTACCGGTCTTAAATATGGCTTAGCTGATGAAAATACTTCCTCAGAAGCTTCTGTCATTCCTCCACTGGAAGAGTGGAATAATGGTTCTGTTATTATTTTCCCTTCATAGGTAAGGATCTCTCCTTTTGTATCCTTCACGGCTTGTTCTATCTTTCCCCAATACTTGTCATACCACTCCTGAGAATGTAGCTCCAGTAATTTATCCTTAGAATACCACACTTGACAATGGATAGTATTACATAAGGGGGCATTAGGATGTTCAGGGTGACCTTCTTTATATTGTATCATTCTAGAGATTGCATAGGTTCTAGCTGCTACTGATTGAGACTTTAATGCCTCAACTTCAAATTCTGCAGGCATTTCTCCTGCTACTACTCCTTTAATGTACTCCTCTAAAGTCATATTTATTACTTTTTTTGTTTCTTTATCGTATATATCTACAGTCAATTCCTTTGAATCTACTATGTCTTGATTCTTTACATCAGTGATTTCTTTTATTTCTTTTATTTCCTTCTCTTCTATTTCCCCATTCCAAGTAGCTAGAATGATAATAGGAAATATTAGTGTTATCAACAGTATGAAGCCTATTAATGCTAATAATGATCTCATTTAATCCCCCATTTCTCCTTTTAGTTAATAGTCTAAAGTTTTCTCTAGCTTTATTCTTATCAATACATATATATAAGATATGACATTAGTAAGAGATATATGATTGAAAATTTAGAATTATTTCCCCGGAAAATAGTGTCATATTTCCTGGGAAATTGTAATGGGAAATATTTTACTGTCGAGGGATGTTGATGAAAAATAAGAACAGTAAAAAAGTAGAGGATTAAAATCCTCTACTTTTTAGTCTTCTACTCTTCTAATCTTAGCACCTAACTTAGTAAGTTTTTCTTCTATATCAGAATACCCTCTATCAATATGATGTATTTGATTTACTTCAGTAATATCATCAGATATAAGTCCAGTTAAGATTAATGCTGCTCCGGCTCTTAGGTCTGTTGCTTTTACCGGTGCACCCATAAGGTTATTAGTCCCTGTTACTATGGCAGATCTACCGTCTATTTTAATATCTGCTCCCATTCTTCTTAATTCATTTACGTGCATGAATCTATTTTCGAAGATAGTCTCTATTATAACGCTAGTTCCTTCAGCCATGCTCATTAATGCCATTACCTGGGATTGCATATCCGTTGGGAATCCTGGATAAGGTAGTGTTTTGACATCTACGGCTTTAATAACTTCTGGTCCTATAACTCTTAATGAATTATTCGCTACCTCTTCAAACTTTATACCTGCTTCTTTAAGTTTAGAGATTATTGATTTAACGTGATCTATTTCCACGTTTTCTATTGTAATATCTCCACCAGTCATTGCAGCTGCTGTCATATATGTTCCAGCTTCAATCCTGTCTGGTATGATAGTGTGTTCACAACTACTTAACTTCTCTACTCCATTAATTCTCATTGTATTAGTTCCGGCGCCTTTTATATCAGCACCCATTTTGTTTAAGAAATTGGCCAAGTCTACTATCTCTGGTTCTTGAGCTACATTTTCGAGTATTGTCTCTCCTTCTGCCATACTAGCTGCCATCATAATATTTTCTGTAGCCCCAACACTTGGGAAGTCTAGATAAATTCTATTTCCTTTTAATTGATCAACTTTTGCTTCTACATATCCATGACCTACTTCAATCTCTGCTCCTAAGGCTTTAAAACCTTTTAAGTGAAGATCTATAGGACGGGTACCTATAGCACACCCTCCTGGCATGGATATTCTAGCTTTTCCTAGTCTTGCTAGTAATGGTCCCATCACTAGGAATGATGCTCTCATTTTATTCATTAATTCATAAGGTGCTTCTACATTATTTATATTTGCTGAGTTTATATCATAGGATTCTTTATTTTTCTTTTCTACTTCAGCTCCTAATGACCTTAACACTTCTGTCATTACATTTACATCTCTTAAATTTGGTACTTCTTTAAGTTCACATGTATCAGTTGATAATAGCGTCGCTGCCATTATTGGTAATGCGGAGTTCTTTGCTCCACTGATTCTAACTGTCCCCTTTAACGGAGGACTCTTTTCTACTATGAGTTTTGGCACTTAAATTTCCTCCTTGTAATACTTATTGTATATTTAGTTTTGGAATTTTTCGGTTGTTAATATTATCATTTTTTTAATTTCTAGTTTTTTTTGGAATGATTAGTATCCATGATCTATTATTGGTGTGGCAATCCAGATATAAGTTTTATCCTCAGTATAATTATGTCTCATAGCAATATTTAAATTCATCTTATTATTACCTGTATAGATATGATTATCTATATTTGGTGAATAAGCGGAAATGCTTATAATATCTGGTTGAGTATATTCTTCTACTTTTTTTGCTCCTACTCTTACCATTATCTCTGAGACTATATCGATTTTTTCATTATTTTCTATATCACCATCAAATGTACCAACAATACAAGTGTTTATTTTTGGATTCATTTCCATGTTGTTAAAAATAGTTTTTATATTACTTTGAATTTTATCATATTCTTCCAGTTTCTCTGATGTTATGTCAACTATTAATTCAGTCTTATTTAGATTACTATATTTATCAATATATGTCAAAAGAATTATTGTGACAGAACTGTTATTTTTATCCTTGCCAGATATTATCAGTTTTCTCTGATCTTCTTCTTCAATAAAATCCATAGTATATATAGGTTTATTTTCATCCAACATATCCTGTTGATAATTTTCATATTCAAGTTCTCCTTGAATGTTGAATTTATCAAGTAAGCCTTGTCCTACTTTTTTAATTTCGTTTTCTTTTAAATACTCTTGAGATATCTGATCTCTAGCATTTATTCTAACCTGTAGTAATTCTGATTCTGATACTTTAAATGCACTTACCACTGGTTTTGATAGATTATCCCTTATTCCTTGGGATACTGTATAATTTGAAAATGCCAGCATTGCTATTAATCCTATTGATACAATTAACCTTTTACCCTTCATTGTTATTCCTCCCTAAAATATAAATAGGGAAGAGCAAGATCAGTGGTAAAAATGTTAAAGGGGGACAAAAACATTTTTACTGTCTAGTACTCTTCCCTTACAATAAACAGTATTGACAATTTATCTTGTCCTTTATACATTAGTTTATTAAAATTTTTAAGGAAAGAGTAAAATTTTCAATGTCCCTTCTTATTCAGTAATTTACCCGGTTAAAGAAATTAATAACAGTTTTATTTATCAATACTTTGGGTATTGATGATAAATTTAAAAATTTTTTTTAATTTATCAAACTTTTCAGGAAATTAATATGAATTTTACCAACTAACATTTCAATACTTCAATTATACTAAAAATACTGTATACTTGTCTATTACTTAAACCTGCTATGTTTCGTCAATTTACTGCTTAATTCGACATTTATTTGATATCTTGGAACAAATACTATTTTAATCCTATTTTTCTATATAATATATAAGGCTAATGTCCTATATATTATATCATTCGAACCATGATTTCCCATAGGAGAGGTGAGACAATAAAAAAGGCTTCCAAATTGGAAGCCTTTTTTGTCGAATCTGTGAAAAGTGATACAGAAGAACTGTCCCTCTGTCTCACTATCCTCTTTTTGCTACGTTAATTCTATTAATTGCTTTTCTTAGAGCTATTTCTGCTCTGTCGTAGTCTATATTTTTATCTTTTTTCTTTAATTTTTCTTCTGCTCTTTGCTTTGCTAATTCTGCTCGATTTAAGTCTATTTCATCTGGCCATTCTGCTGCATCTGTGACTATTGTGGTCTTAGTTTCTGTTATATCTAAGTATCCTTCTGCAACAGCGGCTATTCTATATTCCCCATTTTGTTTAATTTTTACCCTTCCGATGGCAAGGGGAGTTACTAATGGTATATGATTTCTAAGGACACCTATATCTCCTTCTAAACCTCTTACTACTACCTTTTCCACCTCGTCTTCAAAGAACTTTCTATCTGGGGTTACTATTTCGAGGGTAAGTGTTGAAGCCATTCTATCACCTCGCCTATTATTCTTCTTCTTTCATTTTCTTAGCTTTTTCTACTGCTTCATCTATTGTACCTACAAATAGGAATGCTGATTCTGGAAGTTCATCATGCTTTCCTTCAAGGATTTCTTTAAATCCTCTTATTGTTTCTTTTATAGTTACATATTTTCCTGGCATTCCTGTAAACTGCTCAGCTACGTTAAATGGCTGAGATAGGAAACGCTGAATTCTTCTTGCTCTTGCTACAGTAAGTTTATCTTCTTCTGATAACTCATCCATACCAAGGATTGCAATAATATCTTGTAATTCTTTATATTTTTGAAGTTGCTCCTGCACTTGACGGGCCACTTCATAGTGTTCTTCTCCTACTATAGCAGGGTCTAGTATTCTTGAAGTGGAATCTAGTGGATCCACTGCAGGGTAAATACCTAACTCTGATATTGAACGGGATAAAACTGTTGTCGCATCAAGATGGGCGAAGGTTGTTGCAGGAGCCGGGTCAGTTAAGTCGTCGGCTGGCACATATACTGCCTGAACTGATGTGATTGAACCCTTTTTAGTTGATGTGATTCTCTCCTGTAATTGTCCCATCTCTGTTGCTAATGTAGGCTGATAACCAACGGCACTTGGCATACGTCCAAGTAATGCTGAAACCTCTGATCCTGCCTGAGTAAATCTAAATATATTATCTATGAATAGAAGTACGTCCTGACCAGCTTCATCTCTGAAGTGCTCTGCCATTGTAAGTCCTGTAAGAGCAACTCTCATTCTAGCTCCAGGAGGCTCATTCATCTGTCCAAATACTAGGGATGTCTTATCTATTACTCCTGAATCCTTCATTTCATAGTATAAGTCATTTCCTTCTCTTGTTCTTTCTCCAACGCCGGCAAATACTGATAATCCACCATGCTCTGTAGCTATGTTATTTATAAGTTCCTGGATAAGAACTGTCTTTCCAACTCCAGCACCACCGAATAGTCCTACTTTACCACCCTTTGCATAAGGAGCGATAAGGTCTACTACTTTGATTCCTGTCTCAAATATCTCTGTTGCTGTCTCTTGCTCATCAAAAGGTGGAGCTTGCCTATGGATTGCAGCTTTAGTTCCTTCTGTAACATCTTCTTTTCCATCTATTGCATCACCAGTAACATTAAACATTCTTCCAAGAGTTGTTTCTCCTACTGGTACTGTTATTGGTGCACCGGTATCTATTGCATCCATTCCTCTAACAAATCCATCGGTTGAATCCATTGATATACATCTAACAATATCATCTCCGATATGTTGAGCAACCTCTGCTACTACTTTGCCGTTTTTGCCTTCTATATCAATGGCATTGTATAGATTAGGAAGATTATCTTCATCAAATCTGATATCCAGTACAGGACCGATTATCTGAACTATCTTTCCTATGTTATTTTCAGCCATCTATTTCAACTCCTTTTCATTTAGTTCCTATTTTAGAGCTTCTGCTCCACCTACTATCTCTGCAATTTCTTGAGTGATGGCAGCTTGACGAGCTCTATTGTAGTCTAGAGTTAAGTCATCAATTATTTCTTCTGCATTCTCTGTGGCAGATTCCATAGCAACTCTTCTAGCTCCTTGCTCACTGGCAGAAGACTCTATCATTGCTCCATATATTACACTCTTAACATATTTAGGAATGAGATAGTCTAGTACTTCCTCTGGGGAAGGTTCATACTCTGTTAATGAATTTTTCACATCTGATTTATTCTCTTTTATTTCTTCCGCAGGAAGAAGCTTCATTATTGTAGGTTCATGGGATATTGTGCTTTTAAACTGGGTATAGGCGATATTTACTTCGTCCACTTCTCCATCTTTATATAGCTTTAATGCTATATTAGCTATCTGAGTTGCATCCATAAATGTAGGTTCTTCAGATATTCCAGTGAAGCTTCCTTTAACATCATAGTCTCTTCTTTTAAAGTGACTTTTACCCTTTAAGCCTATAGTGATCATTTTAGCTTGATCTTTATTATCTATTTGCTCTTCTACTTTTTTGATTATATTAACGTTATATCCACCACATAATCCTCTATCAGAAGTTACTATAATATAGCATTTATTCTTAACTTCTCTATTTTCAAGCATTGGATGACTAACACCTCTACTTGAGGCTAGTATATCCTGGATGCTTCTTAAAACTGTAAGAAAATATGGTTCAGTTTTTTCTAGTCTTCTTCTAGATTTTTTTAATTTTGCAGAAGATACAAGCTCCATAGCCTTAGTAATTTGCTTTGTATTACCTACACTTTTGATTCGCCTCTTTATATCCTGCATACTCTCTTGAGCCATCGAATCACCTCTACTTTCTATGAGGACATATTATATAGTCTTCTTAAAGTCTTTCTTAAACTCTTCTATTGCTTCTTTAAGTTCTTTTTCTGCACTTTCTTCAAGGTTTCCATTTTCTAATATAGATTTACCTACTTCTGGATGATTATTATCCATATATTTATAGAACTCTGTTTCGAATTCTTTAATTTTATCTACAGGAATATCCTTTAGATATTTTTTAGTTACAGCATATAGGATCATTGTCTGATGCTCTACATTTACTGGTTGATATTGAGGCTGCTTTAGAATCTCCATGATTCTTTCCCCTTGAGCTAGGGTTGCTTGAGTCTCTTTATCTAAGTCTGATCCGAACTGAGCAAAGGATTGAAGTTCTCTATACTGAGCTAGCTCTAGTTTAAGTGTTCCTGATACCTTTTTCATTGCTTTTATCTGAGCATCTCCACCAACACGGGATACTGAAAGACCAGCATTTACCGCCGGACGTTGTCCTGAGAAGAATAGATCTGACTCAAGGAATATCTGTCCATCTGTTATTGAGATAACATTTGTTGGGATATATGCAGAGATATCTCCTGCTTGAGTTTCTATTATTGGAAGGGCCGTCATAGATCCTCCACCATATTCTTCATTAAGTCTTGCTGCTCTCTCAAGAAGTCTTGAGTGTAGATAGAATACGTCTCCAGGATATGCTTCTCTTCCCGGTGGTCTTCTAAGTAGTAAACTCATTGTACGGTAAGCAACCGCATGTTTTGATAAATCATCATATATTATAAGGACGTCTTTACCATTTTGCATAAATTCTTCACCCATAGCTGCTCCTGCATATGGTGCGATATATTGTAATGGTGCAAGTTCACTGGCTGTTGCTGATACTATGATTGTATAATCCATAGCTCCTCTTTTCTCTAAAGTTTCAACTATTCCAGCAACTGTAGATTTCTTTTGTCCTATTGCTACATATATACATATAACATCTTGGTCCTTTTGATTAAGTATTGTATCTATTCCGATAGCAGTCTTACCAGTCTGTCTATCTCCAATTATAAGCTCTCTTTGTCCACGACCAATTGGTATCATTGAGTCTATTGCTTTTATACCAGTTTGTAATGGTACAGAAACTGACTTTCTTGTTATAACTCCTGATGCCTTTTGCTCTATAGGTCTATATTTATCTGATGTTATAGGTCCCTTTCCATCAATTGCTTGACCTAGGGCATTTACTACTCTACCTACCATTTGGTCACCAACAGGAACCTCTACTATTCTTTCTGTTCTCTTAACTGTATCTCCCTCTTTGATATTCTCATCAGGTCCTAGAAGAACGCAACCTACATTGTCTTCCTCTAAGTTTAGGGCCATACCAAATACATCTCCAGGGAACTCTAGAAGCTCTCCTGCCATGCAATTCTCTAGTCCATGAACTCTGGCGATACCATCTCCAACCTCCAGGACAGTACCGATATCTTCTACATGGATTCTTTTTTCATATCTTTTTATCTGCTCTTTTATAATTGAACTTATCTCTTCTGGTCTTAGGTTCATGAGTTCTTCACCTCTTTCTTAGTTACTCTTACACTTTGAAGGTTCTTTCCAAGCATCTCTAACTGTTTCCTAATACTTTCATCGATTACTTTATCTTTAATCTTTACTAGTACTCCACCAATTATGTCCTTATCTACTATGTTTACAAGATTAACCTTCTTATCAAGCTTTTTAGAGAGCTTCTCTTGTAATTTAAGCTTTGCATCTTCATTCATCTCTACAGCTGTGTAAGCTTGTGCATCTACTATATTAAATTTCTCATTATATAGATTCACATATTCATCGCTTATATCTTGAAGACTTTTTTCTCTATCCTTATCAATAAGGATATATAATAGATTTGATATTTCTTCAGAAACTCTGTCTTTAAATATAGAGTCTATTATATCTCTTTTTTCTGTTTTACTAACTTTCGGATGTTGTATGATAGTATATAGTTTTGGCTCCTCTTTAAAAGCTTGTGCTATAAACACAATTTCATCTCTGAAATCCTCTAGCTTTTCTAATTCAACTCCTACTTCAAACAACGCTTGAGCATATCTTTTGCCTATTAACTCTGCCATTTACTTTCCCCTACCTCGTTAATAAACTCATTTATCATTTCATTATGAACATTTTCATCTAGGTTCTTATCTATAACTTTAGAAGCCACCATCATAGATAATGTAACAACCTCTGTCTTAAATTCATGCATAGCTTTTTCTTTTTGTCTTTCTATTTCAGTATTAGCTTTTTTAATTATGCTTTCAGATTCATTTTTAGCTTCGGCAATAATGTTTTGTCTTATTTCTTCTCCACGTTTTCTTGCCGCCTGTATTATTTCTTGCCCCTCTTTTTTAGCTTCATCTATTTTATTCTGATATTCTTGCTTTAAAGCTACTGCATCTTTTTTATCTTCCTCAGCTTTACTTAAATCATCTGCTATTTTTTCTTTTCTTTCATTTAAAATCTTTATAACAGGTTCAAATAAAAAATGTTTTAACACAAGGAAAATTACTAGGGTAGCTAACAATTGTAAAATGACCGAAGGCCATTCTGGTAAAACCCTTACATCAAATTGCATTGATTTTATGCCTCCTCTCTTTAATCCTACCTAGAAGTCAAATTTAAGAGAGATGGGCATTCCCACCTCTCTTTAAAATTTATTAGCCAAGTAGTGGTTGAACAAATAATAAGATAATTGCAATAACTAGACCATAGATACCTGTAGTCTCTGCAACTGCCTGACCTAAAATCATTGTTCTTATTACATCACCTTGTGCCTCTGGCTGTCTACCAACTGCCTCTGCTGCTTTACCTGCTGCATATCCCTGTCCAATACCAGGACCGATACCTGCTATCATTGCAAGTCCTGCACCTATTGCTGATGCTGCTAATATTAATTCTCTTCCTGTAATAGCTGTTTGTGGATCCATTATAAAATTCCTCCTCTTTTTTACGTTAAAATTTTAATATATTAATTATAAATAAATATTACTTTTAAACTATGTTAAAAATGGGTTTGCAAACATTAATATTATAGCAATTATCAAGGAATATATCCCTGTAGTCTGTGCTACTGCTTGCCCCAGGATCATTGTTCTAACAATAGTTGATTGATAATTGGGTCTTTTTCCAACAGCTTCTGTTGCCTTTCCAGCTGCATACCCCTGTCCTATAGCAGGCCCAATTCCACCTATCATTGAAAGTCCTGCACCTATTGCTGATGCTGATATTATAAGTCCTACTCCTGTAACTGTTATTAATGGATTTGAGAATAATAATATCAACGCTATAACCAATGCTAATATACCAGAGGTTTCAGCTACTGCTGCTCCTAAAAGCATAACGAAGGTTATCTGTCTACTGTTTTCGGGGGTCTTTCCTACTGCTTCTGCTGCCTTACCGGCTGCATATCCTTGGCCTATCCCAGGGCCTATACCAGCTATCATTGCAGCTCCTATACCTATAGCCGAACCTGCTAGTATTAAGTCCTTTGTTTCAAAAGTTAATAGCCAATTTATAAAATCTAATATAAAATTTCCTGTTCCTCCCAAACTCTGTTTCCTCCTTCCTCATATTTACTATACTTATTCTAATATCCTACATGGTTTATTCCATAGCCATTGATACGAAAACCATCGTAAGCATAATAAATATAAATGTTTGAATAAGACCTGCAAATAAATCAAAGTAAACATGCAATGCTGGGGTAACTATTGGTGCTATCCATCCTAATGCACCGTATAACAGTCCCATAATTATTACTCCACTAAGTATGTTACCGAATAAACGGAAGGATAGTGATACTGGGTTTGCCAACTCACCTATTACATTTAATGGAGCTAAGAAAGGAATTGGTTCAAAGAAACTTTTAGTATATCCTCCTAATCCCTTTGACTTTATACCATAGTATTGAGTCATAAAGAATGTAATAAGTGCTAATGCTAATGGTACGTTGTAGTCTGAAGTGGGTGGTTTAAACCCAAGCAAACCAAAAAGATTTGCCACTGCAAGATAAATAGCTAATGTACCTATGTAGGGAACAAATCCCAAGTTCTTATCTCCCATAGTACTTTTAACTAGTGACTGTACTCCTTCAACTGACATTTCAATTACATTGATTAAACCTGAAGGCTTCTCAGCAGCATTTACTTTCTTAAGCTTTCTGTTTACTACTATAGCAAATATAGAGAGCAAAATAACTATAATCCATGAATTTATTATGGTTGAGGGAATAAAAATCTCATTACCAAATAAAGTGAGTGTCATTTCAATATTCAAGCTATTGACCTCCTTTCTTTTACGCTATATATATTTAATTTTTTTTACTAACTTCTTTATTTTTACCTTTTTTAATTGATTCATAAAAGGCATCAGAAATAATGGTGAGTTTCACCATAAAAATACCTAAGATCACCGTTAGAAAATTAAGGTAATTAGCGAATGCCGCTACTGTAAGCACTACACCATATATCAAATATCTTGCCACATAGTTTGCTACAATATAGGGCATAATTTTTCCTTGGGACATATTTACAGATTTATTTAATGTGATAGACATTAATCTAAAATTCAATAAATTTATTATTGCCCCGAATATAAGACCCAATACATAGGGTTTAGGATCAGGAACAACAATTAAAATTATTACTGAAATTATAGCGGTAAGTATAGCAACTCTTTTCATAATTTTATACCCAGTATTTTGTACTAAACTCAATTCATCACTTCCTATTAAAATCATGTGTGACCATCTTAAATAGATTCATAAAGGCTACTACTATTCCTATTATTGAAAAAATAGCAAGAAATAATACATTTGTGCCTAATTTATCATCTAAAATCTTTCCTAAGAATATTCCAGCTACTATAGGGACAGTCATAGAGATACCTATTTGAGATATCAAGACGAGATATTTTAATGTTTTTCCTCTGTTTTCATCAGGACTCATTGTATCACTCCACTTTGTGGTGATTTCCTATTATTTAGAAAATTTAGTCAAAATCATATATATTCATTATAATCCATAGTATGTTTATTCTCAAGAATTGTTTTTTTATAAACATTCGTGTCACTTTTGTTTATAGTGTTAATAAATATACAAAATTATAATTATGCAAAAGCAGAGGGATACCCTCTGCTTTTTATATTTTTTTATAGGAACATAAGTCCTAATGATATTATTACTCCAGTATAAAGTAAGTCTACTATACAATATCCCATGATATCTCTAGCTCCAAGACCAGCTATACCTAAGGCTGGTAATGCCCAGAAAGGTTGTATAAGATTTGTCCATGCGTCTCCCCATGCTATAGCCATACCAGTCTTAGCTGCTGATACTCCAAGTTCTGGTGCTGCTGGCATCATTATAGGAGCCTGCACAGCCCATTGTCCTCCCCCAGAAGGCACGAAGAAGTTTACTACTCCTGCACTTAAGAAAGTGAAAAATGGGAATGTTGTTGCTGTAGATATATTTACAAATCCATTAGATATTAAAACTGCAAGGGATGTTCCAGTAGCACTTGCTCCTGTCATCATACCCATTATACCAGCATAGAATGGAAACTGAAGGATTATTCCTGCTGTTCCTCTTGCTGCTACAGTGATAGCATCTAAGAATCTTCTTGGCGTTCCGTGGAAGATTATTCCTAAGAATAAAAATGTAAAGTTAACTATATCAAGATTTAAATTAAATCCACTTGTTGCAAAGTAGTAGATTATGTATATTAGCCCCATACCACCAATTAATATTGATAATATTGGACTCCTTTCAACTTTATCAGCAAATGTTGGATTTTCTATCACTACATTTAAATCTTCATCCACTAATATTTCAGGATCAACTGCAATAACATCTTCTTCTCTTGGATGCATTGCTCTATTTATTAAAGGAAGTGTAACTAATATTACTCCAAATATTATTAAGTTATATGGTGCAAATATAGTCTCACTTGTTGCTATTGGGCTAGTAACTATTCCACCTGTAGCCTCTGCTAATCCCTCTCCTGCTGTAGCAAGTTTTAGAGGAATTGATCCAGATATACCAGAGTGCCATACTACAAATCCTGAATAAGCTGATGCTATAAGTAATCTATAGTCTACTTTCTTAATCTGTCTTGCTAATTCCCTTGCATATAGTGCTCCTATAACTAATCCAAATCCCCAGTTAAGCCATGATGCTAATGTTGCAACAAAAGTAACTGCAACTATTGCTTGTAAAGGAGTCTTTGGTATCGATGCTAGTTTTCTTAAGCCTCTTTTAATTATTGGTGCATTTGCTAATGTATGTCCTGTTACTAATACTAATGCCATTTGCATGGAGAATGCTAATAGACTCCAGAATCCTCCACTCCAGTGTAGAATCATATCTAATGGCCCTTGACCTGTAGCAAATATTCCTAATACAAATACTACTAAAGTTAGTAGTGCAGCAAAAAGGAATGGGTCAGGAAGATATTTTTGAACTAATGCAACACATGCCTTTGTAAACTTCTTAAACATGGTGTCCCCTCCTTATTAACTTTCCCCAGACTATATTTCCATTTCTTTTAAATCTTCAGATATTATTAATTCTGCTTCTGTAGCAGCCTTGATATCTTCAATTGTAACTCCTGGTCCTAACTCTTTTAGAAGTAGTCCTTTGTCTGTAACTTCCATAACTCCCATTTCAGTAACTATTAAGTCTACTTGTCCGGCAGCTGTTAGTGGAAGATTACATTCTTTAAGTATTTTTGGACTTCCTTTAGCTGTGTGAGTCATAGCAACTATAACCTTCTTAGCTCCTACTACTAGGTCCATAGCTCCTCCCATACCGGGAACCATTTTTCCTGGAATCATCCAGTTAGCTAAATTACCCTTGCTATCTACTTGTAATGCTCCTAGGACTGTGGCATTTACATGGCCACCTCTAATTATTCCAAAGGATGTAGCACTATCAAAGAATGCTCCACCTTTTTTAATTGTAACCAATTGTCCTCCAGCATTAGTTAAATCTAAGTCCTCTTCTCCTTCCTTTGGAGAAGGTCCTATACCTACAAATCCATTCTCAGATTGTAGAATTACATCTATATCATCAGAGATATAATTAGCTACTAAAGTTGGAAGACCTATCCCTAGGTTTATTACGTCCCCGTCCTTCATTTCTTGAGCAACCCTTTTTGCAATGATCTCTTTTACTTTATTCTTATCCATTACTTAGCACCTCCATCAACTATGTATGTAACAAAGATGTTTGGTGTCATAACTACATTTGGATCTATTTCACCAATTTCAACTACTTCATCAGCTTCTACTATTACTGTACCAGCAGCTGTTGCCATGGTAGGATTGAAATTCTGAGCTGTTTTATTGTATAGGATATTACCCTTTTTATCTACTTTGGCTCCCTTTATTAAAGCTACATCTGCCTTAAGAGGTAATTCAAGAAGATACTCTTTACCTTCAACTTCGATTTTCTTTTTACCTTCTTCTACCATTGTATTTACTCCTGTTGGTGTAAGGATTCCGCCAAGACCGAATCCTGCTGCTCTCATTCTTTCTGTCAATGTTCCCTGAGGTACTAATTCAACTTCTATTTCTCCCTCATTCATTTGACGTCCTGTTTCTTTGTTTGTTCCTATGTGGGAAGCTATTACTTTTTTAACCTGCTTGTTTACTATAAGCTTACCAACTCCAGTATCTATAAAAGCAGTATCATTAACTACTAAAGTTAAATCCTTTACTCCTTTTTCTACTAAAGCATCAATAAGCCTAATTGGAGCTCCTACAGCTAAAAATCCTCCAATCATAACAGTCATACCATCTTCGATATGATTCACAGCTTCTTCAATAGAGATTAATTTGTTCATTAAATACACCTCCGTATTAGACTTTCGCCTTTCACCAAAAACTATTTTAACACAAAAAAACGTTATTTTCTATCATGCTAGAGATATTTTCATATTTATTCTTTATAAAATTTTTGAAATAACTTCCCTAGGAAAACATTTTCACTAGAGGTTAAGGTATATTAAACTTTCCTGATGTAAGTATAAATATAATAATCATTGCATGATTATACGCAAAATGAGACAAGAGGACGGTTCTCCCGTCTCACTTTCTAAAGTAAAAATAGACCCAAAGGTCTATTTTGTGTTTTATTAATACTGATCTAAATGAACTACTTCTATATGAGGAGCATGATCAAACCAATTTATCTCCGGTTGATATGCTTTAGAATATACAACCCTGGTTATTCCTGAGGTTATTATCAATTTCTGACATTCAGGACAGGGCTGATGAGTTACATAGATGGTAGCATCTTTTCTCTCATTCGGAGTAGTCTCAAGTAAACAATTCATCTCAGCATGAATTGTTCTTTTACAATGGCTGTCATGCATGTAACAACCTTCATCTTCACAATGAGGTAATTTAGCAGGACTACCGTTGTATCCTGTACCCTTTATTCTTTTATCATTCACAATAACTGCCCCTACATGAAGTCGAGGACAGGTACTTCGCTCTGCCACTTGAAAAGCAATATCCATAAAATATGTATCCCAATCTTTTCGCATATTATCCCTCCATTTTGAGACAATGGTGTCTCAAAGTTATAAATATCTTTGTCGAAAACTATAAAAAGCGAGACAGAAGAACCGTCCCCTGTCTCACTACAATTTATTTAGTTCCGAATAGTCTATCTCCAGCATCTCCAAGGCCTGGTACGATATAAGCATGGTCATTTAATTTCTCATCAAGACCTGCTAAGTATATATCTACATCAGGGTGAGCTTCTTGTACTGCTTTTACTCCTTCTGGTGCTGCTATAAGACACATTAATCTAATATTTGTTGCTCCTCTATTTTTAAGAGATGTTATTGCAGCATTTGCTGATCCTCCTGTTGCAAGCATAGGGTCTGTTACGATGAACTCCCTTTCCTCAACATCTGAAGGTAATTTACAGTAATACTCTATTGGCTCTAAAGTTTCAGGATCTCTATATAGTCCTACATGACCTACTTTTGCAGCTGGTAGTAAACTTAGCATCCCCTCTACCATTCCTAATCCTGCTCTTAGTATAGGTACTATACCTAATTTCTTTCCTGCTATAACTTGTGATGTTGTTTTAGATACCGGGGTTTCTATTTCCTTGTCTCTTAATTCAAGATTCCTTGTTACTTCATAGCCCATTAACATAGCTACTTCTTTTACTAATTCTCTGAACTCTTTTGACCCAGTTCTTTTATCTCTAATATAAGTAAGCTTGTGTTTTATTAATGGATGATCCATTACATATAATTCGCCCATGACACATCTCCTCTCCAAAGGTTTTGTACAATCTTATACATTATAACATATTACTTTTCAATATCCATAATTTTATTTACTCTTCTTTCGTGTCTACCGCCTTCAAATTCGGCATTCAGATAAGAATCCACTATTTCTTTTGCCAAATCTTTCCCTATCACTCTTCCTCCTAGGGCAATTACATTGGCATTATTGTGCATACTTGCCATTTTAGCAGAGTATGTATCTGAGCATAGAGCACATCTTATACCCTTTACTTTATTACATGCTATTGAAATACCTATCCCAGTACCACATACTACTATCCCTTTATCTAATTCTCCATTGGCTACTGCTTCTGATACCTTCTTACCAAAATCAGGATAATCCACCGAATCCTCTGAATAGGTACCGAAGTCTTTGCACTCTATTCCTCTATCCTCTAAATGTTTTTTTAACTCCTCTTTTAATTCAAATCCTCCATGGTCACTTCCTATTGCTATTTTCATACTAAATACCTCCTTATTTATCTTCCTTTAGTCCCTCTACTACTCTCTTTAATGCCTCTTTTATTTCATCAGCACTATCTCTATATACTTCTGTAGGCTGTCCGAAAGGGTCCTTTATATCTAATGAAGGAATCTTTTTCTGAAGTCTTATTATCTTCGCCTTATCTTCTTCTAATTCTCCTTCAATATCCTGTTCCCAATTTTCTAGTTCTTCATCTATTTCTTCTAACTCTTTTAATATTTCTCTTCTTCTTTTTCGTAATTTTTGTATTTCACCTTTTCTATTCTCCATAAGGTATTCTCTTTTTTCATTAATCTTAATATATAAACTATTTATTTCATCCAATATATCATCCACATTTACATCTTTATGAGCAAATTCTTTAAGTGTATATAATTTATCCTTTGCATCTGGATATAGATTTAGCACCATACCTTTATGATTAGTAGTCATAGTAAGGACTAAATCAGCATTTTCAATATCTTTTTTAGTAAGTAATCTTGACCTATGGCGAGATATATCTATGCCATCATCTTTCATTACTCTAATTGCTTGTTTAGAAGCTTTGTGTCCATCGATAGCTGATACTCCTCTAGAGTAGATATTTAGGTGTATCTCTTTTTCATTTTCTATCATATCTCTTAACATTGCTTCTGCCATACTGCTCCTGCAAGTATTTCCAGTGCATACGAAAAGGATATTCATCATAGAATCACTCCCTATAGATTTTCTACATCGAACCCTGCTGCTTTTTCCATTCTATTCATGATTGCTTTGCCTATTCCAATCTCTTCTATTCCTTCAGCAAGGATCATATCTACTTTCATTTTATCAAATTCCCTTAGGGAATCAAATAGGTTTGTAGCAATAGTTTCAGGTCTACCTCTATCTCCTACCACTATTAAATTATCACAGCTATAGCTCCATCTACTCTGTTCTGTAGCTAATATACCAACCTTTAACCCTTGGTTAGTATATTCTCTATACAGATGATTTATCCGATTAATCATACTAAATAATTCACCTTTTATTATTTTAATTTTTGCATTAGGTGAATAATGCTTATATTTTTGTCCAGGAGATTTAGGCGTTAAGTTTTCATCTTCTCCCTTCAAGGCTGGGTCTATATCTACCCTTGGAAAAACCACCAATAAATCCTCTTCGGTTATTCCCCCCGGCCTAAGGATCGTAGGAATCCCTGAGGATATATCTACTACAGTAGATTCTACTCCTACTCCTGTTCTACCACCATCTACTATGGCATCTACTCTACCTACTAAATCTTCAATAACATGGCTTGCATCGGTAGGACTGGGTCGTCCTGATATATTAGCACTGGGGGCCGCTATGGGTAAATTAGCTAATTCTATAATTTCTCTTGCAACTGGATGACTAGGCATCCTTATTGCCACAGTATCTAATCCAGCAGTTATTACATCCGATATTTTATCACTCTTTTTCATTATTAGAGTTAGGGGTCCTGGCCAAAATTTTTCCATTAAAACATAGGCGCCTTCAGGAATTTCTGATACTAAATCCTTTAGTTGGTCAATATCAGATATATGTACTATTAGTGGATTATCTTGAGGTCTACCCTTTGCTTTGAAAATATTTTTAGCAGCATCTTCATCTAGAGCATTAGCTCCTAATCCATATACTGTCTCGGTAGGTATAGCAACTAATCCTCCTTTTTTAAGAATTTCAGCTGCTTTTTTAAGTCCCTCTTTATCCTCTGATTGTATTATTAAAGTTTCTTTATTCATAATATCCCTTCTCATTGGCTATTTTTGCTCTTCACATATTATATATTATTTTTATCCCATATTAAAGGATGTATGCGACATTGGTAAAATTAAGTTTTTGTTATTCTTGAAATTCTCTACTTAACTTAAGTCTTATAAGATATTGTATGGATATGTAACATATAGTACTTTCCTTAAGAATAGAATTATATAAGATTGTATTTCATTATATTGAGGTGACGCTATGGAGTTGTATTCTACTACAGTTATAGGTTTTATGGTAGGGATAATAGGGACTGGGCTAGGGGGATTATTAGCTGTATTTCTTGTAAAACCAAATAATAGATTTTTAAGTATTCTCTTAGGTCTTACGGCTGGACTTATGCTCTCTATTATTACTTTTGATTTACTGCCTGAGGCTATTGAATTAGCTGGGCTAGGTATGGTGGTCGTTGGAATTATTATCGGCATATTGCTAGTTCTTTTTATTGAAGATATATTTGATAGACATGATAGAAAACATAAAAACCTTCGAGAAGGATTTCTAAGGGCAGGATTATTAATGGGATTTGGTATTGCCCTTCACAATCTTCCTGAAGGTTTAGCGGTAGGCTCAGGATTTATGTTTACTTCTGAAATGGGTATAAAGGTAGCCATAGTTATCGCTTTGCATAATCTCCCTGAAGGCATAGCTATGGCTACCCCTTTAAGAATGAGTGGCTTTGGAAAGTTAAAGGTATTTATCCTTACCTTGCTCGCCGGAGTTCCCACTGGTATTGGAGCTTTTTTGGGGGCAATTTTAGGTAGTATATCAAATATGTTTATTGGATTATGTTTAGCCATAGCTGCCGGCACTATGTTATATATAACCTGTGGAGAACTTATTCCAAATTCTAAAACTATCCACAGAGGAAGGATATCAACTGTGGGTTTGTTGGTAGGTTTTATTATTGGTCTTTTAATTGTTGAAGGTATGTAGAAGATATGTAGTAAAAAAGAGTCTTGAGATTATAATCTCAAGACTCTAATATTTGATTTGAAGAATATGAATAGGACTTTTTAAGTAATATAGGTGTAAGGATTGTAGACACTAATACCAATAATATTATTGATGTGAATATATCCTGACCTATTACCCCTATATTTAACCCTAGATTTGTAACGATTAAAGCTACTTCGGCTCTAGGTATCATACCTATACTTATTTGTAAGGATTCTAAATTGTTGAATTTAGATCCTTTTGCTCCTAAGAAGCATCCGATAAGCTTTCCTAGAACTGCAGCAGTAATTATCACTACACTGAGTAATATACTTCCACCAATATTCTCTATGTTAACACTAAGTCCAATATTCATAAAAAATATTGGAGTAAATAGTGCATAGGCTACCCTCTGAGTTTCATGGGAAACTCTATTTCTGTGGGGAGTAGATGAAAATATTACTCCTGTAAAGTATGCACCGATAATTGCTGCTACCCCTAACTCTTCTGCAATAAATGCTAATGCAAAACAAAATATTAAAGCTAATGTAAGGAGTTTATTATCCCTACTTATTTTGTCAGAAAATTTAGTTAGAGTCTTAGAAAAAAGTATCCCTATTATAAGGGATATAATAAAAAATGTTGCTATTTTTCCTAATACAATTGCTAAATTACTACTTTGTGTAGGGTCTACCATACCTATTACTACTGTTAATAGTATTATCCCCACTACATCATCAATAATTGCTGCTCCTAATACTCCTATTCCTTGGCGGGTCCTTAGTTTGCCTAATTCTCTAAGGGATTCCACCGTGATACTAACACTTGTGGCTGTAAGAATTACACCTACAAATATCGCCTCATTCAAGCTAGCCTGGCCTTTCATCAATAGGACTGCCCCTATACCTAATACTAAGGGTCCTATAACTCCACCTATAGCTATTGAAGTTGAGGATTTACTAGAGGATTTCAAATCCTCTAGGTCTGTTTCAAGCCCAGCAATAAACATCAAAAGTATAACACCCATCTCAGCTATATGACTTATAAATTCAGTACCGTGAATAAAGTTAAACACGGAAGGTCCTAGTATCAATCCAAAAACTATTTGTCCTAATACCTCTGGCTGATTTAATTTACCACTAATATATCCTCCTATATTGGCAAATAAAAGTAGTAGGGCTAAATCTTTTAGAAACATTAAACTACTTTCCATATCTTATCCTCCCCAGTGACATTACTATGAAGATATTAATTCTCAATTGTTTTAAGTTTTTCTGTTTGATCACTAGTTACTAACGCATCTACCATTTCCTCAATATCTCCATCTAGGAAACTATCAAGTTTATATACGGTTAGATTTATTCTATGATCTGTAATTCTTCCTTGGGGATAGTTGTATGTTCTTATTCTTTCACTTCTATCTCCAGTTCCTACTTGAGATTTTCTAGCTTCAGCAATCTCAGCATTTTGCTCTGATAATTGTTGCTCATATAATCTTGCTTTAAGAACCTTAAAGGCTTTTTCTTTATTTTTAAGCTGAGACTTTTCATCCTGCATTGCAACTACTATTCCTGTTGGAGTATGAGTAAGTCTAACAGCAGAGTCAGTAGTATTAACACTCTGTCCTCCATTACCAGAAGAACGATATACATCTACACGAACATCATTCATATTTATTTCTACTTCCACATCATCAACCTCTGGAAGTACGGCTACAGTAGCTGTAGAAGTATGGATACGACCTCCGGATTCTGTGGCAGGAATTCTTTGTACTCTATGAACTCCACTTTCATATTTAAGCTTTGAATAAGCTCCATTACCTTTAATCATGAAGACAATCTCTTTAAATCCACCTACACCTTGAGTACTTGTACTCATGATATCTACCTTCCAACGTTGTCTCTCTGCATATCTTGAATACATTCTAAATAGATCTCCAGCAAATATTCCTGCTTCATCTCCACCAGCTCCTGCACGGACCTCTACGATAACATTCTTTTCATCATTAGGATCTTTAGGTATTAATAGGAATTTTATCTCTTCTCTTAATTCTTCTTCTCTATTTGTAAGCTCACTTAATTCCTGTTTAACCATTTCTTTAAAGTCATCTTCTAACTTGTCGTTTAACATTTCTTTTGATTCTTGTATTTGCTCTGATACTTCCTTGTATTCTCTGTATTTATTTACTATCAGTTCTATTTCAGCATGCTCTTTTACATACTTTTTCCACTCGTTTATATTATTGATTATCTCAGGATCACTGATTTTGTTATTTAAATCTTTGTACTTTTCCTCAAGAAAATCTAATTTTTCCAACATAATTTTCACTCCTATAATAGAATTCACTAAATATATATTATATCAGAATATTTATATTAAGTCGATATTAATAAAGCAAAACTCCTGCAATACCGGCACCCACTATACAAATCATAGGATTAATCTTTCTAATACCTACTAAATAAAACATTGCTATAGCTATTAATATTCCTTTTATGTCTGATAATGATTGCTTTCCCACAAGGTATAGGGCTGATCCTATAAGTCCTAAAACCACTGGTCTTATCCCATCAAATACCCATTTTACATACTTTGAGTGTTTAAATCTTTCTAAAAAGTGAGCTATAGTAACTATAATTATAAAGGAAGGAAATATTACTGAAAATGTAGCCACTGCTGACCCTAATACCCCATTAATTTTAAATCCTAAAAAAGTAGCAGCATTTATAGCAATAGGTCCTGGAGTAACTTGAGATATAGCTAACATATCTACAAATTCCGCTGGGTTTATCCATCCATGTTTTTCTATTAACTCCTCTTGAATAAAAGGGAGCATAGCAAGACCACCACCAAAGCTAAAAAGTCCAATTTTAAAATATGATAAAAAAAGTTTTAATAAGACCATCTTAAGATTCCTTCCTTTCTATAAGCTTGTGATATCCTATAGATCCAAAGGCCGCCAATAAAATAATATATACTGGACTAATCCCAAATATCACTATAGCAATTAAAGCTAATAACGGAATTATAAGTAGTAATCCTTTAATCTTAGAAGCTTTAATAAGCCTATATAGGGAAGCTGCGATAAGTCCTACTACAGCAGGAGTAATTCCTTTAAATACCTTGGCCACTATTTCATTATCTCTAAAATTATATATATATTTAACAATAAATAGTATTATCAAAAAAGAAGGTAAGGATACTCCCAAGGCACAGGCAATGGCACCAGGGATCTTTTTTAGCTTATAGCCAATCAATATAGAAGCATTTATGGCTATAGCCCCTGGGGCAGACTGAGCTACTGCAATGGTATCTAAAAACTCATCATTATCTAACCAATTATTCTTATCTACCACCTCTGCTTGAATAAGGGGAATCATTGCATATCCTCCCCCGATAGTAAACACTCCTAATTTAAAAAATATTATAAAAAACTTCAGAGCTTCTTTCAAAATTATCTCCTCCTGCCAATGACCACTCTATTATTATTTGATAAATCCTTTATAACCTCAATATCTTTAAACCCATTCATCTCCATCAGTTCCTTAACTTCTTCCCCTTGGTTATGCCCTATTTCATAAGCTAATAATCCGTTAACAGCTAATAGTTCATGGGCATGGGTGGTGATATATTTATAAAATATTAGTCCATCTTCCCCACCATCTAAAGCTAGCCTTGGCTCATACTTTGCTACCTCCACTTGGAGCCCTTCTATATCCCCTGAAGGAATATATGGAGGATTTGACACTATTACATCTAGTTTTTTATCTATTTTAGGAAAGCCTTCTAAAATATCCTTATGAATAAATTCTACTTTATCTTGTAGATTTAATACATCACAGTTTTTCTTCGCTACTTTGATAGCTTGTTCACTTATATCTATCGAATAAACATAAGAATTCTTAATATAGTAGGCAAGACTTAATGTGATTGCTCCACTTCCTGTTCCAATATCCATTATATTAATAGTTTCTTTATCGATATGATCATAGGATTTAATAATCTTTTCTATCAATATTTCCGTATCTGGCCTTGGCACTAATACCCCTTCTGAGATCTTAAAATCCAATCCCATGAACTCTTGATGACCTAGAATATATTGTAAAGGATAGCCATCTTTTCTTTTACCTATTAATTTATCAAACTTATCCACAATTTGGTCATCAACTTTACGATTAGGGTGTGTATAAACATATACTCTATCCACATCCAGTAGATAACATATAATAAGCTCAACCTCAAGACTTGGATTATTGTATTCAGTTTTAGTTAATATTTCTATTCCCTTTTGTCTAAGGGATTTTACTGTAGCACTCATTTCATACCTCCTAGAGTCATGAGACAGGGGAAGGTTCTCCCGTCTCACTTTTCACATATTTAGACATACATCTTCGTTACATAAATTCCTATGGAAATTATACCATAAAAAAACAGCCTATTAAAAAGGCTTTATTTATTAAAAGATATACTACCAATATAATTATACCCAAAACTATTACATGTAACGTATAGTACTTTTATTTTTTATGGGACAAGGTACGGTTCTTACATCTCAAAGTTATCTCTATTTGACATAAAAAGTAAAGTAAAGGTAGGCCTACCCTTACTTCACTTTTTAAAATTCTACTAATTCTGCTTCTTCTACTTCTTCTGAAACTTCCTTTTTAAATATCATAATAAGAATAGTACTTACAGCTATTCCTATAGCCAAGGCTAAAATAAATAAATACCACCTTTCAGTGAAAGGAAAAGCCAGTATTCCTCCAAATAATTGGGTCTCTATATTAAAGGCCATTATAAGGGCTCCTCCCAGGGAGGATCCTACTACAAATGCCGGTATAATCCTTAAAGGATTTGATGCTGCATAGGGTATGGCTCCTTCTGTTATACCTAAAAGTCCTGTAAATAGTGTGGTAAGAGAATTTGTTTTCTCCATATGGGTAAACTTCTTGGGCACTAGCCATGAGGCTATTGCAGCAGAAATAGGGGGAGTCATTATTCCTGCAAAGGCTGCAGCATTAGGTGCAAATATCTGTTGGGAATATGCACCTATAACAAAGGTTAGGGCTATTTTATTAATTGGGCCACCCAAGTCAAAGGCTAGCATCCCCGCTAATATAGCCCCAAGTAAAATAGCATTACTGCCACTTATACCTGTAAGCCATCCATCCAGTGTGATTTGGAGTAAACTTATGGGTTGTCCTATTAATGCAATCAATCCTGCGGTAACTCCTATACCTACTAAAGGTATGAACATCATTGGTTTTAGAGTAGCAATATAGTGATGGAAAGGTACTCTCTTTAATCCTCTCACCACAAACGCACCAATAAGTCCAGCTAGCATACCACCAAGAAATCCTGCACCAATCTCTGCTGCCACATATCCTCCTGCAAAGCCAGGGGCAATTCCTGGTCTATCAGCCACTCCAAATGCTATATATGCCCCTATAATATGAGGAATAAATCCAAATATCCCATAACCTAAGGTTTGCATCGGCTCTTGGATACTGGTAAATCCGAACTTGCCAAATATAGTTCCAAAGGCTATTAACATACCACCTCCAACGATAAAAGGTAGCATATAAGATACCCCAGTCATAAGATATATTTTAATATTTCTCATACTATCTTTCATTTTTACCCCTCCTATGCTAAGGCCTTTTCTATAGCATCTTCTGGGTTTTTCAATGCTTTAGAAACGGATATTTTTAATACTTTCTTCCCTTTAAATCTTTCAGCTTTTAATATGTTCATTTCAATAGCTAATATGATTCCATCAGCTTCCTCTATTTCTTTTTGAGTGAGTCCATTCTCAATACCTATTGCTCCTTGGGTTTCTACTTTAATAGTATGTCCTAATTTTTTAGCCTCTTTTTCTAAAGCTACCTTAGCCATATATGTATGAGCCACTCCTGTAGGGCAAGCCGTAACTGCAACTAGATTCATCACATTCCCTCCTCTATTTTTATATCAATTATATTTTGTATAATTTCATCCTTACTTGTGGTCCTATGTAACTTTTCTCTAAACTCCTCATCTATAAGCTTTGATGCTAATTTAGATATGATCTTTAGATGGATATTATCTTTATTCTCTTCAGGAACAGCTATAAGAATGATAAAATTTACTCCTTTATCATCTATTGCATTCCATTTAACCAGATTCTCTGTCCTGCCAATAGCTATGCTAGGAGTTTTAACACTTTGACCTTTACAATGGGGAATAGCAAATCCATTGCCAAATCCAGTAGTTATCTCTTCTTCTCTAGCTAAGACTCCTTTAAGAAAATCTTCCTTAGAAAATATTCTATTTTCTTTATATAAAGCTTCCGACAGCTTCTCTAAAACTTGTAATTGAGTATCCTCTTTTAAGTCTAAATAGATCAATTCTTCATTTATTAGGCCCTTCAATCCCTCACCTACTTTTCAGATAATTTATATTATTAATTACCCTTGAAACCCCTTACTAATCATGAGACACAGAGAGATGGAAATATACCTAGAGGTATGAGAAGAGTAAGCAAAACTGGTGTTTATCATATAATGATGAGGGGAAACGAGAAGTGAAATATATTTATAGACATATAGGATAAAAAAAGCTTCATGATAAACTTTTTCTAAAAGTTTATCATGAAGCTTTGAAAATATTATTTAAAGAAATGCTGAAGTATAGTACTTCTCTTGATTATACCAATAAATATTCCTTGGTCATCAACTACCGGAATGAAACTTTGATTTATTGCCAAAGCTTTTAATTCTTCAATTTGAGAATTTATTGATATTGATTTATGGTCCCTATGTCTCTCAACATCTTTTAATAAGAGATTGCTAGTTTCTTTAAAAGTAATATCCATACTCTTTTTTAATTTCCAAAGCAAATCCCCTTCTGTTATGGTACCAATATATTTCCCATTATCATCAATTATTGGTATAGCAGAGTATCTATGATACTCCATTTTCTCCATAGTCTGTCTTACTGTAAAATCACTTTCTAACCAAACTATTTCTTCTTTAGGTGTAAGAAAAAATGCTACATGCATAGTGCTTCCTCCCTTTTAGATATCTCCCTCTAGTCTCTTGGAACATCATGGTGTAGGCGACATCTAGCTTCATAGCTTTCTGTGGCTCCTACTAGTATTGTTGGTTCATCATACTTTGCTGGTTTTCCGTCTATTAATCTTTGGGTTCTATTGGCTGGATTTCCACATTCCATACATACTGCTGTTATCTTGTCCACAAATTCAGCTATGGCTAATAGCTTTGGTGTTGGACCAAAAGGTTCTGCCCTGAAGTCCATATCAAGGCCTGCTGCTACCACTCTTAATCCTTTATTAGCTAGATCCCTACATATATGTACTACATCTTCATCTAGGAATTGAACCTCATCGATGCCTATCACTTCTGTGTCTTCATCTAATAATTCCAATATTTCCTCTGAGCTAGAGATACAAATTCCTTGTATCTTTTCACCATTATGGGATACTACATAATCCACAGAGTATCTATTATCTATTGCTGGTTTGAATACTTGTATTTTTTGTTTTGCTATCTGCGCTCTTCTCATTCTTCTTATCAATTCTTCACTCTTACCACTATACATAGGCCCCACAACTACTTCTATCCAACCATGATGATTAGGTCCATACATTAGTCTTCACTCCTATTATTTAATCATTTGCTAATCTTTGAAAAAATAAAGGCTAGAAGAACTAAGTCCTTCTAACCTATAATTTACGATATTACATGCCGTATTTTTTCTTGAATTTATCAACACGTCCGCCTTTATCGATAAACTTCTGACGTCCTGTGAAGAATGGATGGCATTCTGAACAAATTTCAACTTTTATTTCATCTTTAGTTGAACCAGTTTCAAATTCGTTTCCACATGCGCAATGCACTTTAACAGTATTATATTCTGGATGGATTCCTTTTTTCACCAAAATCACCTCTTTCTAAAGCATCTTAAGTATATTATACATCATTTATTTCAGTTTTCAACTAATACATTGTATCATATATAAAAACCATTTGCAATACAGGGTTTTCCCCTATTCATTTACGAAGTTGGAAATCTAACCCATAGTATCATTATAAATATGAATGCCACCAACATTATATTAGCTATTTCAAAGGATAGATTAAAATGCCTAATCCTTTTCATTATATTGATGTCTTTCTCTACTATCTTCTTGTATATTATATACCCTATTAATATACTAAGCAAATATTCTATTAAAGATTTAATGCTAAATATATATATATATGATAAATCTATACCAGCACTTACTTCTAGAATCCCCTTCATATATATTCCCAGGGCCATACTAACTAATGCTAATATTCCTAATGCAAGGGTATTTCCGATATCCCGTATTGTATTAACTATTGATTCTCCAAAGAATATTTGTGAGAATTTCATGAAATACATTATTGTTAATATATTCATTATGTTCATGAAAGTACTTCCTAATACCTTATTGGTAATCCCATATTTTATTATGGTTTTACTTATATATCCATTGAATAAAGGAGCACCTGTTATTGATAATATCCCTATAATCATAAATATACTTAAGAGGGGAGACTCTTTAAAAACTCCTCTAATTTCAGTAACCCTTCTGGTACCATATCTATTTAATATCGCTCCTGCTCCTAGAAATAATAAGGATTTAAATATAGCATGATTAAATATATGGGCTATCCCTCCTATATATAATCCTTCTTTAAAAGAGCTTAAGCCTACTAATATAATTCCTATCTGAGATATAGTGCTAAAAGCTAAAATTTGTTTTATATCATTTTGACTTAATGCAATAATTGCTCCTGATATTGCAGTACATACTCCTAATATAAAGAAAAAATTCTGTAATATCTGTATATCATACATTTGATTTATTCTAATAAAGGCATAAAGTCCACTTTTAACTAATAATCCTGAAAGTAATGCAGATATTGAGGCAGGAGCAGCTCCATGGGCACGAGGTAGCCACGTATATACAGGGAAAAATGCTGATTTTACTCCTAGGGATGCTATTATAAATATATAAGATAGCCTCACTAGGGCTGTATTTTCAAACATGGAAATCCTTCTAGATATTACCTCCATATTTAATGTTCCTGATAGAGAATATAAAAGTATCAATCCTAATAAAAAAAATATCATTCCTACACTATTAAATATAAGATAATAAAGGCCTGCCCTAACGGAATATCCATCCTTTTTATATATAATCAAGATAGTAGATAATATTGTAATTAACTCTAGTAATACAAATATATTAAATATATCATCACTTTGTAAAAATGCGATAAAAGCTCCTTCTAATACTAGTAAAAAAAACAGGAATTTAAAATCTTCTTTTCTCCTATTCCAAGAGTATATTATTATCATCCACCAAATAAATACAGTCAAAACAATAAAGAGTATACTTAGGGTGTCCATCCTTAGAGTTATGCCTATTTCTCTACTCCATCCTCCTAAGAAAATTATCTGAGGAGTTTTTAAGAAGTTAAATTTTATAGCATATACTCCTACTAATATTGATAATATCCCTTGAGCTATAAATGTTAAATAGGTAATATATTTATTTGGACCTAAGTATATAATCATGGCTGCTAAAATAGGGGTAAATGTCATGTAAATAGGGAAATTCTCCATATCATCCCTCTCTTTCTATTATCTCTTTCCAACTCAAAGTACCATAATAGTGAAATAGCTTTATTGTAAGCATTAAAGACATAGCCGTAATAGATGCACCTATTACTATGGCTGTTATCATTAGAGCTTGAGGAATTGGATCAACTATAGAGGGAGTGAATCCTCCCAGGATTGGAGCCTCTCCCCCTTCTATAGCCCCTACGCTTAAAAACAATAATACTACTGCAGCCTGGGTTATATTCAGAGAGATGATAGAGCTTATTATATTTTTACTTATAGTTAATCCATAAATTCCAATCAATACTACCACAAAGGAAAGTAATATATCTAATCTCATTATTCTCCCTCCTCTATAAATGTTGAAAAAATGGCTATTAATCCAGTTGCTACTTTTATTCCAATAAAGAAGTTCATTAGTATTAAAAATATCCTCTTCTGTAGGATAGAACTTTGAATACTAAAGAAGTTCGTGAATAATTCACCTCTTGTAAACAAGCTTACAAAAGCTAATAACATTATCACTATAAATGTATATTTTTCGACCTTAACTAGTAATCCTACGTCTTCTACTATATGTATACCTATCAAATAGTTTATAAGTATTGCTGTGGCAAGAATTGCTCCTCCTTGAAATCCTCCCCCCGGAGATATATGTCCATTGATAATGACATATAGGCCGTAGGATAGAACAAAAGGAAATAATACTTTGCATATGGTGGTTAAAATCTCAGACGTTTTCATAATACCTCATCATCCTTTTTAGACATAAATATTATCCCTGACACTGTAACCAATAAAACCCCCGCCTCAAATATTGAATCATATAACCTATAGTCCAAATATACTGCTGTGATTAAATTTTGAGATCCAGTTTCTTTATATCCATTTTCCAACAAATAATCCTTTGTATAAGTATTTATGTTAAAATCACTTATTGTTATCATAAAGAAAACTAAAATAGTAAATAGCATAAGGAGAACTAGAATTTTTTTAATCATCCATTTGCTCCTCCTCTACTAATAGGATATCTACTTTGGAACATTCTTTAGTCATTTGTACTAATTTGTTCATAATTATACTGGTACTTTTACCTTCGAAGATATACTTATCTTTCTTTTTTTTCACAGATAAATCCACATTCCTTACACGGAATACTCCATATATCGTATCTTCTTTGTTTTCTCTTACAACTAATTTCAGATTATAATAATCTGTGAAATCTGATAATAATTTATATCCTTCCCCTTCTTTTGATTTGGGATTTATAAAGTCATCCTCAATATTACAGATCACCATAAATTCTCTCTGTTTTGATATTGTAATTATAAATATTAGGGGTACTATAGCACTTCCTATAGCAGCTTCTGCTAGGGCTAGATCAGGAGCCCTATAAAAGTAATATAAACTTGCACAAATAAGAGAAAAAACGGAAAAGAATATTACCATATTTAAATTATCCTTACCAAATGTTATTACTAAAGATATTATTATGAGAAGTATTTGTAAATATATTATTATACTCATATTTCATCATCATCCTTTAAGGGAATACCATTTAAATAAGCAGATCTAGTAATGATATGACTACTTACAGGTCCTGTTAATAAAATAAATATCAGTATTATTATAAGTCGAATAGAAATTGGACTTAATCCAGCTTCAAATATTAGAGCAAATATTATAGTTATAAAAGCTACTGTGTCTATTTTGCTGCTTACTAGAAGTCTCGCATACATATTTTTAAATCTATATATTCCTATTAATCCAAAGGCTATAAAAATCCATGATATAGAAAAAAGCAATCCTGAAATCATTTTTGTCGTCCTCCCCGTAAGATAAATCTAGAAAGAAGGGTTATAGTCAAAAAACCAATAATTCCATAGGATATAGCTATATCTAATAGCATAATATTATCTCTATATACTCCATAGATAGCTAATAGTAATATTGTCTTTGCAGATATTAAGTTTAGGCATAGGAGTCTATCCCATAGTGTTGGACCTAATATCATTTTAATTATTAATCCTAGCATGCCTAGAATTAAAACTATTAATGTTATCCTAAGAAATATCACTATTATCTTCCTTTCTTAAAAATATACTTTCAAAAGTAGACTTGATATTATTTTCTACTTCATTATTCCTATCTTCTTTTATATATAAGACTAACAATTTACTACCCTTTTTTTCCACCGTTATTGTCCCTGGAGTCAATGTAATAGAATTTGCTACAATAGTAATTAAGAGAGGATCTTCTAATTCTAAATTCACTTCCACTATTGAGGGGGAATATTCATTATTTATTATTGTTTTAATAAGTTCAAAAGAAGCCTTATATATCTCTATAAATAGTATCATTATATATTTAAAGACCACAAAAAATGTAGGAAATTCAAATACAAATCCTTTTTCATCATATAAAATTCCATAGGATGAGTAAGTAACTAATAAACTGACAATAAGTCCACCTACGATATTCGAAGGATTTGTATTCATAGTTAATAAAAACCAAAATCCATAGAGAATTAAAAAGGTTTTAATATGGAACCTTTTACCAATCATTACTCTACCTCGGTAGTTCCTTCTTTTTTTCTTATTAATGTTAGATGCATATATTCTCCATCAAAATCTAAATGAAAGCTGTCTATCATTACTCCCAATAGATATAAATCTTCTTCCTCCAATGTATCTGACAATTCCCAGTAAGGTTCTTCTATATCCATACTTCTAGCATTATCTAATTTTTTTCTAAAGCCTTCAACTTCTTCTTTAGTTAAGCCTTCCATATTTCCTGATATATTTATCCTGGCTTCTATATCAGTATTCTCTACTTGAATGTCAACCTTTGTAGCCTTTCTTTTCAACATTATAGCTAATATGGAGCTTATCATGTTGGTGATTTTAAGTCTTTCTGTATTCATAAAATCCCTCCTATTTAAATACATTTATTTATTTATTTGTTATAATTTTATCAATGTTTTCATTTTTTTACTAGCTTTAAAATTGGATTTTAAATTAATTTAATAGATATGAATTAAAAATTAGTTTAATTTTATCTCGAATGAGATTAGATAAGGATTAAAAATATATTATGAGGTATTTACCCAGAATTATTACAATAAAACATTTTTTATAAAACAAGCTAGAAGATATACCTTCTAGCCTATTTCATATTTCTCATTAGTCCAATGAATTCATAGTTAGTTTTTGTTGCCATTAGCCTCTCTAATATCATCTCTGTTACTTCTATTGATGGAGAGTTACTTTGAGCTTTTCTTATATTCCATATAGTTTCAAGCTCTTTTTGGCTTAATAGAAGATCCTCTCTTCTTGTTCCAGACTTATTGATATCTATTGCTGGGAAGATTCTCTTCTCTGATAGTTTTCTATCTAAATGTACTTCCATATTTCCTGTTCCTTTAAATTCTTCAAATATTACATCATCCATCCTACTTCCTGTATCAATTAATGCAGTAGCAAGGATAGTAAGGCTTCCACCATCTTCTATTTTTCTAGCGGCACCAAAGAAGCTTTTAGGCTTATGTAATGCCCCTGGATCTAAACCTCCAGATAGGGTTCTTCCTGTAGGTGGTATTATAAGATTATATGCTCGAGCAAGACGAGTTATACTATCTAATAAAATAACTACATCTTTTCCATGTTCTACTAGACGTTTTGCTCTCTCTAAAACCATTTCTGCTACCTTTGTATGATGTTTAGGAAGTTCATCAAATGTAGAGTATGCCACATCTCCCTTTACAGATCTCTGCATATCTGTAACTTCTTCTGGTCTTTCATCTATTAATAATATTATGATTTCTATCTCTGGATAATTCTGAGCAATACTATTTGCAACCTTTTTTAGTAGAATAGTTTTTCCAGCCTTTGGAGGCGCTACTATCATACCTCTTTGGCCTCTACCTATAGGTGCTATAAGATCTATTATTCTAGTTGAAAGTTCATTAGGAGAAGTTTCAAGTGTTATCTTTTGAATAGGATATATAGGAGTTAATGTATCAAAGTCAGGTCTATTTCTTGCTTTCTCAGGATCTAAATCATTTACCTTTTTAACATATAAAAGGGCATTGTATTTTTCTCCAGCCTTAGCTGGTCTTGTGATACCAAATACTTTATCTCCTGTCCTAAGATTAAATCTTCTTATTTGTGAAGGAGATATATATACATCATCATCACTGGAAAGATAATTTGTACGTCTTAAAAATCCATATCCACCATCTGGGTGTAACTCTAATATTCCTTCTACAGTGTTTATCTCTTTGCTATTGTCTATCTCATCGGATAGTCTATCAGGCAAATCCTTTTTATGCTTCTCTTTTTCGCCTAGTTTTTCTATTTTTTCTAAATCTCCTATACTAAGTAATTCATCAATTAAATCTTCCTTTTTCAACTTAGTATATCCTTTTAGACCTACATTCTTAGCCATAGCCTTAAGCTGGTCTAATTTCATCGACTCTAGGTCAGTTCGTTTCAAAACTCCACCCCCAAATTTTTACAATTAATATTTAGTATACACAATAATAAATATATCTATAACCCATTGGTTAATATATACTTCAAATAAATCCATCTATTAAATTTAAATTTATAATTTTATTCAGAAATAACAGGGAAATAACCGAAGAGAAATATGATAAGCTTATATAATAAGACTCTTGTATCAGATAAATATATACTATCACTTGGATATTTATAAGTCAATTATAATATATGATTAGATGAATAGAGGCAAAGTCTGCCCCTATTCTGATTTATAACCTTTCTTTCTTATAGCATCACTTACTTTAGGGAAATATACAAATGAGTACGTGGAAGCCACTGTTTCACTCCAATCTCTATCACTTTCCCCTTCTGTTCTTTCTTTCATATAATTACTGATAGTACTATCATATTCATCAATTAACCTTTCCATTTGAGATGTATCATATGTTTCTTTATGAAATACTGCATTCTTTGGTAGTCTAGGCTTTTGTCCTGGATCATGGTCAGGAAATCCTACACAAAGACCTGCTATTGGAAATACGTACTTAGGAAGCTCTAACATGTCTGATATGGCTTCTGGCTCTTTTCTTACAGCTCCTATAGGAACTATACCTAATCCTAATGACTCTGCTGCTGCAATACCTGCTCCCATACCTATTCCTACGTCTACTGCTCCTACTAATGTAGCTTCTATATTATCTATTAATTTTAATTCCTTATTGTGCTTTTTAAGGGCTAAATCACTTCTATAAAAGTCTGCACAGAATATTAACATAACTGGAGCTTCATCTACCCATTTTTGATCCCCTACTAATTGAGATAATTTTCTTTTCTTATCCTTATCAGTTACAGCAATTATTGATAGTTGCTGTCCATTTATAGATGTAGGAGCTGATTGTATAGCCTTAACTATACTATCTAAATATTCCTCTGGGACTTCCTTATCCTTATATTTTCTAATTGATCTATGGTTATTTAGTGTCTTTAAAACTTCATTCACAATATGCAACTCCTTTATCAGATTACTCTTTTATACTATACCCCTTGCTGATAAAATTTAATCTTAAAAAATAAGAACCCTTAATAGGGTCCTTATGCTTCACCATGCTTTTTCATTAAATTAACTAATATATCATTTTTATCAAGTTTATGAGTTGCCTCTACAAATCTGATTGTTCCAGTTTTTGCTCTCATAACTACTGAATGGGTAGTAGCTTGATTATTTCCTTTATATACTACTCCTTTTAGTAACTCTCCATCACTTATTCCAGTAGCTGCAAAAAATGCTTCATCACCCTTTACTAGATCATCTAGCATAAGTATTCTATCTATTTCATCTTGAGTAAGACCTAAGTCCTTACATCTTTCCATTTCTTCGTCACTTCTAACATTTAGCTGTCCTTGCATATCTCCACCTAAGCATTTTAGTGCCGCAGCGGTTATAACTCCTTCAGGAGCTCCACCGATACCCATAAGCATATCTACTCCAGTATCATCAAAACATGTAGCTAAACTAGCTGCCACATCTCCTTCTCCAAATAGCTTTATTCTAGCTCCTATTCTCCTGATTTCCTTTATCAATTCATAATGTCTAGGTCTATCTTGGATTATAACTGTTAAATCAGATATATCTTTATCTAATGCTTCAGCTACAGCCTTAATATTCTCTTCTACAGGAGCCTCTATATCTATTTTACCTTTAGCCTTAGGACCTACAGCTATTTTCTTCATATATGTATCTGGCGCATGTAATAAACAACCTCTTGGGGCCATAGCTATTACAGCTATTGCATTAGGTAATCCCTTTGCTACTAATGTAGTACCATCTAATGGATCTACAGCTATATCTACTTCCATAGCATCCTCATTTCCCGCTCCTATCTCTTCTCCTATAAATAGCATTGGTGCTTTATCCTTCTCTCCTTCACCAATAACCACTGTACCTCTTATATCTGCTAGATCAAAAGCTCCTCTCATTCCATCTACTGCTGCTTGATCTGCTGCTATCTTATTTCCTCTACCCATATATTTGGCAGCTGCTAGCGATGCTATCTCTGTAACTCTAACTAAAGACATGGCTAAATTTCTATCAAGTTTCATCCGATTCATCCTTTCAATCTTTATATTATTTAATATTTTTTCCCTATTGTATGTTACTTTATCATATAAAGTATACTTTTATAGCAGTCTTTAGTCAAATAATTTCCCTGGTAAATCTTAATAGTATGTAAAATAAGTCTAACTTTGTTATAATAGTAAATAATATAATTTAAATATTGCATATTATAAAACTTACATTAAAGTTTTGACTTAATTAAGGAGGATAAATATGAAAAAATTACTAATGATGATATCCATTCTAGTATTTATATCCATAAGTGGATGTGGAATAGTAGATAATGATACTAATGATATAGAAGATACACCAAAGGAAGAAGAACCAGAAGAGCCTAACGATAAAGATGATAAAGATCAGGCTAATAATGAAGACAAAGAGCCAGTAGAAAAGGAGCCTTACTTAGAATCTACTATAAGAACCGATTCTGATGGTAAAAATATAGTGACAAATCCTTCAGATATAATTGTATTAGTTAATAAAAATAGAAATCTTCCTTCTGATTATGAGCCAGAGGATTTAATCTCCCCTGGAACTCCTTTCCGTCAAGGACAGGATAGTCCTGTAAGATTTATGAGGGAAGAGGCAGGACTTGCTTTAAGGGAAATGTTTGCTGCAGGAGAAGAAGCAGGATTTATATACTATGGAAGATCCGGATATCGATCCTATCAAATCCAGCAAATATTATTTAATAATTATGCAGAGGCCCATGGTGAAGAGGCTGCTAATAAATTTAGTGCCCGCCCTGGCCAAAGTGAACATCAAACCGGTTTAGTTATGGATATTACAAGTGAAGTAGCCAATTTTGATCTTACTGAAGAATTTGGTGAAACAGAAGATGGAAAGTGGCTACAAGAAAATGCCCATAGATTTGGTTTTATCCTCCGATATCCTAAGGGAAAAGAAGATATTACAGGATATCAGTATGAGCCTTGGCATTACAGATATGTAGGTAAAGAAATGGCAAAAGAGGTATATGAATTAGATGTAACTTTAGAAGAATATTTCAAGGACTACTATAATTAGTAGTCCTTTTTTATTACAAAAAAATAGGACAAAAAGTCATATTTAAAAACAAAAATCTATACTATATTATAAGGGCTTGTATTCAATAAACAGAGGAGATATCTGCTTATATAACTTGAATTAACAAAGGGGTGATTAAATTGAAAGATACAGGAGAAAAGTTTTTTTATATTAAAAATGAAGATTTAGATGTTCATTTATTTCATGAAGGGACCTTTCATAAAAGTTATAAGTTTTTAGGTGCTCATCCTATAGAAGATGATACAGCCATTAGATTTGTAGTGTGGGCTCCAAGAGCTAAATCAGTTAATTTAATGGGTGATTTTAATGATTGGGATGATAATAATCTTCCTTTAAAAAGAATAGAAAACACTGGTCTTTGGAGTATATGTGTAAAGGATGTAAAGGAATTTGATAATTATAAGTACAGAATACTCTCAGCTAAAGATGAAGTTAGAATAAAGGCAGACCCTTATGCTTTCTATGCTGAAGAAAGACCTTTAACAGCTTCAAAGTATTACGACATTAGAGGGTTTGAGTGGAAAGATGATAAATGGATGGATAAAAGAAAGAATGAGGATTCACAAGAAAATCCCATGATCATATACGAAGTGAATTTATGTTCCTGGAAGAAAAAAGAGGATGGGTCTTTGTACTCCTATAGGGAGCTAGCTGACGAATTAGTAAAATATGCCAAGTATATGGGATTTACCCATATAGAACTAATGCCTATAACTGAACATCCCTATGATGGATCTTGGGGATATCAAAACACAGGATATTTTGCTCCTACTTCCCGCTTCGGCACTCCTAAAGATTTTATGTATTTCGTAGATAGATGCCATAGAGCAGATCTTGGGGTGATAATAGACTGGGTTCCTGTCCATTTTACAAAAGATGATCATGGTCTAGCAAGATTTGATGGGACCTATTGCTATGAATCCTCAGACTATATCAAGGCAGAAAATGAAGCATGGGGAACATTAAATTTTGACTTTCATAAACCAGAAGTATTTAGCTTTTTAATTTCCAGTGCCTTATATTGGATGGATTATTATCATATAGATGGCATCAGAGTCGATGCTGTAGCTTATATGATTTATCATGATTCATATGGAAAAGATATCAAAAATATTTATGGTGGAAGAGAAAATCTACAAGCCATAGACTTTATAAAGAAACTAAATAGTGCAGCGAAAAAATATTTTCCTCATGTTTTAATGATAGCGGAAGAATCAACCACCTGGCCTAAGCTCACATATCCAGTAGAGGTTGGAGGATTAGGATTTGATTATAAATGGAATATGGGTTGGATGAATGACATATTAGAATATATGGAGACAGATCCCTTATTTAGAAAGGGTAATCAAAAAGCATTGACCTTCAGTATTGATTATGCCTTTTCAGAAAATTTCTTATTACCCCTAAGTCATGATGAGGTTGTCCATGGAAAAAAATCTTTAATAGATAAGATGCCAGGAGAATATAACGAGAAGTTTTCAAACTTAAGACTCCTATACCTCTATATGTTTACTCATCCTGGAAAGAAACTCCTATTTATGGGGGGAGAATTTGCTCAATTCGTTGAATGGAATGAATGGAAAGAACTTGACTGGTTCTTATTAGAATATGATAAGCATATAGAACTGCAAAAATTCATAAAGGAACTTAATAAATTATATACCAGAGAAGAAGCTTTGTATTCTATCGATAATAAACCCCAGGGGTTTAATTGGATAGAACATACAAATCATCAAGAAAGCATCATAGCTTTTGAAAGAATAAGTAAAAAAGGCGAAAAAATTATTGGTATCTTCAACTTTACTCCTGTTAAAAGGAAAGATTATTCCATTGGAGTAGATCAAGAAGGAATATATAAAACGATAATGACCAGTGATCATACAAGATATGGCGGTAATACAAAAAGGGTTAAATCCTATAAGACCTATGCTGAACCAAAGCATGAAAGGGACTATAGTATCAGAGTGTATTTACCCGCGCTAGGTGGATTACTTCTTAAAATAAAGGGAGGTCTTAATGATGGATGATAAAGTGGTTGCCATGTTGTTAGCTGGAGGACAGGGTTCAAGACTTAAAACCTTAACAAGTAAAATTGCAAAGCCAGCGGTTCCCTTTGGTGGAAAATATAGAATTATTGACTATGCTCTGAGTAATGCTACAAACTCAGGTATAAGGGATATTGGAATTTTAACTCAGTATAAGCCCTTTTTATTAAATAGTCATATAGGAATAGGATCTTCATGGGATTTTGATAGGACTTTTGGAGGTTTGAAAATATTACCTCCCTTTACTTCAGAAGATGGCGGAAGATGGTATACCGGGACTGCCAATGCTATCTATGAAAATATTGATTTCATAGATAATCTAGCCCCAGAATACGTCTTGATATTATCAGGAGATCATATTTACAAAATGAATTATCAACATCTATTAGATGTTCATAAAGAAAACAATGCCAATGTAACTATTTCTGTTCTAGAGGTTCCTTGGGAAGATACCTCTAGATTTGGAATAATAAATGTAGATAGAGATAAAAGAATAATTGAATTTGAAGAGAAACCAGAAAATGCAAAGAACAATATGGCCTCAATGGGAATATATATGTTCAATTGGAAGGATTTACGAGAATATTTAATTAAAGATAATGAAGATGAAAACTCAAGTAATGACTTCGGGAAAAATATATTACCTAAAATGTTGGATGACGGTAAGAGAATGTATGCTTGGGTCTTTGAAGATTATTGGAAAGATGTTGGTACAATAAGAAGCTATTGGGAAGCAAATATGGATTTATTGGATGAAAAAAACACCCTAAATCTCTATGATAGAGATTGGAGAATATATACTAAAAATAAAAATCTTCCTCCTCAACACATAGCTAAGAACTCAATAATAAAAAACTCTCTAGTTAATGAAGCCTGTGATGTAAAGGGAGAGGTTAAAAATAGTGTTTTATTCAGTAATATAGTAATAGAAAAGGATGCAAAGATAAATAACTCGGTTATATTATCAAATTGTGTGATCAGATCTGGAGCTGAGGTAAATAATGCTGTAATTTTAGAAGATATAACTATTGAAGTAGGATCAAAAATTGGAACAAAAAATGATGATAATATCTACTTAGTTTCTGATGAAGGTATTCTAATTGAATAGGAGGTATATTGAATGGATAGTTGTTTAGGTATCATTACCACAGGAGATATTGATTTCAATTTTGGTGTCCTTTGTAATCATAGGCCTGTCTATATGTTACCCTTTGGTGGAAGATATAGACTAGTTGATTTTGCCATTTCTAATATGGTTAATCATAACTTATCTACAATAGCATTATACACTGGAGAAAAGATAAATTCTACAATGGATCATTTGGGTAATGGAGAGCCTTGGGACTTAAATAGAAGATTTAGTGGCTTGTTCCTCTTTGCACCTATGGTTGAAAAAGATCAAGGGATACCCCTAGGTGACATATCTCAATTCTGCAGTACAGAAGAGTTTTTTAATAGAGTAAAAGAAGAGAATATTTTAGTTCGACATCCAAACTATCTAGCTAAGGTGAATTTAACTGAGGCCTATAAATACTTTATAGATTCTGAAGCTGATATCACCTTAATATATCATAAGTCTAAAGATACTGAAGGCAAATTAGTCAACTGCAATAAAATGTACTTAGACGAAGAAAGTAATCTCATAGATATTGGAATCAATCTAGGCACTGAAGAAACTTTTAATCATTTTATAAGAATGGCTTTTCTAAAGAAAGATGTATTTTTAAGATTAGTAAAAGAATCGAGAGAAAAAGGAGATCCAAAGTTCTTAATTGATGCTATAAGCCAATATAGAGGTAAACTCAAAATAAATGCCTATGAATTTAAAGGTCATGTAGAAAGCATTAAGGACTTAAAGTCTTATTATGATGCTAATTTAAATTTATTAAAAGAAGATGTTTCTAAGGAAGTTTTCTATGAAGGAGGTCAAGTCTTTACTAAAACCAAGGATGAACCCTCCACCTATTATACTGATGAATCTAATGTAGAAAACTCCCTAGTCGCTAATGGTTGCATTATAAAAGGTAAAGTTGAAAACTCTATTATTTTTAGAGGAGTAAAAGTCGGTGAAAATGCTATAGTTAAAAATTCTATTATAATGCAAAAAACTCAAATTCAAGATGGGGCTATTGTTGTAAATTCTATTATAGATAAAAGTGCCACCATTTCAGAAAAGGTGAATATTGCAGGAAGTTCTGCTATGCCTTATATAGTAGAGAGATATAGACATATCACCAATGATTAGAAAGGATTGATATAATGAAAATATTGTACTCAACTTCTGAAGCTGTTCCATTTATTAAAACAGGAGGTCTGGCAGATGTAGCCGGCTCCCTACCTATTGCTTTAAAAGAAAAAGGCAACGATGTTAGGGTGATAATGCCTCTTTATTCTAGTATATCTAAAGAATATAAAGAAAAAATGAAAAAAATATGTGATTTCAATGTGGATCTAGGATGGAGAAGACAATATGCTGGAGTATTTTCTTATACATATAATGATGTTATTTACTACTTTATAGACAACGAGTACTATTTTAAAAGAGATAAAATATATGGAGAATGGGATGATGGTGAGAGATTTATATTTTTCTCAAAGGTTATAGCCCTTTTACCTAAAATATTATCCTTTAAACCAGATATCGTCCATTCAAATGATTGGCACACTGGTTTAGTTCCTCTATATATAAAAGATTTTTCAAAGGGTGATCCTTTTTATAAAGATATAAAAACAGTGTTCACTATTCATAATCTAAAATATCAAGGAGTCTTCCCTGTAGGTATATTGGAGGATGTTGCTGGATTACCCATAGAATACTATATTGATGATGGAGTAAAATTTTATGATAATGTAAATTTCATGAAGGCTGGGATAGTATATTCTGATGCTCTAACTACGGTATCTAACTCTTATTCTGAGGAAATAAAATATCCTTATTTCGGAGAACAATTGGATGGTATTATAAGAGAAAATGAAGATAAGTTGGTAGGTATAGTAAACGGTATAGATTGTACTAAATATGACCCTGCTACTGATAAGGCTCTATCTGAAAATTATAGTATAGAAACTCTACATAAGAAAAAAGAAAATAAAAGTGCCCTACAGAAACTTTTTAACCTACCTCAAAGAGAGGATATTCCTCTAATAGGTATGGTATCTCGATTAGAATCAATGAAGGGACTAGATTTAGTTTCCCATATATTAGATGAATTATTACAAGAGGACATTCAATTTGTGTTACTTGGAACTGGAGACAAAAAATATGAGAATATGTTTAATAATTTTAGTGAAAAATATCCTGATAAATTAACTTCTAGAATTTACTTTAACGAAAAAGAAGCTCATTTAATATATGCTGGATCTGATATATTCCTTATGCCCTCTATGAAAGAACCCTGTGGGATATCCCAATTAATAGCCTTAAGATATGGATCTATACCTATAGTTCGAGAGGTGGGAGGACTTAAAGATACTATAACCCACTATAGTCAGTATACAGGGCAAGGAAATGGCTTTAACTTTAAAAACTTTAATGCCCATGATCTTCTCTTTACTATTAAGGATGCTTTAAGTTTATATACTGATAGAGAAAAGTGGAAAAGATTAATGATAAATGCAATGAACTCTAAAAATGATTGGGAGAAATCCTCAATAGAATATATTGAATTATATAATCACACAAAAGATAAGTAGGTGTATATATGGAAAATAATATTTATACTGACAAAACCCTAGGAATGATATATGAAAAGGATAAAACAATTATTAGAGTATGGTCTCCTCTTAAGGAGGAGATCTCTTTAATTCTTTATCCTAATTCTAAGTCTTTTAAAAAAGAAGTATTACTTATGACAAAGGGTAAGGATGGAGTCCATGAGATAATTTTAAAAGGTGACTATAATGGATATTTTTATACTTTCTTAATAGATGAAAATAAGGAGGTAACAGACCCCTACTCCATTGGATCCTCTATGAATTCTACCCGTTCAGCTATAATAGATTTAAAAGATACTAACCCTAAAGGATGGGATAATCACTCTATACCTGATATTAATTCTAAAAAGGATGCTATTATTTATGAAGTTCATATAAAGGACTTTACTTTTAGTAAAGCCTCTGGAGTAAAAGAAAGAGGAAAATATTTAGGATTTATAGAATATAACACAGATTATAAAGGATTTAAAACAGGTCTTAACCATCTAAAGGAGTTAGGAGTTACCCATATACACCTTATGCCTATATATGACTTCTTCACAGTAGATGAAGATAAAAAGAAGTTTTCTAGGAGTGACAACTATAACTGGGGCTATGATCCTGAGTTATACAATGTTCCAGAAGGATCCTATGCTACAAATCCAGAAGATCCTATAACAAGAATAAAAGAATTAAAGACATTGATAATGACCTTACATAATGAAGGATTCAAGGTAATAATTGATGTGGTATACAATCATACATATAAAAGTCAAGATTCGAATTTTAATATAATAATGCCTAATTATTATCATCGTTTAAATCCCAATGGAAGTTTCTCCAATGGATCTGGTACTGGAAATGAAATATCTTCTGAAAAGCCTATGGCTAGAAAATTCATAATAGACTCTCTATTATATTGGGTAAAGGAATATAAAGTAGATGGATTTAGGTTTGACTTAATGGCCCTTATAGATATAGATACTATTGAACTAGCAATAGAAGAATTAAGAAGGATAAATCCTGCTATACTCATATATGGAGAGTCCTGGACCGCTGCTAGCACTCCCCTTCCCTATGATAAACTTACCCTTAAAGGAAAGCAAAAGAAATTATCTTTTGGATTTTTTAATGATAGATTTAGGGATGGAATCAAAGGAGATAATAATGGAATAAGTAAAGGATTTGTAGGGGGAAATACGGATTTGAAACTAGATGTAGAGTCTGGTATAACAGGTTCTATTGATTATGACTATTTACATATTGGCTTTGCTAAAAAACCTATAGAATCGATAAATTATATAAACAGTCATGATGATCTGATTGTGTATGATAAGTTTAAGAACACCTTCCCTCATATGGCAGAGGAGGATATTGAAAGATTAAATAGATTAGCCTTTAGTATAATTTTCTGTTCCCAAGGTATACCTTTTTTCCATGGAGGAAATGAGTTTTTGAGAACTAAATATATGATTCACAACACTTATAAATCTAATATAGAAATAAATCAAATAGACTGGTCTCTAAAAGAAAAAAACATAAACTTTTTTAATTATTTTAAGGATTTAATCATTTTAAGAAAAACTTATGATGAGTTTAGGATTAATGATGTGAAAGAGATAAAGAAACGCTTAAAATTCTATCATTATACCAAGTCAGAAAATGTAATTGTATATACTATAGCTAAGGAAAATAATCACCTATTAATAATACATAATAGTGAATTTTTCTCTATTGATATATCAAAGAATAATATACTTGAACACCTAAATACCTCCTATGGATTAGATAAAAAGAACCTTAGAGTTACCCCTATATTTACTAATGAAGGATTAATAAAAGACAAAACATCTATAGATTTAAAAGCTGAAAATCTAGAAATACCTTATTTTTCAACATATATTTATGACATAAAATAAGATGGTAGGAATATTCCTACTATCTTATTTTATTGTAATTTTTAAAATTTTAATCCTTTTATTCTCTACTTTCTCTACTTTAAATATTATATCCTCATAGGTAACCATTGGATTTTGACCCTTTGTAGGTATATCATCAATTAAGCTAAGTACAAATCCCCCAATAGTGTCTGATACATCTAAAGGAATATCTATTTCTAATTCTTGATTAATCTTTTTAACACTTTCTAATCCATCTACTATATACACATTTTCTTCTAATTCCTTTATAGATTCTACCTTTTCTTCAAATTCATCAAATATCTCTCCCACAATCTCTTCTAATATATCCTCCATTGTAACTAATCCAGATATTTTACCATACTCATCTATAATTATTGCCATATGGTTTTGACTTGCTTTTAATTCTTTATACAATACATCTATCTTCTTTGTCTCGGGAATAAAGTAAGGATCTCTTAATAACTTTCTTATATTAATTTCTTCCTTTGATTTATCCTCCATCTCAGAGAATAAATCCTTAATATATAATATACCTATAATCTCATCCTTATCCTTTTCATATATAGGCACTCGAGACAACTGTCTTTTTATAATTTTATCAGTCAATTCTTCTACAGGAATTTCTATATCTAATCTAAACATCTTATTCTTAGAAGTCATTATATCCTTAGATTCTTTATCATCAAACTCAAATATCCTTTGAAGCATCTGAGTCTCAGTTTCATTTAGTACTCCATGCCTTTTACCTTTATTAATCATATTCCTTATTTCACTTTCGGTTATCTTCTCTTCTGCATTTTCAGTTTTACTTCCTAGAAGTCTAGCTACAATATCTGTGGATTTTGTAAGAATAAATACTACTGGTTTCATTATTTTAGCCAAAAAGGTTATTGGCTTTACTGCAATTAAGGCTACTTTATCAGTATATTCTAAAGCTAGCCTTTTAGGTACTAGCTCCCCCAATACTAGAGTAATAAAGGATAGTATCACTGTACCTATTACTACTGCAATCTGCTGAGCAAATCCAGCTATAAAAGGTATCCCTGTAGCCTCTAAAACCTCTGCAAAGGGTCTAGATATGGTTACTGCTGCTGATGCACTGGCTAAAAATCCTGCTAGGGTTATACCCACTTGAATAGTAGCTAAAAACCTACTGGGATTTTCCGTTAAATCCAGTAAAAGGACTGCTTTTTTATTTCCTTCTTCTCTCTTACTTTTTAATTTATCTCTATTTACTGATACCAAAGCAAACTCTGATGCTGCAAAAAAGCCATTAAGCAGTACCAATATAAGTATCAAACCTAAATCTATCACTAATTTTTGTGATTCCATAAAAAATCCTCCTTAGTAAAACTATCCATTACAGATAATATACCCTAAGAAGGCTCAGGATAATATATAGTTTTTTAATACTGTAAAAAAGTAATAATAAATTTTGTCCCCACTCCTAATTCACTTTGGGCCTCAATTACCCCCTCATGTCCTTCTATTATTGTCTTTGCTAAAGCTAATCCAATCCCTACCGAATCACTATTTTTAGATGTTTTTGCTTTATAGAACCTCTTAAATATATTTGGTAAATCTTCATCACTAATCCCGGTCCCATGATCTTCAATAATAATCCTTTTATATATAGGAGTTTCTATTAATTCTATATTTACTTCTTCTCCCTTTTTACTATGCTGAATACTGTTTACTAAGATATTTATTAACGCTTCCTTTACCCAGTAAAAATCCTGTTCCAAGAGAACTTCTCCTTTAGAACTGAAGTGAATTGGTATGTGTTTTTCTAAAGCTTTATTATCTACGGATTTGATTACCTCTTCTATAGTCCTATTTATACTTCTATTCTCTTTTTCAAACTTTATGGCTTGAACATCTAATCTTGCCAGCTTAAGAAGACTTTTAATTAACCATTCCATTCTCTCAAGCTGCTTTTGGTTATTTCCTAAGAAAGTTAGTTGTTTATTTCTAGGTAACTCTTTTTCCATTAAAATGTCATTATATACGATCATTGAAGAAAGGGGGGTTTTCAATTGATGGGAGATATCTGATAAGAGGTCTACTAAAAATTGTTTTTCTTTATTCAATTCTTCTAAATTATTTCTTATAATTTTTCCCATTGAATTAAAGGCAGTGGTAAGCTTAGGAAAATCACCTTCCTGGTCTTCCTCTATGTATGTATCATATTTACCTTCTACTATGTTTTTAGCTCCAGAAGTAATTTTTCTGGCTCTTTTATAAAAGTAAGTATGTTGATAATAATTAAAAATGAATAGCACTAAAGTCATAATGATAAAAATAGAAATAAAAGTTTGATTATTCACTTTGAATGTAGTGTTTATATATGGAAACAATGAATTCTCAAGATCTTTACTTAATCCATATTCTCTTAAAATCTCAGCCCCTTTAGTTGCTTCTTCTTGAGATATCTCTGTTGTGAGAAGAGGTATAACCTCCTTAGCTAATTCAGGATCCTCTTCATTTATCTTTGCAACTATTCCCCCAAAACTATGGACATAATCCTCTTTTAATTGGCTATAGTGATTATTTAGTAATACAAATATTCCTATTATAAATATGACCATAATCATACCTAAACTTATTGAGCTTTTCTTTAATTGTGGATTTATAAAATAGCTATTCATTTTTACCTACTCCTTTATTACTTCCTTTTGCCATCTGTATCCCAGTCCCCTTTGAGTAATAATATATTGAGGATCCTTTTGATTGTCTTCTATTTTTTCTCTTAGTCTTTTTATATAAACCGATAAAGTATTCTCATCAAAGAAAGCCTCTTCTCCTTCTGTTAAAGCCTTTAGTATTTCCTCCCTCTTTAATAATTGTTGGGATTTATTAATAAAAATCAATAATAATTTATATTCTAAGGCCGTAAGGTTAATTTCTTCCCCATTTTTATCTATATGGGCAGTGGCAGTATTTATGTTTAAATCTCCACTTTTATAAATTGCATCAATATTATCATTTTTCGAAGTTCTTCTTAATATTGCTCTAATTCTAGATAAAAGCTCCCCTACTCTAAAGGGCTTTGTGATATAGTCATCCCCACCGATATCTAATCCTAACACGATATTTACTTCTTCATCTAAGGCAGTCAGAAAGACTATAGGCACATCACTAGAAGTCCTTATATATCTGCAAAGGTCATATCCACTTCCATCAGGGAGATTAATATCTAATAAGATTAGGTCAATGGATTCCTTATCATATAGCTTTTTACCTTCTTCTAAGGTACTACCTGTGTGGACTATATATCCCTTTTCATTTAAAGTAAATTCTATCCCCATGGCTAAAGCCTTATCATCTTCTACTAATAATATTTGACTCATTTCATCACCCCTTAGTATTTCTATTTTCTTAACTTCATTATAACAAATAGAGGAGAATATATTCTCCTCTATTTTATGATTTGAAGAGAAGCAGTGGGGACGGTTCTTTTTGCTTCTCCTCTATTTGTTAATTTTATTTATTCTATATTTTCTTCTGTCATCCTAAACCTAGTGAGGTACCTTAATAATCTCCCCGGATGGTTTCTATTAAATTATCATTCTTAACTTTAGCCAAAGGATATTGTACCGAAAGATATCCAATCATCAATGTAGCTATTGTAGCGATACCAATAGTACTCCATGGGATACTCCAACTAAACTCTCTCATGTCTCCTAATCCCTTATATAAAACAAAAGATAACAGAGTCCCTACTATAGCTCCATATATTATACCCATTACTCCATAGAGCATCCCTTCTAGCACGATCATTTTTCTAAGTCCCTTATGGGTAAGACCAACGGACCTTATTGTAGCAAATTCTCTTTTTCTTAAGAGTATATTTGTAGTCAATGTGTTTATTATATTTACACTACCAATCAAGGACACAACCACTACAAATCCATAAAGTAGTATTTGTACCATTAACTCTCCAGATTTTCCTCTTCTATTATTATCTATATGATTAATTATATTTAAATTTGGATTATTCTTTATAGCATTCTCTATATCTGCTACTGCTACTTTTTCACTATCCTTATTATCTAATACAATATTTAAATTTATTGGTTTAATGGTTTTTTCCTCCATCAATTTCTTTGCTACTTCCTCGGAGGTTATAAGCTTCAAATATTCATGATGCCCACGATAGCTAAACACTTCTTGTTCTATTATCGCTACTACCTTTAATGTTTCTCCTACAGCCCTATTTTTTTCTTCTCTTTGGTACATTTCTTGTATAACATCTATCTCATCTCCTACTTTTATATCTGCCACGGGACCATAATAGGTCTTTTCTGAGTTATAATTATATATCCTATTTCTTCTAATTAGAATTACTCCATTTTCTTTATTCAATTCATCTATATCAATATTCCCTGATTCCACATATTCCTTAGTGTCCTCAAATGCTTCTTTATCATAAATATTTATATTTCCATATACTTTAGTTTTATCCTCTGCATCTGAATCTCTATAAATTTGCTGTCCTAAAGCTTGGATTTCTTTTAGCTCACTATTTTTGTCTATTTCCATATCAAATTGATAGTCCTGATAGACATTATAAATTTTATTAACTGTAGGAATGTCTTTAATTTTTTCTATAATATCTTCCTCGATCCTTATATCTTTTTCTGTTCCTTGAACATCCCTTACTACAGAAAAATGTACATTTTCAGTTTCTCCCATACTATCAGTTATACTGAAAGACATATCTATGAAAGATTTGAATGTGATAAAAAGCATTACACTTATTACTATAGAAAATACAGTTATACGATATCTTTTTCTATTTCTCTTTATATTTTTATAGGCCAGCTCTCCTTCAAATCCTAAGGTCTTTCTAATAATTTTAATAATGGGCCCCTTTCTTCTTTTTATCTTTTCCTTTGTTATAGATTTTCTATTGCTAATGGCTACCAACGGTGAGATTCTTCCAGCAAATATTGCTGGTAATAAAGCGGAAAGATATATTGAGAACAGACCTATCATCCCACTTCCACCCAATATAACTGGTGATATAGAAGGCTTTATAATTATTAAATCCTCCCCACCAATTAACCTGAAAACCAAGCTAATAGAATAAATAGCCACTATACCAAATAACAATCCTATAGGTATCCCTATAAGGGATAATAAAGTAGCTTCTCTTAATATGAGTTTTCTTATTTGTTTAGGTGTTGTACCAACTGCCCTTAATAGCCCAAACTCTTTTATACGCTCCATTACACTGATTTGGAAAGAATTATAAATTACTGCTATAGTAGATATAACAACTATGGCAATAATAACAGCTACTACCATATACAGACCGAAGAATCCTTCATCACCTCTTGTGGCCCCTTGCATAGCAAGTAAATTGATATTTTTCTGAACTTGTCCCTCCTTACCCAAAGCTTCTAATTCTTCTACTGCAGATTTTAAATTTGTCTTTGGGCTAACTTCCGCTAATAGTATTGCTTCTTTATCTTCTGTATAATTATTTCGTGTCAATATAATACTTCTATTATTTATTTGTTCTGTAATATTGTTCTCTAATATTCCTACCAATCTATAGGCTCTATTATTTACATTTATGTTTCCTCCAACATCTGCATTGGGATTAATATGTCTCAATAACCATCCTTCAATAGCCACTTCTCCCTTTTCTTCTGGTAATCTACCCCTTTTAACTTTAGCAGGAAAAAGCTCTAATGCTTTGTTTGTAGCTCCAATTTCCAAGACATTTATTTCCTCATCCAATATAAACTCTGACTCTATATTATAGGTACCACTTCTTCCAACTTTAGGATGATTAGATATCTTTTCTATAAGTTCTCTATCTACATTGTCATAATGTAAATGATAGGAACCATAAGTGTTTCTCATATCTTCTATTTGAGCATCTTGCATCCCTTTTAAAAATAATCCAATGGAGGAGATCAGAGCTACAGATAAAATAATTCCAACAATAGTTAATATAGCTCTTTTTTTATTACTTTTTAAATATTTCTTAGTAAGTTGTTTATATCCTGTAATCATCAATTCCCCTCCTATTCATTCTTTAAAAATTTATCAGAGACTATTTCTCCATCTTTTAAGGTAATAATTCTATCTGCCATAGTAGCAATATTCAGCTCATGGGTTATCAAAATCAATGTTTGATTATATTTTTTTGCTGTAAACTTTAATAACTCTATAACTTCTTTTGAAGTCACACTATCAAGGTTTCCTGTAGGCTCATCAGCGAGGATAATAGAAGGCTTATTGAACAATGCTCTTCCAATAGCTACCCTCTGTTGCTGCCCCCCTGATAATTCTGAAGGAAGATGGGTTTTTCTATCTTCCATCCCTAGAATCTTAATTAATTCATTTAAATATCCTCTATTTATTTTGTCATTATCCAATAATTCCGGAAGGGCAATGTTCTCTTCCACATTTAATATTGGTATCAGATTAAAAAATTGAAATATGAATCCTATTTTCCTTCTCCTAAATATAGCTAGCTTTTCTTCCTTGTAATTATAGATATCTTCACTATCAACTATTACTTTGCCATCAGTAGGTCTATCTAAGCCTCCTAATAAATGAAGAAGGGTACTTTTCCCTGATCCAGAAGCCCCTATAATTGATACAAATTCTCCACTTTTCACTGATAGATTTACATTTTTAAGAGCTTCTACCTTATTTATTCCACTTCCGTAAGTTTTATTTAAGTTTTCTACTTTTAATATCTCCATTTTTTCACTCCCTTTATCTTTATCTTTTTCTCTGTCTCCATTATATTTGCTTTAATTTGTCTTTTCTATAGCAGGTATCTTACAACTTTAAAAGCTATCTTACTATTTAGTAAGATAGCCTTAAAATCATAACCTTCTTCTTGCAATATTAGGAAAACCGTAATAATATATATAATTGTTAAATACTTATTTTAAAAGTAGATTTAGCTAAAGTAATAATTATATGGGTGGAGGTATAAGTAGATGTTTATAGAAATATTAAAAACAATATTCTTAGGAATAGTTGAAGGGATTACCGAATGGCTCCCTGTAAGTAGTACCGGTCATATGATTCTAGTTGAGGAATTTATAAAGCTAAAAGTTTCTCCAGAATTTAAAGAAATGTTTTTTGTAGTGATTCAGTTAGGGGCTATCATGGCTGTAGTGATGTTATTTTTCCATAAATTAAATCCTTTTTCACCTACAAAATCCCTAAAAGAAAAGAAAGATACTATAACATTATGGTTTAAAGTAATCATTGGAGTTATTCCAGCAGCTGTATTAGGACTATTATTTGATGATTGGTTAAATGAAAAACTATACAATTATCAAACAGTTGCGATTATGTTAATTGTTTATGGAGTTTTATTTATTATAGTTGAAAATATGCATAAAGGTCGAGATGGGAGAATCAAAACCTTTAAGGATTTAACTTATAAAACAGCATTCTTAATCGGTATGTTCCAAGTCTTAGCTTTAATTCCAGGCACATCCCGTTCTGGTGCAACAATAATTGGAGCAATAATACTTGGTACTTCCCGTTACATTGCTGCTGAGTATTCATTCTTCTTATCTATCCCAGTAATGTTTGGCGCAAGTGCCTTGAAATTAGTAAAATTTGGTTTTGATTTTACTGGTACAGAAGTAGCTATTTTATCTATAGGTTCCATTGTAGCTTTCGTGGTTTCTATTATATCAATCAAATTCTTATTAACATACATCAAGAACAATGACTTCAAAGCCTTTGGATGGTACCGAATCATTTTAGGTATTATAGTTATTGGATACTTTATTTTATTTGGATAATAAAAATGACTGTCAAACTTAAATTTGACAGTCATTTTTTGCAACTAAAAATTTATCCCAATTTTATTCATTAGAGAATGTAATCTTCTGTTTTTTACTTGATGGGGAAACCTTATCTGCTTTAGATTTCCTTCATAGATGATTTCACCTTCTATATTTAGGAGATTTTGAGGTCTAACAAGATTTCTTGACACTTTAAGATCAGCAATATAACTTTCATTTAAAATGTAATATACAAATTCTGAGCATAAAAATCTATCATCCTTACACACTGGTTTATTTAATAAGTTATATATTAGTCCCTTGTAATTATATTTATATGAATCGCTATTCAGTATAAAATGATCTAATAAGATTTTAGCCCTTTCATATTGCTCCTTTGTTGTCTCAACCTCCATTACTAGCCCCGGTACATCTCTGTGAAATCTATATATTCCCTCATTTATATCCTCTTGTTTGAATCTTCCAATAAAAGGATTATACGTATTTCTTCTTCCAAAGCTATACATATACTCAATATCTTTATCTAATGAAATTGATGCATGAGTAAATTGATCATTCTTAATCAATTTAATCATTTTTGATACTGCTGTATTAGGCCTCGAAAGAACTATATATAAATAGTACTTTTCCATAATAAACCTTTGCCCCCAGTAATTTATTTAGTTACTCTATTATATAATATAATCAAAAAAAATACCTTAATAATAGCATAAATAATTATTAAGATATTCTTAAGTTCTTATATATTAGTATAAACTACTTTAATTGTTCTTTTAAATTATCTAAATCATTAGTTGGCATATTACAAGTAAAATCCTCACAAATATAGGCTGTGGTTTTTCCATCTATTATTTTCTTATACTTTATGCTGGGTACTATCTCCTGTAATTTATTAGAATTATCATTTGCCACTACTGAAATAAATGGCAAGTATTTTTCATTTATTTCTTTGATCATATCATTAAACAAATCATCCTTTTCTTTTATAGATATGACTATAGATTTACCAGATTTTAAGTAGTACATATATGCCATTAAAAAGAAAGAATAGGCTGGTGGATTATCTTTTATTTCTGAAGAGAATTTTTTAAGCATAACCCTGAATTTTTCAGTATACCTCTCACTTTCTGCCATTTTATCTAACCTAAGCATATTTAGAGCAGCTACTGAATTTCCTGAGGGTATTGCTCCATCATATATATCTTTAGGTCTTAGGACTAACTTTTCTCCGTCATGACCATTTATATAGAATCCTCCCTCATCCTTATCCCAGAATAATCTAAAGGATTCCTCCATTAGATTTAGAGCCTTTTCTAAATATTCTACCTTGAATGTGGCCTCATATAGCTCTATCAATCCCCAAGTTAAAAAAGAATAATCTTCTAGATATCCTAAAAATTTAGCTTCTCCATCTCTATATCTAGCTAATAATCTTCCTTCATCATTAAATAAATTTTTATATATAAAATCTATAGCTCTTTCTGCTATTTTAATATATAGTCCATTCTCTAATATCCTACTTCCATAAGCTAGTGCTGCTATCATTAAACCATTCCATGAGGTTAATATTTTATCATCTTTATGGGGATGCACTCTTTTTTCCCTTGCATAAAATAACATATCAGTATAAGCATGAACTCTGTATTTAAACTCTTGAGATTTATCTATAATCTTAATATCTTGTTTGATTAGATTTGGAATACTTTTACCTTCGAAATTCCCTTTTTCTGTTATGTCATAATAATTACATACTAGATTTGCCTCTTCATCTCCTAAAATATCCTTTATCTCTTCAGGATCCCACACATAGAATTTACCTTCTTCTCCTTCAGAGTCAGCATCCTCTGCAGAGTAAAATCCCCCTTCTTCTGATGTCATATCCCTAATGATATAGGTAAATATCTTTTCTGCTACCTCTTTATATATAGGTTTTTTAGTAGCTTGATAGCCTTCAAGATAACTAAAGGCAAGTAGAGCATTATCATATAACATCTTTTCAAAGTGAGGCACTAACCACTTTTCATCTACAGAATATCTAGAAAATCCATAGCCTATATGATCGAAGATTCCTCCTTTATACATTCCTTGTAGAGTTTTTTCCACCATTTCTAAACTCTCTTTATCTCCTGTGTCCTTCCAATATCTTAATAATTGTAATAGATTATGGGCCATGGGAAATTTAGGTTTGTTTCCAAAGCCTCCATATTTAGGATCAAAACTTCTTTTATTATCTTCAAATATATCTTCTAAAATTGATTTATCTAGTTCTTCTCCCTCTATATCTCCTTTTGACCTATTTAAAGCTTCTATAATATTTTCACTGGACTCAATAAGTTCATTTTTCTTTTCCTTCCAAGCCTTACTTAGTTTTTCTAACACATCAAGAAGTCCTATCCTATTCATGATACTTCTCTTTGGAAAATATGTACCGGCATAGATAGGCTTTTGTTCTGGAGTTATGAATACATTCATAGGCCATCCACCCTGACCAGTCAGTGCTTGAGTTATATTCATATAGATATTATCTAAATCTGGACGTTCTTCTCTATCTACTTTAATAGCTATAAAATCCTTATTTAAAGCCTCTGCAACTTCTTCATCTTCAAAAGACTCCCTTTCCATCACATGACACCAATGACAAGTGCTATAGCCTATAGATAAAAATATTAACTTATCCTCTTCTTTGGCCTTTTTGAAAGCCTCCTCACTCCATGGATACCAATCTACAGGATTATAGGCATGTTGAAGTAAATATGGCGACTTCTCCTTGATCAACCTATTGGGTTCTATATTATTTGTTGTCATAGCACCACCTCCAATCTTTATTCTCTACTTTTCTATTATTTCCTATTATTGAGAATATACCCATTAAACATATTCATAAGAGTTCATACATACTCTATTACAATGTTAGCTCTGCTATTTTTAAAACTTTGTTTACAATCACACCTTTAGCTTTTCTATATTCTCCTCTGTCATTTGGATATATAGATACTAATTCAATTTTACGCCTTTTATATATTTGTGCATACTTATAATTCTTAGTTAAGAAATTTTTAAATAATAAATATTCCTCATACTTTCTACTCTGACTACTCACTATATGAATATGATGTGTTATTACTTCCCTATCTTCATCTCTTCCCTTCACAAGGAAAATACACTCGTTGTTGAGATCCCAAGAAACTTGTTCATATCCTAAAAAATTTAATAAGAATGATATTTTACTAGAATATAACTCGAATTTTTTTGATACTAACATCATATCAATTATTGGTTTTGAAGATATTCTTGGAATAGATGTACTCCCTATATGATATATTGTAAAATTATCTAATTCAAAATGATCTTTTAATTTTTCTTTAATCAATATTTTTTCTGCTTCAAAATAGTCTTTCCATTTATCATCATATGGTACTATTCTTAGTTCATTACTTTTTAATCCCAGCATTTAATATACCTCTCATTTAATTATAATATTTTATATCAGAAAAATTAGGCTGTGTTAGTGTAGATTGCATCCATTATTAACCCAAATTAAATTTCTCATAATATAGCTAGAATATGAGTTATGATAACCAGAAAGAGATAAAAAGTGTATAATCTATCCAAGTAGTATCAATGCTTATGGTGCTTTCTCTGAGTTTGTCATAATGAACATTAAGTAAAACTCAAATTTCTTAGATTCATATAGATATTCTTGTTGTAACTGAAATTTTTAAGCATTTATAAGAAATATAAAATACCCTATAAACATTAATATGATTCCAAGTATCATTGAAATAATATATACTTTTTTTATTATGTTTTCTATATTACCCTTTTTAAATTTTATCTTTTCAGAAAGAAATATATCATAAAATATAAAAATTGATACAAAAATTTTGAAAACAACTCCTATTAACATAAAAACAATTCCCATTATTAAAATAGGGTTAATCATTTCAATATGCCTCCTTATACAAGCTTAAAATAGTATTTTATGAGAAAGGCCAGAAGTAAAAATAGAAATAAAACTATTATTTGAAATTTAGATGACTTTTTTAAAAATTCTTTTTCTTTTTTTGATTTACCATAAAAGAAATAAGTAAAATATCTAACTCTAAATACAACAATTATAATACTCAATATGAAAAATAAGAAAAAGATAATAGCATATTTAAATCCCACTTTATTATCACTTCTTTCTCTATATATTAATTTATAGCTAGAAAATCCGTTCAGTTTATCATAATTACTATTAAGTAAAACTCATATTTCACTATTACAAAATAATATAAAAAATCAAGATTAAATATTAATGCCTTTAATTAAATGAGATGATCTAAGCAAAGAATGAAATAATATATATGGAACCTAATAGTAGAAAAAATAAATTTATTTTTGTAACTTTAATTTTATCTTCATTTTTTAGAAGATAAATTGGGCTAAGATTATATGTATTTTTAATACTAATTATTTTTTTGCCGCTTTTAGTTAAATTAATAGAAAATAGATTTTCTGCTAAATTTAATTCTTTAGCAAATTTAGTTTTCGCACTTTTGATATCTACATCATTAGCATTAAACATTACAAAATTACTAAGATCCTTATACTCTTTATTAAAATCAGGGTTAAACTTTTTAGTATCTATAAATAAAAGTGCAAACACAATAATGCTTATAAAAGATAATAAAATATATAAATAAGAAAAGTCATAAATACGAATACTCAGTAGAAATAAAGTTCCAAGTATATAGTTGTGGGTAGTACTTAGTAATTTATTAAGATTCATTGAAGTAACTATATATTTATTATTTAATCTTAATAATGCAAAAACAAGGTATATTATCCCCATTATGAAAATGAACCACTTCAATCTAATCCCCCCCTTTTTGTGTTTATAAATAATTATTGACTTGAAATATATTTGTTATATTATACCATATATTAACAATGAGAGTTTTAATATGACACATAAGGATTTTAAAATAAAGCCAAAATTTTAATACAAAAGATTATTTAAGAATATTAATGACGCATAAAAAATCTTTTGTGTCACAACTTCATTTTTAGTACGAAACCATACATTATTTCATTTTAGAATTCGCTAATAAATAGTATATTTAGAAAAATATTGATTATAATTAGAGGAATTTAATGCTTTCTTATAGAATTTTAGTTTATTACATAGTTGTAGAATAATTCGACATTAAAACAATATGGATATCTGCATAAATATAGATTTAACGGAGGTTAAAGATGCGAAAAGTTTATTTAGATAGAACAGAATTCACTGGAGCTATAAGTGTATTTTTAAAAGATACTGAGATTATATCAGCAGGTACAACAATTTTTTCTATGAGTGTTAATGATAGAAATGAGGAGTATCAAAGATATGCTGACGATTATGATATTAAATTTATATTTGACGACCATATTCCATATTTAGAATTTTATACAGTTCCACAAGTAGATATTATGGCAAAAGATAGTAAAGGTGGATTTATCGGAACCATTGGCGAATCATGTGACTTAGAAAGTGATGCACCAATTTGTTATATCAATAAGGATTTGGAGTGCTTCATAATTTCTGAAAATGAAACAGATTTTCTGAGTAATATAGAATCATGGCAAGACAACTTGAAACCCTATGATAAAATTACCCTTTATCGTTCGAAATCAGAAGCAGAAATGAAACTTGAATTTATCGATTTGTCTCAGATAGGAATAGATTAAGTAAACTATAAATTTTAAGTCATAATAAGTAAAAAATATTTATTATGTCGCATCTTTTATAAACTATGCATTATGCTCTAATCTGAGTTTTACTCAATAGTAATTATGATAAACTCAGAGGTTCCTATGGCTAGGAAATCTCATACATGGTAAAATAAGTATAATGAAAAAGGATTGTTATAATTATATTGGATGGGATGGGGTGAACATAATCACTATATCTAAAGTATCATTAATAATACTGATAATGTTAACGGTAGTTCTATTTATATCAATAAATAAAGGAATTGAAATTTATAAAATACCTTTAACGAATATTCTAATGACTATTATGTTTATTATAGGAGCAATAGGCCTATTAAATACTAATGAAAACAATAAGATAGGTGCTAAAATACTTTTTATAGTAGCATCATTTAACATAGTTTTCATTATTTTTATTTATATTATCTAATTAAGATATAGCTTATAGAATTATGTAGGAATGAATTTTACTTAAGTACCATTATGACAAATTCAGTAGATTTCATTGTTCTGGATTCTTATATATGGCTAAATGCTAAAAATAAAAGTTTGAATTAGATATGGAGGAATTACACTATGCATAAGTTAAAACTAACAAATATTATCGATATATTGATTAAAGTATTGATTGTTACTTTCATACTTTTGAGTATATGGTTTATTGGGATTAAAAATACATTATCAAACCCTGAAAGTTATGATATAAGAACATTATCATCCATTTCTGGTATGCTTCTATTTTTGATAATAATAAAATTTGTTTTTAAGAAAAATACTAATAGTTGATAAGTCTAACAGTAGTAGGTGAGTTTTACTTAATGTTCATTATGATAAACTTAGAAAAAGCTATCTAAATATTGATATTACTAGGACAAAGCAGAAAATCAGATTTGTCCTTTTTTATTTTTGCTTTTTGAGTTTGTCATAATTAAAATTTTAGCTATGTTATGACAAATTAGAATTCACATAAATCTACCTTATATAATTTTAAAAACTCCATATATAAACTAAAAGTACTCTTTATTAGGTTTGCGATGAATATAAACTTGAGATGTTACTTTATAATCATGTTTGCATTTTTCAAACCATAATTGAATATCTTCTGAAAACTTCTTACTTATATATTTATTCTCTACTTCTTCTATATTTTCTAAAATTTTAAATACATTTGTATCACTATCTATTGTATTCTTTATATGATAATCTTCTAACTCTTTATAATGCTCACTTGAATAATATGGATATTTTAAAATGCCATTTTCATAAATACCTAATACATATCTTTCAGAAGAAATATTAATACATCTAATTGCCGTAGCTTCCACGTAATCTTCACATGCCTTAACCTTAACTTTTTTGCTATACTTAGGTTCCCGGTCCATAAAAAAACACCTCCAAGTAGATAATGTAATTTTAATTAATCACACGGTCTACTTTGGAAGTATCATATCACACGACTCTATATTGCTTTATTTTGAATTTAAATAATATTCATGGCATATTGCCACAGATTCTTTTTCAAATCCTTCATTTAAATATAAGGAAACTGCATTCTCATTTTCTGCATTGACAGATAGCATTCCTTTTTGTATACCTTTTCTTTTTCCAAAATTCAATGCAACTTTTAGTAGATTTCTTCCTAACCCCTTTCCTTGGTGTTCAGGAATAACACATAGTGATGAAATAAATACATATTCAATATCATCTTCTACTTCTTTACTTGCACGAACTTGCCCTATTGGCATATTTTTATGATATAGCATTATTATACCGCCAGGTAAATGCCCATAATCTTTTTCCATTTCATTGTACATTTCAGGCGTTTTTGGCGTATCACAACCTTCAATTTTACTAAATCCTAAGTTTCTTACTTTACACCAATCTGCTTCATCCCTCCCAGCTTGAAACTCTCTTAGTTCATAACCGACAGGGAATGATGCTTGCATATCTTCTAAATCATGGTTGATAAGCGTGTAAGAATATCTTTTAATGTCAAAATTTAAATTTTTCAATACTTCAGCCATTTTCTTATCTTCACCATCTATAAACATAAATACCTTCTGCAGTCCCTCTATATGTTTTAATGCTAAGTTTAACATTTTTTCATATGTTTCTTTATTAGATTCTATTGTATGAAAAATTCTAAAACGACCCGAGCCAGCCCTTCTATAATATGAATTAATCATTAGAGAAACTGCTCCAATAACGTTATTATTATCTAACAAAATATACGTTGGGTTTTCTTCATTAGGTTCAAAACTTATCAAATCTTGATCATCCAAAAAAGTAATATCAAACTCATTCCTATACTTCATACAATAATTGATAAAATCTAATTTTCTTTCTGAAGTCAATTTAATTATATTCATAATATCTCCTCTTAAATCTTATAATATATCTCAATTATATAATTTATTACCATGTATTGTAAATAAATATATCAGTATAAGGTATAAGAATAATCTGTTTCAATATAATAATAGATTCTATTATTCGGAAAAAACCTTAGAATATCAACTTATCCTCTTCTTTAGCCTTTTTGAAAACCTCCTCACTCCATGGATACCAGTCTACTGGATTATAGGCATGTTGTAAAAGGTAAGGAGATTTTTCATTAATTAATCTATCAGATAATATTACTGATAGCTTTTTACTTTCCTAATCTGTTATATTGTAAAAAAGTATGATATTCTAATTCTATTATTGATAAAAATAAAACAAAAAACTAAAGATATATAGGGGGGTTAATTATGTTAGGTTTTAATGTATTAATGTACCATGAGATAGTTCATAAACAGGACTTTGATTATAATGAGTATAAAGGAATTAAAGTTCAACAAGATTACCAAGATGTTTTACCACCAGTTTTATTTGCTTACTTAGAAGAATTTGAAAAACAAATTAAGTATTTATTTGATGAAGGGTATGTAACATTGACATTAAAGGATGTTATAGACTTCTATTATAATGATAAGAATTTACTTGAAAAATCAGTGTTATTAACCTTTGATGATATGTATAAGTCCATCCTTACTAGAGTTTATCCTATATTAAAAAAATATAATTTCCATGCAATAGGTTTTGTAGTAAAAGATTGGATTTTTGATGAAAAACAGGATAACTCCAAAACCAAGTCAGTATGTTTATCAAAAGAAGAACTTGAACAAATGAGGGATGTTTTTGAGTATGCTAATCACACAAAATCTTTACATACAAGAATGGATGGACGAGCTGCTCTTGAAACTATAGATAAGATTTCTTTTTTAAAAGATCTTAGATCTTGTGAAGAATTTGTTAGTACCAAAAATGCTTTTGCCTATCCTTTTGGAGTTTACACTGATGAAAATATAGATTGGTTAAAAGAAGAAGGATTTATGCTAGCATTTACCTCAGAAGAAGGGAAAAACACTAAAGAGACTAACCCTTATAAACTACATAGGGATGGTATTTTATTAAACTATAATTTAGAGAAATTTAAGTCTATATTAAATTATAACTAATTAATGGAGGGATAACTATGAAAAAAATATTATCGTTATTATTATTAATAAGTATTCTATCAAGCTTCATCATAGCATGTGAAAAGGATGAATCTTTAGATTATACACTGAAATTTGGTACTTTACCTGCTGAATCAGCTATTCCAATCATCATAGCAAAAGAGAAGGGTTTTTATGAGAAAGAAGGATTAAGTGTAGAGATAGTTCCATTCAATTCTCCAAATGATCGTAATGTGGCTGTTCAAGCTAAAAAAATTGATGCAATAATCGGAGATGTTATGACTTCTTTGACTTTCCACAAAGCAGATTTTGATATGAAGATTACATCTGATATAAATGAAGATTTTAAATTGTTGACTTCACCAAACTCTAGTATTACTAGTATTGAAGATTTAAATAATAAGGATGTTTCATTAGTACCAAATTTTGTTCTAGAATATATCATGGATAAAATAGCACAAGAAAACAATATTGAATATAACCTTGTTAGCATACCATCTTTTACTGCAAGATTTGAAGCCTTGTTAGCAGATGAAATCGACGGTGTAATCTTTACCGAGCCTCAAGCTACTTTATTAGACTCTAAGGGTGCTAATATAATTGCATCATCAAGAGATTATGGCATTAAAGCTGGTACATTATTATTTAATGGAGAAACTTTAGATACACACCCTGCTGAGATAAAAGCTTTCTATAGAGCTTATAATAATGCGGTAGACTATATTAATGATACTGATCCAACTGAGTACAGTAAGGTTTTAAATGAATATGGATTTCCTCCAGCGATAGAGGATTATTTAAAGAGTGAACCAACATATACCAAAGCTCAAGAAATTAGTAATGAAACTTTTAAAGATGTATTGGATTGGACTCAGTCTAAGAATTTAATTAATAAAGAATATAAACTAGAAGATATAAGTGATTTCTCCTTTATAGAGTAATTTTAAGTGGAAGGAAGTAAAATTATATGATTCAAATAAATAACTTGAACTATAGCTATGGTCAAGAAGAAGCCCTAAAAAATATTAATTTAACTATCCCGGAAAATTCAAGCTATGCTGTTATTGGAGAATCCGGATGTGGAAAGACTACCCTGCTATATACTTTAGCAGGACTTCTCCATTATATAGAGGGTGAGATTATCATTAATGATGAAGTTATAAATGGGGTACGAAAGGAAACTGGTATAATACTTCAAGATAGTGGCCTTTTACCCTGGAAAAGAGTATCGGAAAATATCTCTCTAGGTCTAAAAGCTAGAAACATAGATAAGTATAATATCAAAGATATAGTAAATAACACCTTAAGAGAATTAAATCTACTACAACATAAAAACAAATATCCTAATGAATTAAGTGGAGGACAAAAACAAAGGGTAGCAATTGCAAGAACACTAGTAATGGATATAGATACTTTGCTTTTAGATGAGGTTACCTCTTCTTTAGATGCTATTACTAAAGAAAAAATACAAGATTTAATTTTAAAACTATATCATGAAAATCCTATGACTATCATTTTAGTTACTCATAGTATAGAAGAAGCTGTTTTTTTAGGTCAAAAGATTATAGTTATGGAAAAAGGAAGTATTAAAAAGATTATTAATAATCCATATTTTGGGGATAAAGATATCAGAGACAAAGAAGAATATTATATTTTATGTAATGAAGTAAGAAAATGGCTTTATAAGGGTGATAATGATGAGAGTCTTAAATAAATTAACTAAATATAAATCGATATATGGTTTTATTATAATATTAATTCTTTGGTATATTTTACATAAAGGAATTGATTCTAGTATTGTTCCTAGTCCCTATGAAACTATTATCGCATTTATAAATGCTTTAATTAATGGAAGTCTTCTCCTTCACCTTTTAGTAAGTCTATTAAGGATAGTATCCGCGGTGTCTATAGCTATGATTATAGGAATTCCTATGGGTTTATGGATGGGCTCTAATAGTAGAGCTGATGCTATTATATCCCCAGTTACTTATCTATTATATCCTATTCCTAAAATAGCTTTTCTTCCAGTTTTTATGCTACTATTTGGTCTTGGTAACTTGTCTAAAATCGTCCTTATTATAACAATTATTTTTTTTCAAGTACTTTTGGCCACAAGAGATGGAGTAAAGGAAATCCCAACAAACCTAATTTACTCTGTAAAATCCTTAGGGCTAAATCACTGGCAAACTTATCTACATCTTGTTATACCTTCTACTCTACCAAAAATAATTTCTGCCCTAAGAATCAGTGTTGGGATATCAATATCTGTATTGTTTTTTGCTGAAAATTTTGCAACTACCTACGGTATAGGCTATTATATTATGAATTCCTGGGCTATAGTTCAATATAAAGAGATGTTTGCAGGTATTTTAGGTCTTAGTCTAATGAGTTATCTAATTTTCAAGATAATAGATCTAATTGAGGGTAAAGTATGTGCTTGGATGTTCGTAGGAAAATAAACTATAAAAACAGCTATCAAATAATATCTGATAGCTGTTTTATTTTAATTAAAGTCGAAATGAGTACACCAAATTATATCAACTATATTTCTTTTCCCATCATGGACATAAAATCTAGCCCACTAAAACCATTTCTTCTATAGAATTTATCTGTACAATTATCCTTTTCTGTAAACAATATAATAGTATGTACTCCTAAATCCTTTGCTCTCACTTCTAATTCCTGTAACATCTTACTACCTATTTTTTTTCCCTGTAGTTCATTAGTTACATACATCTCTCTTAAATTAAAATGCATACCTTCATACCATTGTTCACAGTTTCCAAATAGTGCTGCTTTTATAATATCTTCTTCAACATATTTAATACCTACAAATCCTGGTGATATATAAGTGTCTCTTAATCTATTATAGGCAGTTTTGGTAGTCCATTTATCATTCCATGGCTCTTTATTAAATACATCAACATAAAGTTCAGCACACTCCTTTATATCTTTCTCTTCTAATTTAAATACCCCTGATATCATCAAATCCACTCCTTATAACCCTTTATAGAACTCTCGAATCACTTCACTAAATTTTCTTGGGTATTGAAATGCCACATAGGCATGAAAGCCACCTGGAATAATATCAACTTTACTTTTCTTCAATAATTTCTGATAATTTTCTATGCTTTCCTTTACTTCTGGTGTAGACCATTCATCTTCACTAGGTATCATTAAAACTGGGCATTTTGTTTTTTTAAAGTATTTTTCAAATTTTATATCCCAATAATTCTCTACATAATTATCAACCACCCATTTTGGACAGCTTGTAGTAAATTTTCCATCCTCAGTTTCTACGGTATCATATTTTTCAAATTTTTCTATATGACTATCCCACTCAATACCGCCTTCTTCAAAATCTTTTCTTTTAGTTTCAACCTTTTCTTCTATAGAGTTATAAACAGGAGTGATCCTTTCTTTCCGCTCTTTTCTGATCTCCTCTTTTTTATTAGGAATCTCTTCTTCTGGTATATCATAGGATCCATTTTTACCAAAAAAATTCTGAATTGCCCCTTCTGCAACAACTGAAACTATTCTATCAGGATAATTTGCTGAAAGGTTTACTCCGATCTCTCCCCCTAGTGAACTTCCTACTATATGAGCTTTGCTTAAATCTAGCTCATCCATTACCCCTATAACATCTTTAGCCATATTATCTAATGTATAGCCTTCTTTTAATTTTTCTGATTTTCCATGCCCTCTAATATCCATAGTGACAATATTATAATCATCCTTAAAATAAGGTATAATTCCACTCCATTGAGCTAAGTTACCTCCTGAGAAATGTAAAAATATAATTGTATCTCCCTCTTTAGGATAGTGATTTACCTCTAGTTCTACTCCATTTGCATTAATCTTTCTATTATCCATTTCAAACTCCCCCTAAATATAAAACATTTTTATTTTCTATGTATATATATGCTTGGCTTCTATTTAATTCCCCCAAGATTAAACGCCATATATTATCTTTCTATAACTTCTTCTAAACTAGGACATTCTTCACGTAAAAGTCCGAGTAATTCACAGTTTTCATATTTACCGTTCTTATAATTAGCACCTCTTTTTAGACCCTCATATTTGAAACCACATTTCTCGGCAACTCTTCTACTTCCAATATTTCCTTGTGCTAATTCAATCTCTAGACGATTTATATCTTTTGATGCAAAGAGATAAGCAGTGAATATTTTTAGCGCCTCTGATACATATCCTTTACCTCTGTCCTCTTTTCGGAATATTTGATATCCTACTTCATATCCTGGCATGTACCATAACCCTTTAAAATAAGTGATATCTCCAACAATCCTATCATCTTTATCAGTGATTAACATAGTTCCATAATCATTATTCCAAAGACCTGTATCTGCATACCTTTTTTTCAAAGATCCTCTAGTTTGTAAACTATAGTGCCAATACTCTCCCCGTTGAGATATATCACTGTTTAATCTATATATCTCATCTAAATCTCCCTCTTCTACTAACCTCAAATTTATCAATTTCCCCTTTAACATTAAATTCATCTCCTTGACTTTCAATTTCTGAATATTTAATATTTTCAGCTAATTATACCACTGAGAAGAAATACTAGGCAATATAAAAATCTATTTAGAAACTTAAGCTCAAAAAAAGAGCCTCTTAAGGCTCTAATACATCCGACTCCATTTGATAAGGCGAAATACTGATATTTCCTTCACTATCCATAGCTGCAAAGAAAACATCTTCAACTCTTGAATACCCTTGTTTATTAAGAATTTTTAATATATCCTCAGGATTTAAATTTAGTCTTTTAATATTTTCTGTTTGTAATTCTTTTTCTACCACTACCGCTACTGGTAATGATGCTTTCTTAGTTACGATATTCATATCCCTTTTTATCACTTCATCATACTCAGTTCTTTTAAGTATCGATAACTTACCGCTAGATTCTATTACCCCATATTCTATTGTGTTAATATCAAATATGTCTTTTTCTCTCAAAAGCATCAATACTTCATCAATTGAGTATTTTATCTTTTTAATATTTTTATGTATTAACTGTCCATCCTGAATTATTATAGTCGGTTCAAAAGTAACCCATTTTTTAAACTTTTTATTCTTAATTATCATTTCACTAACGAACCTTTGAAGAGCGGCAAGGATTATGACAGCAAAGGCAGTTGGAAGATGCTCAATATTTGGATCTGCTATATCCGCACCAACTATAGCCCCAATTACAATAAGTGAAAGAAAGTCAAACACTGGTAATTCACCTATAGGTCTTTTCCCCATAATAAATAAGGTTGAAAACAAAAGTAAAGTCATAATAGTAATTACACGAAGTAGGACAAGTAAATAGGGGTTCATAAAATCATTCCCTTCATTTTTTATATATAATCCCCCAATTTAGTAATGATATATTCAAAAAAATAGAACCTATTTCTAGGTTCCACATCTTTTTTATCTAGTTAATTAAATGCTACTATTAACTGAGAAGTACCGGCAGCAATATTTAACGTTACTGCTATTAGTCCAACAATAAGGGTAAACCTCCACTGACCTTTCTTTATACTGCCCTGATTATATCTCTGTTTATTTGAATAAATGATACTTAACATAACAATTCCTAAAGAAAAAGGACCTAAAGCTGGTATATAAATGTCCTTAATCAGAAATATCAACGAGTTAGATATAGTTATTACTGCTGCTATAATACCTATTATTCTAATTATTTTCTTCACTCCACACTCCTCCTATAGCCCTTAATATTTTGGTAATCTGATGATGAACTTGGTTAGGCTGGTATCATCATCAAGGATTAGCTGCCCATTATGTTTCTCAATAATTCTCTTTGAAATAGCAAGTCCTAGCCCACTTCCTCCACTACTACTTCGAGCTTGATCTCCCCTTACAAAAGGGTCAAAGATATTATTTCTTAAAGTTTCTGGTATTCCCACACCATTATCAGCTACCTGTATCTCTATGTTATCTTCATTATATATTAGTTTAATAAAAAGAGTAGTTCCTTTAGGGTTATATTTAATCGAATTGGAAATTAAATTAGATAGTACCCGTTCTATTTGTCTAGAATCAAAGGAATAAAAGAGTCTTTCTTCTGGCATATCAATGTTTAGTTCAAATCCTTTTTCTTCTATCTCTTCATAATATCCAGCAATAGTTTCTCGAATAAATTCTGTTAAATCCTGATTTGTAATATTAAGCTTATATTCCATGGTATCTAGCTTCACATATTCAAATAGCATATCAATTAAGTTAGTTACTTTAATAGATTTATTATAGATAGTATTCAAATATAACTGCTTTTTCTCATCATCCTCTACCATTCCTTCAGATATTGCCTTTGAATATCCTTGAATAGTAGTAATAGGAGTCTTTAGGTCATGGGAAATATCAACTAACATGTTTTTCTTTTTTTCTTCTATCTGATTTTTTTCCACTTCAATTCTTTCCAGCTCAGAAACCATATAATTAAAGGCATCTCGAATATTAGCAAATTCACTTTCTGCTTCAAAGTTTAATCTTGTATTATATTTCTTCTGAGACATCTTTTTTAACCCCTCTATTATATAAGATAGAGGTTTTGTAATTTTCTTTGTCATCCACCTACTATATAAGGCTACATTCAAGATAAATAATATTAAAAATATACCTAAAGTGTATAATGCAGACTTAATAAATATTTTATTTACAGCATAGGGAACATTTTTAAAATTCATTTGGATACCAATCTTGTCTCCAGGAATCTTTATCAGAGCAATATATTCTTTTCCATCCTCACCTATAAAATATGTGGAAGATGTAAAGTACTCATAATCTTGGTCAATTGTACTTAAAAGCTGAAAAAATTCCTTTTCACTGTAGGATGAATTATATTCTCTAGGAGTTCCTTTGATATATACTACATTTCTATCGGTATCTAAAATCTCTAACCATCCACCCAAAAGTATGATATCACTTATATCTATTTTTTTATAATCAGCTTGAACAATGTCAGTAGCTCTAATATTTGGTAACTCTCCATCTTGAACACTTCTTTCCATAAACACTCCTAGAAAGATAAAAGCGATAATCACTATTAATACTATAGTTAAACTAAAAAATACATAATTTTTTATAAGGGTAGAATATAGCTTTTTCCCGGTTTTTTTATTAAATATTTTTCTCAAATTTATACCCCAATCCTCTTATGGTCTTTAGATAAATTGGATGCTTAGGATCATCCTCTATCTTTTCTCTAATTTTACTTATATGAACCATTATTGTATTATCATCTCCATCGAAGTACTCTCCCCATATCTGTTCAAATATTTGCTTCTTTGTATATACTCTACCGGGAGTTTTTAAGAGATAATTAATGATTTTATACTCAGTGGATGTTAAATCTATTACTCTTTTGTTTTTATATAAAGTACAACTAGACTGATCTAGTTTTAATTCTCCTAGACAAATATTACTTGGATATTCTATTTCTTTCAAAGTTTCATTAAATTGATAAGAACGTCTAAGCTGAGCTTGAACTCTTGCTATAATTTCTAAGGGATTAAAGGGCTTTGTAATGTAATCATCCGCCCCTAATCCAAGACCTAGTATTTTATCACTATCCATATTCTTTGCTGATAAAATAATTATTGGAATCTGATATTGAGCTCTAATTCTTTTCACTAATTCAAATCCATTTATCTCTGGCATCATTATATCTATTACTGCTAGGGAAATATCCTCATACTTTACCTTATCCCATGCCTCTTTACCATCATTAGCTTCAATTACAGTGAAACCATCCTTTTCTAGATAAAGTCTTAAAAGCTCTACTATTTCTTTCTCATCATCGGCCACTAATATCTTTTCATTCATTATAGTCCCTCCAATGCATCTTCTAATCTTTCATTTAAAGGAATGGGGTTTCTAAAAGCATCTTTCTTCCAAGATATATTAAAGCGATCTAATAGTAGACAGATACCCATTCCAGTATTATAATATTTCTGCTTTCCTTCTTGTAATTCCTTTATAGTTTTTAAATATTTTTCTACTATTTCTTCCCTTTCTAAATACTTAAGGATCTGTTCCTCCATATATTTAGCTGTTCCTTCAACCAGTTCATAATAATGTTCTTGCTCCTTTAATACTTCTAGTTCTTCTCTTTTCCAGTGTTTTTCTAAAAACTGTATGCGTTTTTTCCTAGCACTTACATATTCTTTTGCTAAAGATATAGATTCTTTATCATCTTGTGTAGTAATAGCTTGATAAAGTAACTCTCCTTCCTTTTCATAATAGGAAACAATAGCTTCTTCATCTACTCTCCTTAAAACTTCTTTTTCATCTATTTCTTTATATTCATCTTTAGCTATGTTCATCAAATTTTTCTCATAATATTTTAATTGATAAGCATGAAGTCCTTCATGATACATTATGCTTAAATATTGTTCATCAATCATTTTTTTCTTATCTAATCCAAATTGATTGATTAAAAATTCTTCTTCATTTCCAATTCCTTCAGCAAAATCTCCTAAGGTATCTAATTCTTCCTTTGATAACATAAACACATTTACTTCTCCATCTACAGGATAGGCAGTGCACGCAATTACAGGAAGTACAGGGGTTCTCTTTCTCATCTCTTCTTTTCTAAATACATATTCTGTATTCCTTTGTCTGATAGCTACCGGATAATCCCCAAAATTAAAGTCCTTCCACAGATTTTCTTCCACTTCCTTACTTAAATCTAAGGCCTTTCCATATAGTTCTTCTGTTTTATCTGATAATCCTTGGAATCCTAAATATATTAATGAACTAATAAGCACTACACCTATCAATCCATAGATAACAAAAATTTTTTTCATACTAAACCTCCTTCCTAAAGGTTACAAAGGTAAGAGCTAATATTATATATAGAAATAACCCCTGTAGCACAAGGGGATAAATATCTACATAATTCCCTGTAACTAGCTGTCCTGATTGCTTTTGCACAGCTGCAAAGTTTGGTACTAATGTCATAAGTCCTTCTAATAGAAATCTACTAAATCCTTCTCTAGTTTTTACAAAAATAGATAGCATAGAATGAAAAACTCCTACAAAATATATTAAAATCCCAATAAATCCTGTAATAGTTTCTGGTAGTTTAATGCTCAACCAGCTTGTGATTGCACTTAATACACTGATATTTAACCCAAGTATCAAAATACTTCCTAGTATCTTTAATAGCACTTGTATCTCCCCTTGTACTAATGCATAGATTATAACCGATATAGATAAAAGCCCAATACTAAACAAAGATATTATTATATTACTTATAGTTAAAGCTAGAATAAACTGCCATTGCTTGATACCCCTTACTAGTACTAAATGGGTAGTTTTTCTCTCAAACTCTTTTGGTATTGTAGATAGAGATAGCATAATAGCTAATATACTAGCAAATAGATTAACCATTACTAATACTATAGGCACTAATTCATGACAATCAGTTAATATCTTATCATCAAAGCTAAAGGAACCGTTCAAAGCAAGAAATAATATTATAGCTACACCTATACCTCCAACGATATAAATAGTTTTACTCCTAATTTTTTCTCTTAATGAATTTATAATAATGGCTCCCATATCACATACCTCCTATGGATTTAATAAATCTTTCCTCTAATTTCTCTTCTCCATTTTTACTTAGCTTATGAACATCTACTTCTTCTATCATCTTACCTTTACTTAAGATAATCACTCTATCTGCTACTCGTTCTACATCATTTAAGATATGACTATTTAAGAGAATGGTTTTTCCTTCTTTTTTTAAAGAATCAATTAATCCTAGCATCTCAATCCTTCCTAAAGCATCTAATCCTGCTGCTGGTTCATCCAAAATCAAAAGCTCAGGATCTCCCAGCAATGCTTGAGCTACAGCTAAACGTTGTTTCATCCCTTTTGAATAGCCCTTTACTTTTTTATGTTGGTCTTCACCTAATCCTACTTTTTCTAATAATGTTTCTATTTCTTCTTTAATACTCTTAGAAGGTAGTTTTTGTAGCTTTGCAAAAAACTTCATTACTTCATATCCACTAAGAAAAGGATGGAAATATGGTGTTTCTGGAGAATAACCTACAGTCACATTATCCTTGATATAGATATCTCCCTTGGTAATGTTTGTAAGTCCTAATATCATTTTAATAGTAGTGGTTTTTCCCGCTCCATTAGCTCCAAGTAATCCAAACACTTCTCCTTCTTTAACTTCAAAACTTAAATTTGATACTACTTCTTCTTTTCCATATCTTTTTATCAAATTATTACATTTAATCATTATCTCGACCTCCCTTACACTTATAGTCTACTCACCTAATCTTTCAGATTTCTAAATAAAACCTTAAGATTACCTTAAGAAGATTAAAAAAAGGCTGCTAACAAATTTGTTAGCAGCCTTTGATCATAATTCTAAACATCTTCTCTTAAAATATTTATATTTTTCCCTTCCATTACTTTGTTCATATTTCTCATTGAACACATCTTTCCACACATTGTACAAGTATCTTCATGCTCTGGAGTAGATTCTGCTCTATATCTTCTAGCCTTCTCTGAGTCAATTGCTAAGTCAAACATTGTATTCCAATCAAGGGATTGTCTAGCTTTACTCATTTTATAATCCCATTCTTTTGCTCCCTTTACATTGGTAGCTAAATCAGCAGCATGGGCAGCAATTTTTGAAGCTATTATACCTTCCTTCATATCATCTAAGTTTGGCAGACGTAAATGTTCGGCAGGAGTAACATAACATAAGAAATCTGCACCATTAGCTGCAGCTATTGCTCCTCCAATAGCACTGGTTATATGGTCATACCCTGGAGCAATATCTGTTACTATAGGTCCTAGTACATAGAAGGGAGCACCATGACATAATTTCTTTTCTAGTAACATATTTGCTTGAATTTCATTTAGAGCCATATGTCCTGGTCCTTCTATCATAACTTGTACATTCTTCTCCCAAGCTCTCTTAGTTAATTCCCCAAGAACCATTAACTCTTTAATTTGACTGGCATCAGTAGCATCATTAATACTCCCTGGACGACAAGCATCCCCTAGGCTTAAGGTTACATCATATTCTGCACAAATGTCTAAAACTTCATCATAGTACTCAAAGAATGGATTTTCTTTATTATTTAACTCCATCCAAGCATATAATAGAGATCCTCCTCTAGAAACTATATTTGTTAATCTCTTGTTTCTCTTAAATACTTCAGCTGTTTCTCTATTTATTCCAGCATGAATAGTCATAAAGTCTACCCCATCTATGGCATGCTTTTCTACTACCTTTAAAAATTCTTTAGCTGATATGTCACTTAATTCTTTATCATAAAATCCCACTGCATCATACATAGGAACAGTACCAATCATAGCTGGAGACATGTTTATCAGCCTATTTCTAAATTCTTCTGTTTTACCAAAAGAACTTAAATCCATGATAGCTTCAGCCTTCATATCTATAGCTGTTTGCACCTTTTCTAATTCTGCTTCTATATTAGGGCAATCCTTAGATATACCTAAGTTCACATTAATCTTAGTTCTTAATCCTTGTCCAATAGCCTCCGCATCTAAGGATGTATGATTTTTATTAGCAGGAATTACTATCTTTCCTTCCGCAATAAGTGATCTTAGTTCTTCTACATCCACATTTTCTTTCTTAGCCACTACCTCCATTTCTTTGGTGATTGTCCCTTTTCTTGCTGCATCCATTTGAGTTGTATAATTCATTTGATTATTCCTCCCTTTATTTATTATTAAAATTCAATATAAATTTGAATTTCCTACTATTGTGTAAAACATTTCAAGCAAGTACATTTCTGTCCTATAGCATCTTTTAGGCCTTCAATACTTATGTATTTTAAACTATCTGCATTAATTGCCTTTCTAATCTCCTCTACTTTCATATATGAGCCTAATAAGTTGCTACAATCCGCTGTATCTATACCATAGAAACAAGGATATTTTATAACGGGAGAAGCAGATCTAAAATGAATCTCCTTTGCTCCTGCATCACGAAGAAGGGAAACGATCTTTTTGCTGGTTGTTCCTCTTACTATAGAATCATCTACTACAACTACTCTTTTTCCTTTTATACTATCTTTGATAACCCTCAATTTAATATCTAAATTTTTTTCTCTTTTCTTAGATTCCGGTTCGATAAAGGTTCTGCCTATGTAATCATTCTTTACAAAACCTATATCATAGGGAACACCAGAAGCATTAGAGAACCCTATGGCTGCTAAGTTCCCTGATTCGGGGACCCCAATTACTATATCAGCTGATATAGGAGCTTCTTCCCATAACTTTTTTCCCATGTTGATTCTAGATTTATATACACTTAAATTATCAATAATACTATTTGGCCTTGCAAAATAGATATATTCAAAAGCACAAATTGCACTATTATTTTTCCCTTCTATATAACTAGATGATACTCCATTGAAATCTATGGTTACTATTTCTCCCGGATTAACTTCTCTTATTAATTCTCCTCCTAGAGCATCAATTGCACAACTTTCAGAGCATAAAATATAAGAATCTTTTAACTTTCCAATGCAAAGAGGCCTAATTCCTTGAGGATCTCTAAATCCTATAAGTTTCTCCTCTGTTAAGATTAATACAGAATAGCCTCCATTAATTTTTTCTATAGATTTAGATATTGCCTGTTCAATAGGATCTTTATCTAGCTTTTGTATCAGTTTTAATATAACTTCTGAATCTACAGAGGTTTCAAATCCTACTCCTTTATTCATTAATTCTTCTTTTAATTCCATTCCATTAACTATGTTTCCATTATGAGCAAGGGCCATTTTATTACTTAGTATAGGCTGAGCATTAATGAGGTTACTTTCTCCAGAAGTAGAGTAACGTACATGACCTATAAAAGACTTTCCTTTAATCTTTCTTACTTCTTCTTTAATAAAAAAATTAGACACAAGACCCATTTCTTTATAGCATTTTAACTTACTATCTTCATAAATTGCTATACCACAACTTTCTTGCCCCCGATGTTGAAGAGCACTGAGGGCTATATATGAAATATTAGATATATCCACATCTTTATTGTTAAATAAGCCAAATACTCCACACTCCTCTTGCATCTTATCTACAGTATAATTTCTCTCCATGATTCCACCTCCATTAAAGGAAATTTATGCAATAAAAAAAGCACAAATCCATAGGATTTGTGTTTACATTACTCAAGATAAAAATATCATAGTATTAATAATATATTCTCTTAGCAAACAACTTCCTACGCTGGTATTATCCAGTTCAGGTTATAAGGGTCAAAGAATACATCTTAATCTCAGCTGGTTAATCCAGCCCCCCTGTTGTTACATATTAATTCAATTTTTCTATTTTAATAGTACCATACTAATATACTATATACAACTTAATTTAATCTTTTCATTAATTTTAAGTTGTATCCTATTTTCTCCATTTCATATCGTGTTAAAATCTTTCCTTCAGGAGCTCTTTCCTTCATTTTTAATACTATGGCGTATTGTCCAATTTTTTGATGGAATTCGATTCTATTTCTAGGTACTTTCATCTCTAATATTTCTGATAATATTTCAGCTGTAGCTTCATGGCCAATTGCTGAAATAAACCCATGGTCTTTAATCATATTTCTTGCTTCAGCTAAACCTATATCACTTATTTTATATGTTCCATTAGTAGTTGCTATAGTTCCATTAAATAAGGCTATTGGTAGTTTTTCATTGCTCATTTCTTCCCACCCTTCCTTGATCCTTATATTAATTTTACCCTTTTATTAATGTATAAAAATATATTTTAGCTTTCTATACCTTTTCTTGCCTGGACTCCCTGTTGATAATAATGCTTTATTTCCTTCATTTCAGTAACTAAGTCAGCTATTTGGATTAGCTCTTCTGGAGCATATCTACCTGTAATAATGACTTCTACTTCTGGTGATCTATTTTCTAACATTTTAAGCACTTCTTCCACAGTGAATAATTTATAATATAAAGCAATAGTTAATTCATCTAGTACAATGATATCATAATTACCTTCTTCTAATATATCTTTACATACTTTGAGACCTTCTTTTGCTATATCAATATCCTCCTGTTCAGGATCCTTCTCTATAAAGCAGGTTCTACCAAATTGATGTATTTCAAAATTAGGTAGATACTCTACAGCCTTCGTCTCACTATATTTCATTCCCTTTACAAATTGTCCAAAATAGACTTTTTTACCAGCACAAATAGCTCTCATAGACAGTCCTAATGCAGCAGTAGTCTTCCCTTTACCGTTTCCTGTGTATATATGAAAATATCCTTTACTCATCCTTCTCATCCTTTCTAATAAATGTTACTCCTAATCTCTATCTTCAATAAAAATATATTTTCTCCTTTAATACATTTGCCTTTTAACTTAAGAATAATAAAAAATAATCTATCACACACTATTTTTGTGATAAAAATAGTACTAGATGATTTCGAGGTGTTAAAATTGGATAATGAAAACTACGTACAAAATAATTCAGGAAACAATAGTTATTAATTTTGCATCTATTTTCATAGTCAAAGATAATACCATATGATATCTCAAGATAATTAATTTCTATGTTATTAAAACTACTTCTATCAACAAATTTATTAAAATTAAGTGGTATAAACCAATGACCTATTCTTGGGACATTAAGAACACGACCTGAATAAAATAACCTTGATTTTATCCACTTCTATCATAGGATCCACTCCTTATATAAATTTTGCCTAACGGTGTTGTGTTTACAACACCTTTGAGGTCTACCAAGAGCTACATATGCGACTGAATATCACCGTCTTTTTCTTCCCAACTATTTATATGTACTTTTTAGACTTTATAAAGAGATAGCTTTGAAATATATCTTTCAAATGTTTCACTTCTTTTTACTGAGCTCCAATAAGCACAACTAACATCATATAAAAAGTCAGCCCCACTTCTCAGTTATACTCTCAATTGGAATGTAGCTAAGGTCATGTTATATGATGTGGTGCCTGCTTTTCATACTTAAAAATGAAATTTACTAAATAATTTACATTATTATTCACCTTAAAATGTTCTCTATTTATTATTATTTTAAATATTTCATTTGATTTTCTAATTCAAATAGCAACACTAATCTTAGACCTAAAAATATAATATAAATAATCCTTCGTTTTAAAAATGTATTATAAGATATTAATATATTTTTATTTTTTTATAAAATAAATTCAATGTATAAGATGATAAAACCAATAATTTTCTAATAATTATAAAAAATCTCTGCTTTATATTTTGATTCTTCCTTATTTTTTAATTCTATTAGTAATAGTTTTATAAATCCTCCCAAATCGTAATTATCAATTTCTTTTAAATCTACCCACTCATATTCTTGAGCCTCTTCATTCAATATTACGTTATAAGAATCCGTTTTACATATATAATCAATGAATATAAAGTGCTTTTTTTCATGAAAAGATTCATTATGTACACTTTCTTTTATGCTAATTAATTGAATGTCATATATTTCCAATCCAGTTTCTTCTAATATCTCTCTTTTTAATGCTTCTTCCATTTCTTCACCTAATTCAATATGGCCACCAGGAATTATATATTTATTATTCCACTTGTGAGATTTACAAAGAAGTATTTTATTATCTGGATTAAAAATAATAGCACCAACAGTTGGTTCAGGATATCTCATTATTTTGCTCCTCTCTTTTTTTATTTCTTAAAATAATTTAATCTGATTTTAAACACCATGTCGCCTAACGTTTTGAGACTTAACGACGGTTCATATGTTTCTTGTGAACTATCGTGAATACTTTGTTATAGGAAGTGATGACTTTTTACCACCTATCTTACTCCCACACATATTACAATGAATCATCCTTATTGCTATACCTACAATGGTCCAAGGCTGTTTATTCCGTTCTTCAAAAATTACATATGCAAGTAGTTTTTCTTCCTCACTGCCTGGCACTATATTTTTCTTTCAAAACAATACTCTAAGATTTATTTTACAAACTAACTTGTCTATTTTTTTATAATAATATCTTTTAATTTATTACTCTGTTCCTCTGTAATTAAATAATAATTTTCCCTAGGTCTTAATGTAATTGCAGTTCCATCTTCTAAAAACCATATATATGCCCATATTTCTGCAACCCCATCCTTATTTAATGAAATAAATGTATCAGGTTCTCGTGTTAAATTATCAGAAACATCAATTTCTTTTAAGCTATTGAAAATACTACGTACCTGTTGAATCGTTTCTTTATCTTTAATCTCTATATCAAATGTTATTGTATCTTCATTTGGAGAACCTATTCTAAGTATTTCATTAGGTGAACACCCAGTAGTAATTAACACTATTAAAATTACTATAATAATCAAACCTCTTTTAGTCAATTTGATTCCCCCTTTAAACTTAGATTAAATATATTCATCTCCTTATTATTGATAATCCTCGATTTTAATAGTCATGATATAAGAGCCTACATCATTTCCTTCTCTCTTAAATAGCTTTTCTCTATATTCAGTAACCTTAAATCCAACCTTTTCATAGCAGCTAATAGCATTTTTATTAAAATCAAAAACTGCTAATGTAATTTGATTAAGATTATATTCATCAAATCCTATTTGAACTATATTTTTTAATACTCTCTGTCCAAACCCTTTGTTTCTATTCTCTTCATTACCAATTAAAAATCGTCCTATATGACCAATACCTTTTTCTTTATCTTTTAATACTAATTCTATAGTTCCTATTATTTCTTTATTTTCAACATCTACTATTTGAAATATCTGTATCTTAGACCCTTCTTTTTCTATCCTTTCATTAATAGTTTTTTCTGTTAACGGACTAGAATATACAGGGCCTGCCCACTGTCTTATATAATTAGTGGTCTTTCCCTCATTCCACTCTACAATTTTCTTTATCCCCTTATTATTTATCTCTTCTATTCTTAACATTTTTATTCCCCCTAAATTATTTTTCCTACTTATATATTTCTACTCTTTTTATATTATTCCTTCTCATGAAAAAAGCCAGGAGATGAGCAATCATCTCTTGGCTTTTTATCTATAAAGTGTATTTCACTTTAAGGTGATTTTAGAATATCAATCCAAACACAATACTTCCTATAACTAATACCATTCCTCCACCTATCCTTGAAGAAATTTGTCCATAGGATATTAAATCCATTCTCTTAGAAGCACCTAGTACTGCAATATCCCCAGATCCTCCTCTGTTTGCCATACATAACCCAGCAGTAACTGCTGTGTCTATTGGGAAGAACCCTACAAAATAACCAACTATAGCACTTCCTAATACTGCACCAATAACAACAAATGCTGCTATAAATACATTTGAAAGAGTAATTGCTGCTACAAGTTCTCCTAAGTCAGTAAAGGCAATACCGACACCAGCCATTATTACCCAAATAAACTGTCCTGTAAAGAATTTCTGTAACTTTTTAGCTCCACTTCTTAATTCTTCAGGAATTAATCCTAAAGCATTAAATATTGCTACAAATATAACCATATATGCGAAGTGATGAATTACTACTCCACCTATTGAAGGAAGTAAAGCTTTAGAGAATAATCTACCTAGTGAATAGAATGTTGTTGCTAAAATAAGTCCTGCTGCTACATCTCTAAAAGTAGTTTTTGTTTCCTTGTTATCTTCATCAGTTAAAAGGGCTTTTGAATTTCTAATTAATTCTTCCCCATTTCCTGTTAAATTAGGTCTCATTTGTCCAATTTTATTTAATATAGCACCTATAAATATTGCTACAATGTTAGCTATTGTAAGGATTGAAATTGCAAAGGAATAATATGCATCTCTTGGTTGTCCAGTTACTTCTTCCCATATTTCACTTAAAGGAATAGCTCCTGCACCATTTCCTCCACCCATAATAGGTAAAACGTATTTTATAGCAATTTCTTTAAAAGGAACTCCAACTATAAGGCCTGCTATTCCTCCAAATAAGAAAGCAAATGCAAGACCGCCTAAGATAGCTGGAACATATCCTATAAAAGATCTTATTAATAATTTTCTATTTACCGCTAATATTGATCCCGTTATTAATACACTAATAAATAGTGTTAAAAAGTCTGAATCATCCATAAATACTACTACAGAATCAACATATTTCTCTGGTAAAATTCCTTTATATACTAGATATGCTGCACCTAAGAATGCTAATATTGATCCTCCCCCTATATATTCCTTCCAGATAGGGATTCTATCTCCTATTTCTCCAAATACAATACCAAGTAAGAATAATACCGCAAATCCACCAGCTAAATCTGTTGATAAACTTCCTGTTGCCATACCTGCTATTATTACTATTGCAAATATTGCAAATACATGAACAGGCATTCCAAAAAGCTTAAACTTTTGTCCATTATTTATACCTTTAGTCCCTTCCATTGTTTACACCCCACTATTATTTTTTTAATAAAAAAAAGGCCAACTTTGGCACATGAAGTACCAAAGTTGACCTTATTTAAGCTAAGTTAATTAACTTTCCTAAATCAAAATCAACATAATTAATGTTATTAAATTTTATATAAAATTTATTGCTATTATGAAAGTGTTTTCCTCAAACCCTCTCATACTTAGCAGTAACTTAATTATATATTTTTATTGTTACCTTGTCAATAATTTCACTTAATAAATTTCAAATTTTAGTAGTGTTTTATCGTCAGATAAATCAACTTCTATTGAATCCAGTTTTATATCCCAAATAAGATATTCCTTAATTATCTCTTTCATCTGTTCTTCATGATCCCTATATAATATTTCCCTATTATATTTAATAATAGATTTATTTTTATCTAATTCCAATAGGGTCTTTTCCATCCTCGTAAGGGTTCCTAGGACTTCTATCTCTAATACATTAGAATGAATAAATGCCTTTATATTTTGGGGTCCTTTTCCTGTTCTATCTTTAATAAATTTGCCTATAGCATTTTTAATCTGTTCCTCTATACCTATTTTATCTTCCTTTGTTAATACTTTATTTCTTACTGCTAATAGCCTTCCTTTATCCTTTAAAACCTTTATCGCTGTTTTTCTCAACACTTCTGTTAATTCTCTAGCATCTATAGGCTTCACTATATAATTTTCTATCCCTACATCTACAGCCTTTAAGATTATTTCTTTATCAGAAAAGGCTGTGGTAATAATTATTGGTACATCACTTATTTTTCGAATTTCTCGTGCCATTGAAAGACCATCCATTATAGGCATCTTTAGATCAGAAATAATGATATCAGGTCTGTCTTCTTTAAAGGCTTCTAATCCCTCTTTTCCGTTTTGAGCTACTATCAATTTTCCTACTCTTTTTTTTAGAAAAAAGAGCATTTGCTCTAATATTTCTTCTTCATCTTCTACATAAAGTACCTTTATATTTTTCAGTAAGCTACTTTCTAGTGGCATCCCCATCCTCCTTTATTAATATTATTCTTTCTTTTACCCCACCCTCAGTATTTTCTATAAACAAGTCTCCGTTAAATTTTTCCTTCAATATAATCTTTGAAATATATAGTCCTAATCCAGTCCCATGGTTTTCTTTAGTAGTAACGTAGGGTTCAAACAATTTATCCTTTATATCTTCTTTAATTCCTCCACCATTATCCTCTAATTCTATAACTATATTTTTTTCTTCTTCGTGAACTAATATTTTTAAATATCTATCTCCCTCTATATCACTTAAGGCATCTATTGAGTTGTTTATCAAGTTTAAAATAACCTGAGAAAATATATTACTTTCTCCTATTGTGGTAATATCCTTATCTCCCTGGATATCAATATTAATTTCAAAATTATTTATTCTATCTATATTTAAATCTATTGAAAACATTATGGCATTATAAACATTAAACTCGCCATTTTTATTTTGAGGCTTAAAAAAGAATTTAAAATCATCTATTGTTTCAGCCATTTTATCTATAAATTTATAGTTTGATTTAAATAGAGTATTTAAATACTCTTCATCATTTTCCTTTAAATAGTAGTAGTCTTCTATATTATAAAGAGCAAGCTTTAAAGCATTTAGGGGCTGCTTTAATTGATGAGCAATAGTAGCTAACATCTCTCCCATAGCTGCAAACTTAGATTGATGCATCAATAGAGCATTTTTCTCCTGAAGCTCATTGTGATAAATTGATTCCACTAATAGCTTGTTCTTTTTACTTTCAACGGTATATATATATACAATCATTATGATTCCTGTTATTATCATAAGCACTGAAATTATTACTGTTATTTCAGTAATATTCCTTACACTTGATATTACTTCTTTGTAATCAGTGGATAGATTTACTATCAAAAAAGTATCCCCTATAATACAAGGACTATATCCACTTATTTTTTTTACTCTTTTATCTTCTCCGGGCCAGATTGAATGATACTCCCCTACTCCGCTCTCTCTATTCATTTGCTTATTTACTATCTCTTCTAACTCGCTCCAATCATAGTTTGGATATTGTCTTTTTCTAGCCTTTACAACCTCTTCACCATATCCAATATTAGAAGGATGTAGTAGAATTCTTCCATATCTATCTTTTACCGAAATATATCCCTTTTGGTTTATTTTATAATCTTCTAAATAGGTTTCATATATATAGTCTGAATCTATTTTCATCCTTACAAAACCTTGGCTATCTCCTTCTATTAAGACAGGGTGAATTATATTTATGGTACCACTATATTTTGTATCTACATAATATACATCATCCTGATATTTTATTGCCTTATCTATATCCATACCTCTTCTATATTCATACTCCCTATCAGAGGTATAGACTTTTAATAAATTCCCTTCTTTGTTTATTAACTCTATAGAAATATTCTCCTTGCTTTGGATATCATACAGTACTTCCATGAGAGGAACATTCTCTTCTCCTTGGAGTAACTCATTAAATTGACTTTTAAACTGAGATTTATTTATAACTTCCTTTAAATAATAATCTTTTCTATCTAAATATAATTCAAGCTGAGATGATACAGTTGAAACTAAGTTCAAAATATCATTTTTCTCTGTTTCTATTACCATCTTTCTATAATAAAAATAACTTCCTATTAAAATCCCTAGAATAATAGACATAATAATCACTGCAATCAATATTAATTTAGTTATTTTATAATAGGACTTTATATTTAAATCTTTTATTCTAGTTTCCATGGCATCCTCTGCTTTCCTTATCTATAAGAATAGTTTCTACTTATGACCTATATATGATATCACAAAGTCATAAGTAGAAAACAATTTTAATAACGCTTATTTAATTCTCTTTTAGTATTAAAATACTTTTAGTAATATTCCTGCTGCCACAGCTGAACCGATTACACCGGCAACATTAGGTCCCATAGCATGCATTAATAAGAAATTCGATGGATTTTCCTCTTGACCAACCTTTTGAACAACCCTTGCTGCCATCGGTACTGCAGAAACTCCTGCTGCTCCAATCATTGGATTTATCTTTCCACCACTTAGCTTATACATAAGCTTACCAAATAATACTCCAGACATTGTTCCTATAGCAAAGGCAACTAAACCTAAGGCTGTTATCTTAAGAGTTTCAATACTTAAGAAAGCATCTGCACTAGCCTTTGCTCCTACTGTTAATCCTAAAACAATTGTAATTATATACATCAAGGAATTCTGTGCTGTTTCTACTAGCTTTGGAACTACTCCTGATTCTTTGATTAAGTTTCCAAACATAAGCATTCCGATCAAAGGAGCTGCTGATGGTAGCAGTCCTATAGTGAATATTGATACTACCACTGGGAAAAGTATTTTTTCTCTTTTAGATACCGGTCTTAATTGTTCCATTTTTGTCATTCTTTCTTCTTTTGTGGTAAATAACTTAATTATAGGTGGTTGTATAATTGGTACTAAAGCCATATAAGAATACGCTGCTAGAGCAATAGTTCCTAAAAGTTGAGGGGCTAATTTTCCTGTTAAGTATATAGCCGTCGGTCCATCAGCTCCCCCTATAATTCCAATAGATGCAGCTGCAGGACCTGCAAATCCTAATAATATGGAACCTATAAATGCAAAGAATATTCCAAACTGTGCTGCTGCACCCAGTAATATCGTCTTAGGATTTGCTATCAGAGGTCCAAAATCTGTACCAGCCCCTACACATAAGAATATAATGGGTGGATATATTCCTAGTTCCGTACCTTTATATAAATAGTATAATAGTCCACCAGCTTCACCATTCTCAGGATATAGCATTAAATTTGCTCCTGGCATATTTACTAAAAGCATACCGAAAGCAATAGGTATTAATAGATATGGTTCATACTTCTTACTTATTGCTAAATATAAGAACACACAGGCAATTATAATCATAACTACTTGTTTAATTTCAGTGATTGCAAATCCCGAGCTAATCCAAAAATTATATAACATTTCTTTCATGATACTACCTCCTTTTGCTTATCCAATCTGGATTATACTATCTCCGAGATTTACATTTTGTCCTTTACTTACATTTATAGCAGTTATTTTCCCATCTACTGGAGCTACAATTTCGTTTTCCATCTTCATAGCTTCCAGGACTACTAAGGTTTGTCCATTTTTTACGATATCTCCCACATTTACAGCTATATCGAATATTGTTCCTGGCATAGGTGCCTCAACATCTTGACCTCCTGCAGTTACCACAGTTTCACTTACATTCTCTTCTTTAACTTCTTCTTTTTTTACTGGTGTTGCTGCTAGAGATGGGGCTTTAGCTCCTGCTGCTACTTCTTCTATTTCTAATTCATATACCTTGCCGTTTAGTTTAATATGATATGTTTTTGAATTCATTTTTTCCTCCTAAGTTATCCTTCTTATTTAATTCTTTTTATACTAGAAATATGAAAGTTTGGATTTACCTTTCCTTCACCTGCTATTATTGAGGCAGCTAAGGAAACCACTACTCTATCTTCTTCTTCTATTTCTAATTCCTTTTTAATATTTGCTTTAACAGGGACCTTTTTATCTACAACCTCTTCTTTGTAGATAAAGGTTTTAAATGATTTTAATATGAAAAATATCATTGTTAAAGTTATAAATACTAAAGTCATGCTAAAAACTGTTATTGTTAATGCTTTAGACATTGTTATCATTTTTTATCACCCAACTTTACATAGTCACTGTAATATAGTGTACATCTGTATTTTTATTTTCTAAAAACTTCTTTGTTACTTGGGGGAATAGTGCATAGGATAATACATCCTCTGTAGATTTTGCAAGATCTCCTATTTCTTTTTTATATTTATCAAAGGCCGGTTCAATCAAATCAGCAGGACGAACCGTAATTACTTCTTCATTTCCTATAATTTTTTCTTTTATTTCCTTCTCTATAGGAACCGGTGGTCTTCCATAAAGACCTTTAACATACTCTTTTATTTCCTTTGGTATGATTTTATACCTATCTCCAGATAAAATATTAAATACTGCTTGAGTTCCTACCATCTGACTTAATGGAGTAACAAGGGGTGGGAAACCTAAGTCTTCTCTTACTCTTGGTATTTCTCTTAATACATCTTCATATTTATCTAAGGCATTTTGTCCTTTTAATTGAGAAAGTAAGTTGGATAACATACCTCCTGGAACTTGATACATTAATGTATTTGGTTCTACATCCATTACCTTTGGGTTTAGTGTTCCATCTTCTCTATACTTTTCCTTTATAGGTTTAAAATATTGAGCTATTTCATTTAATGCATCTAAATTTAATTTTGGTCCCCTAGAATCTTCTGCTAAGGTAAGAGCTATAGATTCAGTTGGGGGTTGGCTTGTCCCATTTGCAAAGGGAGATATGGCTGTATCAATAATATCAATTCCAGCTTCTACTGCCTTTAAATAAGTCATAGAAGCAATTCCACTGGTACAGTGAGTATGAAGTTCTAATGGAATATTCACTACTTCCTTTAATCTTGTTATAAGTTCATAAGCAGAGTAGGGAGTTAAAATTCCTGCCATATCCTTAATACATATGGAATCGGCTCCTAAATCTTCAAGACTTTTTGATAACTCCACATAATATTCAATATTGTGGACTTTACTTGTCGTATAACTTATGGCACATTGACAGTGAGCTCCTGCTTCCTTTATAGATTTCACTGATGTTTCTAAATTTCTTATATCATTTAGGGCATCAAAAACTCTTATAATATCAATTCCATTTTCTACGGACTTTTTAATAAAAGTTTCTACTACATCATCGGGATAATGTTTATACCCTAAAATATTTTGACCTCTTAAAAGCATTTGAAGTTTTGTGTTCTTAACTACTTTTCTTATCTCTTTTAGTCTTTCCCATGGATCTTCATTTAAAAATCGAAGACAAGCATCAAAAGTTGCCCCTCCCCAAACTTCCATGGCATGGTATCCTACTTCATCCATCTTTGATAGAATTGGTAATATTTCTTCTGTTTTTAGCCTTGTTGCAATTAGAGATTGATGTCCATCTCTAAGGGCTGTTTCAGTTATTTTTACTGGATTCACTGCTGTTTTGCCTCCTTATTAACTAAGACTTAGTTTAGATAGAGTCTAGGCTCTGTCTAAACCTAAAGTCATCGGTTAAGATATCCTATTTATTTTTAAAATAGTCTGTTGCCATATTTTCTATTTTAGTGAGCAACTCTTTCAACTCATGATTTCTAGACCTTCCACATTCAAAGGCATTTTTATCACATACTAAGCATTTTCTAGGATTCATATCTTTATCCTCTCTACTAATCTGTGACCCTTTTTCATCTAAAATATCAAAATCAAATAATCTACCCAAGGGATGTATTTCTTCTATCAGCGTGCATAAATTCTTTACCTCTAAAGGAGAATATTTAAAGCTAATAAAGCATTCAGGACCACTATATTGATAAGTTATTTTTTGATATGAAGTTTCAATTTTTTGTTTTTCTAATACCTTTGTTATCTCTAAAAGTCCCTCATTAAATATATTCTTTATTAAAGGATTGTATTTTACTGGCCCAGGAATATTTAATTTATATGAAATAATAGGATTACTGTATTTCTCTAATAGCTCTCTTTGAAATGCTACTCTTTCATCCTTAGCTTTTAAAATATCCTGTAAAGATTGCTCTACTCCTTTTATGCACATTTTAATTACACTCCTTATTTTACTTTTCTAATAACATCGATAATAGTTCCATCTCTATACTCTACTAAAGCTACTACTTTATCCTCGTATTGTATCCTTTCTGGCTTTCCTACTACCTCTATAGCTTTATCTTTTAATTCTTCTATTGTATATACAGGAACATCTAAATTCTTAAATTCTTCAATTAAATCCTCTCTTCTTGGATTAATTGCTATTCCTATTTCAGTAACTACCACATCAATTGTCTCTCCTGGAGTGATAACAGTATTTACACTATCTACAATAGTTGGTATTCTGCCTCTCACTAAAGGTGCTACTATCATGGTAAGCTTTGAACCAGCAGCAGTATCACAATGTCCGCCGGAAGCTCCTCTAATTACTCCGTCAGATCCTGTTATAACATTTACATTGAAATCTGTGTCTACTTCCAATGCTGAAAGTATAACTATATCCAATTTATTTACAGCAGCTCCCTTATTATGAGGATTTGCATAGAATGTAGAGGATATTTCTTGATGTCTTTCATTTTTACTTACTGAATTTGCTGCTACTAGATCGAAACTTTGTACATCAAATATAGTATTAATTAATCCTTCTTCTAGCATTTCAACCATAGGCTTTGTTATGCCACCTAGGGCAAAGCTTGCATTGATATTTTGTTTAATCATTTCATTCCTTAAAAATCTAGTTACTGCTAATGAAGACCCTCCTGTACCAGTTTGGAAAGAAAAACCCTCTTTAAAGTACTTTGATCCTACTATTGTTTTGCTTGCGTAATCAGCAATTAATAATTCCTTAGGATTCTTTGTAAATCTTGTAGCTCCTGAAGCTATTCCAGATGGATTTCCTATTTCATCTACTTTAACTACATAATCTACATTAGTTTGTAAAATACTAGCTGGCATATTTGGATATTCTACAATATTATCTGTAATAATAACTACATTGTCAGCATACTCTGCATCTATTTGGGCATATCCTAAAGGTCCACATATAGCCTTCCCACTAGCTCCACTGGCATTTCCATATTCATCTGAAGAGGATGCGCCTAAGAAGGCAACATCTATCTGTATATCTCCTGCTTCAATAGCCCTTGCTCTACCACCATGAGAACGGATTATTACTGGTTCTTCCATTAGTCCATTGGATATCTCTTCTGCTAATTCTCCTCTAAGACCACTGGATGTAATCTTTGTTATAACTCCATTCTTTATATGTTTTATTAAAGGAGCATGGACACTAGTTAGAGAACTTGGAGCTAAGGTAAGATCCTTGATTCCCATTTCTGCAATTAAATCCATTACCTTATTTACAATATAGTCTCCTGATCTAAAATGATGGTGGAAAGAAATTGTCATTCCATCCTTTAATCCACTCTTTACTATCGCATCTTCTAGAGACTCTATCAATTTACTCTCTCCTGGTTTAACTCTACTAATCTTTGGAGATGCTTTTCTGCCTAGGATTTCTTTGTCAAAGGATCCTTGATAAACTTCATATTTTTCTATTATTTCTTCTGGAATTTCTCTTCCTATCTTATTTTTCATCTCCAAATTCCTCCTTATATACACCAGCAGCCATAGCTAAATGAAGAACTCTATCTGCTCTATCAACAATTGGTTTATCAATCATTTTTCCATTTAAAGAAATAACTCCCGAGCCTTTTTCTTCTGCTTCTTTTATAGCTCTCTTCACATCTAATGCTTTACTAATTTCTTTTTCAGTTGGTGTATAGATTTCATTTACTGGTCCAATCTGTCTTGGATTTATTACAGACTTTCCATCAAATCCAAGTTGTTTTATAAACTCAACTTCTTTTCTAAATCCTTCTTCATTATCTACATCAGAAAATACTGTATCTAAGGCATATATTCCTGCTGCCCTAGCAGCTAACACTATTTGACTTCTTGCTGCAAATAATTCCATTCCATCAAGATATCTTTTTGTTTTCATGTTAGTTACAAAATCCTCTGCCCCTAAGGCTATACCTATCAATCTATCACTAGCTGTAGCAATATCATAAGCATTGAATACCCCTAAAGGTCCTTCTATTGCTGCCATCATTTTTGTAGATCCAAGCTCTTTACCTATCTTCTTTTCTACTTCATCAATCACAGCTTCCACATCTAATATATCTTGTTTTGTCTCCGTTTTTGGTAGTCTTATAACATCTACTCCTGCTATAACCATTGCCTCAATATCACTTTTCCCAAAAGGAGTATCTAATCCATTGATTCTAACAACTACTTCAGTATTTCCATAATCTACTGTTCTCACTGCATTATATACTAAGAATCTAGCAGCATCTTTCTCTGTTAATGCAACAGAATCCTCTAAATCAAACATTAGGCAATCTGCTCCATATATATATGCATCTCTTAACATTCCAGGATTATTACCTGGAACAAACATCATAGTTCTTCTTAGACGATCCATTACTTAATTACCTCCCAGTTGTAATTTTCTTTTATTTCAGCACCCCTATATGCAGCAGCTGCTACCCTTGCTTGTACTGTACAATCTAATGCACCTTTATCAATAGCTATAACCTTAACATCTTCAACACCTAATTTTTCTAGTGTCTCTCTAATAACTTTTCTAATTTGATTTCCAAATTGCTTTTCCACAGAACTTTTTAATTCTATTTCAATTCCTTCTCCTGCCTCTACTACTATTTGAATATCACTAGATTCCATAGTTCCTGCTAAAGCTCTTTTTACTATTTTCATAGTTTTCACCTCCAATTAATGTCTTCCAGTATTGCTTTTTATTTTCTTAATTAAATCTTCTGCTTCTTTAGATCTAAAAAATTCATAAGTTGTGGATGGCACAAAGTCCTTTATTCTTTCTAATTCATGTTCTTTTATTAGTCTCCTCACAAATGAAGCACTAATAGCTCTTCCTTGAGACTCCACTCTAGGTATAACCCTAACTTCCATATCTTCACCTTCTAAAATTCTTTTCATAGTTTCGTTATATATTTTTGTTACTTCACAATAAGGCTCTTCCCCTACATATCTTCTATTGATATTTAGAGTAGGAACTATATATCTTTTAAATATAGTTAAATCTAGGGCTGCATATACATTTATAGCTTGGTTTGCATCCTTCATAAAATAGGATGGAAATGTAGCACTAGATACCATATATACTCCTCCTTTGTGAAGTATTACATTGTCTAGATGCTTGGTTCCTTTTTTAATAAGTTCATATCTTATATCAAAGGGAATAATAGAAGCTTCTTCTGATACTACAAAAAGATGTACTACATCGTTTTCCTTTGCTGCTTGTTCTACTAAGTATTTATGTCCATTTGTAAAAGGATTAGCATTCATTACTATACTGGCAATATTCTTCCCATCTACTTTTTTCGTTGATAGCTCATTTAAATAGGATTGTATTTCTGTAGGACTATTCTCCATTAATACTACATCTTTTACTCGTGCAATTTCATAAAATCCCAAAAATGTAAAGGACTTCACTGACTTAGGCTTAGTATAAATAAACAGATGTGTTATTCCCTTTTGATATGCTTCCTTTATCAAGTGTGAAATAACCTTGTTTAATAAGCTTGTACCTTGATATTTTGGTTTTACTGCTATGGATCGTAAAGTATTATTAGAAAGGGAACCGGTAGCAATTAACTCGTCTTCATTGAATATTGCCATAATATATTCAGCATTTTCATCTAATCGAATGTCTTGAGTCTGTAAAAATTCCTCTAGTTCTCGCTTTCCTCTTTTATCATCTAAAAAAATTCTTTTTTCAATTAATTGAGATCCTAGCATTGTCAATTACCTTCTTTCTAAGCTTATGTCCTTTATAATGCTCCTTAATTATACAGTCATATTTTCTCCTCCCCAAGTTTTTTTGATGTACCTAGTGTACTTTCAGTGTGTTTTTTGTTTGTTTCTTTTATTTTCAACTATAATCTCCTATAAAACACACTAAAAATACTTGGTATTTTAAATGTGTTTGGATAAAATATAGAAGTAGCTTAATCACTGGTACTAGTGGAAGGAAGGGTATAAATGTCAGAACATATGGATGAATTTGTAAAAAATACAGATCTATCACAAAATAAACCTATGAGGGATGTTATATATGAAAGCTTAAGAAGTACAATAATTAATGGAAAAATTCCTGTAGGGGAAAGGATTATTGAAAAAGAATATGCAGATAGGCTAAACATTAGTCGTACTCCTATTAGGGAAGCTCTTAAACGTTTAGAAATCGAAGAATTAGTAGAATATATTCCTAGATATGGAGTAGTTGTAAAAAGAATTACAAAAAAAGATGTAATTGAAGTATATAAAATTAGACATTCCTTAGAAGTATTAGCTGCAGTAAGTGCTATGGACAATATAACCCCACAAGAAATACAAGACATCAAAGATTTACTTGATCTAACAGAACTTAAAAATAAGGAAGGCAAAGTTGAAGAAGTTATTGCTTTATTTGGGAAATTTAATTCAAAGATTTATGAAGCAAGTAGGATGAATAGATTAGCTTCAATGATTGGAAAGCTAAATGAGTATTTACAAAGATTCAGAAATATTTCTATAACGGATGAAATGAGGAGAAAAGAAGCATTGATGGAACATCGAGAAATTCTACAATCTATAATAGATAAAGATAAGGATAGAGTAGATAAATTAATCAAGAAACACTTGGATGATTCTTTAGAAATTGTATTAAAGGAAATTGATGAATAGGAGAAAATAATGAAAAATGAAATATATGCTCACTATATTGCCTCCCTTGCTCAGAGGGCAATACTATATGAAGTAAGCGCCACACCAAAGCCAGGTCTTGTCGATCGTGATAATAATGGGGCCCATAATGATATGGATTTCTTTACTTTTATGTCTAGTAGTTCCTCATTATATAAGGGACTATATGAATTTACTATGGCAGGAATAGTGTTTGAAGAAGAAGATCTTACTAATCTTTTTGATAATATTAGACCCTTAGGTATGGACTGTGAAAAATCAATGTTCCTAGCCACTAAGGATATAAATACCCATAAAGGTATTATTTTCTCCTTTGGTATATTATGTGCATCCATAGGAAGTTTATATAAAAAACATAAAAAAGAAATATTCAAAGCAGAAGAGGTATGTTCTGTTGCAAAGAATATGGTAAAGGATTTAATTCTTAAAGATTTTAAAAACTTAAGTGCAAAAAAGGTATTAACCCATGGAGAATATCTATATAAAAATCATGGACTAACGGGAATTCGGGGAGAAGTAGAATCTGGATTTAAAACAATTATGTCAAAGCCCCTATTAATTGTACGCCAATGGAATATTAATAAGGATTTAGATAAAAATGATTTATTTTTAGAAGTATTACTTCACATAATGGCCTCCTCAGAGGACACCAATATTGTTACCAGGGGTGGAATGGAAAGTCTTCATTATGTGAAATCTATCTCAAAAGAATTCTTAGAAAAGAGTGGAATGAAACAACCAAATTCTAAAGAAATCCTTAGTTCTATGAATGATACCTTTGTAAAAATGAATATTAGCCCAGGAGGTTCTGCAGATCTCCTAGCTGTAACCATATTCCTTGCCCTTGTAGAGGGAATTGAACTATAAGAAAGCTCAGAAATGACTAAATTGTCTACTCCTTAGGGAGATAATTGACTTATCATTTCTGAGCTTTTTATTTAAGCATATTCTTTTTCTAATCTTCTTGGATTATTTAATTTTGTAATAAATACTGCTATAAGTATTCCTATTATAGCAGGAACTATCCATCCAAATCCTTTATCTGCTAAAGGTAATACACCCATTATGCTATTTACTATAGGGGATTCTACTCCTAAAGCTTTGATTCCATCTAGTACACTTACCATAAGAGTACCATATACCGCTCCAGTATATGCTTTTTTATTTGGTATCACTCCATCAAATAGATTTAATATCACTAGTATTATGGCAACTGGATATATAACAGCTAGTAGAGGTGCTGCAAAGGCAACAATACTTTCTACTCCTACATTAGCTATAATAGCACTTAGTATTGTTGATAGTGTAACTACTAATTTATAGCTTAGCTTTCCTCCACTTATTTCACTAAATAAGTCTCCCACCGTGGCAGTGATTCCAACTGATGTAGTAAGACATGCAGCTGTTACACAAACGCCTAAAACTACTTTACCTATCTCTCCTAATATACTCCCTACTATAGCTACTGTCAAACTTGTCTTTGCCATATCTGCTGAGAATACTGAGCTACCAGTTGCTCCTAGATATAGAAGTCCACCATATACAATAGCCAACCCTGTAGCAGAGATTAGTCCTGCTCTTAAAGTGATTTTAAACTGTGTTTTTTTATCTTTATATCCTTTTTCTATTAAGGACTTAACTATTATACCGCCAATTATTGTAGATACAATAACATCCATTGTTTGATATCCTTCAGTGAATCCCTTTGAAAAGGGGCTTACCATTCCAGTATTTAACGGTGCACCTATTGGAGCTGTGATTCCTTTATATATTATAATTGCTAACATTATTAGTAAAATCGGTGTTAGTATTTTCCCTATTCTATCTATTATTCCAGAAGGCTTTATTACTAAAAATAAAGTAAGAGAAAAGAATACTATTGAAACTACAATTGGGCTTATACTTTCGAATATAGGACTTATACCCATTTCATAGGTTGTCGCTCCTGTTCTAGGAACTCCTAATAGAGGACCTAATACCACAACTGCTATCACTCCATATATTTTGTCAAATCGAGGACTTACCTTCCCAGCAAAATTCTCTAAAGTTCCCCCTGCTTTTGATATAGCTAATATACCTAATAGAGGCATTCCTATTCCAGTTAAAAAGAAACCTATCATTGCACTAAACCAATTATCACCTGCATTAATTCCTATTGAAGGGGGAAATATTAAGTTTCCTGCTCCGAAAAACATTGCAAATAAAGCTAGTCCAAGAATTATTGAATCTATATTAATTTTTTTAGTCATGATTATACCTCCAGTCTTTATATTAATGTTTTATCTTATTGAAAATCCTTTTCATTTTGTGTATTAACTGTATTGTAACACAGTCAATGACTATAACCAATAGATGTAGATATGAAGAAAAAGCAACATATCTACTGGTGTAAATGTATATATTATACAATTATGCTGATGGTTAACATAATTACTTTCCATAAATAGTAAAAACCATATAACCCTTTGAATTTTTAAGGTTAGATATCTGAATTGTAGTATATTTTCAAAATATTCCAATGACAATTATTTTTAAAAATTAATAGAAGAGAATATTAAGAATTAATTGACTATTTTAAGTTTTTAAAGAAAAAGTGAAGTGAGTTTGGGAAATCTAAGTTGTCATCCTGAATGTAATGAAGGATCTTATTTTTTAGAGTTAATACTAATATCTTTAGGGGTATAAAATAACTTAAGGAGGTAGAAAAATGGATCATCAAAAACTATATATAAATGGAGAATGGACAGAGTCAAAAAGTGGTGAGTTCATAGAAGTAGAAAACCCTGCCACAAGAGAAGTTATGGATAAGGTTCCCCGGGCTAATAAACAAGATGTAGATTATGCGGTAAAAGCTGCAAAAGAAGCCTTTGAAACTTGGCAATATACAGATTTAGAAGAGAGAATTTCTCTTATGAAAGATTTACAAAAGGAATTAGAGAAAAGAAAAGATGACATGGTAGACTGTATAGCAAAGGAATTAGGCCGTAGTAAAGGCTTTGCTTTAAATCCTCAAGTGGCTCCTCAGATAGAATCCTTTGATTCTTTTATTGAACTAACAAAGGAATATGAGTTTGAAAGAAGGTTCGATGGATTCATGGTTAAAAAAGAGCCTTTTGGAGTAGTTGCAGCCATTACCCCTTGGAATTATCCTTTATCTCAAGTAACTAAAAAGGTTATTCCAGCATTACTTACTGGTAATACAGTAGTACTAAAGCCTAGTCAACAAACTCCATTAGTTGCATATATCCTAACTGATGCTATTGATAAAGTAGGATTCCCTAAGGGAGTGTTTAATTTAGTAACAGGAACAGGAACAGGATCAGAAGTAGGAGATATGTTGTCTAACCATAAAGATGTAGATATGGTCTCCTTTACGGGTTCAGTAGATGCTGGAAGAAAAGTAGATACTGCTGCCATTGATGGTATTAAAAAGGTTACTTTAGAATTAGGCGGGAAGTCCCCAGCAATTATTCTAAAAGGAGGAGATATTGACTTAGCTATAAAGAAGACATTAAATACCGTATATAATAATACAGGGCAAACCTGTAGTGCCTATACAAGATTGTTGGTTCCTGAAGACCAAAAGGAAGAAATAGAGAAAAGAGTCATTGAAATGACTAAAGAATATAAATTTGGAGACCCAAAGACAGGGGATAAAGTAATTGGTCCTGTAGTTTCTAAAAAACAATTTGATAAAGTAGTTTCATATATTGAAAAAGGTGTAGCTGAAGGTGCAACCCCTATACATGGTGGAATTCCTAAGGATTATAATAAAGGATACTATGTAGGACCTGTAGTATTTACCGATGTTAAAAATGATATGGAAATTGCTCAAAATGAAACATTTGGTCCAGTACTAAGTATAATCACTTATAAAGATAAAGAAGAAGCTCTTAAGATAGCTAACGATATAGACTATGGTTTAGCCGGAGCAGTGTTTGGTCCCGAAGAAGAAGCATTGGAATTCGCAAAGAAAATAAAAGCTAGAAACATCCTAGTAAACGATGGAAAAGGTGGTCATAAGGCACCTTTCGGAGGATATAAGAACTCAGGTCTCGGCCGCGAAGATGGAGTTGAAGGTATTGAAGAATTCTTACAAACAAAAACTATATATATTTAATATAAATTTAAAAATGCGGGCTAGAAACCCGCATCTTCATTTATATTCCAAAATTCAATTTCTCCTACTTTTATACCCCTTACCCAATCTTCTTCTTTAAGTTTTAGTATCTCTTTACTAGGTCCAGTGACCACCATACCATATATTTTCACTCCATTTTCTTCTATATATTGTAGGTGATTATCAATAATTGGAGTTTCTATAATAGTTTTTGATACAGAATCATATTCTTGTATCAGCTTTAGTGTTTTAATAAAATTTTCGTTTCTAAGCTTGCCACTTCCGTAGTCTTCTACTTCGGGATAATGGCCTGATTCTAATACGGTTTTACTAAATAAAGGTCCTTCTTCTACTTCTCTACTTTCCATAACATAATCATCCTGATGCCACATTGTTAAGTAAGGAAATCCTATGGGAAGGTAGTAGTCTATATCTTCTTCATATCCCGTATCAACAGCTAGCCATATTAAGCTTAAGTTTTCACCTTTAAATTTCTGTAGAATTTCATCCGTTTCATATCCTTGGTCAAAAGAAAGATAAGCTTCTGCCACAGTACCTTCAGGAACTCTTTCTAACTTTTCCCATTCATAGAATTTTATTTCCCCCTTTGGATGACTAAAATCATTTATAAAATATTTATCCTCTATTTTTAAAGGATTTATACTCATTTTATTAAATAACATAGTTCCTTCAAATTCTCCTACTTTAATGCTATCTCCACCAATTCTTTTTATAAGCTTTCCAGTATAATCATTTGTGAAAAATATGTTCTGTTCGGAGTTAAGATTAATCAGTCTAACATTTGGAAGTCTAACAGATACACTATAGGTTAAGACATCTCTATAAACATCTAGTCTATTTGGTTCTCCTCCAGTATAATACACAGAACTTATAACACTAGAAACTATACATACTACTAAGAATATAGCTATAACAGTAAAAGCATTATGGAATCTCGCTTTCCATTTTCCCCTCTTTATCATTCTTCTATGTTTTTTATCAAAGATCTCCTCTTCTTTTGGTTCTTCAACCTTCAAATCCTCATCTAGAGTTTCTTGATAAATTTCTAGCTTTTCTAATTCTTTTTCTATTTCTATTCTTTCTTCTTCACTTAATTTACCTTCAAAGTAATCCTTCAATTTTTTCTTGAAATCATCACTCATCCATCCCATCTCCTTCCACCTTGTCTCGGATAATTTTCCTTGCCCTAAATACTAATACTTTAAAATAAGATAAACTAACCCCCATCACCTGGGATGCTTCCTTATAGGATAATCCTTTAAAATCACAGAGAATTATAGCCTTTCTCTGCTTATCCTTCATTGTTTTAATAATCTCTCTTACTTTGAAAAGCTCATCCTGAATAATTACTTCTTTCTCTAGAGACTTATCATCTGAGAGATTACCAAAATATTCCTTTTCTCTAATATCATTTTTGCTATTCTTTCTAACATAGTCCACATAGGCATTATGGGCTACAGTAAATAACCATGACTTCACATTATCCTCAGGACAACTTTCAAAATACATATATGCCCTGTAAAAGGTTTCCTGCATAATATCCTCTGCAATGTGCTTATTTTTACATCTCGAAAGGAGGTAGCTATAAATATCATTCATATATAGTTTATAAATATAATCCAATGAATTTTTGTTCAATTTATTTTTACCTCCTTCACTAATTAAACGTATGAAACAAGAAAAAGTTACATTTATTTATAATTCTTTTATTAGATGTACTTTTCCTTTAAGATATAAATAAAAAACACCTTGTCACACTTTAGACCCCTTTTCATATTATGTATTGGAAAGAGACAAGGAGGTGCCTTGATGAGTAACCAAAACTTTAATTGTCCACAATTACCAGGAACAGTTCTTCGTATAAGCATACCACCTGGAGCAGAAATTAATCTTCTTAATCTAATAGAATTAACTAGCCCAGGAGGAATTTGTCTAATTATTAGATTGCCTATTTTAGGTGGAACTCTAGGATTAGATTCAATAAGAAATGCTATTGAAGAAGCTGGAGGATCAGTAGAATTTCAACAGTTTTAATTAAAATAAAGGGGACCAAATAAAAAGGTCCCCTTACTTATATTTATACCACTTATGAACTTACCATTACTCCACCATTTACATGAATTACCTGTCCTGATACATAACTAGAGTCTTCTGAGGCTAAATATACATAGGCCGGAGCTAATTCAAAGGGCTGTCCTGCTCTCTTCATAGGTGTGTCTAACCCAAATGTCTTAACCCTCTCAGCTGAAAAACTAGAAGGAATTAAAGGGGTCCATATAGGTCCTGGTGCTACAGCATTTACTCTTATTCCTTTATCTATTAAGGATAATGATAAAGATCTTGTAAATGTAACAATAGCTCCCTTAGTAGCAGAATAATCTATAAGTAATTTATGACCTTCATAAGCGGTAATTGAAGCAGTATTGATAATTGTGCTGCCTTTTTTAAGATAGGGCAGAGATGCTTGAGTTACATAAAAGTATGAAAAAACATTTGTTTTAAAGGTATCTTCTAATTGTTCACTGGATATATCTAAAATACTTTCTTGGGTAAATTGTACTGCTGCATTATTAACTAATATGTCCAATTGCTCATATTCATCTATAGTTTCTTCTACCAAGTCGTAGCAAAATCTTTTATCTCTTAAATCCCCTTCTATGAGTAAACAACAGCTTCCTAAACTTTCTACTACCCTTTTAGTCTCTAGGGCATCCCTTCTTTCATATAAGTAAACAATCGCTATATCTGCGCCTTCCTTAGCAAAAGATACAGATACAGCTCTACCTATACCACTATCTCCCCCAGTAATAAGGGCTACTTTACCCTTTAGTTTTCCACTGCCTTTATAGTCAGGATTATCATAGATAGGTCTCGGTTCCATTAAGTATTCTAGCCCGGGTTGACAGGGCTGATGTTGTGGGGGAAAAGTTATAGGTACTTCTTCACATTCTCTTTCATAACCAAAGTAAGGATAACTAGGGTACATACACATATCTCCTTTTAAAATAATTTTTCTTTCTATACTATTCTTTTAAAGAAGATATGGTGAGGATAAAAGGTTTATATCAAATTATAAAGCTATAAAAAATAACTAAGATAAACAAAGGTTCATCTTAGTTATTAACAAAGTTATCTTCTAAGGTTTCAATATTACCTTGATACAATCATCCTGCTTTTGATCGAATATTTCATAGGCATGCTTTCCTTTGTCTAAAGGGATTTTATGAGTGATTATATCTGTAGGGTCTATTTTCTTTTCCTGAATTAATTTCAATATAGGATCTACATAACTATGAACTGGACATTGACCCATTTTTAGAGTTATGTTCCTTGAGAAAAAGTCTCCGAAGGGGAAGTTATTATACCTAGCTCCATATACACCTACTATGGATACTGTTCCACCTTTTCTTACTGCTTGAGTAGCCACTTCGATGGCAGATTTTGATCCCCCTTGGAGTTTTAAAAGAGTCTCTGCCTTTTCCATTACAGTCATCTTTCCATCCATACCTACACAATCTATTACCACATCTGCTCCACCATTGGTTATATCTTTAATATAATCACCTACATTATCATGTTCTTCTAAGCTTATAATCTCTACTTGATTAAACTTCTTTGCATGATTTAGACGATACCCAATATAATCTACTGCTATTATTCTACTGGCTCCCATATAGGCAGCCCATTTCTGTGCTAATAATCCCACTGGGCCACATCCTAATATAACTACTGTATCTCCTATTTTTACCCCACCATTTTCTACACCCCAGTAGGATGTAGGTAAAATATCAGTTAAGAATAATGCTTGTTCATCAGTCAAATCTTCAGGAATTATCTTCGGACCAACATTAGCATAGGGTACTCTTAAGTATTCTGCTTGACCTCCATCATACCCTCCTAAGGTTTCACTATATCCAAATATAGCTCCCACCTCTCCATGATCATTTGAATTATCACATTGGCTCCATAAATCGTGTTCACAATACCAACAGTGACCGCAGGAAATTGGAAAAGGAATTATAACTCTATCTCCTTTTTTAACACTCTTTACCTCTTTTCCTGCTTCTTGTACTATTCCCATAGCTTCATGACCAATGATATATCCTTTAGGCATATTAGGAATCATATTATGAATTAGATGTAAGTCAGATCCGCAAATCGCAGTGGAAGTAACCTTGATTATTATATCATCATTTTTTTCAATGATAGGATCCTTTACATTTTTAACTTCTACATTTTTTAATCCTTGATACGTTACAGCCTTCATAGATTCTCTCCTTTAGCTTTATAATATATAGATATTATTTGATAGCTTTGCTTTTTTATCCAAAATAATATTAATAACCTTGAATAAACTCCTCTACTACTTTATTGAATTGAGTATAATTATCCATATTCAGCATATGACCTGCCTTTTCTATGAAAACTAACTTAGAATTTGGTATAAGGTGATTAAATATTTGACCTTGTTCATGACTTACATTATTTAACTTTCCCACCATTATTAATGTAGGTACTTTTATATCTTTTAAGTAAGGTTTACTATAAAATTTAGAAGTGGCTTCCCATATTTTATTATAATTATTATGATTAGAAGTGAATTTCATCACTTCTTCATGGGTATATTCTTTCACTTCATAATTATATTTACCAAGATTTCTACATTGAAACTTTGCAAGGACAGGAATACTTAGGTTCTTAATAGTTGTTCGCATTATTCTTCTAGATAAAGATTTTTGACTCTTAGGATGGACTCCAAAAGTTGAATCTGCTAGTATAAGTTTTTTAACTCTTTGAGGGTATCTTATAGATATTGTTTGAGAAACCATCCCTCCTAAGGAGTGGCCACAAGCTATAAAACTGTCTATACTTAATTTTTCAAGAACATTTACTATCACATCTGCAAAATATTCAATAGAGTATTCTTTAGGCAGGTCTGACTCTCCATGGCCAGGAAAATCCATTGTAATGACTCTATGACTATTTTTAAAATAAGGGATTTGGTGTTTCCATTCCTTTTTAGAGAGATTGGCTGCATGTAAAAATACTATTGGTTCTCCTTCTCCATATTTATCATATGAAATTTTAATCCCATCTACTTCTATATTCAACATATATACCTCCCAATAAGAGCCCTCATATAAGGAGTATATCCACAAGTTAGCTAAGATATAATAATCCCAATTATTGTAATATATTTATTAAATAAATTAAAAAATATCTTTCTATTCTGAATATTTCGTATTCCGAAATAATGTGATATAATTCAGAGGAAACTTAATTAATGGGGGCTATATATATGAGAGTCATATTATCTAAGATAAAGAATTTCTCTAATTTCTATTCTAGCATTTCAAGTAATGCAAGATCCTTTTTAAGTATTGCTTTTTTAACCACCTTTACTATGTCATCATTTGATATCCTTTTAGGAATATATTTAAGGGATAAGGGTTTTCTAGAAGCAGAGGTAGGGGGTTTAATATCCCTTAGAACATTATCCATGGGAATAGGATCTATTCCTGCAGCTTTAATGTCTGATGCATTAGGTAGAAAAAAGAGTATAACTATAGCCATATTTTCCATCATATTAGGTGGCCTGGGTATGATAAATGTAAATAATCTATTATTTATGCAGGTATTCTCAGTTATTTTTGGATTAGGATATGCTATTATTTTTGTTATAGAAGCACCCTTTGTATATGAAAATACTACAGAAAAACAACGGGTCTCTGTATTTAGTTTGAATTTTGTTCTAAAAAATGCTGGCTTTATGACTGGAAGCCTTGTATCTGGATATACTTCAGATTTCTTTAAATTATTCTATTCTAATCAATTATCAGCTAGATTAGCCTTAGCTATATCTACTCTTTTAGTTCTTATTACATTAATACCGGTTTATAAAATTTCAGAAGATAAGAAAGATAAAAAAGAAATTAAAGTTTTTAAAGTAAAAGATTACGTTGGTATACTTACCCCTAACATAGGATTATATGTATTACATATAGCTATAATTGGATTAGGAGCTGGAATGGTTGTTCCATTCTTTAGCATATACCTAAAATATACTCTACAGGTATCTGATGGTTTAGTGGGCACTATCCTATCCTTCGCCCAATTTGGTACAATTTTAGGTGGATCTATAGTTCCTATTCTAGCAAGTAAATTTGGAAAAGTCCGGACTGTGTTAATGTGTCAATTACTATCAGTGCCCTTTTTACTATCTATAGCTTGGCCCCAAGGTATAGTTCTTATAGCAATATCTTTTTTCTTTAGATCTTCGTTGATGAATATGGCTCATCCTATAATACAAAATTTATCCATGGATTTAATAAATGAAAGAGGTAGAGCTCTTATAAGTAGTATGACTTCCTTAACTAGTAATATATTTAGAGCCTTAGGTATTTATCTAGGGGGGATAATGATGACCAAATACTCATATAATGCACCATATTATTTCACAATACTCTGCTATCTCATAGGATCTAGTGTTTTTTATATAATATTCCAAGAAAAAAAGAAAATACTACCAATTATATTTAGACAAAAAGCTGCTAAAAGATAAATTGACTATTGTTGATAGATATATTAAAATATCTACTATATAGATGTAGGGGGTATAAGTATGTTTGGATTTGGAGCAAAATATGAAAATATCACAGCAGCAGAAATAGAAAAAGAAATGGATCAGGGCGCTATAATATTAGATATAAGAAATGATCAAGCTTTTGCCTCTGGACATATAAAAGAAGCTATAAATATCCCAATAAGAAATCTTCCTTTTAATATGTCAAAGCTAGATAAGGATAAGACTGTATTAGTTATATGCTATGTAGGTGGTAGCAGCAGAACTGCAGCTAATATATTGACTAAGGCTGGATATACTGTTAAAAATGTAGTAGGGGGTATGGAGAGCTATAATGGCCCTTTAGTAAAATAAGATATCAAAAAATCCTCAATATTAAATATTGAGGATTCTATTTATTATAAAACATTTTATTTAATTCCTTCTTTTTCAAATAATACTTCACAGAATATATCAACTAATTCTCTATCATAGTGAGTGCCAGCTAAATTCTTTATTTCCTCTAGAGCATCAGGGGGAGTCATACCCTTTCTATAGGGCCTGTCCGAAGTCATAGCATCATAACTATCTGCTATACATATAATCCTAGCTTCTAAGCATATATCATCACCCTTTAATCCTCTTGGATAGCCTGAACCATCAATCCTCTCATGATGTTGTTCAATAACTTTAGATATATGTTTAAAATATGTTTTTTCTACAAGCTTTCCTCCATCCTCAGGATGTTTCTTTATGTAATCAAATTCTTCTTTAGTTAAAGAGGAAGGTTTTTTAAGTATCTCATCTGGTACATTTATCTTTCCTATATCATGAAATAATGAAGCAAACGCTATCCTTTCTACTTCATCATCTGAAAGCTTTAATCTGTTTGCTATTTCTATAGAATATGTTTGAACTCTGTCTCCATGATTATGAGTATACATGTCTTTTTTTTGACTTCTTTTTGATATTTCTATTAGTTCTTTTATATGCTCACTTATATAATGAAATACTGGTTTAGTAGTTACATATAGCAAGGTTACATCAGTGATAGATTTTACCTTTACTGCAGTTTTTAATTTGTGAACATAAAAATATTCACCTTTTTTAAGTTTTTTATCTATTCCATCTATAGACAATAGTACTTCTCCATCAGTTATATAAAAAAATTCCATTAGGTTTGGATCTTCACCCGGTTCAATAAAAAAGTGAATATCAGCTTTTATATTTTGAATCATCACTTCAGAACCGTCACCTCTAGCTATAAGACTCAAATTAGAATATTCTTGTACATATTGCTCTATAAAAGCATTATTGTCCCCTATATTTAATCCGTCTTTCATATTTACCTCCTCCGGATAAGTATTTCTTTAATTATAACATAGTAATAAATCAATAATCTAACAAGCGTAGGTTATTGATTTATTATTATACTATATGTTTTACCATGCGGGAACTATCAATGGATCTATAAATACTTCTCTTCCTCCAATTATGTACAAATCATATTGACACTCAACTGTTATTCCTAATGATTCAGCCATTTTTATAGTAGACTGAGCTTGATAATTCGTTACCATTACTAATGTATCAATAACTTTATCAATATCTTCTTCAGTCATTCCTGGTATCTCACATAATTCTTGAGCGAATTCCACCTCAGATTTTATTAGAGCATTTGTTATCTCTACCCTTCTTAATACTTTTTCTAAATTAGAATCTTCCACATCACTACTTGCAAAGGCTGGTAAGCTAACCATTAATAATACTAAAACTAATGCAATGGATATTATTTTTCTTTTCATATCTACACCTCCTTTGTGAGAGATTTAACTTATGTTGCTTTACTTATTTATTTTCGACAAAAATTTGAAAAATCCTGCATAATTTTGTCAGATCCTTTACATCTAAAAATTTAGGGCTATAGTCCTATTAAATAAGGTTTTACATTTATATTTTTACTAACAAAATACCCTTTTCTTTTTTACATAAACTATCGATATTCATTCTCCCCGTCTTTTATATTGTATTTAGTTCTCTAGTCCTATTTCCCCTCTAAAAATATTGATATAATAAATTTATAATTTATGTGAACAAAATAATAACTCATCCGTATACAGTAAATGAAAGGAGGAAGATAATGATTGAAGATAAGAAATTAATAGAAAATTACATAAATGGTAATAGATATTCTGCTGATTTGCTTATTGATAAATATCAGAATCTCCTCTATAAGCTCTGTAATAAAATATCTAAATCAAAGGATGAAGCAGAAGACCTATTTCAAGAAAGTTGGTTAAAAATATTTAAAAATATACATAAATATAATTCTTCTCAAACCTTTGAAAACTGGATATATACAATTTGTATTAACCTTTATCGAGATAAATATAACAAAAAGAAAAGGTGGCTGAATATAGTTAAAGATTATTTCAGTAATGAAAACAAAGAGGTAGAGATTAATAATTCAACTCATAATATTACCCCTTTAGAAGATCTATTACACAAAGAAGATAGATCCTCTATTAGAGCTAGCCTTAATAGCATGGAGGATAAGTACAGAATACCTCTTATACTATATTATTTTAAAGATTTATCCTATAAGGATATTGCTGATATACTAGATATTCCTGTAGGAACTGTAAAATCAAGATTAAATACATCCAAGAATAGATTAAAATCACTATTAAAGGAGGAATTTTATGGATGATAAAAAATTTGATGGTCTATTAAAAGATTATTTATCTGAGGAAATAAATGCTTCTCCAGAAATCATAAAAAGAGTTAAGTCAGATATTAAGGAGATAGATATTTTGAGATATAGAAGAGAAATAATGCCCATACTCATTATTTTAATCCTTAGTTCTCTTTGCTTTTTAATTCAAGGATTTTTAATTTTTACTGTATTTCAGTTTAGTCTTAAATAGATAATAGGTATCTTAATAAGTTATGGAGCTTTTATTAATATCTTAGCTTTAGTAATTTATTTTCATAAAAAGGAATTTAATACTTTTATAATGAAAGTTAACCAATCAATCAGAGGAGGAATATAAATGTTTATGTTTGAAACCATTATTTTTTCCATCCTAAGTTTATTGCTATTAATCTATTTTTTAGGAGTAGGTATATTTGTATATAGAGATGCTCCTAAACATGGAATGAAGAGAGGCCCCTGGGTATTAATCGCAACTCTGATTCCTAATTTTTTAGGGTTAGTTGTATATCTATTAGTTAGAAATAATACTCAAAGGGAAAACTGTATTAATTGTGGCAAATCTATAGAAAAGGATTATCAGATATGTCCCTATTATAAACATAATAGAAGACTTAAATGTGATAATTGTGGCCAGGAAATCAATGAGGAGTGGATTGTTTGTCCCTCTTGTTCAAGTAGTTTAGATAATAAAGGAGAGAAAGTGAATGAAAAATAAAAAAATATTATTATCTGTATTATTAGTAATGTTAACTTTATCTTTAATGGGATGCACCTCTAGATCTACTGGTTTAAGTATCTTAAGTAGCGGTGATATTGAGAAGGATGGAATGCATTTTAAATATAGTTACTTTAATGGTAGTAAAGAAAAAATATTTGAACTTGAAGAAGATAGTGAAATAGGCATTAATTATAATATAAAAGTAGTAAAAGGAACCCTGTCTATTGTTATATTAGATAAAGAAGAACTCACTATATTAGAAAAGAAATTCACTAAAGATGATCAAGGAAGTTTAAGTATTAATTTAGAAAAGGGACAGTATATATTAAAAGTAAAATCTGATTCTTCCAAAGGTAAATTTGATGTTAGATATGTAGAACTCCAGTAATTATTACTGGAGTTCCTTCTTTGCTACTTCTAATAATTTATCTCTTTTATTAAGACTTTCATCTTCCATAACCTTATCTAGAAGAATATTTAGAATTTCTCCTACCCGAGGTCCCTTAAAGACACCTAGGTCTATTAAATCCTTTCCATTTATGGATAAATCTTTTATAGATAATGCCTCTCTATTATCTAAAATATTCTTTATTCTATATTCTAATTTATCAATTATAGCTAACTCTTCCTGTACTTCTGGTCTTTCTATAGCTAAACTACATGAGATGTCACTTCTCATTAGAGTTAATAGCTTAATAATATTTTCTTCCCCTACTCTATTTATAAGTCTCTTTAACCCCTTATCACTTATATCATTATGCCAAATCATATGCTCTTTTACTAAATTAGATACTAAAGAGATAGCTTTTTTAGGCGCTTTTAATCTTTTTAAAATCTTTTCACTTAATTCCGCCCCTACTTTATCGTGATTATAAAAATGACCAATTCCTTCTTCATCCTTAGTAAAGGTATCAGGCTTTCCTATATCGTGAAGTAAAGCTGCTAATCGAAGTTCAATATCTTTAGGTGAGTTATCCACAACACAGAGAATATGATCAAATACATTCTTATCATGATGTGGATTACATTGATTAAAGTCCACAGTATCAACAATTTCAGGGATAATATATTTTATTACACCGGTATCTACTAAGAGTCTTATACCATTAGATGGTTTATCACTTAGAAGTATTTTTAGAAATTCATCAGCTATTCTTTCTATACTGACTTCCAATAAATTATCTTTATGCTCTTTTATATTTTTATATGTATTTTTTTCTATTTCAAATCCTAGTTCCGTAGAGAACCTTATAGCCCTCAGTAACCTTAAGGCATCTTCATTGAACCTTTTCTTGGGATTTCCTACAGTTCTAATTAATCTCTTATTTATATCTCCCCTGCCATTAAAGGGATCAACCAATCCTTTTAAATCATTATATGCCATAGCATTTATTGTGAAATCCCTTCTAGATAAATCCGCTTCTATATCCTTTTGAAACTCTACCCATCCAGGCCGTCTTCCATCTATATAGTCTCCTTCAGATCGAAAGGTGGTGATCTCAATAGGATGACTATCCTTTATCACTGTAATGGTACCAAATCTTTTCCCGATCTCTATGGTCTTTTCATCTATAAAAATATCCATAATCTCCTCGGGCAATGCAGAAGTAGTAACATCCCAATCCTTTGGTAGTCTTTTCATAAAATTATCCCTTACACAGCCTCCTACAATATAGGATTTAAATCCAGCATTATTTAATTTTTCTAATACATACATAACTTCTTTAGGCATCTCCATGATTATCATCCTTTATCTATATATCTATCCTTCATTGAATACTTTCATATAGTATTCATTTTCCTTATCAGTATTAAATCCTTTTGCCTCTATAGCCTTAATTATTCTCTTTTCAAACTCATTTGCAGATATACTTCTAAATTTTTCTACTTCTGATAAGATTGTAGTAAATATTTGTTTCCCATGAAAATCTACATTTAGTTTCTCTTCATCTATAGTATATTCCAATACATGTTCATCACCAAATAGGTTTTTATCAATAACATATAAAATATGATTTATATATTGTTTGGTATTAGCATTTAACCTTATCATCGAACTGGCAAATCCAGATCCTCCACTTACTTTCTTTAATTCTACATTATAACTTTTCATCCTTCATCCTCCTGCTAAAAATATAAATACGACAAAAAACCTTCTTACCCATTGGATAAGAAGGTTAAACTCAAAATCAACATTCTTTCTTATCAAGAGTAAAGCTCTACTCTAACCCTTAATAAGTACTTTTTAAAATATTTCATTCCTAAAATATAAGTTTATATAACTTTCTGATGATATCTATAGGGAACAAATATAATAGATGAAACAAAGTTTTGTACTATATCAATGATAAAATAGAGTATATGAATATATCTTTTATTAATTCTCGGTTGTTTATAGCTATGTACTGGTTTATTCATATATATTGATATTGCTTTTTGTCTCATTTTTATTCTCCTCTAAATAGATATTTCTAAAAGTATAATATATATTTATATATTTTGCAAGGTATTTTTTACTCTGCTAAATCATCTTTTTTCTCTGTAGTTATGTAATCTATCAGGTTTTCTTTTAAATATCCACTAAATATTATATTCTTATTCACAAGCTTATTATTAGCATCATAGTCATATATGGCTTTTAATGCCTTTTTTAAAATCTCCTGATTATTTGGTAAGTACTCATAATATTTATCATAAAGTATATTTAGGTTCTCTTTTATTTCTTCATTATCCTCTAAATAGATAAATACTTCTATTTCATTATTTTCTTTTTTATCTAGGCCTGTTTTATCAATTATATAATTTAATACTTGTCCTACTAAATAATAAAATTCTGAATCTCTAGTAAGCTCTTTCTCATCTTTAGATATAAGCACTTGGTATATAGAATAAATAACATTTTTAAAAATTGGACTCATTCTCTTCACCCTCCAATTAGAAACTCATCTAATTTATATTCTACAGGTTTCTAAAATCCCCTTTATTACAAATGTAAAATTTTCTGATAAGTGAGTATATTATTTATCTATTTACCCTGATGCTAAATAATAAAACTAGGTATTTATTGTAAATACCTAGTTTTATTAACTATATATTAATCATCATATAAACATTTTATAGATTGTTATTATTATATATACGTTTAAATATAGGCATTCTACCTCCTTTTCAGCAATATCCTTAAATTTATACTCCAATATTATTCTATTATAGGCCGTACCTGTTGACTGTGTCCACCCATTTATTAAGGTCTTTACATTCCACTATGGTTCTATTATAGGTATTTATGCTTGGGTTGAAAATGTTGTTGAAAGAAGCTTTACATTCCACTATGGTTCTATTATAGGCGACACATGCTACAGAAATAATTATAGCGAGTCCTATTTACATTCCACTATGGTTCTATTATAGGCTAGAGATATTTTATTACCTATAGGTTATACATTGAAATTTACATTCCACTATGGTTCTATTATAGGTTCTGTATTAGTTGAGTCTATATTACCTAGTGTTATAATTTACATTCCACTATGGTTCTATTATAGGACATTATTATTTTAGAGAAATTGGTACAACCCCTGTATTTACATTCCACTATGGTTCTATTATAGGTTAATGAAAACTTTACAATGAATATACAGTTATTCGCATTTACATTCCACTATGGTTCTATTATAGGCCGCTCAATATTATCTCTGCCTTATTCCTACTCATATTTACATTCCACTATGGTTCTATTATAGGACATTATATTCAAAATAATCTTAGCAGGTAGTTTCTTATTTACATTCCACTATGGTTCTATTATAGGTATTCTCTCCCTACTATATTTTGTGTATACATAGATATTTACATTCCACTATGGTTCTATTATAGGTGAACCATCACATATTAATACATCTTTTTCATTGTGATTTACATTCCACTATGGTTCTATTATAGGTATGGGTAGGGCAATAAAAGAAATATTCCTCACTATGATTTACATTCCACTATGGTTCTATTATAGGAAGGTCGTCAGTGGGATATGGCAAGTTACACTGAAAATTTACATTCCACTATGGTTCTATTATAGGGCTTTTTCTCATTGTTTAACTCGTCAAATTTATCCTTATTTACATTCCACTATGGTTCTATTATAGGAAGTCCTGCAATATTACCCTTCTTAAATTTAGCAAGATTTACATTCCACTATGGTTCTATTATAGGCTTGCAAATCATTTTCAAGGTATTTTAATTCCTCTTCTGTATTTACATTCCACTATGGTTCTATTATAGGGAGGTTTTTTGTATTCTTCACCTTCAAATTGAT
>NZ_WSFT01000037.1 GCF_016820655.1 Anaeromonas frigoriresistens
TGTTCCACTATTAATACCTTACCTAAGGCTATGCCCGGAGAAGCACTAGTACCTGTAAACATATAATTACCCCTTTCTAAGCTTGATTGAAATTTGATTCTATTAATTTTACTAATCCTTCAACTGCTTCTTTCTCATCGCTACCTTCAGCTATAATTGTAATTATATCTCCTTCAACTGCTCCCATGCTTAAGATTCCCATTATACTCTTAGCATTGTATTCTTTATCACCGTTTATTGCTTTAATTTCTGATTTATATTTAGAGGATTCACTAACAAAAAGACTGGCTGGTCTTGCATGTAATCCTGTTTTATTTGTTATTTTAACTTCACTTTTAATCATATCTTGATAACCTCTTTTCTTTTATTAGTTTATATTTAGATATTCTGCTATTTCTTTATCTATTATTATTGTTACATTAGAATGTACTTGTAGTATAGATGCTGGTACATTTGTACTAACCTTACCATCTATTATTTTAGAGATAATCTCTTTTTTGTTCTCTCCATTGGCCAATAAAAGTATCCTTTTTGATTTCATTATCGATGCTAATCCCATAGTAATTGCTTTCTTAGGTACTTCTTCTATAGAATCGAAGAATCTGCTGTTTGCTTTGATTGTATTTGTCTCTAAATCAACTAGGTGGGTACCAGTAGATAATTCTTCTCCAGGTTCATTAAATCCTATATGTCCATTGACTCCTATTCCTAATAGTTGAAGATCTATTCCACCCTTCTTTTCTATCAAGGCATCATAATCTTTACATTCTTTCTCTATATCTTCTGTTAATCCATTTGGAATATGAGTGTTGTTCATATTAATATTCACATTATTAAATAAATTCTTTTTCATGAAGTATGAATAACTTTGTTCATGAGTTGAATCTAATCCATAGTACTCATCTAAATTAAATGTCTCAACTTTAGAAAAGTCTAAGTCTTCCTCTCTATGCAAATTCACTAGTTCCTTATAGGTACCTATAGGTGTACTCCCTGTAGCTAGACCTAGTATAGGATTAGATTTTGTTTTTATTTCTTGGGCAATTATATCAGCTGCCTTTTTACTTAATTCTTCATAATCTTTCGCTACTATTATTTTCATGTTACTTATCCTCCACTAATAACCTATAGAAACTCTCACCATTTTCAGGGTTTGATACATTAAAATACTCAGCTACTGTAGCTGCTATATCTGATAGAGTCTCTCTCTCTCCGATATTAATATTATTTAACCCTTTGCCATATGCCAGTAGAAATGTTTTTTCTCTAGTATGTTGACTATGACCAATAGTAGGATCATTCCCATGATCTGCACTTATAAAGAGAATATCTTCCTCAGTCATTTTTTCTAATATATTTCCTAGATATTTATCTGCAAGCATAATTTTATCCGCATATCCTTGAATATCTTCTGCATGGCCTCTCAAATCTGTTTCTTGAACGGTGGCTGAGATTAATCCTTCATTCATTTTATCTATATTTTCTATTATTTTTTTCATTACTAGTTCAGTATCTACTGCCGGTATTTTTGTTGCTTTTTCACATTCTATTATATCTTGCATTTTACCTATTAAGGTAACTTCTCTATTTTCTTTAGTTAAAATACTTGAAATTTGTTTAGAAGGGTCTACCCCATATCCCATATGTCTAGCTTGATAATCTTTTTTATATACTCCTGATTTTGGTGAATTAACTCCAACTAAACCATCATCTCGCTGTTCTATGCTATTAATGAGTTGCTCTGGACTAACTTCATGACCCCCTAAGGCTATTACCCTATTTACTTTTACATTTTTCCTTACAACTTGTCCTATTTCCATAACTTTTTCAAAGGATATATAGTCTAATGGAGCACTTATATTGTATATCTGTCCATAATCAGTTTCTATATTATCTGCTACTATAACTACTTTATTAACTAATAAATATTGTTTTTCTAGGTCAGGTATTTCTACTTCATAGCCTTCTTTTTCTAAAGCTTCTTTTACTTCATCTATACAATCAACAAAGGGTTTCATCAAAGGTTTTTTAGGATCAGTACCCATTATTTCCTGATGCCCTGCGTAACTATCTGCTCCATAATGTTTAAGGTTTAGCTTACCATAACTACCTTCATTCTCAACACTTTTTAGTCTCTCATGCTTTAAAATTTTATTTATACCTAACTTTTCTAAATTAGGTATCTCTATTTTATCAGCTTTATCTAATATATGTTGAAAGGTATTAGCTCCTTTATCTTGGGGTCTAGTCTCCACTACATCATCCATGTAGCCCACCCCTAAACTATCTAATATTAGTACAATTGCTCTTTTTTTCAATTAAATCACCGCCTTATCTAAGTTTATTTCCAAAACTGTCATAAACTCCAATAATTCTAGGTTCATCCTTTTGTATTCCTTCTACTAAGACAACTTCACTTCTTGTTACAAATATTTGTGTTCTAAAGGAATAGATTACAGTATCTCCTACTGATGCTTTTTTCTCTCCTATTTTTAAAGTCCCATAATAATCTATAGATTCTGGAGATACTTCTTCCGCTTCTAGTATATTTTCTTTCATAGCTTTAAAGTCTGTACCAACCATTGCTTTTTTTAATCTAGATCTTCTATAAAATCCTCCCCCATATACATAGGCTTTATCTTCAAAACAATGGGATATCTCACTTAAATAAATCATAGCCGGTATCTCTTCTAACACATTATTCCCATGAAGAGGAGTGGTTCCTGTTAGGGCGTGACCTGGTTCTCCATGGGTTCCCCCTATTTCTTTGAGTAATGGTAAAGATGCTATAGTGTTAGCACTAGGAGTATTTATCTGCTTTATATCTATATCCAATTCTTCACTTAGTTTATTTGCACACCTTATTGCTGTATTTGCATTTTCTGTAGGTTGAATTTGATTTTCATTACAGGTATATAAAAAGCATGGGAAGGCTGTAACTCCTACTATATTTACACCTTGTAGCATTTTTATTTCTTTTGCCTTTTTTATTAATTCTTCTTCTTTAAATCCTCCAACTTGACCTTCATAAATCATATCCTTAGATCCTACTACTTTTAGTAGTATATCCTGTTTCATTCCTAAATTTATAGCTTCTTCTGATATCTCTTTTGCTTTTTCTACAGTAAAGACAGTAATAACTTCTGGTTTATAAAATAATATTTGTTTAATCATATTAGTAGGTATTTGAACTAAATGTCCAACATTTCCTAATTTTATCCCAGCTTCAGCTAATCTTATTGCTTCCCAAGGGTCCACTGCCACAGCTTTTTCTATACCACTTTCAGCAATCACTTTAGCTACTTCAGGGTTCCTTCCTATCTGTTTTGTCATCATATATAATTTTATATTTAATTCTTCAGCTTTCTTTGCAAGTTTTGTAGCATTAGATCTTATAGCATCTATATCTAGGATGTATGAATTAGGCTTTATGTCTCCATTTCTATGAAAATCAATTGCGCTTTTTATCAGTCCTTCATTTCTTTTTATCGTCATATCTAGAAACATTTATTTCTCACCTTCCTTTAAAACCCTTTTTATAGATTCTTCTAATACTCGAAGAACTGTATTTGAACCTGATCTCATCGGATTTATACGTATCATATAATCCTCCAATTTAGGATCCGATTTTAGGAAGGTACCTGAAACTCTATAAAACATAGCCGTCACTTCATATCTTGATTCAGCTCCTATTGGGTAAGGTGCCGCACCTAATTTTGTACTGTTTTCTAGAACTTTTTTAGCTATAGGCTCCTCAAATTCTACTAATATTACTCTAGATTGAGCATTTGCTATAAATGCTGATTTAACCCCTTCTACTCTTCCAGCATTTAATATTTCTATTACTTTATTAATTTCCTGAGCTTGTATTGCTAAAGATACAGGAGCATATACTAGGGATCTTAAGGCATCCATAGCTTCATGACCTTGAACTTGGCTACCTCCTGAATAGTTAATTCTTCGTATTTCTTCTATTATATTTTTCTTTCCCACTACACAGCCTACTCCTTGAGGTCCTAATAGTTTAAATAAAGAAAAAGCGCTGACATCTGCTCCTAACTCTATTCCTATTTTTTCAGCTTTCATTACAACATAATTATCATCTATTAATATAGTAATACCCTTATTTACATCTTTAATTTTTTTTATAACTACTTCTAAATCATATTTATCATCTAACTTTTGTCTTGAGTGTTGTATAAGTGCAAAATCTACAGCTTTAAATTTTTCTTTATCTTCCTCTAAAATATTGTTAAAGTCTACCTTCAGAGTTTCCAATCCCATAGATTCTACTATAATCTTTGTTGTTGGATATATAGGAGCATCATGGATTAATATTTTTTGTGTAGGTTTTAGAACTGAATTCATAACATTTCTTATGGCTCCTGTGCCTGACCCTCGAACTAGGACAGCATCTTCTGCTCCAAAAAATTGAGCTAGAACATTTTCCACTTTTCGAGTATATTTAGGTTGACCTATTCCTGGTACTACTCCTAGGTCTCCTCCTTGAAAAAATTCATTCCCATCAAAATTTTGATGGATTATATCAACTAATTTAAATTGCATTTCTTTTGCTTTTTCTATATCTACAGTCCTTATAGGATATGCTTTCATATATAAACCTCCTATATATCTAATAAGTTTTTTGGATTTTGTTTTAACATAGTATCAATTTCTTCTTTACTTACTCCTGCTTTTAAAAGTTTCGGAATAAAATTATCTAATAAATAACTATATCCAATTCCTCCATTGACAGCTAAGTGAGATTTCCTAGTTATGTCTTGAGATAATACTATTTGATTTAAATGTCCTCTATTTATTAACTCTTTAATATGTTTCACCCTATTTTCATCAGATTGATAATTAGATTTACCAATGGTATCAAAGGCCAAGTAACATCCATTATCAGCAATTCTTAGATGATAATCTAAATCACAATTTAAGTCTAAATGACCGATTACCACTTTATTAAGATCAATATTATTTTCTTTCATAAATTTTATTTGCTCTAATGCATAGGTCCCTAATGTTGTATGGGTTGAAAATGGTCTTCCTGTTTCAATGTGTGCCCTTGCTGCTACTTTAAATACCTTGTGTTCCATCGGTGTCATAGTATCTTTACTAGTACCAATTTCTCCTATTACATGAGCTTTTGCATTAGTCCCATCTATTCCTTCTAATATATCTTTAATCAATAATTTACTTAGCTCTTTCTTTTCCATTTCATATACGTAAGATGGTAAAAATGGTTCCTTGTAAAATCCAGTGCTAGCTACTACATGAATTCCCGCCTCATTAGATATTTTTTTCATTACTTCTATGTTTCTACCCATACCTCTATTTGTAACTTCTACAAGAGTATCTATACCTTTTTCCTTTATTAATTTCATTTCTTTAATCAAAGATTCTATATCATCAAATCTCGTATCTAAATCTTTCTTTTGTGATGATAAATCTATACTTAAATGTTCATGTATATAGGTGTTTCCTAAGTCATCTTTATTAATTATTCCATTAATAGTTGCTATACTCATATTATTCCCTCCTAATTTAGTCTAAATAAAGCCCTTATTCTTTTTCTTATATCCTTCTATAAAATATCTGCTATATAATTCTGGAACAGAATACAGTTTTCTTATCATATCACCTAATTTTATAGCTGATTTCCCACTTTCTAGTCCCTTCTTTGCAATAATTAATACTCCTATCCCTAATTCCCTAGTGGGAATAGTTACAGCAGTAGCATCAATCATATTAGCTACTTTTAATAGATATTTTCCAGACTCATTCTGTATATTAGAGCCAACCTTCCCCCATGTACCTAACACTGAATCTCCTAAACCATATATATCTATCGGTCCTTCCATTGTGATGATAATATCTATATCTTCTTTAAATATTTCCTCACAAAAAGGAATCGCCTCAAGTCTACTTTCTATCTTATTAAAATCTTTTTCAATTATTTCTACAGAATCTTTAATCCCATCTATAACTCCATTTAAAGATTCCCTCATGTCTATTCCATTTGGTAATAAAATAGATTCTTTTTTAGGGATAACAATTTTTATTTTTTCATTTTTGTTTTCATCAATACTTACATTTTTTTTAGTTATAAGAGTTTCTATTGCTGATTTACATATATCATAACTATGAGATATAACTCCAATCCCTGGAGTGAACTTTATATTATCAGTTGATGCTTTAATACTAGTTCCTTTAAGCCCCATTCCCTTAGCCATTATCGAAAATAAACCAGTACTAATTGCAGGAGCTAAAACTGATCCGCCCCCATCTGTTCCTATTGCCAAATCATTTATTCCTTTTAGTATGTTAACGCATCCTCCACTGGATGAACCTGTCATTACTCTGCCAGTTAATGGATTTATTAAGTCTATATCTATAGCCCTACCTCTTTCGGACATCTTATCTATAGTATGAAATAAATAACCATTATTTTCTTTTAATCTTTCTACCAGTTTTTTATCTATTTCTTCTGTATTCTTAACACCAAATAATACTAAAGAACTATCCGGATTTTCTTCCAGAGTAATAACAGCTTCTTCCAATATTTCTTTTCTACAATATACTACACTACCTTCTTCTTCCTTAGCCTTTAAGACTGCTTTACTTACTTTATTCATTTGCATTAGTATATTTTTCTGTGTTGAATCCATATTAAAACTCCTTTTTTTCTAATAAAGTCAAGGTTTCCCTTGACTTTATTAGGTTCATTACTATATTTTTTTATGCTGGAGGTGTAAATAATCCTATTACTGAAAGAATGTTAACTAATATTCCTACTATTATTGCAGATATTGGTCCTACTGCCATTTTAACTACTGGTTTACCTGCTATTTCATTTAATATATAAAGACCTATAACAATAAAGAACCCTATACCAGGAGCAATCGCATTAGCAGCATTCATACCCCCTACTAATAGTGCTATTTCTAGAAGTTTTGACATTGCAGTACGGATATTATCGCCAGACTTTCTTACTCCAGGGAATTTATCTAAAAGCTTTGAAATTTTATCTAGGAATAATACTTCTCCACCTATAACAAGAGCACCAGCAATAGCTGCTACGATAGGATTCGCGATAAATAAACCTATTGCGAATACAAATGTCATTCCTACAGGGGCATATACTCCAGTTGCTATAGCAGTTGATGCTATTAAAGGTATAAATCCTATACCTCTTGCTAAAGCTGCAAAACCAGCGTCAATTGCTTTTCCATCTTTTAATAAGTTAAGAGATATTGGGTCTCCTGCCATAAGATCCATAGCAGTAGCTGCTGCCACAAGACCACCCATAACCATTAAGTATGGTACATTTTTCTTGATTCTCTTTACTCTCTCTCCAAATACAGACACTAAGTCCACAGCTTCTTCATCTGATTTTTCTCTTACTGCAAAAATAATTAATATAATCATACCTACAATTAGAGCAGAACCTTCTGGATTAATATTTATTGAAACTGCTCCTATAGCTAATGGACTTACTACTATGGCTAATTGTCTTGCTAATACTGAAAATCCTAAATTTATTAAACCTTTTTTAGCTCCATACTGATATCCAGTAGCAAGAGCTGGGAATGCTGCAAAGGCTATTACTATTGGAGCTCCTACTTCCCCTAAACTTCCCATGAAGTTAACAGGTAGTAATTCGAAAGCTTTTACTATACTTTCTAATCCAAGTAATATTCCTGCACCATATAAAGCACCTATTATCCCAGAGATTACTAGTCCTTTTTTGCCATCTGGTGAAGATGTACCAATTATATCTGTACCTAATAATATTGAATGTATCAGAATAATACTTGCTGTTAATGAAAATGGGATACCAAACCCTATAACTAATCCAAAACTCATTGCAAAAGAAGTAGCTGCAAGTTCTTTTCTACTCATTCTTCCCTCGATATGTTCTGGCATTATAGGTCTTAACCCGTCATTAAATACTGCTATACCTTTATTGGCCATAATAGAAGCTAAGGCTCCAATTAAAGCTATTAATATGATATTCATTGTCTTCCCCCTTAATTATTATTTATTTTTTTAAAATTTCATTTACAATAATAGGAACTGCTTTTTCGTAATGATCACCAGTAAATCCAAATGCTACTTTTCCTTCTGATACTGCCTTAACTATTTCTTCTTCTTTAGGTTGCTTACCTGGCATAGATACTGTTGCACATTTATCTCTAGTTAATAAAGCTATGGCCATACTTAATGCTCCACCACCACCAGTGTGACAAGCTCCTAAATAATAATCAGCCTTTCCTGTCTTAACAGCATTAGCAGCTTGTATATCAGATTTTACTACTACTTCTACCTTTTCACCCCCTAATTCTTTTACTAAATCAGCTATACTCTGTTTTTCTACTTGTCCACCAACTACAAATTTAATCATTTATATTCCTCCTCTTTTTATTTTTTTACTAAAGTACATGCATGCAATGCTAAGAATCCTTTTTCTGATTCTGGTATTTCTATATTTAGTTTTGTTTCAATTGCTTCATAAAATTCAGGTAGTTCACAATAAATTTCACTTTGTTTAACTTCTTCTAATGCCATTTCATTCATCTCTTCTATTTCTTCACCTTTCTTTATCCTAGATAAAGCCATAGCTAAATGAGTCACTAACATAGAGGAATTTTCTTCGGTCATTTCTAAGGAATATTTGTTTTCGAATTTACTAATAAATTCTAAAGTAGCCTCCTTTATATCTTGACTTATCTCGCCAGCTTCTTTTAATATATCCAGTCTTTGTTTCAGTAATTTATCCATTTTTAAAACCCTCCACTCAATGTACATTTTTTTGTATATTAATCTAAAAAAAACTAATATATTGGTATTATTTCATTATTCATAACTTTTTTTTGAATTTTTTCTACTTCTTTTAAATCAATAAATCTATTTAATATATTTCCAAATTCTTTATTATTCTTACTTATTACAACCACTGCTATAGTATCTTCTTTAGCAAGTTCTCTTGTCTTCTTGCTTGATAAAGGACAAATATTATATTCTAGATTTTTTTCCTTTATCTCATCCACATTCCAAATAGCTGCATCAACTTCATCATTCTTCATTTTTTGTAGTATTTGATTATAAGGAGTTTCTACGTACTCCACTTCCTTATCTCTACATTCATTTGAAGTAAGTATTACTTGATCTATAGAATTAGTATCTATTGCTATTCTCATGCCATCTTTAATATTACTTTCATTTTTATCTCTAAAAATCACAACATGATTTCCTACATAACTACCTTCGCCAAATTCATGTACTATTTCAATATCAGAAGATTTTCTTATTTCTAATTTAGCTGCTAACTTTGAAATTATAGTAAAACTATATTTACCTAATGTTAATGCTTCTATTCTTTTTGAAGACCCTCTCATAAAAGCTAAACTGAAAGGTATATCTCTTTCCTCAAAACCTTTATAAAGACCAGTAGCTAACCCCTCATATCTTTTAGAATAAGGTAAAGGCATTACCCCCATTATTACACTGAAATCCGAGACTTCCCATAGTTTTTTATAATTTATTCTAACTATATAAGTACCTAAATGGCCTCTAGATTCTAATTCTAACCCATTAATTTCTTGTAGAAACTTAAGGGCTGATTGAACTGTACCTCTTGCTGTATTAAAAATTTCAGTATATTGACTTACTGTCTTTATTCTATCACCTTCATAATAAGTCAACATTTCTCTAGCTAATAGTATAATTACTCTTCCATTTTTGGACATTAGTTTATTTTTATAATCATTCATATTAAATTCAACCTCTCAGGAGAATACATTTTTTTGTATATTGTAATTCCATTATAACAGATTAAATATAAAATTCAAGGATATAATTATAATTTTCTTTCAATTTTTCTATACAGAAAATATTTCAAAAAAATTTAGTACTAATCAAATAAGGTTATATATGTAATAGAGTACCTAAAAGATTACTACATTTATATCTATGAAAGTATATAATCGTTAAAAAATTAGGTAGTATGTGATAAAATGTTTATGAAGACGAAATATTCGCATCTCGAAATATTATTATGCAAAAAGGATGTTTTAAATGGTAAATTTGTCAGATGATTTAACACCGAAAAAAATGAGAAAAAATATATTGAATTTAGCTTGGCCTGCAGCTCTAAGGATGTTTTTACAAAGTATTGTAGGTATAGTGGATATTATGATGGTGGGAAGTATAGGGGCCCACGCTTTAGCCACTGCTGATGTTAGTAATAGGTTTGTTTTTGTTACTATAGGAATATTATCTGCTTTAACTATGGGCTCTACAGCTTTAGTCGCAAGGTATAAAGGAGCTAAAGACTCTATAAAAACTGATAATATAATAATTCAATCTCTACTAGCTGGTTTTATATTATCCATAATTGTTGCAGTTTTAGGCTTTATTTTTGCTAAGGATATTCTAAATGGAATGATGATATTAATGGATGAAGTTGATCCTTTTATATTAACTGAAGGAAATATATATCTAAAAATAGTATTTACTTCTATGATTTTTGCTCTACCCACTTTGATGATTAATTCTATTCTTCAAGGATTAGGAGATATGAAAACTCCTTTATATATAATGGTACTAACAAATATAGTAAATGTCCTTGGAAATTACTTATTTATTTTTGGTATTGGATTTTTACCACAGCTTGGAGTTACGGGAGCTGCTCTAGGTACTGGCCTTGGAAGACTGGTTGGTTTCTTAGTAGCTATATATGTATTATCAAGTAAAAGAACTGTTATTAAGATACATTTCGATAAGGTAAAGTGGAAGCTTGATTGGGATATTATAAAAGAAATATTAAATATAGGAGTTCCTGCCTCAGTAGAACAATTAGTTAGACAAGGAAGTCAGATAATATATACTATTTTAGTTTCAGGGTTAGGAACTATAACTATAGCATCAAATGCTTTAGCAATGAATATTAATTCCTTACCAATGATGATAGGATTTGGCTTTGGATTAGCTGCTACTACTTTGGTAGGTCAAAGCTTAGGAGCAGGTAAAGAAGATTTAGCCACAGAATATGGGAAGCAGACTACTTATATAACTATGATAATAATGACAATAATATCTATCCCAATGTTTATTTGGGTAGAGCCTATAATCAAACTATATACTACTAACCCTGAAGTTATATCCTTATCCAAACCGGTAGTAAGAATGGTAATAACTATCCAACCTATATTTGCAATCTATATAGTTTTAGTGGGAGCATTAAGAGGTGCTGGTGATACTAGATTTACTATGTTTACTACTATGGTTGGTAATTGGACCGGAAGATTACTTTCAAGTCTTTTCTTTGGATATGTTTTAGGATTAGGACTAATAGGTTTTTGGATAGGAATGATGATAGATATATCATCAAGAGCTTTAATAGTATTTTACCGATTCAAATCTAAGAAGTGGCAAAGAATATATGATAGAAAAGAAAATATAAGTAAAAAAGCAGCTTGAAATAGATAATACCTATACAAGAATTCTTGTATAGGTATTATTCTTTTTTTTACCATATTAAAGCTTAAATTGAAAATTCAAAATCGTCTATTGAATATTCATCATCTTTATCTTCATTTTTATCTTCACTTTCTCTTTTGCAAGAATCAGATAATAGGGGTAAATCACAAGCTTTAGCTCTAGATGGGAAAAGTATCACTTGTTCATAATTAGTCGGATACAAATCTGCATCAAACTCTTCTGTTATTGGTTTATCAATAATGTTGTCATTTTCATCATATTGACTATTTAATACATCTACAATTATATTTCCAATTTGTCTACCTAGCCGTAATCCTTCTGAAAGATCAGCTGGAAAATGTACCCCACCATATAGTCTAGATAATGAATTTTCTTCTGCTAATTCTCTTAACTTATTAGCTTCTGATGGAAAGAAATAGCTTAGTATAACTTCTGCTGTCCCAGAAATAACTGAATGTCCAGAAGGATAAGCTGGAAATTTAGGAGTACATATCTCTGTAACTAATTCTTGATCTAGCTGGTTTGGTCGTGCTACATCCCAAAGATACTTATAGTACCAAGCAACTATAAAAGCATCATTTATACCAGCATGAACTGCTGCTAGTACTCTAGCTGCATATACAGGAGTAAGTCTGTAAGTATCTATTAGTCTATCAATTATGGGTGTCCACTGTTTAGTTGCAGGCCCATCTCCCCAATACTCTGCTATTACTTTCTCCTCCTGAGTCAGATTATCCAGGGTTTCTTTAACTATTAAAAGCTCTTTATTGAAGTTAAAATAGTCTGGATTCAATATATCAAAATTAATAACTTTACCATCTAATGTTGTAAACTCTCCTTCTGTATTTCTATCCATAAAATACAATGGCCATGATCCAGCATTAGGATCTAGTCCCTGGGGAACTGTGTCTTCTCCTGCATATGGTAATTCAGACCATTTTCTTGACAAATTTATATCTGAACATTTTTTATTTTTATATGAGTCTATATTCATAGTAACCCTCCAACATATGACTTTTCTTAGTTCAATATATGTTAGAAAATATTTCTATGATACTAATGGTGTGTTAAATTCAGAATATTTTTTTAATTTTTAGATATATATCATATATTATGATAAAATAGACTATAATATTAAAGGTGGGAGGGTTGTACTTATGGTGAAATCAAGTAAAAACTTAACTTTATTATTTTACTTTTTGATATCTTTTATATATATAGAAATCATTTTTAGAAATTTTACTATCGGTGATATTTGGACTTTTGGACTTATATATTCTTTTATTTTTATGAGTACCATCGGAATTATTTTCTTTATTATATGTAGTTATTTTAATGGAGGAGTACAAAAAATCATAGGAGTTTTATTGTTAACATCTATTGCGTTCATATACTCTTCCCAACTAATCTACTATAAAATATTTAAAACTTTTTATAGCTTATATTCTGCCAGTAATGCTTCTCAAGTTCTAGAGTTTTCTAAAGATATATGGTCAATAACTCAAAATAACTTAATTTTAATCTTCCTATTATTTATTCCATCTATCATGTTAATTATCTTTGGAAATAAAATAATACCTCTTAAAAAAGTCAAATGGTACTATAAAACTGCACTAGTAGGATGTATTATTATATCTCATATTATAGGTATTGTTACTTTGTTTTTCAGTGATAAAGATCAATACTCTGCTTATGATTTATATTTTGATAGTACTTCTATGAATCTATCTGTAAGTAAATTAGGATTAATAACTACAATGAGACTAGATTTACAAAGACAGTTAACTGGATGGTCTCCAGAGTTAAAGACAGACAATATTGATATTGCAGAGTATTCAAAGTATAAAGCTAGTAAAAATATTTTAAAAAAAGAGCCTACAGAACAAACAAAAGTAGAGTACAACACTATGGATATTGACTTTGATGGATTGATATCTACGGAAAGTAATAAATCCATCAAAGAAATGCATGAATACTTTAATTCCATACCTCCTACACCCAAGAATGAATACACTGGGAAGTTTAAAGGATATAACCTTATATTCATAACTGCCGAGAGCTTTTCTCCCTATGCAGTTCATGAAGATTTAACCCCCACTCTCTATAAGTTAGTAAATGAAGGTTATAATTTTACAAACTTTTATAACCCTATCTGGGGTGTAAGTACAACGGATGGTGAATATGTAGCCTGCACTGGATTAATTCCTAAAGATGGAGTATGGAGTTTTCTTAAATCTAGTGATAATCATCTTCCTTTTGTTATGGGAAATCAATTGAAAAATTTAGGATATAAAACAGTAGCATATCATAATCATAGTTATAAATATTATGATAGACATTTATCCCATCCTAATATGGGCTATGAATATAAGGGAATAGGAAATGGTCTTAAAGTAAAAAAAACTTGGCCTGAATCTGATATAGAAATGATGGAGAAAAGCATCCCTGAATATATAGATAACGAGCCTTTCCACGCCTATTATATGACTGTAAGTGGTCATATGCAATATAACTTCTTTGGAAACTATATTGCCTTAAAGAATAAAAAATTAGTAGATCACCTGCCCTACTCTACTGAGGCAAAAGCTTATATATCTACTCAGATTGAATTAGATAAGTCATTGGAGTACCTCCTGGATAAACTAGAAGAAAAGGGTGTGGCTGATAAGACACTTATAGTATTAAGCTCCGATCATTATCCTTATGGACTAAACAAAGAAACAATAGATGAATTAGCCGGTCATCCAGTCGAGGAAAATTTTGAAATATATAAAAGTCCACTCATTATTTATGCTAAAGGTATGGAGCAGGTTACTATTGATAAGCCTTCTTCAAGCTTAGATATAATCCCTACTGTTTCTAATTTACTAGGATTGGAGTATGACTCAAGACTCCTTATGGGTAGGGATATATTCTCTGATTTTGATCCTTTAGTTATCTTTCAGAATAAAAGTTATATAACTAATAGAGGTAAGTATAACTCAATTACTAAAGAGTTTATTCCTAATAAAGATGAGGTAATAGAAAATGAATATATAAATATGTTTTCATATATTGTCAATAGTAAATTCTACTATTCTGCAAAGATTCTTGAAACAGATTATTATAATAAAATATTAGATGAATATAAGAAAAAAATAGCTCAAAATTCAACAGGAGAAGAATAGAATTCCTCTCCTTATTATTTTTCTTTCCAATACTTAGAGCCATCCCTTTTTCTGGACAATAGTTTATAATCAATCATTCCTCTTCTTATCATGAAATAATCTCCATAAGTATGCCATTTATCAATGATATCATTTACTTCTTTTTCACTATATTCTTTACCTTCTTCAAATTTATCAGCTATGTATTTTACTACTTCTATTTTTAATAAATGTTTTGAAGGCCAACTTTTGACTCTTCCCTTTTCATCTAAGAAGTTTTCAAATTTAGACATTTTATCTCCCCTACCTTTCTTTAATCCAATAGCTACTACAATCTTTAGTTCTATCAAAAAATCCATATTCAATTAAATATCGTCTTATAGTAGCTATATCAGGATAAATTAATTTTAATATATTGTTTAATTCTTTTTCTGTGTACTTTTTTTCTTGATCAAATATTGATGCAATCTCTCTTAAAACAGAAATTTTTCTTTTCTCCTTTGATGGAAAGGATTTTAATATTAATGGATCTTGTGATTCAAAATATGTGTTTATTACCTTCTTATGTTCATTATTAGTTATAATGTATCGTTCATCTAACATTTTTGCTCCTCCATGAGGTTTAACTAATCTCTCCTTTGAATCTTGATTAGTTAATAACTCCACCGACTCAAAAATTGCCAGATATAATTTTGCCTGTTTAGCCTTTTCTCTAAGTATGAATCTTTGATGTCTAACTGTGGAAGGGGCTATTCCATTCTTCTTAGCAATTTCCTTGTCCGATAGCCCTTTAGATATATCTTTTAATAAACTACTTTGTTTTTCAGTTATGCCAGTATATTTTTTATCATAACTTAGTAAATTTTCTAATACTCCTCCATGTACTACCTTATTGTGCTCTTTTATTGCTTTATATGCTTCATATAAACGGTTTTCTATTTCATAAATTCGTCCAATCTCAAAGATATCCCCACATTGTAAACATTTATAATGTTCTTCTTTGGAATTAAACTTGTAACCATTTTTTATTTCATTTAACTCCGAATCAAAAATTTGGTTATCCATCATAACCCTCCTTCAGTTTGCTTAATATATAAACATTTTATAATATTGTTTATATATTTGCAATATATTTATTGTGATAAAGGTCGAAATATTCTGATATAATATAGTAAATGGAAATAAAGGGGAGATTGGATGCTTAAATTAATTATAATGAACAATGAAGAATTTGATAACTATATGGAGAACTCTATTGTTCATTATGCGAAAGAATTAGTTAATTCTGGAGCTTATAAAGAGGAGGATTCATTAAAGGTATCTAAAGAGACTTTTAATAGATTCTTACCTGATGCACTAAATACAAAAAGACATAATATAATGAATATATTAAATGAACATGGTGAGAAAATAGGTATGATTTGGTATGGTCCTAAAGGAAATCAAGATAGTGATGAGGCATTTATATATGACTTTTCTATCTCTGAAGATTTTAGAGGTAAAGGATATGGTAAAGAATGTCTGAGCTTTATTGAGGATGAAGCAAAAAATAATAATTTCAATAAAATATCCTTACATGTTTTTGGTCACAATAAAAGAGCAATAGGATTATATAAAAAAATGGGATATGAGCCCTTTAGTATGCATATGTCAAAGGAAATAAAATAAAGATAGGGGACCCCTATCTTTATTTTATTTAGATGAATTTATTATTTCTTCTATGACCCTTTCTTCATTTTTTTCATGTTTTACTATGCCATAGTTTTCTTTGAACTTTCCATGCTTATTCTCATATTTATTAATAGCTTTCTCTACATTACTTCCATCACATGTAATCACTAGCTTAACCTGATTTGAAGGTACTCCTTTCAAAAACGTTCTAATTGCCGGCGCTGGTCCTCCTGCCCATAGAGGGGATAACACTATATATTCTTCAGATCTATCTATTTCCCCATTAATCTTAATACTAACTTCTTTACCTATTGTGGCATAAAAACCACCTTTGATAAATCCTAGTATTCCCTGCCAGCTTTTATTATCAGTTACTTCTATAGCTTTAGTATCTAGTCCATTAGCTACTTTTTCCGCTACTCTTTTACTTACACCTGTCCTTGAGAAATACACTATGTTATATCCCATAACATCATCTCCTTATTATTTCTTAAGAGTCTTTCTATATACTTATAATTAATTATAGGCATATTTTGTTAAATATACAACAAGATTAAAGAGATTATTTTTTAAAACAGGAGTTTATATGATCGTTTATAACTCCTATTGCTTGTAAATGAGCGTATATCGTAACTGACCCTACAAATTTAAAACCCTTCTTTTTTAAATCTTTGCTTACTCTATCTGATAAATCAGATTTAGGTGGAACTTCAGATATATTATCATAATTATTCATTATAACTTCATTATCAGAAAATCCCCATATGTATTTATCAAAGCTCCCATATTCCTTTTGAATTTCCATAAACCTATTAGCATTATTTATTGTTGCTTCAATTTTTCTTCTATATCGTATAATTCCTTCATTATTGAGCAATTCTTGTATTTTATTTTCATCATAGGTAGAAATCTTTTCATAATCAAAATCATCAAAAGCCTTTCTAAAATTCTCTCTTTTTCTTAGTATTGTTATCCAACTAAGTCCTGCCTGCATTGATTCTAACATTAAAAATTCAAAGTGCTTTCTATCATCATGAACTGGTACTCCCCATTCTTCATCATGATATTTTATATATAGGTCATCCCCTTTACACCAGTCACATCTATTCATACAAATACCTCCTTTTCTTTTCATCTTATATTATATAACTTTCTCAACACTAATCCATTATCCTCGGAATAAAATATATAGTAATATATCTTTTATATGAAAGGAGTCTCAATTATGGAATATACAATGATACCATCGGGACAGCATCAGCTACCCCCGTTACCATACTCATATAATGCTTTAGAGCCTATAATTTCTGAAGAAACCTTAAGGTTACATCATGATAAGCACCATAAAGGATACGTGGATAGCCTAAATAATGCCGAAGTTAATCTAGTAGAGTCACGACAAAATAATGCTTATGAATATATAAAATACTGGGAAAATGAATTAGCTTTTAATGGTTCAGGACATATTTTACACAGTATTTACTGGTCTATCATGGCACCTATCGGTATGAGAGGAGAGCCTGGACTTTATACAATGGATGAGATAAATAAGTACTTTGGTAACTTTGAGAATTTTAAAGAACAATTCATCAATGCTACTGCAAAAGTAGAGGGTTCAGGCTGGGGTATACTCACTTGGCAACCTACTTGGAATCACCTGGAAATATTGCAGGCAGAAAAACATCAGAACCTGACTCAGTGGAGCGGGATTCCTATCCTGGTATGTGATGTATGGGAGCATGCATATTATTTAGACTATCAGAACAAAAGAAAAGAATATATTAATGAATGGTGGGACTTGATTAATTGGTATGAAGTCGAAAGAAGACTTTATTTAGCTATGATGGGTCAAGTGCCTATGACTTCCATGAGTTTCTGTTAAATGAAAGAAAGAGGCAGAATAAATTCTGCCTCTTTAATATTATATTTGCTTTTTTATTAATGGATAAAGAATTAAAGCTAGAGCTCCTCCGATCAATGCAGTAAATAACTGTGGTAGAGAAAAGGCAGTAATTATTGGTGAAGGTATTTTAGGCATGAAATAGGGCAATATCATCCTAACTGCCATAGCTAAAAAACCAAATTTAATAAAGGAAGATATTATTATAGCACTCCAGTCTTTCCCTTTAAAATTCATCTTATTATGTATTAAGTAAAATACTACAACTAACACTATATTTCCAGTAATAATTATTGGTATTATTGGAAGTATTCTAATTATACCCACCATAAAGGCAATCATAGGAGTCATTGTTCCAATAAAAATACCAGAAATAGGTCCTGAGATTAAAGTAGCTAGGATCAAAGTCATATTAACTAAAGGTCCTACTAAAGGTTGAGCAAATTCTCTAAACCCTATCTGAAATATAAGAGCTAATGATAATAGAAGTGCTGTTCTAACTAGTTTTTTAGTATCCATTATGAATCCTCCTGTAATAAATATCACTACTACAATTATTATATAATAAATGCTATAGAGTTTTCCATTTTATTATTATTTTAAGGTTTCCTTCATTAAGTTCTGCTGAGATACTATGTCCCATCTGTTCCACTAATTGTTTAGTTATGGCAAGGCCTAACCCTGAGCTATTATCACTTCGGGTTTTATTTGCAGTGAAAAACCTATCAAACAGTCTAGATATATGATCTTTTTCTAAATCTTCAGCATCATTTTCAAAGCTCATTAAAATATAATTATCCTTTTGTTTTAATTCTATTTTCACAAAGCTATTACCGTATTTAATCATATTCTGAATTAGGTTAGAAATAATTCTCCTAACTGCTTTCTCATCTGCAATGGTAGATTCTAAATTATTGTCTATCTCTATAATTGGCTCTATACCTTTTTCTATAAAATCATTATAAAAGGAAGCTATTATATCTGAAGTTACTATAGGTAGTTTTATAGACTTTAATTGAAATTGGTATTCTTTTCCTTCTAGTCTAGAGAATTCATAAAAACTTGATATAAGAATTTCTAGAGATTTAGCTCTTCTTTTTATAATATCAACATATCTTTTTTTGTCATCATCAGATAAGTTATCATCTTCTATAAGCTGAATATATCCCATTATTGATGTCAAGGGTGTCCTTAAATCATGAGACATGTTGGCAATAGCTTGTTTAAGCTCTAAATCCACTTTTTTATATTCACTTTTCATTTCTTGTTTTTCTACTAAAGTTCTATTTATCTCTGTAACTAATTCTTGTAATATCTTATCAGTAGAAGAAAGCTGTATTTTAGAATTCGTATCTATTTTATTTATTCTCTTTAATTGATTAGTTGTATTTTTAATTTCCTTCTTTAAAAATACATAAAGGGTGAAAAGTATACCTATTATAATAATAAGAAAAACAATTATTAAGTTTTGCATATTTTCCACCCTCCTTATATTCTATTTAACTTCTTTCTTGCTAAAGTATATCATACTTGAAATACTAAATACCACTACATAGGATAATCCTACTAATACTGCAAACCTTATTTCAGAATTAGTCAAAGTCTTCGATACAAGAACAGTTAATTGACTAGTTAATAAGATATCAAAGGCATATTGAAATTTATCCCATACAAAGTGGGTTAATAGATTTAATACTTGACCTAAGAATAGAAATAACCCTGCGTATAAAAATCCAAAAATAGTATTTTTGTTCATTACTAAGGCTAAGAATGTTCCTAGGGTAATAGCTCCCATCCATAGGGTAGAGGCAGCAAGTAATCTTATACTAAAATCTTGGAATAAATCTATATTTACATTCTCATCTATTCCGAATATTATGGATCCACTTCCAAAGAATACTGTTAAGATAATTATAGCTGATAGAATAGCTAGAACTGCTGTCACTATTAGTTTTGAAATAACTATTTTATTTCTAGAAATACCAAAGGACATAGCATTCTTTAAGGTTAGATTTTTTTGTTCCTCCGCCGTTACTAAGTCAATGAATATCAATACTAAAAATAAAGGCATGGTTAGCATTCCGATACCAATTTCAAATAAAGTGGATACTCCTATAATTTCCATCCCTGGAGTAACCTTTAAAGCTATATTTAATACTATAGTTAATACAGAAGTAATAACAACAAAATTCCAAAAAGCCATTCTATTAAAATTCCTATAAGCTTCAGCTCTCATATAATTAAGCATTCCCATTACCTCCTACTCTCTTAATAAAGTAATTCTCAAGACTTTCTCCAACTTGATGGGCTGAATAAAGTATTATGTTATTATCTACTAAAGTTTTTATAACTACTTCAGGTGTATCAATTAACTCATATAATCTAATTTCATTTTTATCTCTAACCTCATAATCAGTACAATTTAATTCTTCTTCAATTACTACAGAAGTTTTCTTTGCATCCTTTACCTTTAACGCTAAGGAACGTCTGCATTTTTCTTCTATTTCTTTAGAAGATAATTGTTCAATTAAATCACCATTATTTAAGAACCCATATTTAGTTGCGATCTGAGATAATTCTCCTAATATATGACTAGAAATGATTATAGTTATATTTTTTTCTTTATTAAGTTTAAGAAGTAACTCTCTAATTTCTACTATCCCTGTAGGATCAAGACCATTAATAGGTTCGTCTAATATTAATAAATCTGGGCTTCCTAATATAGCTGCAGCTAATCCTAACCTCTGTTTCATTCCCATTGAAAAGTTCTTAAACTTCTTTTTACCAGTATCACTAAGTCCTACTAACTTAAGGGCTTCATCAATAACATCCTTACCGACAATACCTCTTTGAATTCTAAAATATTCTAGGTTTTTTCTAGCAGATAAATATGGGAAAAAACTTGGAGTTTCTACAATAGCCCCGGTTCTCTTTCTTACTTCGTTTAATCCTTCATTAGAAGTCTCTCCAAAAAGTTGAATCTCTCCCTTTGTAGGTAAAGTTAAGCCTGTTATCATTTTTAATAATGTAGTTTTCCCTGCTCCATTTTTTCCAATAAGTCCATATATATCCCCTGACTTAATTTCTATATTGACATTATTCACAGCCAGTTGATTTCCATATTTTTTTACTAAGTTGTTAGTTTTCAGTATAGTTTCAGACATTTTTAATAACCTCCTTTTCTTTTATACTTATATTGTAGATTAGAATATAAAAGAAAATATAAAGAAAAACTTAAGAAAGTCTTAAGTTTTATCGTTCATCTTGAATCCAATTCCCCAAACTGTATGAATGTATTCTGTATCAGGATCAGCTTTTGCTAGTTTTGACCTTAAATTACTCATATGTACATTAACCGTATTGTCATCTCCTAGATATTCTGAATCCCACACTGATTCAAATAAGTTTGCCTTTGTAAATACTTTATTGGGATGACTCATCATTATCTTTAATAGTTTAAATTCTCTTGCAGTGACTGCTATAGCTTGACCTTTCACTTCTACCTCAAAGGTCTCTGTATTTAAAACTAAATTTTTATGTTTGAATATGTTTGAATTATTATCTCCATTAGAGAATATTAAATATCTTCTTAACTGAGACTCTACTCTTGCAACAACTTCTTCTATATCAAAGGGCTTTGATATGAAATCATCGGCTCCTAATCTTAATACTTCTACTTTAATATCCTGTCCTGGTTTTGCAGAGATGACTAGAATTGGTATTGTTTTAACATTTCTAATGTCTGAAATAAGTTCCTCTCCAGTAATACCAGGAATCATTAAATCTAATAGGACGAGGTGATACTCCTGCTGTTCTAAGCAAAATTTAGCCTCAGATCCAGAGTAAGCACTTCTTACATTATATCCTTGTTTACTCAATATTTTATGTAATAAATTATTAATGTCTGCATCATCTTCAACTACTAATATATTGATATTATCCTTCATTATAAAAACTCCTTTTTAACTTTTCCTAATTCTTTATTCAATATTATACAATAGTTTTCCTGCATTAAATAGGGACAGAATATATTCTGTCCCTATTTATAATATTCTAAATAAAATCCCGATTTATTGAAATAATAAATAATAAATCTAAGGAATGTGTGATTATATGAAAAAAGATATCAATAATAACAAGTATAATAATTTAAAATTTACAGATATACTTGCAGTTGATAGAACAATTCTTGCCAATGAAAGAACTTTTTTAGCTTATATTAGAACTTCATTAAATGTTTTAGCAGCTGGTATATCTTTTATAAAACTTTTTAAATTTTTACCAATTCAAATTTTAGGATATATCTTAGTCCCATTAGGACTAATTATCTTTATTATAGGGCTCTATAGATTCTTAAAAATCAATAAAAACATTCATAAGAATGATTAATATCTACTTTTCTTCTGTTTCTTCTGTTAATTCAATAATTTGATCAACGGTTATCCATTTAAATAGGGACAGAATATATTCTGTCCCTTTAATTTATATTTTTATATATTAGTCTGAGGTTTAACTACTGCCCTAGCTTCTTTAACTATAAATATTATATATCTAAATAATACATATACCACCATAGTAGTAGCCCATATAGTTTCAAAATTAACTACATATTTAAGGAATGGAATACCTTTATCAATACTTAAAAGATATTTATCAGCCATAGTGATAGCAATAGCACTAATTACAAAAGGAAAGGTAAAAGCTGAATAACTAGGATAAAATTTTAGTCTTAGCATTTTTATCATTAAAATTAGACCATAAAGAGTCATAAGTAAAGATAAAGCTATTAAAAAAATAACCATTCCTAAATTCTTATCAGTAAAGGAACTCATATAACCTGCTAATAAAAGACTAGCAGGTGCTGCAAATATTATTGTTATCGGTTGAGCAGGTTCTGGTATTTCCTTAACAGCAAACACTCTATATAACACTAAAGGAATTAATGGTAAATAGACTATTAAACCATACCAAAAGATTATTTGACCTAATTTTGTCATTCCATAAGCAGGAGCAGTAACACTACCTACTACAATTCCTACATATAAAACAAAATAACTAGCAAAAACTTTTTTTATATTAAAATTAAATATAAATCTTTTAGTAAAGTATACCACTAAACTTACATTTAATATCAATGCAAATATCCAAACTGCAAAGGCAAATTGACCTACATAGGGCTTTATATATGTAGATAAAATCATCATCCCCATAGGAAAAGTAGCTAATACTCCTGCAATCACTGGATTTTGTAAACCTTCTAAAATAACCTTAGGAAATAAGAGTAATTTTAATACTAACATAATAAATATCAATCCCGAAATACTACCTAGTAATATACGAGATGATTGACTATAAGGAGCTATTAAATTTCCTAGGGCTGCTAGTCCAAGCATTAATCCACATATCGGTATAGGTAATTTTTTAATTAAAATCATATAGCAAACTCTTTCTCATCAATGTTTATTAAATCTAGTTCTCTTACAATTATCTTTGCAGTACTCTCTGCTATTTCCCCAGTAAAGGATATACATTGTTTTTTATGTTCTCCAGAAGCCATATCCATTCCTTTAGTAAGGATACTACAACATAGAACTTTATGGTTTTTCTTAAATCCTTCTTGTAATTCATTAGCTAATTCTAAGGTTTTAACACTTTTTGGATCTTGAGGATTAGTACCTTCTTTTCTTCCAAAGAAATATCCCATCATCATTATACCACCAGAAACAGCTCCACATACACACTTAGATCTTCCAATCCCTACTGGAAATCCTGATGCCATAGCTATCATTTCTTCTGGCATATCAATTCCAAAATTGTCTCTTATAGAGCTCACTACTGCTTCTGAACAGTAAAATTTACCTTCTCTAAATAATTTTTCTGCATCTTCTCTAACTTTTTTAATACTTATTTCTTTATTCATATTAATTACCCCCAAATATACTTTATCTTTTTCTTGTCAATCTAAGGTAATTATAGAATTTTTAATTTTATCTTTCAATCTTTATAGAATAAAGTAATAATAGAATCCAAAGGTATAAGTTTTATCTATAAAGTAAAGCATCTACCAACAATCGTGGTAGATGCTTTAAAATCTATCATTCTACTTTTCTTCTATTTCTTCTGTTAATTCAATAATTTGATCTATTACTGATCCAATGTACTCTATAGTATCTAATAAAGGTTTATCTGTAGTTATATCTATCCCTGCCATTTTAGCCAGTTCTACTGGTGTTTTTGTTCCTCCTGCTTTTAATACTTCTTTCCAATCCTCTACAGCTTTTTCTCCTTCATTTAATATCCTTTGACTAACTCCAGTTGCTACTGTAAGTCCTGCACTATATGTATAAGGGTATAATCCCATATAATAGTGAGGCTGTCTCATCCAGGTAAGTTCCGCACCTTCATTTATTATTACGTCATCTCCCCAAAATCTTTCTAATACATTTCTCTTTATTTCATTTAACTTTTTAGAATGAACACTTCCACCTTCATCAATTATCTTATAAACTTCTCTTTGATATGCAGCCTCTAATAAGTGAGTTACGAAGTTATGATAGTAAGTATTGCTAATCATCGAAGATAGTACCCATCTTTTAAGTCTTGGATTATCTTCTTTTTTAATAAGATAGTTACTTAGAAGCATTTCATTTATAGTAGATGGTGCTTCTATAAAGTAAAGGGATGGTGCTTCATTAAATAAACTATTATTTTCTTGAGCCATAACAAAGTGTCCTGCATGACCAAGCTCATGAACTAATGTGAATACTTCACTCATAAGTCCATTCCAGGTAAGTAAAATATATGGATGGATACCATAAGGTGTGGCGCAGAAGCCTCCTGTGGATTTACCAATATTTTGAGCAAAGTCAACCCATCTTTCATTATAGGATTTCATCACTATATCTAGATACTCATCTCCCATAATAGATAAAGCACCTTCTATATATTCTTTAGATTGCTCTATAGTTACTTCTGGGTCATAGTCAGGATCTATAGACACTTTAAGATCTGCAAAGGTTACTTCCTCAAGGTCATAGACCTTTTTTATAAGCTTAGCATACTTTCTCATATGGGGTGCTAGTTTATCCATTATAGTATCAATTTGTCTATCGTAAAGCTGCCTTTCAACCTTTTGGTCAAATAGTAAATAATCAAATACAGAAGGAAAATTTCTCATGTTTGCCATGATTTTTTCTTTTTGTACTTGAGTCTGATATGCAGTAGCTACTGTATTCTGGTATTCCTTTAGCTTATCAGAGAATTTATCAAATGCCATTCTTCTCAAATCTGTATTTTTATCTCCTTGATATGTATTTTCAAAAAGTACAAAACTAAGGGGATATTCTTTTCCATCTACCTCAAATTTAGGAAAATCCATATCTACTAATTTTGATTGATTGTATACTTTATAGGGTGCTTCTAATACTGGAGAAATACTAGCAAAGGCTTTCTCTACCTCTGGATGTAAAGTATGAGGTTTACTTCTTTTTATATCCTCAATATATACCTTATATTTTTTCGTTTTTTCTATGGCTTCATCTAATATTTTATCTTCTGCTTCTTTTAATTCACTCTCAATAAAGGTAACTCTACTTAACACTTCTGATAGTATGCTATCATTTTTTATAAGTCTAGCTTGATTTTTATCATCTGTTTCATCTACAGATGTTGCTAAATATGTAAAGTCATTTGTAAGCATTGCTTTCTGATATAATTCCTCATATTCTTCGATGCAATTTAATATGGTATCTGAGTTATTTAAGGATCCTTTATACTTCTTTTCGATTTCTTTTGATTTTTCTACTACTTCATCTAAAGCCTTTTCATATTCCTTTTCTGTTTCAAAAATGTGGGATAAATCCCAAGTAAGTTTCTCGTCTATCTCACTTCTTCTCTTCAATTCGTTACTCATACATATCTCCTTCTTTCTTTAAAATATATTAAATATACTTCTTTAATGTAGGATTGTCCCACATTTGATTTCATGCAAATATTCTGAATTAACTAACTATTGATATTATATCATAATTATTATCCTCTGAATAAGTACAATACTTAATTAGACATTTTGTTTTGATATCTACTTTAGTATTACTCTTCATATTCAGAATAAGCTTTCTGTCTAGAAGAATTAAAGTACTCTTTCAACATTATAGGTCCAGCTAATATTTTCTTACCTACAAATAGGGTACCATCCTTCTTAGTTTTAATTTCCCATTTAACTAACATAATATTTCCTTCTATAATTTCTATTGCTGTTATACCTCGAGGGTGAACACAGCTTCCATCATTAAAATATGGTGGCTCATGTGTTTCAGGAAAAACAGATCTATGAGTATGACCACAAATCATCATCTGATTTTCTTCTATTACCCATTTAGTTAATTTTTGACCCACAGACTTCTTCTTTTCATAGTCTTTTGCTGGACTTGTAGGATCATTTACTCCCCATATCTCCAAAGGTCTCCACAAATACTTCACTAAAAATCTTCTTAACCTCCACATCTTATCATTCATATAATCTATTTGATGTCCATGAACTAAGAAAATTTCACTTTCCATATCTTTATGCTTTAAAACTAATCCTTCATGAATATTTATATTTTTAAATAGTGGGATATATTCTTTTGTTCTCTGATCAAAATAATAGTAAAGATTATTCTTTATAAAGTCTTCATCTTTTTTTACCATATCATGATTACCATAGATAAAATACAATCTATCTTTCTTGTAAAATTCAGATAAAATCCAAAATATATCCTTGTGAACTCGGATAATTTCTTGCATTGTATTATTCTCCCAAAGTTCATCTCCATCACCGATTTCTATATATGTATAGTTTTCATTATAATAATGGGTTAGAGCTGTAAAATAGATATTTTGATTCTTAAAAAATGTATCTGCCCAGCTCCCATCACCTCTATGACAATCACTCATCAGAACAATTTTAGATGAATTATCATAGGAAATTCTTTCAGCTGATTTAAAAAGCTCAGATAAATGTTTAAAACCATACATTTTTACCTCTCCCTTATAAACTAAAATTTAATCCAGAGGGAATTTTCATTCCCTCTAAACTATTATTATATAAACTCACTTTTTATCCAAAAACCACTGTATTTTCATATATATCTCAATCAATTTTCTAATTTTACCTAAACTTTTAATATTTCGATATATTTCCGGTGATTGTTTTTGTAATGCTTGCATTTTATCAGACATATTTTCATAGTTATCAGTTATATACTTATAGTTATCACATAATTTTCTGTTTTTCATTTGCATAATTCTATCTGTTTCTTCAGTTCTAGTATAAGGCTGTGGTGCACGGGGTCTATTATATTTTAACCTTACTGTGTGTTTTTTTATTCTAATCTCATTGTCTTTATAATTTGCATTTCTTAATCCTTGAACAAATGAATTCAACATTATTTCATCTTTTAATTTAATTTTTATATCCATTGATAATTCCCATGGTTCTGAGTACATGCCAAGTATAAATCCCGTTAACCACCAATGCTTTCCTTTCCTTTTGAAAAGAATTCTCCCATCCTTCTTTAATGAATAGGATATTTCAAGCATATCCTCATCACTGGCACAATAGTAAAATGTTCCATTGAAAAAACCATAAATATTTAAATCTGGTCCTGTTGTATTATATACTCCTACTTCACATCCTGTAGTTAAATCATATTGTCCTTTCCAAAACTCAATCATCCATCTTTTATTGTCATACTCAAAGTATATAGGCTCACAATCTATAATCATACCTAAAGGTGCTGCGGCCTCATCATACAATCTACAATATCCCATCTTTCTTTGCCATGCATCCATATTAGAGTAGAATATATTTTGCTTTGGATCATAAGAATATCCACTAATATCTATTACTTTCTCTATGGTCTCATCATATGATTCTTCTCTTTTCTTAGTAAAAAACCCTTCTATAATCTTTATATGTTTTTTGGATATAAATATTCCTATTATAGATATAGTGAGTACAACAGCAATTAAAATCCATTCATCAAAAGTCCCATTACTTAACTTACTATTAGTATTTAATATAATTCCTGCTATCCTATTTCCAAAATTAATATCTATTTGCATAAAGATCACTGTATACAGATATAAGATCCCTTTAGAGAACCAATTCATCATAAAACCACTCCATATTTATTTTATATATTATTGTATTCTCCCTAGGGTCATTCTGCTATTTAGAATAATAGAGTCGTATTTTTAGACTATCCTCCTCGCTTACTTTTTTGTAACCCTTAAATGATAAAGTTCATATATTATATTAGCCTCAGCTAACAAAGTTAGCTTAAGGTAACTTTTATATTTATTCGATTAATAATTAAATTAAAGGAGGATTTTAATATGAATACTAATTTAATTTCACTAGATAGATTACCGATAGGTACTTTTGGTAAAGTTAAAAAGCTTAATTCAGAAGGTATCGCAAGAAGAAGAATGCTAGATTTGGGTCTTATAGAAAATACAACTGTAGAATCTTTAAGAAAAAGTCCTGCAGGAGATCCTATCGCCTATGAAATCAGAGGTGCTGTAATTGCTTTAAGATCAGAAGAATCATCAAAAATATTTGTAGAAATAGTTTAATGTTATAAATAAAGGAGGTTTAATAAATGGGTTTAACAAATCAATCAACAGGTACTGGTGCCTTAAAAGAAATGTTTGAAGTAGAATTAGAATCACTGGAGGATATAGTTGTAGCCTTAGCCGGTAATCCTAATACTGGTAAAAGCACAGTATTTAATAGTTTAACAGGCCTTAATCAACATACAGGTAACTGGCCTGGTAAAACAGTTACTAATGCTCAAGGAAAATATAAATATAATTCTAAAAGATATATTTTAGTAGATCTACCAGGAACTTATTCCCTATTAGCAAATTCTGCAGAGGAGCAAGTAGCAAGGGATTTTGTGTGTTTTGGAAATCCCCATGCCACAGTGGTAGTTACAGATGCCACTTGTTTAGAAAGAAACCTTAATTTAGTTTTACAGATATTGGAGATAACAAACAAGGTTGTAGTATGCGTAAATCTTATGGATGAAGCAAAAAGAAAAAAGATCAATGTAGATCTTAAAAAGTTATCTGAAATATTGGGAGTTCCAGTGGTGGGAACTACTGCAAGAAGTGGTCAAGGACTAGATAAGCTAAAAGATACAGTACAAAAGGTCGCTAAGGGAGAAATAGAAACTAATCCAATTAAAATAAAATATAATAAAATCTTTGAAGATGCTATAGAAGATATAAAGGAGTATTTAGATAACACAGTAGAAGATAAAATCAATACTCATTGGACTTCACTCCGTCTAATAGATGGGGATCAACCTCTGCTAGATTCAATGAATGAGTATCTTAATATAGACTTATCAAAGGATGAACTCTTAAAACAGAAATTAGAGTCTGTCCATGCTAATTTATATAAAGAAAGTATACGAGACCATATAGTATCTTGTATTGTAAAGACTGCTGAAGGTATAAGTAAGAAAACAGTGTTAACAGAAAAGAAAAAACATAATGAAATAGACCGAAAATTTGATAATGTATTAACATCTCGAATCTTTGGTCTACCTATAATGATTGCCCTATTAGGAATTATTTTTTGGTTGACTATTCAAGGGGCAAACTATCCATCCGCCATGTTAGCCCAAGGGCTATTCTGGATTGAAGGACAATTAACTATATTCTTTAATTGGTTAGGTACTCCCACTTGGATACACGATATCTTAATACTAGGTATGTATCGTACATTGGCATGGGTTGTATCCGTTATGCTTCCACCAATGGCTATTTTCTTCCCTATATTTACCTTACTAGAAGATTTGGGATATTTGCCTAGAGTAGCCTTTAATTTAGATCATTACTTTAAAAAAGCTTGTGCCCACGGAAAGCAAGCCCTTACAATGTGTATGGGTTTTGGGTGTAATGCTGCCGGTATCATTGCTTGTAGAATAATTGATTCTCCAAGGGAGAGATTAATTGCAATAATTACTAATAATTTTGTTCCTTGCAATGGTAGATTCCCTACTTTAATAGCTTTAGCTACTATTTTTATAGCCAGCGGAGCTGGTGCTTTTAATTCTGTAGCAGCTACTTTATCTATTTTAATAACTATTATATTAGGAGTATTCATTACTCTTATGATATCTAAAATATTATCAAAAACAATTTTAAAAGGATTACCTTCTTCCTTTACATTAGAATTACCTCCCTATAGAAAACCTCAAGTAGGAAGAGTAATTGTTAGATCTATATTTGACCGTACTTTATTTGTATTAGGTAGAGCAGTAGCAGTAGCTGCTCCTGCTGGTTTAGTTATTTGGGTGATGGCAAATATAGCTGTAGGAAATGTTAGTATATTAACCCACTGTGCTCAATTTTTAGACCCATTTGCTAATTTATTAGGTTTAGATGGATATATACTGATGGCGTTTATATTAGGGTTACCTGCTAATGAGATTGTCATCCCAATATTAATAATGAGCTATATGTCTAAGGGATCGATGCTAGAATTAGATAGTTTATCTGAAATGAGACAATTATTTGTAGATAATGGCTGGACTTGGTTAACTGCAGTATGTACGATGTTATTCTCATTAAATCATTGGCCTTGCGGAACTACTCTTTGGACCATACGGAAAGAAACTCAAAGTCTGAAATGGACTTGGGTATCATTCATAATTCCTACTATCACAGGTATAGTTGTTTGTTTTATAGTAGCTCAAGGTGCAAGATTACTTGGATTAGTATTATAAATAAAAAAATAACCACAAAAATTGTGGTTATTTTTTATCTATAAATTTCTTGAAACTTTCTACAGTTTCTTTATCTTCTCCTTCTAAATACTCTTCAGGTATATCAAAGGTGTCTAACTGTATATTCTCATCTATCATTAATTGTTGTAATTCTTCTATGAATATACCTCTCTTTCCTAAGGTATCACAGGAAGGGCTTCCCATTATTCCTAATATCCCTATGATTTTATATTCATGATTTAAGTATTCTTTCATTTGATTTACTACTTTAGATGCAAGATTTGTACAAATTTCTCTATATTCAGGTGTGTCATATTCCTCTTTTGTTTTTGGTGGGCGATCTTCGCCTAAAAATGTAAATTCAGGACAAGGTAACTGAATAATAGATATATTATTATCTATTATTACTCTAATGATATCATTAAAAGCCCCTTGGGCTCTCTCCCATTCCCTTATTACTGAATTCTGATTTAGTACACAATGAGCTATGTAGATAATCTGTTTTTTCCTATGCATTTTTAGTCCCTTTTTTAAAAATTAAATCTTTAGGCATCTTTTGAACAATAAATACTACTAATAAACAACTAACTATCTTATCTATAATATTACCCGTAACTCTAGGGATAAATGCTGCAGTAAATATTTTTTGTCCACTAGCTAAAAGCCATGCAAATATAACATCAGTTCCTCCTCCTGTTACCCCTCCATATACCAGTACAGCAATTGGTGTTCCTATTAATGGAGCTACTACAGATAAAATAAGACCTGTTATGATTGCATTCTTTATATTGAATTTGTATTTCTTAGCAATAAATCCTACAATGAGACCAATTACAATATTAACAATTGCAAAAGGTATATTTTTAGGATTGGTAATCATTCCTTGAATAATATTAGTTAATCCTCCTGTTAATGCCCCGGCAAAAGGTCCTAGGACTACTGCTATTAATATAGTACCTATTGTATCTAAAAATAATAGTGGGATTTGTAAAGATTGTACTACTGTTCCAAATACAATATTAATAACAATTCCCAACGAAGCTAAAATCATAGCATTAGTTGATTTAAAAGCTGAACTTTTCAATATAATTCCTCCTCAAAATAATATGTAGTATTACAGACTTAATTATAGTTATTTCCTAGATAATAGTAAAATAGAAATATTTGATATTATGAGGAAGAGGTATTCACTTTTTAAATAACATTAAAAAATAAAAGGTAATGGCTTATAAGCCATTACCCTTCTCTTTAATCTTCTCAGATTAAATTCACCTCTGTAATCAATATAATCATCCCCTTTCCTAATGATCTAACCGGTCAATTATATTATCTCACCTATATAAATAATTTGATAGGTAGAAAACAATTATATTTATTTTTTACTATATATGATCTTTTTAATAGTTTCTTCACTTAGGAAAAATCTATCAGCTATTTCATCAATGCATTTACCCATTCTAAACATTTCTACTATTATTTTATTTCTTTTATCTATAGCATTTCTAATACCACTAGAATAACCCCAACCAACCCTTTTACCTTTTTTAGGTATATATATTAATGTTCCATCAATGTACTTCTGAACTTCTTCTAATAGGTGGGCTGGTAATACTTCTATCCCTTTCTTGTAACTCAAATAACATTACCCCCTGTAATAATGATTTAGATTTTTCTATACAATTCATCTCTATAATCATTTTCCCACCTCCTAAAAATTAATTAAATATCTTTCTACTTCCATAATACCATATACTGATAATAAAGTAATTAAAATCCTTAGTATTGAATTCAATACTAAGGATTTTAATTAATCATATGATAGGTGTTATTAGTAAAACTTCTTCATTTTCATCATATATTCTATTAAATTGGGATATAGGTAGTGGATTTCTTCCTAGCCCGGTTTCAAATGTATATCCAGGTCTTCTATATACATCAATAAACCAGTCCTTATAGCCGGCGTAAGCTGCTGCATAAGGAACATCTGATAAAGTATAACCGGTTATATCAGAATAAATTTCTCCTATAGCCCGAGCTCTTGGAGGAGTAATATCAAGGTATTGCCAATAGATAACCCTCCCCTGAGTATGATAAGCTAACACAATATCAAAATCATTCTCCACTGTAAAGTCTACCATAGCTTGAGATTCTGGTTCTGAAAGTGGAGCTGGACCTCCATACCTTGTAGGTCCAGGACCTGTTACTCCTAGATCCTCTTCTTGGTCTTTAGCCTGTTGCCATTCAGCAGGATAGTTTCTATTCAAGTCAACTCCTCTGATATTTGCATTCCATACTTGAGAGAGAGGCTCCCCTGTATCATTCCATTCAAGAATATCTTCATAGTAAGGATTTTCAGGAGTTATCCCGTTTATTACTACATCTACTCCATCAGGATTTACCATGGGTACTATATAAATACTACTACTTTCCCAGATTTCAGGTACATTATATCCCCTTATAAAAGATCCTGTTACATAGGCTTGTAAAAATTTTTCAGCAAACTTCATCATTACTGGAGAATTAATCCACTCCAAGGAATGATGACTGGCATTATAAAATACTTTCCTAGGTCCCCTTCCTAATCTTAAATAGTAAAGTTCTCTTCCTAATACACTTTCTCCTGCACTACCTACTTCTAAGAAAGGATACCTTGCCTGTAATCCTCTGATGTTCATTTCCATAATATCGTAAGTATAACCTACATCTGTTAATACTACATCAATCCCATAGGGCACAGTAATCTGTGTTCCTACAATTAAATTGTTAGGATCTATCCCAGGGTTTGCCACCCTTATTGCATTTACAGTAGTATAGTATCTTCTAGCTATATTATAAAAAGTATCTCCTGGTCTAATGGTATAGGTGTCATATCCTTCGATAAATCGTTCTAATAAATTCCATGTGTTTGGCCCTACTATTCCATCCACAGTAAGACCATTATCTCTCTGAAACTCTATCACTGCCTGTCTAGTAGCATCTCCAAAGACCCCATCAATAGGTCCTGGATCATAGCCCACCTTGCTAAGAACACTCTGTAATAATTTCACATCATTTCCTGTAGAACCAAGCCTCAATGTTTCCATAGTTTCACCCCTATTATATTTCTCTAATATATAATATTAGTGGAGAGGTTTACTTGTGCTTAATCCTTAATATATATTTATCATTTTTTGCTTTCTTTGATTGAACTGAATGTTATCCAATTCACTATATCTTCGAATACTTCATTCTTATTTATCTCATTAATCATTTCATGTCTTCCACCTTCATAAAGTTTAATATCCACATTCTCAATACCTATATTCATATAAGATTCATATAATTTTCGAACTGATTTTCCATATTTTCCTACAGGATCATCCTTCCCAGATAAAATTAATATAGGAAGTTCTTTTGATATGTTATCTAGTCTCTTCTTTTTATATAATGTAGAAAGACCTGTAAAAAAATAATAAAAGAAACCTGTAGTAAATACTGTTCCACAATAAGGGTCTTCATCGTATTTTTTTACCTCTTTTTCATCAGAAGTGAGCCATGCGAATAGTGAATCGGAGTCATTTATTTTCTTATTATAGGTACCAAAACTTAAATTATTAATTAAATTACTCTTTTTCTTATCTCCATTTATTTTTCTCTCTATGCTAGATAAAACTCTACCTAAACTCACATCTACTCCTTTCATCATAGCAGAACCTGATAGTATGACACCTTGAATCTCATTTCCATATCTAATAATATATTCTTGAGCTATAAATGAACCAAAGCTATGTCCAAAAACAATTATAGGAAGCTCTGGATATTTATTTCTTATTAAGTTTTTAATAATGCTCTGATCCTCTACAATATTATTAAATCCATCTTCTCCAATATACCCCAGTTCCTCAATTCTGCCCGCTGTCTTTCCATGACCTCTATGATCATTTGCATACACAATGAACCCCTTATTATTAAGATACTCAGCAAATTCTTTATATCTCTCTGCATGTTCAGCCATTCCATGAAATATATGTATAACTCCTTTTGGGTTCACTACATCATCCCAACAATAGACGTAAACTTTATAGTTGTCCTTTCCAGTAATATAGAAACTATTTTCTATATTCATTTACTTACCATCTCCTTGGAAGTATTTATTTAAATAGTCTTAAAATAACGTCATTTGTTTATTATCATACTTTCTTTTTATTTCTTGGCGTATATCTGACATTTTATATAGTAATCCGTATTTTTTACATTCTGAAGCTAATACTTCATATAACTTCTTCTCATTCACAGATGTACATTCATAACTATCTCCATATGTATTAATGTATTTTTGTTTTAATCCAGGAAATAATTTATCTAATTGTTTGTAATAGTATATTCTTTGATTTTGCCGTAATGTTACTGCAAAGTATCCAGTAACATATTTTGCTCCACTTTCATATGCAGCCCGTACTATACTCTTAACATTTTCTTCTGTATCATTTATGAATGGTAGTATTGGCCAAATATGTACTCCTGTAAATATCCCTTCATCAGATAGCCTTTTTAGAGCTGTGAATCTATCTGATGATACAGTAACATTCGGTTCTACTTTTTTGCAAAGTCCATCATCATAAGTGGTTATAGTAAACTTTACTACTACAGGTGAGTGAGTTTTTATCTTTTTTATTACATCTATATCCCTAACTACCAAATCTGATTTTGTAAGAAGACTAGACCCAAAACCATATTTATTTATCAACTCAAGGGCTCCTCTCGTTAATTCATGTTTTTCTTCTAAAGGATTATAAGGGTCACTCATAGCTCCTGTTGCTATTATTCCTTTTTTTCTTTTTGACATTAATTCTCTTTCTAAAAGTAAAAGCACGTCCTTTTTAGCCCTCACTCTATCAAAATTAAGAACTTGATAACAAGAACTCCTTGAATCACAATATATGCATCCATGACTGCAACCTTTGTATATATTCATATTATAATTACTGCCAAACCAAGTATCTCCATCAGACCAGCTAGATAATATCTGTTTTGCATCTATAAATTCCATCTTAATCCTTCCTCCACTTAAAATCTCCTTATAGTATATATCTTTATTCCTCCTTGCCCTAACTTAACTCTAATTAACTATTAAATCATTTCTTCTTTAAAATATACTCAAAAAATCCTGAGATGTGCTTTTTACCATCTATAAACCGTTCAATGATTTTCTTTTCTTTATATATAATATCTGAATCAACAAAAAACTCTTCAACTTCATTACCTTCATAATGAGCAAATAATATCTTACCTTCTTTATCATCTTGTAAAAATTCTCCCTTATTCTGCACTAATCCTTCACAATATGTAGAACATTCATAAGATAAAAAGTTTACAAATAATAATCCTCCACTTTTCACTACTCTTTCTAATTCTTTCATTGCAATTTTACAATCTTCTTTTGGCATATGAACTGTAGTATTGTATGTATATACAAAACTAAACCTTCTATCTTTAAATGGCAGTTCGTTCATATCACCTTCTATGATGTTTAAATCAACTTTATTTCTTTTACAGAAATCATTTGACTTATCTATTTGTTCTTTAGATATCTCTATTCCATATGTCTTATAACCATATTTTTTAAAAATGAAAAGTGGAGGATAATCCCCTCCTGCACCACAGTCCAAAACTTCTTTATCTAATGAACTTGTATTACAATATTTTAGAAAATTATAAATAGATGCTGGAGCTACAAATTTATCCATAAAACTCCCCCTTGAACTATGTGAATTCTTATTCCCTAGGTTCAAAACTCTTTATGTAATTAATTCTTTTCTTCCCAGGATTATAGCACTGGCACTGTTACCTATTATTATTTTATTACTATGTTGTTTGACTAAAAATTCTGAAAATCTTGAGCGTTTAACTATATCCAATAATTTATATGTATTACCCCTTGCTATATAAATCACTTTACATTCTGATGCTATACTCCAGTCATCGTATAAATCTATCTTTTTTATATTAGTTATCCCATAATTAAGCATTTATTCTTTAAAGAATTCAAGATAAGATGTCTCTGATCTTGTAGTTGCCGAGGGTACAAAGCCAATTAAAGCTTCCTTTGTCATATGAGATAACCATTGTTTATCTATTTCTTCTGATTCTGGGTAATAACTACCACCATTTAATATAATCATTTTCTACTCCTTAATTTATTCCGGGTGTTTTTATCACTCTTTAACCAATGGTTTATTCCTTTTCCAGCATAGGGTTCATCTTTATATCTTGGAGTTACATGTAAATGGGCATGAAAAACAGATTGTCCCCCAACTTCACCAACATTCCATCCCACATTATATCCATCTGGATTAAACTCTTCATCTACAATCCTTTTTACCTCATGAAGCATATCGTATGTTGCTTCCCATTCATCTTTACTCAAATCAAATACCGTTTCTCTGTGCTTCTTAGGTATAATTATTCCTTTACCCTCAAGGTTATGATTATAGTATTGCATATAAATGCAATACTCATTTTCTAACACTACCTTTGCCATCGAGTCACCTTTAAAACCACAAAATGGGCACTCTTTCATAATATTTCTTCCTCCTTATTTCATAAAAGACACTATAAATATATCAATTCTTAAACTAAACTTTTTTCTAAACCTACAAAAGCAAAACTATTTTCATTATACTCTTTATCTCCATATACACCTAAAACTTTATCAAATCCTGCATTTGTCCAAAACCTCAGAGCTTTCCAGTTTTTCAAGTAAACTCCTATGCTAATTCTTCTATAGTTAAGTACTCCTCCTTCTTTAGAAATAAAATCTATAACTTCTTGAGCATAACCTTTCCTTTGATAATCGGGAGCAATCAATAAAATCCCAATAAATAATGTATCTTCTGTTGGATATCCGTGATATGTATCAAAGAAACCTATTATTTTACCTTCTTCTTTGAGATATATTGATTTTAAGGTATATTGTTCTATACTAGCTTCTGGGGTTGGTGGTAAATCTCCTTCTTTAAAGCACTTTTCAATATAATTATTAGGGAATTTACTTCCTTCGAGATATTCCTTATCTCCCTTATTCCATACTTCACATATTTCCTGTAAATCTTCAGACTCTTTTCTTGTTGCATTTCTTATATATAAGTTTTTTGTTTCTTCTTCCCTTTTTAATAATCTTCTCTTTTCCATAACAATCTTCCTCCTTTTTATTAATAACTTAATCTATTTACATTATTTTAAACATGGTTTATCATTGTTTATTAATTATATAAATATAATATTATAAAGTTTGTTTATTTTCAATATTTTCTAGCTATTTCAATACATAATAAAAAACATATACCACTAAGATTTAAATCTTAGTGGTATATGTTTTTTATTAACAAATATATTTTACTTATATGTTAAAATCTATAAAATTAACTATCTCCTCTATATTTTTCTTTTTTCTGAAATCTAATATATTTTTGTTGCTCTTCTGTTTTGCATCTATCATCTCCATAATATGCCTCCAACATATACGATTTCAGATTCTATTCCATTACCTCTACAAGTTCGAATAACTCTACTATAAAGATGGTATCGTCTGTTAAATCTTTATCTTTAACGGTGTTGTACCAAGCTATACAATGATCCTTTTGAAACCTTTCAATATCTTCTCCATCACCTTCTCCCCTTACTAATCTCATATCTGGATTTCCAAAGGTAGTTTCGAAAATATCTAAAATTCTAATATTACATCTTGGTTCTTCTTCATTATTAAATACCGTTACAATTTTACCCTTTCTCCCAAATACTTCTTCCAATTCCTGTTCCTCATAAAGTATTTTAAAACTACAAGTGGCTGTTTTCATTCCATCAATAATTTGTTGGATTAACATCTCTCCAACTCCATTATCTCCATCCCATCCAAAGTATGATTTGTCTTCATAAATTTTCATAGTGACCTTCTCCTTTTATATGTTACTTATCTTTAATTTACATAATAATGGACTTAATTCCTTCAAGGTATTAATCACTTCTATATTATCTTTACTTCCATTATATGTTCCTGCTCGATCTAACCATATTGCCTTCATCCCTGCTTCGCTACTTCCAATCGCGTCTGCATCCCATCTATCCCCTATATATATGCAATCCTGAACATTAACTTGTGCTTTTTCACAGGCATGTAGGAATATTTCTCTTTTAGGTTTAGCAATCCCTAATTCATTAGATGTAACTATCACCTTAAATAAATCAAATATTCCTGTATTTTTTAGTTTATCTGTCTGTTGTGGAAAATAGCCATTACTAATTATTCCGAGTTGACTACTTCTTAAGTTGCTTAAACACTCAATTACATCCTCATACAATCTCCAATTATTTTCATAGGCTTCTAAGTATGTATTAAATGATTCTTCAACTTCTTCATCACTCAAATCTACATCGAATTTCTTATAAAAAGCCTTCATACGCTCTACTCTTTGTTCAGAATGAGATAACTTTCCTTTTAAATATAACTCATAATACTTTTCTAAATTTTCACTCCACACTTTATAAACTTCCTCTTCGCCATAACCCCAATCTATACTCTTTACTTTTATCATTCTTATTAAAGCCTTCTTAACTGCCGAATCATGATCTAATAGTGTTCCATCCAAGTCAAAGAAAATCATAAATACCTCCTCATTTTCTCTATTACTTATTCTATTACTTCTTCCTTCCAAAGGATGCTCCTGTAGCAAATACTATAATCTTTTTAGAGCATAAAACTTATACCTAAGCTCATAAGAATCCCAAATAATATGCTATATATAATCATTTCTAGTTGGAATTTTAGAAAAAATTTCTTAATTAAATATTCCTTTTTAAAATAAACAAAACCTTCTATATTATCTATAAAGGGAGATGTAGAAGCTATATGTGTATATATAAATACTAAGCTGCTAAAAAAGGTAAGTTTTAGTATAAATGATAATTCTCCTAAAGCATTTAATAATGGAAAAAGTACAAGTGACATTAACAATCCTCTTAGAATTTGAGCTGGTAAAAAACAAAGAGAAACATGGATACTCTCTTCTTTATTTGACATATCTCTTAAAAAATCACAATGTCTTTTCTTGCTTTCATAAATATCTTTACTGAACTTCAAAGCTATTGCTCCTGCAATTGTATATGCTAACCCATGAGCTAATACAAATAACAAACTAAACTTTATATAATACATCACATAACCTCCTCATATTTTATTACTCTATACAACTTATCGTATCTAAATATATTAACTAATGCTTCCATCTTCTAATCCTTTCCTAACTATATCCTTTATCTAATTTTTATTATTATGTTTTGCTTCATAGTAAGCTATTCCTAAGGGTTTGGCTTTCTGTACGTGTTCAATAATTTGTGCAATGTATTCCTTGTCTGTCCAATCATTACTAGATCCAACTGCTTCCATTAAAGCTCTTTCCCACGGCTCATATGTATTTGAATCTTTTTTCTCAACTGCTTTTTTTAATAAATTACATAATGTGCGGTCTTTCCATGACATATCTTCTTCATTCCATGCACCTCTACAATAAAAGCAGGGAATATGTGATAATTCCATCTTAAAATTACGTTCTCTTAATTGAGTCATTGCATTTTCATCATAGGGAGATGCTCCTACTGCAAAAACAATAATATCCTTATCTTTTAATCTTCCATAATTTTTTTTAATAAAAGAAATACCTGAAATTCCTGTGGCATATATACCGCCTCCAAGGATGATAACATCGTATTTTTCTACCTCATCAATTGTAGCTTTTTTTGTTTCAATTATGTCACAAGAAAATTCTTCAGATAACCACTCTGCATATTTTTTCGTTGCCCCATACTTAGACTGATAAATTACCACTATGTTATTCATATCTTCTTCCCCCTACTTTAATATATTTTTCCTTATCTCACATATAAATACAAAACACTCTACTACGAGATAAAATTTTACGATTCTAATACATTATCTTACAATATAGTATTAGATTTATACTTATTTATAAATTTCATATACTTGTATAACTTAACCTTTAAAAAAGTGAGCTCTAGAGATTACCTCATATATTTCTATTTTCACTTAATAATATATCTTTAGATGTATATTACTACCAAATGAAAAGTTTTAATATCAACCAACTAACTCCTGAACAAATAGTTATACTTATAATAGCAAGGATAAGACCTTTTCCTAAGCTACCATTAATATGATATCTATAATCTTTATATGAATCATTATCTTCAGTTCCTGGAATTATTAGATATTTTGGAGTAATAGTACAAAATATTAACCAATCCATAATTAATAAGTCAAATATATTCCAGGTCATAATCACTATGAAGCTATGTAGGAATAAAATTGAATATCTTGTTGCGTGCATTGAGTATGCCATTGTAATAGTTCCTAATAAATAAACTATTAGAATAACAAACATAGGAATAGCTAGTATATTGAACTTCTTCTTCTCTTCTTTGGTTTTTGGAACTACAGTTTTTCTTATCTCTAGAGGATAGTTATGTAGCTCAAGTCTTGGATTTATTATTTGAATAAATGTCACCATTGCACCAAATAAAACTGAAAAAATTATACCTTCAAGTAAAGCTCTTCTAAATAATATAATAATATCATCTCCTTTACTGTTAGTTTACTTCCCCCTACTTTAATATATTTTTTTATCACTAATCTTCTTATCTAAATTCCATTGTTGTAATTCATATTAAAATGATTATTGTTATAATATTCATATAATTCTATCTTTATAATGAAAATACCTTTTATATTATTCAATATAACTAGAAGCCCTCCAATATATATTGAAGGACTTCTAATTATTTACTTATTTTACCTTGATTCTTTGTATAAATTCTGCGTTTATTAACTCATTCCCTTTTTTTGTTTCTATCTCAATCCAATTATTATTAACTTCAAGTATTTTTCCTTCTACATTGATACCAAAGGTACCTGTAGATATCTCACATTGCTTTCCTATATACTTATTTATAATTTCATTTATCATAATTCTTACATCTCCTTTATTTTTTATTTTCAAAACTACTCCTTTTATTGCACTTCTTTGCTGAGGTAAAATAATAAAAAACAATACAAACATAGGAAAAAATATAGCAATCCAAATTGCAGGGTTCAAATAGGTATCCTCCTTTTATTTAAATCTTAAAAATCAAATTCATATAAGTAATACTCAAATTCTTTATTATATCCAAACTTCTCTGCCAAAGCTCTTGAACCAAAATTCTTCTCCATACATTCCCAGTAAGGCTCATATCCATTATCTTTACAATACTTCACAAATTGCCCTACAGCTTTAGTTGCAAGGCTTTTTTTCTATGTTCTTCTTTGGTTTTTATATGGGACTCCATAGAGTCTTCTATCATAAAGCTTGTCACACAGGAACATACTGCAGTATTATTATGTAAAATACAATATCCTACTCCATATTTAATAAAATCTTCTATTGAATCCCACCATTCATAAATAGCTTCTTTTACATATTCTAAGTCATATTTATTATTATTTAATAAATCCTCATCTACTTTTCTTAAGTTATATCCTTCTTCTAAAGGTATATGATCAAAGATAGTATCTTGAAGATTCTTATGTTTATAAACAAACTGCTTTGAGATTTCTATATTTCTATTCTCAAATATACTTCTTAGAGTATTATCCCATTCCTTACTGGTACCACTAAATTCAAAGCTATTTAATCCTAGTTCCTTAGCTCTTGGGTATATTTCTTTATCTATGAAATTATTTATATAGTCATTAAATTTAGGATTATTTTCATCTCCAACAAAGTAAAATCCTTCTATTCCTCTAGACCATACCATGCTAGTTTGAGGATTTTCTATATCATCTACAAATACCCAGCCAGGATTGTACCCTTCTACTACTGCTTTTATTTCTAGGTTAATAAAGTCCCCTCTTAATAAAGGCATCACTTTAGAAAATTCTTCTTTTCTTAATTCGTATATCATACTTTTATTCCCCCTTAAATCATACTATATTTTAAATATACCCTCTAATATCATCTTAGCTTTTCCTTGTAATATCACTCTATCTCCTTCTACTCTACATCTTACATAACCTGTCCTCTTTGATGCCTGAAATCCTAATACCTCTTCCTTTTGAAGCTTTTCTATCCAATAAGGTACTAAGTAACATATGAGTCATATATATTTCTTCCTTAATTACTTTAATCCCTTCTATCACACTAAATTATTTCATAATACTCTTAATATTTAATTGCTTTTTATATACTAATAATATATTCTAATTACAAAATCACTACATAGATATTAATTGATAAGGAGGGATTGATTTATGAACTTACTAAAAATCAATGACTTAACTGAAGGGGAAACCTTAAAGATTTTTGATCTAGCTGATAGGTTAAGAGAACAAAAGACTTCTAATATTTTACAAGGAAAAACTTTTGTTTTATTTTTCCCAGAAACCAGTTTAAGAACCAGAGTAACTTTTGAAAAAGGTATCAGTGATTTAGGAGGTAAAACTATTTTATTCCCCCCTAATACCTTAGATAAAAAAGAAAAGCTAGAAGATGTTATAAGTTATATGGAGAATTGGGTAGATGGAGTTATTGTAAGACATAAGGACTATTCTACAATAGAAGAATTAGCTAAGTACGCTTCTATTCCTATTATTAATGCAATGACATCCGAAAATCATCCCTGTGAAATATTATCAGATGTTTATTCAATAAGCAGAATAAGAGATAATTTCACAGATCTAACCTACACTTTTGTTGGAGAAGAGGGTAATATTTTTAATTCTTGGTTTAATATTTCAAAATTAATGAATCTTAATCTTCATCATATATCTCCTAATAATGATATAGAATTAGAGGATGTACTTAGAGTTACAGATATAATCCTAACAGATCCTCTTCCATCAGATCTAATAAATGATGAATATATAAGTAAATATCAAATTACATTAGAACGAATGAAATTAACAAAAAAGAACTCTTTATTAAATCCCTGTCCACCTTTTTTTAGAAATGAAGAAGTAAGTAAGGATGTAATAGATTCTGAATGCTTTGTAGGGTATGAGTTTAAGAAAAATTTAATATATGTGCAACAAGCAATTATTTTATGGTGCTTAGGAATATATGATATTTCTAGTATATAATGACTATTTATATTAGCATATTTATTCCATTATTACACACTCTAATTAATAGAAAGTGAATTCTATAATATTAAAGGAGTGGAAAACCTTGTCTAGAAAAAAACTAGTTGTCCCGGAAGCTCGACAAGCTTTTGAGAAATATAAAATGGAAATTGCTAAGGAATTTGGTGTAGATGACCCAAGAGCTCTAGCTTCACGACATACTGGATATATAGTTAGAGATTTAGTAAAAATGGGTGAAGAACAAATGATTAATAAAGACTCTTAATAATATAAAATCCGAGATAAATCTCGGATTTTATATTATTAAGCTATTTTATTTTTAAGTTTCTAAATCTATTTAAAGTAGCAGCAATCTCATATTTTCTAGGAAGAGCCATGTTACCAGGATTTCCTTGGTATGGAGAAACTGTATCTAAACCTTTTGTATTCATCTCTTCATATACCTTATCCACTGCTTCTTTTAATGTTCTCTTATCATTTGCTATATTATCCATTATATACTTAATTATAAATGAAATAGTATTGGTCTGGTCAGAATGGATTAACTGTTCTAAATTCCTCAATTCAATATCCATTTTATTATATGTAATTGTATCTATTCCTCTAGACTTTATTTTAACTCCTTTTCTTCCTGTGAAAAATGAGGATTTTAATAAAGTTCTAGGTGTATCATCCTTAATTAAAGTGACTTCATCTATTTTCCGTTGATATTTTATTTCCTCAACTATGTCTTTTGCTTCTTTAGTCATATCTTTAGGATGATATTCATCCATCATAATAACATGATCTGCTACCTCAAAGTAATCCCCTGACCCTCCAATTACTAGTACTGTTGACACACCATTTTTTTCATATAATGTTCGCACCTTATCAATAAAAGGTGTGATGGGTTCTTTCTCCTTTTGAACAAGTTTTTGCATTCTTCCATCCCGAATCATAAAATTTGTAGCACTGGTATCTTCATCTATTAATAGTAAATCTGTTCCTATTTCTAGGGCTTCCATTATATTTGCCGCCTGAGAGGTACTTCCACTGGCATTTTCTGTAGAAAATCTCTTAGTATCTTCCCCCATTGGAAGATTGTTAATGAATGGATAAATATTCACCTTTTCAACCTTTCTGCCATCTTCTGATTTTATTTTGACCGCATTTTCTCTAATAACAATATATTCCCTACCATCTCCTAAAATATGGTCGTATACCCCTAGTTCTAAGGCTTTAAGTATAGTAGATTTCCCATGAAATCCTCCTCCAACTATCAGTGTAACCCCTTCTGGAATTCCCATTCCCTTTATAGTTCCTTGATTAGGAAGGTTGATATCTATTTCATATTCTTTAGGACTTAGAAAAGGTACCACTCCTTTTCTCATAGGTTTTTGGGATACTCCACTTTGTCTAGGAATTATACTTCCATTAGCAATAAAGGCTACTAATTCTCTTTTTTCTATCTCTTTCCGTAAATAAGCTTGATCTTCTAATAGATTAATTTGTTTCAAAAGATCCTCTTGTGAGATAGCGTTGAAAAATAGAGATGATTCTACAATCTTAGGTAGAGCTTCAAAGAAGATAGTTTTTGCTTTGTTTCCAAGAATTCTTCGTCCTTCTGCTGGAAGCCCAACTGTAAGTCTAGCTTCAACTATTTTCTCATCAATTATAATATAGTTCCTCTCTAATATTTCCTGTCCACAATGTCCAATAGAAAGAAGTCCACTTTTCCCTGATCCTCCTACATTTTCATAATGCTTATATATATTTTCACCTACAACTCTACTTAAAAAATCTACCACTGCCTTTTTCTTGTATGAAGTATCATATAGTCCAGATGAAAATCCTGATTTATTTCCCGGGACAGTAACCCGAATTCTAGAAGGAGAAGCAAATGGATCTCCTTGAACATAGTCAATAGACAATATAAAGTTAGGGAACTGATATTGCCCCTGAAGTTGTTTATAAGATTTATAGCTTTTACCATCAATTCTATCTATTATTTTCTCTAGTTCTTTAAATGACTTCATTATAATCTCTCCTTATTACTTCAATGCTTATCCTATGTTAATATACTTACCATAAATCTAATCTTCTGCCGCTAACAACTTTACAAAATTTTTAGGTACATGACTTTGAAGTTCTTTCATTTTCTTTAATTCTATATCTGCATCATTTAGATTATTATTGTCTTTATAATAATAGTAGGCAAAACAATGACCCATATATTGATTTCTAGGATCTTTATCTTCAATTAATAGTTGAGTATCCTCTATATTTAATTTAGAATAATCTTTATTAATAGAATAACTTTGTATAAAATTAAATATAGCTAATTCTACCTTTGCGTCATGATCATTTCCCTTCATTCTAAGCCATCTTCCTCCATCAGTATAAAATACTCCAGCCCTAAAGGGGAGTAAAGTAGCTATAGATATACCAACTGCCATAGCCCCTAATAATAGTATAAATAAGTATGACTTATAAAAGAATACTATTAACATTATAACTCCAAATAATAAAGAAGTAAGAGGTCCTGCTATAATCAATCTTCTGAAATTCTTAAAATTATCTTTCTTATCATCAACTGGTACAGTACCCCCTATTCCTCCCCACAACGCTTTATTCTTCTCTATATAAAAAGTTATTTTCCCTTTATCATTTCTCTTTAATCCAAAGGGACCTATTACAAAAAGTATAAAACGAAATCCTGATAGTATTCCTGTTATTATATGACCTAGTTCGTGGATAGTCACCACTATAAAGTAACTTATTAATGCTTGAATTATAAATAATATTATTTCCATATACATTCTCCTTAAGAATAAATTTTCTTATAGTATACTTCTATAATAACTTATTTAAATCCTTTTATTTTTATTAATATAATGGGGCTATAAAGTTATAACTTTATAGCCCCATTATATTAATTTCTACTCTCCACACTCTTCATGATGTAAATGTTGATGACATATTGATCCTGTTGATGCTAGTTCACCTTTTATATATTTACCGGCTATATCATCTACATTTCCTTGAGCACCAGTGATAACCTCAATATCTTTAGAGTTAAATAAATTTATTGCACTAGCTCCCATCCCTCCTGAGATGATAATATTTACTCCTAATTTATTTAGGAAATTGGGTAAATATCCTGGTTTATGTCCTGGGTTTGGAACAGATTCCATGTTGACAATATTATCTTTATCAACTTCATAAATATTGAAATTCTGACAGTGTCCAAAATGTTGAGACACCCTATCTTTTTCACTTGCTACTGCTATTTTCATATAGACTCCTCCTTAATTTTCATTTAATATTTTAATAGTATTATTAAATACTTTTATAGAAGCTTCTCCTGATTCACATTTCACATCAACAATTGTTTTGCCTTTATTAACAGCCTCTATTGCTTTAGTATCAAAGGGTACTTTCCCTACAAATGGTATTTTATTTTCTTCACAAAACATTTGTATCTTTTTACTATTTTTATCATTTATATCATATTTATTTATACATACAGCAGTTTTAGTTCCAAATCTTTGAGATGTTTTTATAATACGTTTCATATCATTAATTCCTGAAATGGAGGGTTCTGCTACTACTAAAACCATATCTACACCAGTTATTGATGCAATAACTGGACATCCTATTCCAGGGGAACCATCTATGATAGCTAATTCTTCTTCTACCTCTGGTATTTTAAGTTGATTTTTCACTTCCGTGACGAGTTTCCCCGATGTACCGCTCCCCATTTTTAATTCTGCAGTAGAGAATATATTATCCTCGGTATATAGTTTTAACTCTCCAGCAATATCAGGCTTTAGTTCTATAGCATCCACTGGACAAATTCTTTCACATACTCCACAACCTTCGCAGCTATAGGGATCAACTTTATATTTATCATCTTTACGTATAGCATCAAAATGGCAATTTTTTTGGCATAAACCACATTCTATACATTTATCAGTGTTGATATCTGCCTTAGACATTCCATAAAAATCAGAAGTTTTTCCTTTATCTAAGTTATTCATAAGTAGATGTAAATTTGGTGCATCTACATCACAATCTGCAAACACTTTATTATTTGCTAACTTTATAAAGGCACTGGTTATAGTAGTTTTCCCTGTACCACCCTTTCCGCTAAGGATTAGTAATTGCTTCATATTTTACCTCCTTAGTAACAGTGTTAAGTAATGATTCAAATACTTCTCTATATTCATCCTTTTCTCTAGATATTATTACTCCATCAGAATTTAGATTTCCTAACTCTTTATCAAAGGGAATCCTATCTAATATCTTTATATTTTTTTCTTTACATAATTTTTCCGTGGGATTATCCTCATTGATATATTTATTTATCACTACACCATGGGGTTTGTTAAATAACTTAACTAATTCATATACCATATTTAAATTATGAGCTCCAAATACAGTGGGTTCTGAGACTAGGATACAATAATCTGCATCCTTGATGCTCTCCATTACTACACAGGCACTTCCTGGAGGACAATCAATTATATTGTAATGGCTATTCTCATCTATGTGATTTAGTAATTCTTTTATTATCGGTACTCCAGAAGGCTCTCCAATATTTAATATTCCTGAGATCACATCAATTCCATTGGATACTCCCTTCTGAACTTCACCAATAACCTTTTCTTTTTCTGATAATGCTCCATTTGGACAAAACCTCATACATCCTCCACAGGAATGGCAAATATCATCAAATATTAATAGTTTATCAGTATAAGCTAATGCATTAAATTTACAAAAATCCACACAGGTTCTACAACCCTCACATAAATCATTATTAACTATAGGAATCTTAACAGAGATATTGTTTTTAATTATATTGTCCGGTTTAAAAAACAGATGACCATTAGGTTCTTCTACATCACAATCAATATATGTAGAATTTTCTGATACTTCAGAAAGGTTTACAGATACTAATGTTTTACCTGCTCCACCTTTCCCACTTAATACTGCAATATTCATCTTTACCTACCTCCATGATGATGGAAACCAGCATGAATATTCTCTAAAGTGCTTAATTCTCCTTCTTGACAGGCTGAAATATTATTTCTAATAGTATCATTCAATGATTGATATATTTTTATATTGGCTTGATTTAAAACATTAGCAGCATTTTCCCCACATCTTGGAGTAATTAAAGCATCTATGTTTTTATCTACTATAACTTGAGCTGCTTTTATACCAGCACCTCCGTGGCTTGCTGCTGCAGGATTATTAAAAAAAGTTCCCTCCTTTGTTTCAGTATCATAAATAAGGAAGTAGGGACTACGTCCAAAGGTATTATTTACTCTTCCTTCCATAGAATCTGTATTAGTTGGCATTGCTAATTTCATTTTTAGTCACCTCTTTATTTTATTCTTCTATTAATAAATCTTCTTCAAGTCTTCGTCTTCTACATCCTCTACCACACTGTTTCTTTCCACCTTCACAAAGTTTGTAGTCTCCACCTTCTATAACTATGATTCTTCCATTTATTAAAGAATCTGCAAGTTTTTTTCTAGCATCATTATAGATACTTTGAACAGTAGTGCGGGCTACATTCATTTGTTCAGAACATTCTTTTTGGGTAAAGTCATTTAGATCAATTAATCTTATGGTTTCATACTCATCCACCGTCATAGTAATATAATCATCTAAAGATTCCTGCCCTCTTACAGGACCAAACCTTTTACTTTCCGGCAGACAACATACTCTTCTTCTTTTCCTAGGCCTCGGCATGATTAATTCACCCCTTTTCAAGTTATTGACATATGCCATTTACATATATAATTATACTCCTTTTATGACATATGTCAATAACTATTCTATAATTTTATAAAAAATTAACTCCCTTAATTATAATTAAGGGAGTTACAATTCAAACCTATATTAAGTTTTCTTTTATGTTCCATTAAATAATAGAGTTAAATATTTTAAAAATCTGTATAACACACAGGTTTTTGACTATAATAAAATGCTCTATCTAACTCATCTAAATACTCTCCCTTATCTATTTCTACTAACCCTAGACTCCAAAGTCCTTTTAAACTGGTAGCTCCTAAAAATAGTGAGGAAAAATCACTAATGTCCATTTTAACCGTTACATCAAATTTTTCCTCATCTAAGATTGCTCTGCCATTCTCAAATTTAACTATTATTTCTTCTTCCTTTTTTGCAATAAATGAATCTTCAATTAAAAACCTTACTCTTATGTTAGCCTTATTATAACTTCTATGACTACACTGAATAAAAGCTTCTCTTATATCAAATATTTTATACATTACTCCTACAGCTTGAGTATTTGTCTCTAAATATCCATAGGGTATATAATTTAATGAATCATTTCTTGGATCATCAAATAGATAATAGAAATTTTCATCTTCTGTATTAAATATTATTAAATGAACTTGATCATCTTGTTTTCTCAAAAATCCTAATAATTTCCTAAGTACTTCTGGATTTTCATATACTAATTCTTTCATATATATATTATTTATAGTATAATTTCCTTCCTTGCCATTTAGGAATTTAAATACTATATATCCCTCAATATTTCCTTCCTTATCATAGCTTCCTATTACCCTATTAAATTCATCCCCAAATATTTGTCTTATCTCATCTCCAAACTTCTTCATCATCCCATGAGTCTTCTCTACTACCCTATTATGACAATCCAATATTTTTTCTAATCCATCTTCATTAATATATCTAATATCAGATTCCTTTCTGTATTCAGGTAATCTTTCAGTAGGTAATCTATATTGATTCATCTTAGTACCAAAACCATAGCCCATTTTTTTATAGAAATCTGGTCTAAAAGGAAGTAAAAGTCCCAAAGGTACATTTTTATTTTTATAGTGTTTTTCATAAAACTCTAGCATATCTCGAGCCACTTTTTTCTTTTTATGCATTAAATGAACCCCTAAAAATCCAATACCAGATACTGGAATTATCTTTCCAAAGAAATTCATCTCAAAATCAAATAGGCGCATTACTCCAATCAACTTGTCATTTTCAAACATCCCATAGAAGGTAACCACTGAATCGTTCTTTAAAATATCTAATGCTTCTTTTTTATATTTATCCATAGCTTTTTTAGTAAAATCCTTAAAACTTGGGTATGCATTAAAAGCAATTTCTGTATATTCATCAATATATTCTTCATTAAGTTTTCTAATTTCTCTCATACTAATCCTCCTTATTAATTTGTAATAAAACACTATTATATTTATTATTCTAATCTACTTATACCCTCACTATTAAGTTCAATAAATATTTTTATATACCTTCTATTTTCACAATACAAACTAACACAAACTATAATTTTTAGTGAATTTTTCTGTGGCGTGACTGCAATCACATCATAATTTTTAAGAATAGTCTATTATATCTGTATACAGTAAAAAGTAATATTCATATATAACAATTAGGAGGAGATTTAACATGTCACAATTCGCTGCCCAGGTGAATGCACCTAAATATGAACCTAAAGATAAACATAGAGTTATTTTTGAAACATTCCATAGTTTAGATAAGGGAGAAAAAATGGAACTTATTAATGATCATGACCCTCGTCCTCTACATTATCAACTAATGGCAGAGTATACTGATCAATTTGAATGGGAGTACTTAGAAGAAGGCCCAGAAATATGGCGAGTTTCTATAGGAAAGAAATAGCATTGTCACATTATATTTTCTTTAGAATAATATATATTGAAAATATATAAAGAGGTGATATTATGAATTATCCTTATAGCCCTATGAATAGATATGAAGATGATTATAGATATGATAGATATCCAAGTATGCAAAAACCTATGCAGGTTTCTAATGTAGATCCTTATGTGGTAGCTGCCCTAATGACCTTAAAAGGTAAAAAGTTAGTTGTGGAAACAGTGAGAGGATCCCTTCATGGTAGACTTTTAGATATTAAACCTGATCATATTGTTATTGGTGAAAGTTCTGATGATTCGAGATTCTTTATACGAATTGCAGAAATTGTACACATTATGCCAGATATTAATAACGATTGTGATCCTAGATATAGATAACAATATTTTTCATAAAATTAAACCCTAGATATCTAGGGTTTAATTTTATGAATTTTTTATAAGGTGTTTAACAATTTCTATTCTATTATGATTTTCTAAAAATTTAGATATTTAATGTAATATAACTTTAATAATACCCTTCTAAAACAGCCTATTTTACCATAAAAATACCCTTTTAACCTAAATTTTGTTATCTAATATTACAATTAAATTACAAAAACCCTTTTATTTAGTCCATCTATACTATATAATAGATAAAGAAAGATAATTAATAATTTTAAGGGGAGGCGTATTAGGTGGTTTTAAAAAAGTACAGTGCTAAAGGTATGATTTATACCCTTACATTAATAGGAGTATTAACCTTTTCTAATGTTCCAGCTTATGCAGATTTAGGTGATCAAGTACTAAGAAAAGGAATGCGTAATAATGATGTAATGGTACTACAACAACATCTGGAGGATCTAGGTCACTTCAACTATCATATGACCACTACATACTTTGGAAATGTTACATTAAACGCAGTTAAAGATTTCCAAAGAGCAAATGGATTAGTGGTAGATGGATACTTTGGTCCAAATTCATATAAAGCTTTAATGAATAAAGTAAGTGGTTCTCCTAGAAAAGAACCAGCAAATAGATCTTCTGAACCAAAGCCTGCACCAGCTCCTAAGACTACTAATAGCTCAGCTTCTAGTTTAAGCTATACTAGACTTCTTAAGAGAGGTGTCACAGGACAAGACGTACAAAACTTACAACAAGCTCTTAAACAATTAGGGCATTTTGATTTTTATAAAACTACAACTTATTTTGGAAGTATTACTACAGATTCAGTAATGTCTTTCCAACGATCTCAAGGTATTCAAGTTGATGGACTTGCTGGTCCTAATACTATTAGAACAATAAATAATGCATTAGGTAATACTAATTCTGCTCCTAGCACACCTGCACCTAAAGAGAATACAAGCAGTGAAAGTAATGGTAGAGAAAATATTACAAATAATATCATAAATGCAGCTAAAAGTTATGTAGGAGTACCTTATAGATATGGTGGAACTAGTTCATCTGGATTTGACTGTTCAGGATTTACTCAAGTTGTATATGATAAATACGGCATAAATATACCTCGTAGTTCCTCAGCTCAAGCTTCTGTAGGTACAAAAATAAGTAAATCTGATTTACAACCAGGAGATTTAGTTATCTTTAGTGGTACTTATAAAGCAGGACCTAGTCATACAGGTATATATTTAGGAAATAATGAGTTCATAAGTGCTACTTCTTCTAAAGGTGTTGCTATTGTAAGTTTGAGTAATAGCTACTGGAATTCCCATTATTCATACGGTAGAAGAGTATATTAATTAAAAACACATAAAAAATAGTGAAGCAATTAATTGCTTCACTATTTTTTATGTGTTAATTATATTTTATCCCTTCATACTATATCTATAAACTTGATCCTTGTTATCTTAACTACTTTTATAACTACATTATGAACAACTACTGTTATAAAGATATTAGTTATGGAAGTAGGAATAACTATAGTAGCAAAAAGAAGATTAAATGGAGCAGGAAGCCCCACCATAAATAATGCTACTGCTAAAAAAACTGTTCCACTTACCATAGTGCCAATAAAGGATATTATACCTATAGTTATTACATTAAATTTAGCTTTACTATAAATCATTATTAAACCATATACTACTAAAGATGTTACAATCTTATCTATAATATTAGCAATTTGACCACCAGGAAAAGTAGTAGTCATTGCTGTTATTATACCCCCTAGCAAAGCTGTTAGAAGAGTGCTTTTAAAATCCTTATTAATAATCAGAGCCACAAACATAAATGATAACATAAAATCAAATTTCATACTTCCTAGTGCTCCAGGTACAACTTGATGCATAATAAATCCTATAGCTAATAATAATGCAGTTAATATATTTTTTCTTAAGTCCATAAAAAATTTCTCCCTAATTTTTATTTTGTTTTGCCAATGAATTTCATCTGATTCATAAGTTCAAGTCATATCTTTTGCACCTCCTTCTAAAATTTTAAAAATAAAAAACCCTTCATCCCTAAAATAAGGGACGAAAGGTTACTTCCGCGATACCACCCAGATTAGATAGCAAAACTATCTCTCTTATCAGATACAGAGAATAGAATCTCGATATCCTGTTTCTATAACGGGAAACCCCCGACACCAACTACTCTCCCCTAAGGATTTGATTGAGCACCTCATAGGACCATTCATCAAATATTCTATATCGGACTCACACCAACTCCGATTCGCTGAAATAGAAAATAATTTAATTACTATTCCTAATCAAAGACTTTAAGTATTTTAAATATTCTAACATTTCAAAATGTTAAAGTCAATAATTTTCTATGGTATCTTAGGGTATTAATATATATAAGAAGAATAAAAGCCTAAACTATAAGTAAAATAATATTATTCAATTAAATTTTAAATAAATCTTCATATAAGGTGGTGTATATAATATGGAAATTAAAGAAGGAGTTATGGTCCCTCTAGGTTATGGTAAATTTGCTCGTTCCGATAAAATCATCAGTTTAGAGCGTATTGAGAATGACCGAGGTCCTGGTAGGAGAACAATCGTACATGTGGAAGAAAATAAATCTCCAATAATAGCTTCTAGAACTGAAAATTCAATTCTAGAAGAAATGGTAGAAATGCCCAGAAGTGAATTAGAAGCTTCTGCTGCCTTAGAACTACTATATGACATTAAAGACGACATTCAACAAATCGGTCCAATGCTTAGAAAGAGCATAAAAAAAGAAGCAAAATTTGATCTTGAGAAAATAGAAAAACGTATAAATGAGATTCTTCTACATGAAATAGATCAAGATGAAATGCATTAATTGAAAACACTAAAAAAGCATTAGAATATAACCATAAAGAAAATACTCTTAATATGTTATTAAGAGTATTTTCTTTATCATACGAATGTAATCGCTTGTTTATACTTTGTTTTTAAAGCAATTCCTTTCCCTTCACTATAATTCTTGATATATTTTCCAAAAAATCTATTGCTAATAAGCCAATTATAAAACTTTTTTGATCCCCTTATATAACAAGCTGCTGCTAATAATAGAAATGGTGTTGTAGGTAATAGAAGGAGAAAAATTCCTATAACTCCAAGAATTACTGATAATGTTCCTATGAAAACTAATATTCCTTTTATAATAAAGAGGTTTAGCTCTATTTATGTTTCCATACAAAAATGATAGTCTTACTTTGTTATGAATTTAATTATTTTTACAACAAATCTTCTAACCTATTGTGATAAAATTATAACAGGAGGTGGGAATATGAATATTTTAGTAGCTGAGGATGAAGGGGACATCCGTGAGTTGATAGTAGACCAATTAAAAAGTGAAGGATACACTGTATATCCAGCAAAAAATGGTATTGAAGCCTTAGAAATTTTTAATAGTGAGGATATAAATTTAGCAATATTAGATGTAATGATGCCTAAGTTAGATGGTTTCAATTTACTTAGAAAAATTAGATCTAAAAGCTATATACCAGTCATATTTTTAACTGCACGAGGTGAAGAAATGGATAAAGTATTAGGCTTAGAACTAGGAGCTGATGATTATCTTATAAAACCTTTTAGTATTGCAGAGCTTAAAGCTAGAATAAATTCTCAACTTAGACGTACAACAATATATAACAGTGAAAGTAAAACTTATAAAGAGTATATTAAATGTGGTGATTTAACCTTAGATAAAGATGCATGTTGTCTATATAAAAAAGGACAAGAAATTATATTAAATGCAAAAGAATATTTACTATTAAGCTATCTAATGGAGCGCTCTGGCAAGGTATTTACAAAAAAACAGTTATATGAAGCAGTATGGGAAGAGGATTATTTTTTTGATAACAATACTGTAATGGTACATATCAGTTATATTCGTAATAAAATTGAAGATGATCCTAAAAACCCTCAATACATCCAAACTATTCGAGGTATTGGTTACAAATTTTCAAAATCAGAGGTTATAAAAGATGAAGCATAGTATATTTAGAAAACTATTGAAAAATTATATATTAATGTTTTTTATATCTACTTTATTAGTGTTTATTGCATATTTTCTTTTGCTATTTGTTGATGGTATCCTAAATAAAGATCTAATAAGTAAAACTTATACAGCTGAAACCTTAATGAAAGATGATTATAATTCTATTCAGGTAGGAGAAGTAATAAAGAATAACGGAAGTGTACAAGTAGTAACACAAAATTTAAAGGTAATTAACCTAGGAGGCACTAAAGGAATAACAAATACTGAGTTGACTACAGAGGAATGGTCTAATTTTTTAATTAATTCCCAAAGGAAAGAAAATAATTATAATTATAGTATAGAGTACAATGAATCCCAGGATTTCTGGTTGGTTGTAACTTTTCCAGTATCTTTACGTATTTTCTTTGGAATTGTAACCAACGAAGAAATTATGTCATCAGATTTTGTCAGAGTTCTTTCAATAATTCTTTCTATTATTATTATATATATAGTAATGCTAGTTATAAGCACTTCCATTTATGCCAAGATATCATCTGCTAATTTTATTAAACCCTTAAGAGAATTATGTAAGAGTACGAAAAATTTAGCTCAAGGAGATTATAAAGAAAGAGTAAATCTACATTTAACAGCAGAATTCGCTGAGTTACAAAAGAATTTTAATCATCTAGCTAGTCAATTAGAAGTTCAAAAGAAATTTAGAGAAGAATCAGAAAGCTTAAGAAAACAAATGATTCTAGATGTATCTCATGATTTAAAGAATCCATTATCTAGCATTCTAGGATATTCAGAATTGTGCTTAGAGAATAATGTGAATAGCACACAAAAACAGAAATATCTAGAAATCATATATAATAATAGTTTAAGAGCAAATGGATTAATTACGGACTTATTTCATCTATCTAAAATAGATAGCCCAGACTTCAAGCTTTCTTTACAAAAAGTTGATATAGGAGAATTTTTAAGAGAAAAAATCTCTGATTCACTTCCTTTATTAGAAGAAAGTGAATTTCAATGGGATTTTAACATTCCTGAGAAAGAAATTATTTTAAGTATAGATCCTCAACAGATGGATAGAGTATTCTTTAATCTATTCACAAATTCAATTAAGTATAACTCTAAAGGAACTACCCTATCAGTAAGTCTATCTAAACAAAAGGATACTGTAAGTATAGTTGTTGCTGACAATGGTATAGGTATAGATAAGGAATTAGAAAAAGAGATTTTTAAGCCTTTTGTCCGAGAAGACAAATCAAGAAATTCCCAAACCGGTGGTAGTGGATTGGGTTTAACCATCGTTAAGAAAATAGTAGAAGCTCATAATGGTACTATTACCCTTCAGACATTTAAAAATGTAGGATGCAAATTCGAAATTATTCTTCCTATTTAAGATAGATTTAAGATTTAGATAAGTTCCTTTTAATTTTACTCTGCTAAAATCTATAGTAGATGATTAAAAGGAGGAGATATTATCATGTTTTCAATGAATAAATGGAGTGTTATTCCAATAGATATGCCTATTGTATTTACAGTACTATTTTTATTGCTTACAATTATTTTATTTATCATAATAAGTAATAAATTTAAAAGTAAAAGAAAAAGAATTATGGGAATATGGAGTTTAGGATGGCTATTATTAGCCGTAATTTTATTAATTACAGGTACCTTTGGTAGATTTGTAAAAGTAGATGAGATTAATACAAAAACTTATTCCAAACAAGAATTAACTAAAGACCTTAACCAGCTAGAAGAAATTGTGATGAACGAGAACCCCCTATATTTTGCAGATAAAGATGAATTAAATCAAAAGATCCAAAATACGCGTAATGAAATTAATGATGGTATGACAGAATTAGATTTTTATCGCTTAATCAATCCTATAATTGCAGATGTTAGATGTGGTCATACTAACCTTTACATTTCAGAAGGATTAGAAAAGAATAGAAAAGATACAGCAAAGTTCTTCCCATTAAAAGTTTCCCTAGTAGATGATCAACTATATTTTTTAGAAGAAGATAAAATAAATGGTATTGAACAAGGAAATAGAATAATATCTATCAATGGAAAAACTACGGATGAAATTATCCATACTTTAGTTGAAAATATTAGTATAGATAGTACGATTGAAGCTAAAGCTCGCTATATCATAAGCAAGCATTTTAATAGTAGGTTCTATGACTTTGTAGATAATTCGGATACTTTTGAAGTTGAAATATTAAATAATAAAGGTATTTCTAGTGTAGTAAATCTAGATGCAAAATACAGAGATGAGTTTAATACTAATGCTTGGTCAATTCATTTTGCTGATTACAAAGACGGTAATTATTATGACGGTAAAGTACATGACGATTATGCAGTACTAGATATTAATGTATTTATGGAAGAAAAAGATAATAAATTTGATGATTTTTTAGAAGAATTCTTTATTCAGTTAAAAAATCAAGATATCTCAAAATTAATAATTGATCTGAGGGGCAACTATGGAGCAGATCCAAAAATGGCTCAAAAGCTAATGACCTATATAATTGATGAAGAAATGAATTATTTTCAAGAAGATGTGCCATTTCTTTTTAATATTTTGGGATTTAATAAAACCCTTACTCCTCAAGAAAATAGATTTGATGGTGATATCTCACTATTAACAGATGGAGCAGTATTTTCTACTGCAGGACATTTTGTATCATTAATAAAATATCATGACTTAGCTACCATAGTAGGAAGTGAAACAGGTGGAACTTATGTATGTACTGATAGGTCAAAGGATACAGTTCTTCCTAATACCCGAATTCGCCTCCATTATTCTACTTTTCCCTTTAAAGTAGACGTTGAAGGATTATCAGATACTAAAGGTGTGGAGCCTGATATTCCTGTATCTCCATCTATAGAAAATATATTGAATAAAGAAAATATTATTATGAAAAAAGGATTAGAAGTATTAGGTTTATAATCATATAAAATAACTAAAGGAAGCCTATATAGGCTTCCTTTAGTTATTACTCTTGGAGAATAAGTAAATACTGCTTTTATTTTTGCATTAATATTGATTTCTCCTACTTGAATTGGAGTAGGTAGAGTGGGTGCTGAAAAAAGTCGCTCATCCCTAAGAATATATTGATAATTTTCTTCGTTAATCCTACCAGGAATATAATTAACTAATATATATAGTTAGTATACATTGGATTTAGATATTTTTTCTTTAGTATTAGGATAATTCCAATAATTCATTATTAATTCCTCTCTATATACTCTTTAAATATTAATCCTTCTATTTATTATATTATCTACATCTTATAATTTGTTCTTCTAAAATTATAAAAACCTATATTTCAATAAAAATAAATATTATTTATATTCTTGAAATTGGGTATATTAATATTATAAAGATATCAAAATATAGAAAGGAGATTTTATGCTATGAGCATTGGAAAATTAATTATTAAAATTATTGTTGCAGCCCTTGCTATCGCTATAGCTACCTTTTTCACCCCGGGAATGTCCAATGAAGGAGGAATCTGGTCTTTAATATTAGCGGCGATTGTTATTGGTATTTTAGACTGGGCTATACTAAAATTCACTAATATTGATGCATCTCCCTTTGGAAGAGGTTTTGTAGGTTTTATTGTAGCAGCAGCTATATTATATATAACGGGAATGATTGTAGAAGGTTTTACTGTAACTATATTTGGAGCTATTATTGGTGCCTTAATATTAGGAGTTGTAGATATATTTATTCCTGAAGATAAAAAAGCAATGTAAAAATAAGGTCATCTTTTGATGGCCTTATTTTAATGTGAAATATACAAATTTATTCCCTTTAAATGGTTTTAAATTATAAGAGTACTGTCTACCCCAATTTGAAGTTTCTATATATTCTTCATGGGTTTTATTGTCTTTATAATACTTTGTAATTGTCTGCCAATGCCAATTATATCCTACTTTTCTATAATATTGTAACATAGCTACAGGTGAATCTACTCTTAATCCTGACTTGATAAACTCTGAAGAATCTGTTTTCCAAGACTTATAATTGGCTTTTAAATTAACGCCTTTACTCTGAGCATATAATACCATACCATGACCTAAGTTATGTACAGTAGGAACCCCTATTAAACTAGGTTTTATAAAAGCAAGTATTTCATTCATATGTTCTATAAAATTTTCTAGAGAGATATCAGCCTTAGAATATAACGCTTCACATCCCGGGACATATTTACTCATATACCAGGCTATATTAGCTGCCGCTACTGTCCCACAACCTTTATCTTGATAAAATTTATCCTTAAACCATTTCTGCTTTCCTCCATAATGGGTACCTCTCCCGTGAAAAACTGGAACAAAAGTTTTATCTGCATTTCCTGTTAGCATAACCACCTCATGATCATTAGGCCTTTTCTCCACTGTCAATTTCCCCCTTTCTATTATATACCCCTATAAATTTATATAACTTACCTTATTTAATTCATTATTAAAACATGTATATTATATATTTTATTCAGACTTAATTTATATACTACCTATCAAATTATAATCACCTCAGACAAATAATCTAAGGTGATTATAATTTGATATTAATAAAATTTTACTTCTACTTTTTAAAAGCTATTAAATAATATTTTTCATCAAGATTCTTTTCTAGATCCTTTATTTTAGATAAATCTTGATTATTAAGATTTGCCAAAGGTACTTCATTTAGTTTATTTTTCATCTCCATTTATAAATTCTTCCCTTCATATAATTTAAATTTAATATTATTTTATCTCAATATATAAAAAAATATTAAATTTAATTTTAAATAATATGATATTATACCTCTTCATCCCATTCTTTCTAATAATCAAGTACAAACTCTTCCATTATCCTATATCGTTTTATCACCTTTTCACACCATTTCTCCTCTTCATTCTCTCTTTCAAAGGTACTAATCTATTCAATCTCTATACCAATTATATAATAAATATGTTTCTTTATATTGGGTATACATTATTTATAATGAACTTATAGAAAGGATGATATGTGTGTCAATATACGATATTAAAGTGAAAGATATTGAAGGCAATGAATTTAAACTTGATAAATACAGAAATCAAGTGATGCTAATAGTTAATACAGCTTCAGAGTGAGGTCTTAAATCCCAATTCGGTGAATTGGAAGAACTTTATCAAAAGTATAAAGATAAGGGATTAATAATATTAGCATTTCCCTGTAATCAATTCAGTAGTCAAGAGCCCTTATCTAACGAAGAAATTAAATCTACTTATGCTAGAGATTATAATATAACCTACCCTATCTTTGAAAAGATTAATGTAAATGGAGATAATGAGGATTCTCTATATTCATATTTGAAAAAAGAACAAAGAGGAGTACTAGGAACTAAAAAAATAAAATGGAATTTCACAAAATTTTTAGTGGATAGAGATGGAAATGTGGTAGAACGATATGCTCCAAAAACAAAACCTAAGAATTTTGAAGATAAAATAAAAAACTTAATATAAAGCAAAAGCACTAGGAAAAGTTCCTAGTGCTTATATTTCTTATCAAAGTATTTGTTTTACTCTACCTACAATTCCATTTTCCAGCATAACTTTAATACCATAGTGATGATTTGGCGAGTTAGTAAGTATCTTCTTAACTACACCTTCTGTTAACTTGCCACTACGTTGATCTTGCTTTTGTACAACCATTACGCTAGCTCCTATTTTAATATTACTTCTTTTAGTTCCGTCCATTATCGGTTATCCTCCTTATACTCCTCTTATATTTTTTATAATGTTTTTTCTCTTTTCTTTCAAAAATCTTATCTCATTTTTAACTAATCCATCTTTTAAATGTCTTTTCTCAACAAAAAACATAGAAAGCCCTCCTGAACCCACATGAGTACCTACTGCTGCTCCCATTTGCATCACATAGATTTCTCCTTTAAAATATGTCTCTTTTTTAATTTTTGATAATAAATCATTGGCAATCTTAATATTTGAAGTATATCCAATGATAATAAAATCTGTAATTTTATCATCTACTCTTCTTATGAATTCTTCCACATAGAATTTTGATACTCTATTTCGACCTCTTACCTTGGCCACTATAGCCCCTTTACCTTTTCTCATTGACATAATAGGCTTAATATTTAGTACTTTACCAATCAATGCACTGGCATTTGTAAGTCTGCCACTTTTAATTAGATTCTTTAAGTCATCTACACACAGAAAATGTTTTACTCGAGTTTTATATGTCTCGTTAAATTCTATAAGCTCATCAAAACTATAGCCTGCTTCAAGTAATTTAGCAGATTTTAATATTAACCATCCGCTTCCATGGCTCATTGATAGAGAGTCTACCACATGTATTTTTATAGAAGATTCTTTATTGTTTTCAAAATAATAATCCTTAGCAATCACTGCAGATTGATATGACCCACTAGTTCCACTAGACATACAAATACATAATATCTCTGTATATCCATTCTCTACAGCCCTATTGATAATCTTTAAATACTCATCTGGACTTGGCATAGACGTAGTAGGACTTTCCTCTAGTGATTCCAGCATTTTATAAAATTCATCCGGTTGTATATCTACTTTATCTCTATAGTTCTTGCCTTTCACAATAATATTAAGAGGTGCCACTCCTAAGTTATATTTATCAATTATATCTTTAGATAAATCACATGTGGAATCTGCCATAATCTTAATCATTTTTATCCCACCTTTTAATCTAATACATTAACAATTTTAGTTAAATTTCTACAATATATTTGTTTACTAGTATAGCATACATCTAATTAATTAGATATATGCCAATTATATAAAACTATTTTTTGTGTTTTATATAATTTAACTTTTGAAAAAAATGATTAAAATATTATGATAAAATATAAAAAGACTTTCTCACAATAACTTTTCTGAGACAGTCCTTCTCATTATTTAACTATAGACTTTGCTAATATATCCATTGGATCTAAAATAGGCTTTTTTACATGTCTATTATTTAAAACTAATGCTATTTCCGTACAACCAGAAACCAAGATCTCTGCTCCATTTCTAATAAGTTCATTTGAAGCATCTTTTAATAGATTAAGGGGATACTCTCCTGTATTACCACTTTTGATTCCCTCTTTTCCATATATAGCTTCCATAACTTTATTTTCTTGTGTTATGGTTTCAGGATATACTATTTCCAAGTTTGAAAGATACTTTTCAAATAATCCAGTATTAATAGTTCCTGTTGTTGCTAGTATACCAATTTTCTTAACTATAGGATAGTTTATTTTAATATACTCATTTAATTCTTCTAAGGCATTCAAGAGTGGAAAAGATAATTCTTTTTGGACCTCTTCTATAAAGTAATGGGCTGTTATACAAGGTATACAACCTACATCTACTCCACTCTTTTCTAGGATTTTTCCGGTTTCAACCATAGATTTTACAGGACTTTCTCCTAGACCCAAGATGAATTGTGTACGATCAGGTATTTTTACATTACTATCTATGATTACACGATAATGATCTTGATCAGCTTTTACTTTTGTAGTTTTGATAATTTTAATAAAAAGGTTAGCTGTTGCTTCTGGACCCATCCCTCCAAGGATACCTATAATTTTATCATTCATTATAAAAATCACTCCTATTTTTCCATTGCATTTATATCCTCAGTTCCTGCCACCCTATTTACTAAAGGCTTATATAAAAGGGTTTTATTAATATCTGGTCTCATTTTATGAATGAGATTTAGAACAGTATGAGCACCATAATCCATCCCTTGACATCCTGCTAGTAATACTACATCACTATCATTTGCTTGAGAAAGGCCTTGTTTTATAGCATCAACTAACTCTTCATGTAAATAAACTTTAATTCCTGCTTTCTTCATAACTTCTTTGAATACTGATAATTCTTCTGTAGTAACTTTATCCTTTTCAGTGACATGAGATTTACTTAAGGTAACAATTATCTCCTTTAATCCTAATTTAGGAGCCCACTTAGCAATAGTTTCAGCATTCTCTCTATTTACAGTAGTTCCACGACTTCCTCTAATTGCATATACTAAAGATAAGTCTTTATATACCATACGTTGTAATGTACCTAATGTAACATCTATATTACCAACATTAGCAAAGTGATCATCTATAATTTTAAAATTATCTTCGAATATGAATTGAAATCTACGTTCTACTCCATAAAAATCTTTAAGACTCTGTTGAATAGTAGATATAGGCACTTCAAATAGAAGTCCTATGGCAATAGCAACCATAGAATTATATACTGAATGATAACCAGGAACAGAAAGTCTGATTCTAAATTCAGTTTGTTTGTAATGGGTTTTACCTACCTTAAAAGGTTTTTGAATCTTTACTGTAAACTCAGCTCTACCAGTTGAAATATCCAGGTCTTTACATACAAGATGACCTTCTTTACTTTCTACTCCAAAGGTTAATACATTAGCATTTGTTTCATTAATTAATGACTTTAGCTTTGGAGAATCTATATTTAAAATAGCCCATTTATTCGGTCCAGCATTTTTTATAAGACTAGCCTTTGCGTTAAAATACTCTTCAAAGGAGCCATGTAAATCAATATGTTCTCTACTTATATTATTAAAAGTAACTATATCAAAGTCTACTTTATCAACTCTATTAAGCTCTAGTGCTGAAGAAGAAACCTCCATGGTAACATGAGAAATATTATGCTTTTTCATTTGATAAAAATAATTCTGTAAGTCTAAAGATTCTGGAGTAGTTAAAGTAGAAGGTATTATAGAATCAGCAAACTTACTTGCAACTGTACCTATAAGTCCAGTGTTATATCCTTGTGCTGACAATATAGCATCAGTCATGAAGGATGTAGTAGTTTTGCCATTTGTAGCAGTTATTCCTATAATCTTCATATCTTTAGAAGGATTATTGTAAAACTCGCTACTTATAGCAGCCAATGCCTTACGACTATTCTCAACTCGATATTGAGGAATGTCCCAACCTTCTTGATATTCTTCTACTATTATTGCAGTTGCACCATTTGCTACTGCACTCATTATGTATCTATGTCCATCAGTTTTATAACCCTTTATGCATACAAATACATTACCAGGTTTTACCTTTTTCGAGTGATAGGCAATACCACTAATGTCTAGATTTATTGAATTCCATGATTCAATGATATCGATCGAGTTTAGTAATCTATTTAATTTAATCATTAGATACTCCTTTCATTTTATCCACAAAAAGTAATTATCATTTTTTATTTAAATACCTTTTTTAGAATCCGTTTCATTATTTTATTTAAAAATACAAAAGATGGTTTTGGATCTTTCCAATCCCAAATGGCGTAAACTTTAGGTTTAAAATAAGATCTTAAAACTTCTGTTAATGTTAATTGTTTAGTTTTTATATAGTCTTTTACGGCTAATAAATCTTCATATGCATACCAAAAAACTAAATTTGTATCATGGGTTATACCTTTGGGCTTTAAAGGAGAACCAATTAAATCCCTATAGGCTATATAAGGCATGTTTAATCCCGCTTTAGAAAGCAAACTGTTTAAATTGGTTGTTCGAGCATTTATCTCGATCAGATAGTACTTACCAGTTTGGGAATCTTTTTTAAATTCAATTTCTGCAAATCCTTTAAACCCTATATCTTCTAGAAATTTAGCCCCTAGGTCATATATTTCTTGAGTATATTTTTGTCCAGTATAAACTGATGCACCAAAGTTAATTGGATATTGACGATACTTTTGACAAGTCATCCAATGAGTCACTTTATTTTCTTGATTTATATAAGCATCAAATGTATACATATGATCATCAAATCCTGGAATAATTCTCTGAACTATTACTTCTAAATTCTCATCAGTAGCTTTTTTAATTGCTTGTTCTAGTTCTTGCTTATTATGGACTTTAAATAACTTTTTTCTGAATCTTGACACGAAACTTGGAGAATCTACTGGTTTAACTAAACATGGATACTTAATAGTATCCTCTATTTTTTCAATAAAATTATCTTCGTTAAGCCTAACAGTTTCAGGCACTAAAACTCCATAATCTTCGGCTATTTTATGAAGGGTTTTTTTATTCATAACTTTTGTATAGAGTCCCTTTTCAGTCTGAGGTATCAAATAGTATTTTTTCAACTCCACCAAATAATTATCAATAAACTCTACATAGGGATCTGCACTGGGAAATAATATAGGCATATACTTTTGTTTTTTTGCATATTCAATCAGAAAATCTACAAGAGCCTTTGGTTCCTCCTTATAATGGGGACCTATAAGGGCTTCATCTAAGTACTTAGAAGCAAATCCATAGGTTCCTTCTCTTGAATAATCTATTGCAGTAACTTTTATACCTTGAGATCCTAAGCATCTTATAATGCTAAGTCCAATATAATAATTGGCCCCAAGAACGATAGCTCTATTATTCATCTATTCACATCCTTAAATATATAGATAATTTTTCAGTCAAGTTTTTAATTTGTTAAATTTAGAAGGCTGCCTTTTACTAGAAGTGATTTTCTATTTTGAGACAGCCTACTTATACTTTCAACTCAGAGTTTAGACTATTTCATACAGTATAATAAGCTTATAAACTTATTTTATTCTTCTAACGGAATAATCTTAAATTCCTTTAGCATATTATCAAATCTTACTCCGTGACCTTCTGAAGCTTCCAAGGAAAATTGATGCTTAATTATAAAGCTGCCTCCCTTAGTATTATCTATAATATAGTATTTTACTACTGTATCATTCCTCTGGTTACCTGTATTAGCGTATAGGTATATTCCTTCTATAGGTTCTTTAACTCTTCCATTACTTTCAGTCATTTTAAAATTATATCTTAATTTCTTTTCTATTTCAATAGCTACCTCTTCAACAGCTTCATTTTCCACTTGTTCTATTTCCATAAATACTTCTGGTAAATTTTCAGCTTTATCTCTTGGAATTATTTTATCTTTATTCTCTGATTTATCCATTGTATACCTGTTTTCATCAATGTAAATTACATACCCCATTTCACTTCTATTCAAACTAACATCAGTTTTTTCTTCTATTCCTTCAATATTTTCCTTAACCTGCTTTTCTGGGACTAATAGATCTTGAATTTTAGTTATAGCTGCCTGACCAGGCTCTGTTCTTACTAAAAAAGCAATCATTAATGAAGCAGCAATTACACTTCCTCCTAAAACCCTTCTGATATTTGCCTTGGAATTTTTACTATTTTAATATCATTCCTTTCATCTTCCTGGATTTTTTTATTTATTCTTTCCCACACTTCATTCTTAAGCTTAGTAGTTTCATCAGTTCCCTTTATTAAAGCATCCTTTATATTATTGTCAAATTTACCCTTCATAATCACTCCACCCTTCATCAAATACTTTTAAAAAATTTTTTAACTTTAATCGTCCTTTATAAAGACGAGATTTTACTGTATTTATATTAAGACTTAAAATATGAGAAATATCTTTCTCACTAAAGCCTTTTAAGTATTTTAAAATAATTGGTATCCTATTAATTTCATCAAGTTTTTCTATTGCAAAATAAAGATCCTCATATTCTTCAAATTTAGGAGTACGATTAACTGATAAGTATAAATCATTTGCCATTATATCCATTGATGAATTTTTTATTGAATTTATCTTAAGTACCCTTCGACACTCATTTATGAGTATTTTATAAAACCATGGATCAAAAGGGTTTTCATCCTTGAAGGTATCAATGTTGCTATTTATTCTAATAAATGTTTCTTGAACCGCATCAGCTGCATTGGCATTACTTCTAGTGACTGCAAAAGCTACCCTTAAAGCATAATCAGCATATTTATTATAAAGGTCTTCAAAGGCTTCCTTATTACCAGACTTTATTTCTCGGATTATATCTTTAGTCATTTCTTCACCTCTCTTTTAGTCTCTTTATATTATATACCTCGAAAACAGAAAAAAAGTTTTCATAAAAATAAATTTTTATGAAAACTTTTTTTCTGTTTTTATATTATTAATTATTGCCATTATTCTTTTTCTTCATTATATATATCTGCAATATCCTCTGCTTTTATAGGCAAATTAGCCTTAAACATAGGTATTGGAACAAATTTAAATCTGCTATTTTTATGCATCTTATCAATAATTTTTTTAGTTGCTTCATTTTCTATATTTCCCTCTCTGATGTAACGATTTAATGTATCATAAGAAAATCCAAGTACATCTTCATCAGTCTTTCCTGTAAGCCCATCTTCCGGGGGCTTGGCAAGAAATTTTTCAGGAACTCCAAGATATCGCCCTACTTGAATAACCTCATCAGTAGTTAGCATTGCTAATGGAGAAAATGCTCCTGCAGTATCACCATAAATTGTTGCATAACCTACCCAATCTTCAGATAGATTACTAGTATTAATAACTCTACTTCCCTCTATAGATTGAGATAGAGCATAAAGTAAAGTCATTCGAACTCTTGGTGGTAAATTTATTCTAGTTTGGTTAGATATTTCAGGAATAAAATCCCCTTTAATTGATTCTAATGTAGTAAGAAATGCATCTGTCATAGGGTGTATAGGGACTACCTCATGGGAAATGTCTAAGTATGAACATATTTCATGGGCATAGTCAATATCCCTTTGTATACCATCAGGCATTAGTACTCCAAAAACATTTTCTTTTCCTATTGCTTTTACACATAAAGATGCTACAACAGAGCTGTCTTTTCCTCCTGATATTCCCACTATAGCTTTAGAGCCTCCACTATCCTTCATCATTGTTCTTATCCATTCAACAAGCTCATTGGTCATACTTTCTAACTTTTCTTTTTCTAATTTCATGTTTAACTCCTCACTTTCATTTGTAAACTCGTCATAATATCTAATGCTTTCTTATGTAAGTCTAGATTAGAACTAGTACATAAACTTTTATATATAATAATTTCTGAATCTGGAAATATATTTTTAACTATTACTGCATTTGATAATACACATACATTAGTCTCTACACCAACAAACTCAATTTTTTTAAATATTTTTCATCTGTCCCATATTTTCCTCTAAATTCTTGAAAATCTTTAGGGGGTATGCCGTGATAATGTTTTTTTAATGGTATATGATTTTCTAGTTTTTCTTTTAATGGTGGATAAAGCTCTTGTCCCCATTCTCTTTCTTCTTTTTTCCACCTATCAGATTCCATATCTTCATGAATATCTAAAGTATAAAATATTATATCATTCTTTTCTTCATACTCCTTAACTTTTTCTAATATACCCTTAACAAGTTTGTCAGATCCTTTTACTGCCATCTTTCCTCTTTCTTGGTCTATAAAATCATTTTGCATGTCAATAATAAAAAGCATATATCCTCCTTGTTCATCAACATTTAATGCTATTGATATATATTTATTTATTATTTACCTTGATATCAATAATATTAAACATTATTATACTATGAATTTTACTAATATTTAGTTCATTTTGTCATTATATATAAATGTTATTATTGTCAATAATAACATTAACACTAGAGATAATAATAAAGTAAAGAAAACTGTCCCATTAAAAAATCCCGAAACAACTGTAGCTAGACTTAATAAAATTAACATACCTACATATATACCCTGAGATGACTTATAAACAATTAGTTGATTTCTCTCGTCTGTTTCTTCTATATATTTTTTTCTCAACACCTCTTCATTCCTTAAAGTAGCTATATAATTTGATATAAAATATAATATTATAAGAGATAATCCAATAAATACGCCTACTTGGAACCCTTTTATAAATTCTGGTACATTTGGTAGTCTATTACGATTTACTGTTAATATTGAAGTAATACTTGTAGCAAATATTAATACAAAGAAAAAAAATCTAACTCGCTTTCTTAACGTTTCCTTAAATACTTCCATCATTGATCCCCTCCACTTCACTAAAATCAAAAACTTCCTCTATACTTAAACCAAAATACTTTGAAATTTTATAAGCCAATACCAAAGATGCAGTATACTTCTCCCCTTCTAAGGATGTAATGGTCTGTCTAGTCACACCAACAATAGAGGCCAATTCATCCTGCGATAGTTTATTTTTTTTACGTAATTCTTGGATTCTTGTTTTCAAATTAAGCCTCCTTTAAGGTTAATTATATTATGTCTTTAGTATAACTTACTTTGCATTTTTTGTAAAGTACGCTTTGCAAAATTTATTATTTATTTTAATCAATAATTGATCATGAATATATTAATAATAAAGATATTTATAACTTTTTCTTTAAATAAAAAGTAGATTTTCTTTATTGTTTCATTCTAGATGATTTTATGATAAAATAAATACGGGTCGTAAAACATACCCCATGGACTTATATAGTCCCATTAAAATTTCATTAATATTATTTTATAATAATTTATTTATGGGTAAAGTATATATAATATATAAAAATAAGGAGGTTACATATGTTAGTATCCGCAAAAGAAATGCTTATCAAAGCAGAAAAAGAGAATTATGCAGTAGGGCAATTTAACATTAATAATTTAGAGTGGACTAAAGCAATCCTATTAACATCAAAGGAAAATAATTCACCAGTTATTTTAGGTGTATCTGAAGGTGCTGGAAAGTATATGGGTGGCTTCAAAACTGTTGTAGGCATGGTTAAAGGTATGATTGAAGAATTAGATATTCATGTTCCTGTAGCTATACATCTAGACCACGGTAGCTATGAAGGAGCACAAAAAGCAATGGATGCTGGATTCACTTCCGTTATGTTCGATGGTTCTCATTATGATATAGAAGAGAATATTACAAAAACAAAAGAAATAGTAGAAATAGCTACTAAAAGAGGTATTTCTGTAGAAGCAGAAGTTGGCTCTATAGGTGGAGAAGAAGACGGTGTTGTAGGTGCTGGAGAAGTAGCTGATCCACAAGAATGTAAATCAATTTCAGAATTAGGTGTTTCCATGTTAGCTGCTGGTATTGGTAATATCCACGGAAAGTATCCAAAAAATTGGAAAGGATTAGATTTTGATGTATTATCTGAAATAAGTGATATCACAGGAGATGTACCTTTAGTTTTACATGGCGGAACTGGTATCCCAGATGATATGATTAGAAAAGCTATTTCTTTAGGAGTTGCAAAGATCAATGTTAATACAGAATGTCAATTAACTTTTGCAGAAGCTACTCGCAAATATATAGAAGAAGGAAAAGATCTTGAAGGAAAAGGATATGATCCTAGAAAATTACTAGCTCCAGGATTTGAAGCTATCAAAAAAACAGTTAAAGAAAAAATGGAGTTATTCGGATCAATAGATAAAGCGTAGTTTTGCCTTCATTTAGTTTAACCCCTATAAAAAATGGTCTCTGTTATTTTAACAGAGACCATTTAAATTTCAGATTAAAAATTAATCAAACAAAATCCCTACCTTTAAGTGTAATATCTTAAGAATTACATCAATTGTGTTTATTCAAGATAACACCTAAAATATTCGTATTCAATTTATCTAATATAATCTTACAATCCTTTAAGTTATCAATCTTTGTCTCTTTATATGCACAAACTAGAATAGTTCCATCAGTAATAGTTGCCAATACTGCTGCATCAGCTACTACTCCTATTGGTGGAGAATCTAAAAGTACAATATCATAATCATTTTCTGCTTCTATTAATAAACGTTTCATGAAGTCAGATCCTAATGCTTCAGAAGGATTCAGACATATACTTCCACCAGACATTATATATAGATTTTCTACCTTAGTAGATTGAGTAAACTTTATATAAGAACTAGTATAATCTTTTAACTCATTGCTGAGACCTTTATACTTCGATATATTAAATAATTTATGAATAGAGGGTTTTCTCATATTACAATCTATAAGTAGTACCTTTTGTCCATTCTGAGCCATAGATATAGCTATATTGGATACAATAGTGCTTTTGCCTTCTAAAGGATCTGCACTTGTTACTAATATAGATCTTATACCATTTTTAGTAAGAGTTAATATATAGGTCCTAAGAAGTCTAAAGGATTCATCCACAGAGGTATCTATATTCTCACTATTTCCTGGGGGAAGTTTTGGTATTTTTCCTATTACAGGTAATTGTACTTTCTGTTCTATATCTTTTGATTTCTTTAATGTATCATCAAAATATTCTAGACAATATATCAAAAGTACTCCTATGATAAGTCCTACCAAAATTCCTATTGCTATATTTAGCTTTAAATTAGGTGTATTTGGAGTTTTCGGTATTTGAGCTTCATTTATTATCTTTACTCTTAATGTCTCAGAATTATTATGGACATATTCTATAAATACTTCTGCTATCTCATTTGCAATATCTCGAGAAATAATAGGATCTTTATTTTTTACTTCTATCTTCATAACCCCGGTATTTTGGATTATAGATACAACTGTTTGATTGTCTATTTTTATCAAGCTATCTTCTAGATTCAAATTATCTCTTACTTTACCTATTATTAAACTACTTTTCATAATCTCTTTTAATGTTCTAATCAATTGTTCATTAGTCACAATCCCTATAAAATCTTCATTATCTTTATAATTCTTAACTTCATTTATTATCAAAGTAGTAGTAGATTTATACTCTGTTTTTAATATAAAGATACTTAATAATATACTAAAAACTACTAATACAGATACGGTTAAAGCAATTATCCAAAATCTCTTCTTTAATATATTAACTATGTCTCTTAAATTAATTTCTTCCATTTATCATCACCCCCATAAGTTACTTCTCAATAAATGGTTTTTTATAATTAGGAACTATCTTTTGTAGACAATCAATAATATCCTTATCTTCTCCATTAATTATTAAATCTCTTAATTCTTCTATTTCTTTTAATAATGCTTTATATTCTTTAAAGTCAGGACTAGCTATATATATCTTCTCATGGGTAGTAGTTAATATTCCTTCTTCATCTAATAGTAATTCCTCATATAATTTCTCTCCTGGTCTCAATCCAGTTATAATTATAGGAATATCCACATAGGGCTCAAATCCCGATAACCTTATTAAATCTTCTGCCAATTTCAGTATTCTTACAGGTTCTCCCATATTTAATATGAAGACCTCTCCTCCTGATGCCATAGTCCCCGCTTGGATAACAAGCTGCACTGCTTCTTGTATAGTCATAAAATATCTTATTACTTCTTCATGGGTTACGGTGACAGGGCCTCCTTCTGATATCTGCTTAGTAAATAAGGGTACAACACTTCCATTACTTCCTAGTACATTTCCAAATCTAACTGCCACAAATTCAGTTTGACTTATTCTGTCCATAGATTGGATATACATTTCACATATTCTTTTAGATGCCCCCATAACATTAGTAGGATTCACTGCTTTATCAGTAGAGATTAATACAAACTTTTTTACTTGCATTTTATCTGCTGCATCAGCGACATTAATCGTTCCGAAAACATTGTTTTTTATAGCTTCCTTAGGATTATCCTCCATCAGAGGAACATGCTTGTGAGCAGCTACATGAAATACTATATCGGGAGTTAAATTTTTCATAACTTCATTTATTCTCTCTCTATCTCTAATAGATGCAATTATAATTTTTGTATTTATATCTTTGAATTTCCTTTTTAGTTCATTCTGTAAATCATAGGCATTATTTTCATAAATATCTAAAATAATAATTTCCTTGGCGTGAAACTTTGCAATTTGTCTACATAACTCAGAGCCTATAGATCCTCCTCCCCCAGTCACTAGTATTTTCTTATCTCTTAAATAATCACTTATCTCTTCTACATTTAATTCCACTTCTTCCCGTCCTAACAAATCCTCTATTTCTACATACCTTAAATAATTTATACTTTGTTTACCTTTTATATATTCAGATATGGTGGGTAAAATCTTTAGTCTACATTGGCTTTTTTTACATTCCTCAACTATTTTCCTGATTTCATTCTTGTTTGCTGATGGAACAGCAATTATTATCTCATCAATATTCTTTCTATCTACAATTTCTTGAATATTATGTCTTTCCCCTACCACAGGTACTCCACTTATTCTTCTTCCTACTTTCTTCCCATCGTCATCTACAACTACCACAGGTTTATATTTCAATTGATTATTATTTTTAAGCTCTTTTATAATTCTTGCTCCAGCATCTCCTGCCCCAAAAATCATAACTCTCTTTACATTACTCTGTTTGCTAAAACTAATATTCTTTATTTTTCTTAATGTCCTATAGCTTAATCTACTACCACCAATAAATAAAATATCAAAAATAAAAAGAAGTATATATATGCTTCTAGGAAATTGAGCATCTATTAGGACTAGATATATTAGAGATATAAAGTTAGAGATTAGTACAGACATCACTATTTGACTTAATTCTTCTATACTTGCATATTCCCACAGGCTTTTGTATAACCTTAGATAGGTGAATATAATGAGCTTTATTAATGTTATAATGAAAAAACTTTCTCGAATTTGATTGAAATATAGTGAAGGAATATTACCCTCAAATCGTAAATAAAATGATAAATAAAGTCCTAGATTAATTAAAATAACATCTATAAAAAATAAGATTATTTTTCTCATTCTTCTATTCATATTAAAACCCCTCTAAATTTCTTTTTCTTTCATATAATCTTCTTATTCAATATAATATGTGTATATTAAAATAATGGTACCTATCTTATCTAAATGAAGAGGGGTTATCCTTATAATTCTTTTTAATAAATATTTAGAGATGTTTTTGTATAATAGTTCTAAAGACTTTATTCTTTCTCAATCCCCCGGCTACTATATCTCCATTTACTAAATGAAAATGAGCATTTCCTTCGATGAGTATAGGTCCTGTATCTGTTATGCCTATATCCCATCCTACTAATCTAAGCGTAGGAATATAGCTTCCCGCTTTTATAACAAACTCTTTCACCTTATCAAAATGGGGTATCTCAAAGCCCTTTAATGTAATCCTAGAGTCAGGATGTAAAGTATACTCTTTTCCACCTAATTTCAAAGGAGTAAATCCTTTAGCTAAAAGTCTACCAGATTCTAAATCTACAGGTACCATAAAACCTCCACTACTTGCATTATCTACTATACCTCCCTTTATTCCAAACTTCATCATTGCTGACATTATTTCGATTTCTCCTTGCTCATTATAAAAAGTATGGATTCTTACTGTATTTAAACTACTAGGATTTACTTTACTCAATACTTCATTTTGAATAACAGTTTCCTGGAACAAAAAATCCTGGGTTTCTATTTTCTTATATAACTCTTTTAATTGATCTTCCTGTTCCTTAATATTTTTTATTTTATAAGTATTCTTTCCCCCAAGGCCATCCAGAGGTTTAATAAATATTGATCCAATTTGTGAATTCTGTAAGATAGTATTAATAACTTCTTTAAAGTAACTATAACTTTCCACAGAATATCTTTTATTAAAAATAAAAAAGTTTTTATTAAAACTATAAGCTAACATTCGTGGCATTGATATATTACAGTAGGAAAAGTAATTCTGAAAAATTAGTTTGTTTTCTAAAATATCTATGTCCTTTGAATTATTTAGCTTAGATTTAAGTTTTATTGCCGTTTTATGACTAATATGATCTAAATATCTGTTATTATCTTTTCTATATAAAAACCCTGTAAAATAATAGTAGGGTATTGTTCTCTCTCTTATCCAACATCGGATGAGTTCATAACATATTTTATATAAAGGCTTTCTTTTTTTATCTTTAATAAAATATTTAAAATCAGTTATTGCACTATCAATTTTTCCTCCCACAATATCCCTCCTCCCTTACTTTAAAATCATTTTTCATTATTATGAAAGTTTTCAATATATTCATTTCTTAAAATCCCCATAATAATTCTATCTCTAAATTCTCCATGGGAAAAAATATCCTTTCTAAGAATTCCTTCAATCTGAAAACCTAACTTTTTATTTAATCCTATAATCTTTTCATTATTAACCCAATTATAAGTGTAGATTTTATTTAAACCAATCTCCATAAATGCATATTCTAATAGAACTTTTCTGCTTTCTTTTGCATAACCCTTACCCCAATACTCTTTTTCTCCTATCCCTATATACATTTCAGCCTTTGAAGATTTGTTATTTATATCTAATAATCCTGTATATCCTATTGGCTTTTCACTTTCTAATAAACATATAATAAATTCTTTTCTACTATTATCAGAAGTGATTTTATTCAACCATTGTTTAGTAGATATTTCTGAGATTGGATAATCAAAATTCAAAGTTTTTCTTACTTCATTATCATTAATCCACTTAACTTTATGTGGAATATCCTTTTCTTCCATTCCTCGTAAAAATACTCTATTTCCTAATAGCACATTAGTCACCTCTTAATATCTATAAAGGACAATTATTATAATTGTCCTTTATAATTAATATTTATATAACTTAATTCCTTCTTTTAATTTTTTCACTACATAATCAATCTCATCAATTGTCAAATTATTATGGAAAGGTAATGCTATAGTAGAATTACTTATTCTTTCAGTTATAGGAAAATCATTTTCTTTGAATCCAAACATTTCCTTCATATAGGGTTGTAAATGTATAGGAGTAAAATATGGTTTACATCCAATTCCATTATTAGTTAAATACTTTAATACACTATTTCTACCAATATTACTGTCTAATCTTACAACATAAACAAACCAACTCATTCTCGTTGTCTCAGAATCAATATAGGGTACTGTAACTCCAGTGACTCCTTCTAATTTTTCATTATACAAGTTTGCAACCCTTTGTCTCTTTTCTATTATTTCATCTAACCTTTCCATCTGCACTACACCTAGAGCTGCCTGAAGCTCATTCATTCGATAGTTATATCCTAATCTATCGTGATGAAGCCAAGTTCCTGTAACTGCTCTACCTTGACTTCTTAAGCTTCTACAAAGGTTAGCTATTTCATCACTATTAGTTAGAATCATTCCACCTTCTCCAGTTGTTATCTGTTTATTAGGATAAAAGGCAAATACTCCACAATCACCTAAGGTTCCTGCCTTAATCCCCTTATTTTCTGATCCAATAGCTTCACAGGAATCTTCAATAACTTTAAGATTATTTTTATTAGCTATCTTATTTACTTCCTCCATATTTACCGGCTGCCCAAAAACATCAACTACTAAAATTGCCTTTGTTTTTTTAGTTATCTTTTCTTCTATCTTATTTATATCAATGTTCATTGTATTTTCATCTATGTCTACAAAGACTGGTTTAGCCTTTTCAAATAAAAAGCAATTAGTTGATGCAACAAAACTAAAGGGAGTAGTTATAACTTCATCTCCTTCTGTGATACCTAAAGCCTTAACTAATAAATGAAGACCACTAGTTCCACTGTTGACCCCTATAGCATGCTTTACTTGAAAGTATTCAGTAACTTTTTGTTCAAATTCCTGAATTTTAGGACCGATACTTAAATACTTGGATTTTAATACTTCTACCACCAAATCAATTTCTTTTTGTGTTATATCCGGGCCCGATAAGTTTACCTTCATATTTTCACCTCTTAATCAATCTTACTTTGAATATTATAACCCTTATATCTTTCTGAAGTCTTTGATACTCCCCAATGAAATAACATAGCAGGAGAAAAGGGATTACAGATATATTTTTTTGGTAAAAAGTTACTATTAATGATATTTTTTATACCAACCTTATTTAATATAAAATTAATTAAAGTTATTAGGAAAAACATACTGTAGCAAAATATATGTTTATAGTTACATATTAATCTTTTTATAGATTTATTTTTCTTATAGTATTCTTTAAAGGATTTAAATGATTTTTTAGACATCCTCTTTTTTATTCTTCTTAAACTAGAATTACTATAATTAAAGCCTAGACCATTTTTTCGGAATCCAAATAGTTCTCTTTTTACTCCCTTTTCCTCTACTATTCTTCGAGGAATAGGTCTATCATAGTCATTACCTAAAGACCACTTCTCCATTTCCTTAGAATTGCTTATGTTATGAATTAATTTATAATTAGTACAACCAAACATAGGTAATGGTATATAAATAAAACCAACTCTAAATCTAAATTCATATAATGAGTTGGGTATAGGGGGAGTAGGTAGTATACTTGAACTAATCCTTTTATCGTTTTTGTTCCAAACTGAATCACCATAGTATCCAGTTAACACCATCTTTTGTTGAATTCCTTCTTCAAATGATGCCATAACTATCGATGAACCTAATTCCCCGGTTGATAAAAACTCAGCTTCCCCAAAATTATTATTTTCTAGATATTCATTGGCACTCTTTTTTATAATATTTTCATAACCTAATAGTCTAGCAATTTCCTCACCACTGTCTTCTCTATATTTTTTAGGATGATTAAAGGTTAGAACTGTCTTACACCCTAATTCAGCTGCTAAAGCAGAGCAGGCTGCTGAATCATATCCTGTGGATATAGTACTTATGAGATCATATTTAATCTTTCTTTTATCTGAAATAGCATTATTAGATATGTTTTTAAGGCTAGTAAGCAAAAAATCATAATATTCTTTATAGGTACTAAACTTTACAGAATTAGATTTAAGAGTTTTATTAATATTTAGCTCTTTATCTATTAATAAGTTACAATAATAATACATCTCTAGCTGTTGATTTCCTTGTAGCGGTATATACTCTGATCCCAATGAAAAATCTGATTCATAAATAGAATAGTCTAGATCCAATTTTTCGTTAGTCATAGTTAATACAAATACTAATGAATTGGATATATATAATTTATCCTTCTTCCTTATGATATGTAACCGTTCAACAATATGGCTAGGTGTAGAAAAAACTACATAGTTATTTTGTATTTTTCCCCCGGACCCCATCAATAAAGAAGATTTATCAAATTCACCCTTCTCAAATTCTCTATCCCATGCTCCTTCTACAAAAAAATTCGAATTAGTTTCAACCCATTCTCCATGAAAAACATCAATGTAATCATTATTTTTCTTCATTATTGCTACCCAAGATAGCTTAGGTAATGTATTACTACAGTGATAAGCAAATTCCATAAATCTCACTCCAATATACAATTAGTATTTAGTTCACTATTACTCTTAACTGTCACTACGTCGTGTTTCATCATATAAATATTCTCTCTATAGTTACCTATATTTTCACTGTTTTCTAATCCAATTAGGTTGTTTTTTATATAAAAGGGAAAATTAGCTCCACATTCATAGGCTAGTAAATAGCCCCCACCAAACCTAGGGTTTATCTCAGAGATATAGTATTCATCCCTTATCTTAAATACATCTATATCTATAGGTCCAACTAGCTTTAGATTAGTAACTAAATCCTCAATAATGTTAAACAGCTCATTATCAGCTATTGATAGGGCTTTATCTGTCTCTCCTGAACGCATTCTAAGCTTTTCTTTAATAAAGACAGATGTAACTTTCTTACTAATAAGATCCACATACACATCTACTCCAAGCTCTTTTCCATCTAGAAACTCTTGGATTAGCATATCTTGATTCCTTTTCATAACTAAAGATAGTTCCTCTATATTATCTATTACTTTAGCATCTATACTTGCACTTCCCTTTCTTGGTTTTACAAAAACAGGAAACTTTATTTTATTAAGTCTATAATCAGCTTTGAAAGACTCTATGTCAATATATGTTTCTGCACATTTTAACCCACACTTTTTAAGAAATTCAAACATTCGAAATTTATCAAAACAGGTTAATACAGCCTCCTTATCAGACACTATTACTTTTACATCTAATTTTTCTAATTCACTTTTCCATTGAGATAAGAGACTCAATTCTGGATCAATAAGAGATAAGACTGCCCCTATACCCTCTTTCTTTATAATTTTCTTTAATGCATCTAAATAACTCTCATCATCAATCCTTGGTACTATATAACCTTTATCTGCAATATATAATGCCGGTGCTAAAGGGTCACAATCTGTTACGATAACTTTACCTAAGCCTTTAAATTCTGCCAAAAAATATTCTATTAGTTTTGTGCGTCTACCTGCACTAGTGAGCAGAATATTCATTTTTAAATTCACCTCACAATTATCAATTCTCATGAACTTTAACTTCTTTTTATTTAAATCTATCACTATGACTAAATACTAAGGGAATACCACCAGTGTGAATGAACAATATCTTTTTTTTCTTAATGTCATATTGCCCTAAGTACTTCAACATTCCCCAAAATGCTTTACCAGTATAAACCGGATCAAGTATTATTCCATCTTTCATGCTAATTTCTTTTATGACTTTAAGTATCCCGTCATTGAAATCTCCATACCCGCCACAAATATAGTCATCAATAAAATTAATTTTTTTCTTATCTATAAAATTAGTCAGAGCAAATTCTTCATTATATGCTTTTATGCTTTTGAATATCTCTTCTTTACCTCTCAATTCATTTCTTGCAATACTTATTCCTATAATCTTTTCTGTTTCATTTCCAGTGAAATGGTTTCCAATAATTAAACCTGCCTGAGTAGTTCCTGTTCCAGAAGCTAGAAATATATAATCAAAAGAAATATTAAGTTCTTTTTTTTGTTCTTCAATTTCATTATAGGCCTCTACATATCCCTGGACTCCACAATTACCATGTCCTCCTCCAGGAATAAAATATGGATTTTTTCCTTTATCCCTAAGTCTTTTCATATGGTATTCAATGGTATTATTAACTTGATCTTTTTTAGTCCATGCTACTTCTGCATTAAATAGATGATGTAAAAAATTATTATGATTATGAGATGCATCATCTAATTGAGCTAAAATTAGCAAACAAGGTATATCTAATATCGAGGCTGCTGCTGCAGTCATAATACAATGATTAGAATGAATTGAACCATAGGTTACTATATAGTCATAAGAATTTTCCAAAACTTGCCCCATAAAAAATTCTAGCTTTCTAGCTTTGTTACCACCAAAGGCCAGGCCTGTCATATCATCTCTTTTTATATAGATATCATTGTTATATTTACTATTTAGCTTATATAGGGGAGTTTTACCTACAACTAGTTGAACCTTCTTCACCAAATCTCAATCCTTTCCACTATATATATTCTCCTTCATTAAAACACAAAGAAAAGTAAGATATATGATTTTTATATCTAAAAATATATTTCTATTTTTTACATATTCAACATCCAGTTTTATTCTTTCATCCCAGTTTAAGCTATTTCTTCCTAATACTTGAGCATAGCCTGTGATTCCTGGTAAAACCGAAAATCTTATTTTTTGTTCATCATTATAATCTTCATATTTATAGGGATGATATGGAACTGGGGGTCTAGGACCAACAAAGCTCATTTCTCCTCTGATTATATTGAACAACTGTGGTAATTCATCAAGACTTGTGATTCTTAGTAAGTAGCCTATTTTTGTAATTCTTTTATCATTATCACTAATAAATATACCTGCCCCTATTTTTTCAGCATTCTTTATCATTGTTCTAAATTTATAGATAACAAAAGGATTTCCATGTTTTCCTAGCCTTTTTTGTTTGAAGAGTATAGGACCTCTAGATGTTGTTTTAACTAAAATTGAAATTAGTAATAGCAAAGGAGATAATATAGTCATTAATATTACACTAAATACCAAGTCTAAAAATCTTTTTATCCTATACATCTTATCTCTCCTCTCAAAACAACAGCCTTAATACACTATATTCTTCTTAGGGTTAAGTTGCTAATAATATATTGAGCAATAAAAAATGCAAACAAGAAACCTGTTTGCATTTTTTATTTATATATTATTTTTTAACAATTGACTTTCTGGGACATTCTTTTCTACTTTTGCTGGGTTACCTATGACTATTTTCCCTGAAGGAATATTTTTGGTGACAACACTTCCTGCTCCCACAAAACCATCTTCTTCTATAACTATCCCAGGGAGAATAGTAGCATTAGCACCTATCCTTCCACCCCTTTTAACTGTAACTCCTTTAAATTGTTTAAACCGCTCTTCTGATCTTCCGGCAAAATTATCATTGGATGTTATTACTCCTGGTGCAATAAAGACATAATCTTCTAGAAGAGAATAAGCAGTTATATAGGAATTTGTTTCTAGTTTACAATAGCTCCCTATGTAACAATAATTCTCAATTGCTACGCCTCTCCCTATAATTGTTTTTTCTCCAATTTTCACCTTTTCTCTTATAGAAGATAAATCAGCCAGTAAACAGTTTTTTTCAATATAGCATCCAGCATATATTATTACATTTGTTCCTATAATACATCCATCTTCTATTACACAAGGGGGCTGTTTATTGTCACCAGTAACCGTACTAGTAATCGCCTTCATTGGCTGTTTACCTATTACAGAATTATCATCTATCCTCACATTATCTCCTATTTCTGTTCCCTCATATACAGTTACATTATTTCCAATCCTACAATTTTCACCGATTACTACTCCTTGTTCTATTATTAGATTATTTCCTAACCTTGTATTCTTTCCAATTATTCTATTAGAGAAAGTAACTTTCATTTCATCTCCCCCTCTAATATATATATCAGTTTTTTGGCAATTTGATCACGATCAAATTTCTCTGATAATTTCAACGAATTCTCACTCATGGTTTTTCTTAACTCTTTATTATTTTTTAACTTCAATATAGTTTCCTTTATCTTTTCTTCATCTTTGTCATTTATATAAAATCCAAATTTATATTCCTCCATAAGGCTAGTAATCTCACCTGTAGTGTTTATTAACATAGGTTTTCCCATTAATATATAATCAAAGAATTTATTCGGTAAAGCATCCTCACCATTCATAAGTTTTTTGCCTTCTTTGTTGAATTCTAATTCTGATTGATATGCAATATCAAATAGTTCTATTATATTTACAACTTCAAATTGGCTATACTTTCCCACTAGCTTTATATTTGTTAATTGTTTATCTTTAATTTCTTTTTCCATTCTATTTCTTTCTTTTCCATCTCCTGCTATAAGAATTACTATATCTACATAATTGTTTAATACTTTAGCCATTTTGATAATACTATCTATATTATTTGTAAATCCTAATGTTCCTGCATATCCTATAACAAACTTATCCTTTAGATCAAACTTTTCAATATAAATATTAATTTTATCTTCATCTAATCCATTTTTTAAGTACTTCCAGCTTCCTATAGGTAATACAGATAATTTATTAGAATTAATATTATATTTAATTTTTACTCTATTAGCCATGGAGTTTGAAATTGCAACTATATGATCTGCTTTCTTGTACACAAAACTACAAAATTTTTCTAAAATTTTTATTATTACTCTATTTTTTACTATTCCAAAATCTTCTATATATTCTGGCCATAAATCCCTAACTTCAAATACAAAAGGAATCTTATTTCTGAATTTTGCTACTAAGGCCGGAATAGCAATAGATAAAGGAGTAGAAGTAGCAAAAACAATATCATAATCTCTTTTCTTCATTAAATATAAAGATGAATAAACCATAAAGAGAATAAAAGAAATTATCCTCTTTATATAACTCATATTTTGAGAATAACTTACATTTATACTTACTACATCTATACCATCTATATTAATAAAGTTTATCTTCTTATCTCCCAAGGAATATTTCTTCCCAATTCTTCGTGAAGATGTAACCATAGTAACTTTATGACCTTTTTCAATTAGTTTCTTTGCGAAGGTATAACTTCTAGTCCCTCCTGATATTTCTGGCGTAGTAAAATATTGATGTAAATAAAGGACATTCATCCTATTTCACCCCACTAGTTAAATAATTTCTTAATATCAAATCCACAATTAAAGATATAATCTATTACAGACATATTCTTTATAAATTCTCCCCATAGTTGTTTATACTCTTTTACTTGAAAATCTGAGTACACTAAATTGATATTATTTTTATCAAATAATTCCAAGTCATTATATGCTTTTGCTCCATGACCGGATAAATAGGTATCAGCATTTAGATATTTACAAATATTAACTATCCTTTCACTTTTATCTCCTTCTATATCTAAATCTGATAGTAATATCATTTCTGTTTTTATATCTAAAACTTCACAAATCATTTTTAATATATTTATATTCAAATCACTTATAGTGTCATAATCCTTCATTACATTCTCTTTAAGGAGATAAAAAAAATCATCGAAATATTTACTTCTTTTGTAGTATTGTTCAATAATTCTTAAGTGTTTCTCCTTCCATCCTAAGTCATCCTTTGTGTGAACTTCGTTGATGTTAGACTTTAAATTGTATTTATAGTCAACGGGTATAGTTAACCACTGTAGCCCTTCTGGTGTTTTTATTTGATTTCTATTAATATATCCTCTCTTTATATACTGAAGATCGTCAGCTATTATAAAGATATCGCTCTTATATATTTTATAAAAATAACCTAACCAAGGTATATAATTAGGTTGATGCAATGAAACAATCATAAAATCCCTTCCTTTTTAATCAATAACTAATCTTATAACCTCAAAAACTTCCGCATAATCACATCCTATTTGCACCCCCCTTGTTCTGGCTAAGTTAAATATAAAGCCCTCAGTAAAATAAACTCTATTTTTTTGAGATTCGTAAGCTCTAAGAGCTTTTGCTTTCATCTTAATATTATACTCTTGTAGTTTTACAAAACATGTTGTATCTATAGTTAAATTATTCCAAGGTAGTTCATAGCCTAATATTGTTGTGTTTTTAAATGCCCTTAATCCTTCTTTAGCAATAGTTATATGATCCTGATGGATATCATGGAGGGAAGGTAGTAGTACTAAATCTGGTTTAATATTTTTTTTGAACTTAATTAAATCTTCTAATATATTTTGTCGCTTTTCATGAAAAGTCCTTACTTCATAATTTAATATAAAAAGATTTTCCTCTTTGATACCTAATATTGATGTAGCTTTTTTTACTTCCATTTTTAAAATATCTTTAGGATATTCTTTAGGAACTGATTTTTCTGCTGAAGAAAAAGCTATATAATAAATTTCACTTCCTATATCCTTTAGTTTAGTAATAAAACCACCACATCCTAATTCTCCATCATCTGTATGGGGGGATAAAATTAAAACCTTATTATACATTTATATATCACCTAACTCTCTATACACATGTAAAAGTCGTCCTTCTACTACTGACCAATTATATTTCTTTTTAAATGCTTCAAATCCATTACTCCCCATTTCTTTCATTAAATCTCTATCTTTACATAACTTGATTAATACCTCACCTATCTCCTGAGGATTCATAGGGTTAGCATATACTCCACAATTTTCAGACTCCAGTATAGTTCTATGAGCTGGGTTATTACTTGAATATATAGGAATCCCACATTGCATATATTCAAATAGTTTAATAGCACAAGAATGTAAATTCCTTTTATCAAGGTAATCATTTACCATACCAAAATCACTCTGCATCATCATATTTATAACTTCACTATGTTCTTTTTTCCCTAGAAATGCTACTTCCTTTGATAAATCCTTTTTCCTTATGATATCTTTACAATAGTCTACAAATCTATCACTATACCAGCCTATAAATATCATAGCTATTTTGTACCCTTTATTTTTTACTATGCTATTTGCTTCAATTAGTTCTATAATTCCTCTTTCTTTATAGATGCCTCCTGCAAAAATTCCTACAATATATCCTTTATCCTTTAAGGCGCTTATATAGCTATCCTCTTTATGAATAATATCTTCATTGTTAACTGCATAATTAGGCAAAAGTGCAGTTTTACATCCCCAGGATTTAAATTTTTCTACTAATTCTTCATTAACTGTTATTACATAATCAGTCTTTCTGGCAAAATATTTTTCTAACCTATATATGGTATGAAATAAAACTTTACTAATTACTCCTTTATACCTTTCAGCAAAATGTTCAGGATGGTACTCATGAGAATCATAAATAAGTTTTGCGCCATATTTTCTTTTTAACAAGTAGCCTATAACTAGTGCATCTGGTTCATGACAATGATATATATCTGCTTTACACTTTAAAGCTTTTCTATATAAATCCTTTACAGGTTTGAACCTATCTTTAAAGGAATTACTCTTTCTCTTTTTAAAACCAATTATTTTAACTCCATCAATCTCATCAAGCTCTTTATGATATGGACAAATAATTGTAATATCTTTAAATCCGTTATTTAACAAAGTCTTTACTTCCTTAGTAAATATACGACCATCTGTAGGTTCATGACCTGTGGTCAATATACATATTTTCATCACTATCTCCTGCCTTTCTCCCTAAGTAAGGGGATATAGAAAGTAAACCAATAAAAGTAAACATCAATCTATTATCATTTAAGCTGCCTGATACATTTGCATTAATTAGTAAATATAAAAATACTAATATTAACCCCATTTGCAAATGGTCAATTCCTTTAAATTTATTTTTAAATATTACCCACCCTTTATAAAAAGAGGTTCCAATCCACCATGTAAAAATTCCAAATCCTAATATACCTAACTCACATAATATCTCTAAAAATATATTATGGGGATAGTCTCTCACATCAAATCCACTATAAAATATAGGAAAGCTTCCTACTCCATTACCTATTAAAGGTTTATCCCCCCACATTTTTAGAGCAGTTATATATCTATCAATCCTGCCTAAAGCTGAAGTATCTTTACCTATAGATAGAATTAATTCAGATAGCCTACTTATTACTACATCAAACATACCTAGTCTCCCTAATACAATAATGATAGGGACCAATATAATCGTTAGTACTATCACCTTTTTCATACCATTTCTTAAATATATACTGATTCGATTAGACGTAGATGAAAATATAAAGTATAGAAATAATACCACTACAATAGATAATACTGGCATTTTACCTCCTGAAATAAGGAGAGCTATGGACATCTGTAGAATTGCTAAAATAAATAATATAGACTTAAATCTTTTATTTTCATTAATGAAATATAAAAATACTATAATAATGCCTATCCCTACTGTTCTACCTAAAGCCAAGTAATTTGATCCAAGAACAGAAATGAAACTCCAATTCCCTTTTTGAACAAATATAAATTGGTATATAGCCACTCCGCTCATTATCAATCCCAAAAAAATTATTGTATTTAAAAATCGCTTTAAAGAATCTTCGTTCTTGATTAGAAAAAAAACTCCTAGAAAGGCCCAACTAGTTATTATTAGAAATCTTAAGACTTTATCCAATGAATAAATAGTACTTGGAGTATAAAATAAACTGCCTAGGAGCACTGCAATAAATGTTAAATATATAGCTATGTCATGTACATACTCTTTTAATAAAGAAGGCTTAATAATCAATCTTTTAGCAGATATCAATATAGATAAAGTAAAAAAAAGTATGGTCACATCTAAATAATCCGGTAAAAAAGTTAAAGAGGATTTAAAATTTCCCGCTAGAAGAAACAATGCAAAAATAACTTCACCTCTAAAAATACTATTAATTTTATTTATAATATTAATAAAACTTCTTCTCACTTATCCCACTCCATAGCTTTTTTGTCATATACATATAGAGATAGACTCTTTTCAAATTAAATTTATTCTGATATTTTAATATATGTCTTATATTCGATTTAGTTACTTTACTAAGCTTTAATCAAAAAGAGAAAGATGCCTATAGGCATCTTTTTCTTAAAATAAACTCTTTTATATATTTAACAAGTAATTTTACTTCTTCAATTTTTAATAGATAACATAATACCAAGTAAATAATACCTCCACTTAAGATTGTTAATATCAAAAATATTAAACTAAGTATATTACTACTTCCTATATTACTTAAGAAGGTATTTAAAAAGTAAACAAATATACCCATTACTCCGGCTGAAATTCCTAACTTCCCCAAGTATACAGTATAGTATTTTAGGCCTATACCTCCAATTTTCCTTCTTAAGTTAAAAAGCAATAATAAGGCACCAGATATCTCAGCAATACTAGTTCCTAAAGCTAAACCTACATGAGCCATAGTTTTGACTAAAATTAGGTTTAAAATAATATTGATAATTACGGTTAAGACTCCATTTTTCATAGGAGTTTTAGTATCTTTAAAAGAATAGAAGGTCTTATTAAATATATTCCTTAAGCTCATTCCTATTAATCCAATTGAGTAAAATACTAAGGCTAAAGAGGTCATCCGGGTAGCATTACTATCAAATGCACCTCTTTCTAAAAGTAATTTTATTATAGGTGTAGAAAGTATCATTATTCCAACAGTTGTTGGGATAATAATTAATAAAATTATATTCATTCCCTTCTTTAATATTGACTGAGCTGAGTCTATATTCCTATTGGAAAACTCTTTAGATAGCATAGGATATATAACTGTAGTTATACCTATAACAAAAACATTTAAAATTAATGAATTCAATCTATTGGAATAGTTTAAAGCTGATATACTTCCTTTTGTTAATTCTGATGCTAATGTTTTATCTACGATACTATTTATTTTATCTACCATTGTTCCTATAACTACAGGAGCAATAATATATAAGGTATTTATAATATCTTTATCTTTGAAATTTAGTTTTGGTTTATAAGAGTAATTAAGCTTATGTACGGAATAAGCCTGTAATAAAAATTGAGAGGATACTGCAAAGACTGAAGCTATCATTAATCCTCGTATACCAAACCTCTCTGAATAAAATAAGAGAAATATAATAAAAACAATATTATATGGTATTCCAATGGCAGCAGTAGTATTAAATTTTTCTTTCCCTTGTAAAAGACCAGAGAAAATACTACTACAAGCTATAAAAAAAACCATCGGTACCCCTATTTTTGTTAATTCAACTGCTAATATAAACTGATTTCCTTTAAATCCTTTAGCAAATACTTTTACTAATAAAGGAGCACCAAACCAAGTCATCAATGATACTACTAAAGCAAATAATATAATTATATTAAGGAGATTACTTATATAATTATCTGTATTTTTAAGAGAACCTGATTCAGTTTTACAATTATATCTAATTTTATTTCCTTTTCCCGATATAGTTATGAAGCCTAAACTCTTAAATCTATATATAAAATTTTTAGTAATAGAACTTTCTTCTGTGCCAGATATTATTGGTACCAAGGTGACAGATAAACCGTTACCTATAATACCTATAAAAAAAACACAAGCTGTACTTGCCACAAAATAGGCATCAGTTTCCATACCGGAACCAAACTTTGATGCTATTAAAATATCTCTAAAGAATCCTAGAAATTTACTAATTAATAAAAACATCATTATTAATATAGCAGATTTAGCTACTTTTCTTGTTTCATTTATAGCTTTCATCATTTAAACTCTAAAGTAGATACATTACCTACAGGGAATAATATTTTTTTGCTATAATATTGAGATTTATATGCTGCTAGAACTATTTCTAAGGATTTTTTTCCTTCTTCTCCAGTTATATAGGGTTCTCTATCCTGTTTTATTGCATCAATCGTATCCTTAAATAAAGGAGTGTGTCCATCTCCATATACACCAGTAGTATAGATTTCCTGATTTTCAACATCACTTTCTATATTCTCTTTATCTTCAAAATTCCATGTTTCTATCTTATTAACTGCTATACCGCCTATCACAGCTGTACCCTTTTCTCCAAATATACTTAAGGTCTCTTCTAAATTTTCTGGATATACACAAACGCTTCCCTCTACCATACCTATAGCTTCATTTTGAAACCTTATTATTATTACACCAAAGTCTTCAGCCTCTATATTTCTTAGGAAATTTCCTGTATTAGCATAAACTCTATCTACCTTACCTCCTAACATCCATTGTAGAAGATCAATATTGTGAATACACTGATTCATCAAGGCACCACCATCTAACTCCCAAGTACCTCTCCAATCTGATTGCTTATAATAATTGTCATCTCTATTCCATAATATCCTAGCTGTACCATTTACTATTTTTCCAAATCTCTTTTCTTCAATTGCTTTTCTTAATTTTTGTATAGGTGGATTAAATCTATTTTGATAGCATACAGTTAGCTTCAAGTTTTTCTTTCTACTTGTTGATATCATTTCTTCAGCATCTTCTAAGGATAATGCCATTGGCTTCTCAACTATCACATGCTTACCCCTATTCAAACAATCTATAGTGATTTTAGCATGATAGCCGCTTTGTGTTGCGATAGCAACAACATCTATGCTTTCATCCTTTAACATTTCTTTATAATCTAAATATTTCTTTATATTATTATTGATATTTGATTTATTAATGGATAGGATTTCATAATATTTATCTATTGTAGCTTCCATTTTCTTATCCTTATGATCACATACAGCTATAAGCTCAACTTCCCTATGATTATTTGCTATTGCTTCTGCATGCTTCTTAGATATTCGTCCACATCCTAATATAGCAAACCTTAGTTTACCCATTCATAATCACCCTTCTCAACTATAAAAATCTAATATAACTACAACTTATAAATCCTTTCTCGATTTACTTTTATATCTTTAGTTACATTTCTTGTATCAAATACTATTTTAGAATTCTCTACAATATATTGATATTCATAGCAGGAATGATCTGTCACAATTACTGTTATATCCACAGACTTAAGAAACTCTTCCGTAAGATCCTTTGACTTATATTTAATCCCATTATGAGTAAATTCAGAAACATAAGGATCATTATATTCAACTACTGCTTTTTCTTTTCTTAGATAGTCAATTATTTTTAATGATGGAGATTCTCTTAAATCATCAATATCTTTTTTATAGGTAGCTCCAATCAATAATACTTTAGATCCATTTATCGGTTTGCTATATTTATTTAATATCTTCATAATTCTCTCAACCACATATTGAGGCATATAATTATTAATCTCTCCAGCCACCTCTATTAGCTTTGTATGATAATTATATTCTCTAGCCTTCCATGTTAAATAATAAGGATCTATTGGTATACAATGTCCCCCTATCCCCGGTCCTGGATAAAAGGGCATAAATCCATAGGGTTTTGTCTTAGCTGCCTCTATAACCTCCCAGATGTCTATTCCCATCTTTTCACATAATATTGTCATTTCATTTATCACTGAAATATTTATATTTCTAAAGGTATTTTCCAAAATCTTCTCTATTTCTGCTACCGCTGGACTACTTACTTTATGAATAGATCCTTGTAAAAATTTTTCGTATAATAATGCTGCTAATTCAGTACAGTTTTCAGTTACTCCTCCTACTATTTTAGGAGTATTTTTAATATTATATTGTTTATTCCCTGGATCAACCCTCTCAGGAGAAAATGCAAGAAAGAAATCTTCTCCACATTTAAGGCCGGTAGCTTCTAAAATTGGCTTTATCACTTCCTCAGTTGTTCCAGGGTAAGTAGTGCTTTCTAAAACTATTAACATCCCTCTTCTTAAATACTTGGAAATATCTCTAGTTGACTGTTCAATATAGGAGGTGTCTGGCTGCTGGTGTCTATCCAAGGGTGTTGGCACACAAATCATTACACAATCTGCCTTAGATAAAACACTATAATCAGTACTAGCTTCTATCATATTTTTATCTACAAGTTCTTTTAGATCATCATCAACTATATCTCCGATATAATTGATCCCATCATTAACCATATCTACTCTTTTTTGCTGAATATCTATTCCTATAACTTTATAGCCAGACTTTGCCTTTTCTACTACTAAGGGTAACCCCACATATCCTAATCCTATTACAGATAAAATGGCAGTTTTATCTGTAATTTTTCTCTTTAAAAGATTAGTAACTTTGGTTTTCTCTCTTACTTTAATTTTATAAAAATCTTTAATTTTTTCAATTATATAGTCTTGTTCCTCTTCTTCTAATTCAGGAAATAAAGGTAATGCAAGGGTTCGTTCAGAAACATATTCACAGTTTGGAAAATCTCCATTTTTGTAATTTAAATTTTTATAGGCTTTTTGTAAATGTAATGGGATAGGATAATATTCTGCTGTGTCTATTCCATTATTTTCAAGATACTCTTTTAGCTCTTTTTTTTCAGCTAATTCAATAATATATAAATGATAGACATGTTTAACTCCTGATTTTTCTACTGGTAATTTGATTGGTAAGTCTTTTAAGAATTCATTATATCTATGGGATAATTCCCTTCTTTTTCCATTCCAGTCATCCAAGTATTTTAATTTAACTCTTAAAATAGCTGCTTGTATTTCATCTAACCTACTGTTATATCCTAAAATTTCATTAGTATATTTTATTTTCTGTCCATGAAATCTTAGCATTTTTAATTTCTCTGCGATATTATCATCATTGGTTAATATCATACCTCCATCTCCATATCCTCCTAAATTCTTAGTAGGAAAAAAAGAAAAACATGAAGTATGACCTATCGATCCTATCTTTGATCCATTATATTCAGATCCTATTGCCTGACAAGCATCTTCTATCACGATGAGATTGTTCTTATTAGCAATTTCCATTATCTTATCCATATTTGCTGGATTTCCAAATATATGAACTGGAATGATGGCCTTCGTTCTCTCAGTAATTTTCTCTTCTATTTTATTTTCGTCTATATTATAAGTATCTAAATCAATGTCAACAAATATAGGTTTAGCTCCTACTTGAGATATGGCTTCAGCTGTAGCAATAAAAGTAAAAGGAGTAGTTATTACTTCATCTCCTACTCCAATATCATAGGCTCTTAAGGCTAATAATAATGCATCTGTTCCATTAGCCACACCTATGGCATGTTTCACTCCAATAAAGTTACATATCTCCTTTTCAAAATTATCTACCTTAGGACCTAGTATAAACCTAGAACTATCAAGAACCTCTTTTATTCCCTTATTAATTTCATCTTTTATAGTTTTATATTGTCTATTAAGCTCCAATAATTTTATATCCATATACTTTTCTCCTTACTTAGGATTTATTTCATTTTTCTTTCCTGATGTGAGTATATTATTCATATTAAATATATATATAGGGATAGTGATTTCTGGCAGCTTATCTAATGTCTCCTTTGACAAGCTATCTAGAGTATCAATTATCTTATCAATACATTCTTTATTAATACTTTTTAATTGCCCTTGTGAAAGTGAATTTTCATCCGATTTTACTTCAATTTCATTTTTATTTCCAGATATATTAACAATAGATATTTTAATTTCAGGATGTTTTTCTTCTTCTATTGGTTGATTATAATCTTTCTTTTTATTTTTATTATTTTTATTAGATTGGTGTGGAAGTACTTCCTTATAATTAGGACTAATTTTGCTATATTTCATATTACTTTTAGATTTACTAATTTGTATTTTTATACCTTCCATACTTGTAGCTTTAGATAAATCTATATTATTATTTATTGATTTTACCTGGTCAAACTTAATCATATAACCATCCTTTCCCATAGGTTACTAAGGCTAAAAAAGATATTTCTATATCCATGATATTCCTAATAAAAAAAGATGTGAAATAAAAAGGGACCATAAGACTAAACTATAAAGTGGACCCCATGTCAAGGACATTTAAAAAAAAGAGCTTAGATAGTACTCTTATGTCACATTTGTGATATAAGGGTACTTTTTATGCTT
>NZ_WSFT01000043.1 GCF_016820655.1 Anaeromonas frigoriresistens
ATAATTCACTAGTTAATTTGATGCAAGATGAGAAAGGAGCTAAAAAATGAGCACATATCACGGTCCAGTAACACAAAAACCCATCAGTGAACTCGCTAAATACTTAAAGAACTTGATACCGGCGAATATCCCCGAGACTTATGAGCTGAAACCCATGTTTGAAAACGTTGCAAGTGAAGAAGATATACGAAATGGCATTATTGCCTTCAGGGATTTTTTATATTTATTTTGTGACCACCTCATCTCAGACGGGCATTTATATTTCAAGCTGAAAAAGAATCCGAGGAATGGGACAGACTATCCGTTTTTATATAGGATTACAGACCTATTATCTGACATAGGTTATCATAGTAAGCTGTCTGAAAGCGGAGATTCATTATTGATAACTGAAATACCGTCATTTACCACTTCAATCGATGAGAAAGGGAATAAAAAGAGGGCTAAGAACCCTGTTTCAAAGCTTATCGTATTTTGCGTTTTTTAGCTCTCTGTGGTTTTATTTTTACTGTCTAATTAAGTGTAACCTATCCTAACATCTAAATTTGACATCATTCTTCACCTCATATTTTCTTCTATGACTTTATCTTCTATGATTTATAATTAATAAGTTACATAAAAAATATAAGAACTATGAATTTATTAAGTGATTAGTCTAACAGACTTCTGTAGCTGTTTTGATACGTTCGAAATGATGTAAAGGATTTATTGCAATCTATATAGTGGTTTACTCTACTCTAATATATCATTAAAAATATGACAATAGTATGTCATATTCACTCATTAATATTTTTATTTACATTACATGACTTGAGTTTTCTAGTTAATTTTCCACTCCAATGGTATGGGGCATGAAGTTACTTATTGACTTTACAACATACTACTAGTATAATTATACCATTGGTATGTTTCTTGAAAGGAAGTGAAAGTAATGACATTTGAATTTCCAATTGGATACCATGATTTTCACGAAAATAATCTATTAAATTTTCAGATGAACCGTTGGTATACAACCGGATTCTTAAGCTACACTGAATTAGAGGAAGCCTCTAAAAGTATTCATAGTTTCGAGGATTCGAAAAAAACATTTAAAGAGTTAGGTGAAAAAGCTATTAAAAATGATAATTGGCTGACTGGTGCCACCTATCTTCGTGCTGCTGAATTCTTCTCGTTGGGTAATGATCCAGAAAAAAAGCTCTTATATACTGCATGTATTGAAGCCTATAGTAAAGCCTATAGGGATGAGCCCATTATCTATGAAAAAGTTCCTTATGATGAGGGATACTTACCTGTCATGCGTCTTATGACGGATAAACCCAGTAAAGGATTCATTCTACTACATGGAGGATATGATTCTTTTATACAAGAACTTTATCCATTTTGCAAAACCTTTGTTGCTAAGGGATATGATGTTATCATGTTTGAAGGCCCCGGCCAAGGCGGTGCCCTTAATGAATATGGTCTAACCTTAACACATGAATGGGAAAAGCCTGTTTCTAAGATTCTTGATTACTATGCCATAAATGATGTAACCTTAATTGGAATATCATTAGGTGGTTATCTTGCAGCTCGAGCGGCTGCATACGAGAAAAGGATTGGGCGTGTGGTTCTCTATGATATTATCTATGATTTTTACAAAGCTTTTATAAGCAAATTCCCTAAGACCTTACAGCTTATGATTGGATTCTTCATGTTCTTTGAAAAAAGTGCCTTTTGGAAAAAAGCAGAAAAAAAGGTATCTGATAATCTTTTTCTTCACTGGCTAATTTTACAAGGGTATCATGTGTATGGTGTTCATTCTATTCATCACTATATAAAATCCATGAAAAAATACCATACTAAAAAAATATCCAAATACATTATTCAAGATACCCTTCTCCTAGCAGGTGAAGATGATATCTATACACATTTTTTCGAAAAACAGAAAAATGCTCTTGTTCAAGCAAAGTCTGTGTCAGGAAGAATCTTTACAAAAAGTGAGTCGGCTTCTCATCATTGTCAAGTAGGCAATGTTCAGCTTGCTTTGGATTATATATTAGAATGGATTGAGAGTAAAAGGAGGTGATGAACATGTGGATAGCCAAAAAAGGTGATGAGCGTAAGAAAGAATTTCTCGAAACGGCTGTTGAAATCTTTAAGACAAAAGGATATGGAAAAACATCCATCAACGATATTTTAAAACAAATGAATATTACCAAAGGAGCCTTTTACTATTATTTTGAATCAAAAGAAGCACTCCTTCATGAAATCGTCAATCAACTGACAGAGAAAATGCAAACAGTGGTTAAAGATATTGCCAACAGAAATGATTTATCTGCAGTATCTAAACTGGAGCATATTTTTAATGCAACTCATCAATTGAGAGAAGAAAATCAATCAGCTTATTATCCGTTATATGCATTACAGAAACGGGATGAAAATGCATTTATAGCTCGAAAGTTTATGCAAAAATCCCTATCAATTAACAAACAATTTATTGAACTGATCATCACTCAAGGAATACAAGAGGGTTCATTTAAAACATCTAATGCTACAGAAACAGCCGAATTATATATACGTTTGACCTCCCTTTGCAAAGAAAAAATAGCAGATATCATATCCGATTCATCATACTTATCTGGCCATAAAACACTCTATAAGAAAGCGGAAGATCTGATTACTTTTTATCAAGAAGCCCTTGAAAGGATTCTTGGTGCTGAAAAGGGAACGCTGAATTTCTTGAATAAAACAAAAGAGTACATATCAGGAATGATTTCATAGCTCATGTGAAAGTTATGCCAGAGATCGTCCCATTGATGATAGGAATATGGCTGGTTATTTCTGTGACGGAAGTGGCGACTGTTGAAATATCGGTTAGTTTGGTAAGGCGAATGAATAAGAGAAGTGAAGATATTTGTATCGATACAAATCGATATACTATAATAAAAGAGAAAAAGAGAAGAGCTATGAGATAAAAACACGATTCGGTTGGTAGTCTGAATGCAGACTATATTCTGTCAGTAACCTGCCCTCCTGGGGTTGTCCATTCTCTGTTATAAAGCTTTATAAACAGGAGGAATAAAAATGAATAACTCAACTTTCCCAGCAGAAATCAGCGAATAAAGCCTTGATAAATGTGGCTTGTTGATTAATCCATTGCTGAGTTTGACATTTTACAGTTTCTGTTGTCACTGACTTGATTCCATCAGCAAGGTCGACAACTAAGCTCATCAAATTTTGAAGAGCTGTTATTAAATCCATTGCATTACCTGAATGCAGAAGAGCAGAGACCGTTGAAGATATTCGAACCTTTTTAAAAGAGAAAAAAGAAATTTCATATTTTGAATAGAAGGAAAATAGAGGAAGATACAATGGACGATAGATTAAAACTTAGTGAACAAGTGGCAATGTTAAACTATTTAAAAAACAAGAAGTTAATTTAGCAATTGAGTATGACAAGATCAAGCTATTTATAAAGAAGAAATATAAAATCGGTATTTATGCGATGGAGTAAAACCCAATTTACAAAAATACTTAAATGAAGGACAATATAAGTATATTTGTAACGGGAGGTGATGGTTATGAATTACCTAGAAAAAATTGAAGAATTGATTAAACGACAAAATGGCACGATTTTAAGTGCAGATCTTGATAAACACGGTATACCAAGGAAATATCTTCAAAGATTGATTTTTGAAGGTAAGTTAGAAAGATGTGACCGTGGCGTATATGTAGCTATTGATGCTATTGAAGATGAAATGTTTGCTATGCAAAAAAAGTATTCGAAATTAATTTACTCCCACGAGACAGTTCTTTTTATGCATGATTTATCAGATCGTACACTATTCGAGTATTCGGCTACGGTTCCGAGTGGATACAAGGTTGTTTCAAATGTTGCAGATAGATTTAAAATTTACTATGTAAAAAAAGAATTACATGAGCTTGGCGTTGCATCAGTTAAAAGCTCATTCGGTAACCAGATTAAAGTTTATAATATTGAAAGAACGATTTCTTGAGCGTCTTTCCAAGTCGGCCTATAAGGATAAGTTTATTTTAAAAGGTGGCATGTTGATTGTGGCACTTGTAGGAATAGACAATAGAGCAACTATGGATATAGATGCAACTATCAAGAACTATCCAATTGATAATGAATCAATTGCCAAAGCAATTAGAGAAATCTGCAACATTTAATAGATGATGATGTAACTTTTACATTTAATAGTGTTGATGCGATTAGGGATGATGATGCCTATGGTGGTTATCGAGTGAGTATTGTTTCAGAATATGATACCATTATTACACCAGTACGACGATCTTGTAACATAGCATTTGCAGACAGTCCACAAAAAGCGTGTGGACCGTCACAATATACTAGAAACGTTATGAAAAATCTGATTTGAGGTGGTTTAATGAAATGGGTAGTAGATAAAGTAATTAATTTTAGTCAAGAAAAATCATGGGGAAAGGGATTTGCACATCTTGGTTTTCATGATTATTTTGGAAAGCAATATGTTTTGGATTATGATAATCATTGGATAGGATGTTTTGGAGAGAATAGAGAATTGGAATGGACATTAGGTTCTTTTCAAAGATACAACAGCAAATATCATATAAAAGCTGAGATACAAAAGCCAGTTTTCTTAGCTGGAAATAGAAAAGACGAATTATTAGTTTCAAGTAGTGGTAATAAACGAGTATATAAGATAGTACCTGAGCAAAGATCTACTTCAGTACTAATAGATGGAGAAGAGTTTGGGATGAAGGATATTGGGAATTGTTTATATGATCATAACGGTAATATATGGATTAATGAGATTACTGGTTGTAAGGTATGGCAATTTAGTTCCGATGGAGAAGTTATAAGATGTATTGGTAATAGTAAGCCAGGGTTTCAAAAAGAGAATATTTCTTTTGATTTGGCACAATTTAATTGGGTTTATGACCTAAAGTGTGGCCCAGATGGAAATATATACGTTTTGGATAGTAAGAATTATTCAGTGCGTATGATAGATTTGAAATCACAGACAGTTAAATTAGTGGTAGGTACAGGAGAATGTGGCTATAAAGGTGATGGTGACATTGCAACAAAGGCAAGATTGGGAGGAAATCCACACGCTGAGTTTGATGGACCTTGGTCATTAGCATTAGATGAAGAAGGAAATATATATATTGGAGATACTCAAAACTATGTTGTAAGAATGGTTGAAAAAAGGAGTAATATTATTTCAACTATTGCTGGTAAAACCAGTATAGAAAAGGGAAAACGAAATAGTGAAATGGAAGAAAATCCATTGAAGTTAAACTTACCATTAATCTGTAGTATGGATTATTATGATAACAGACTATATATACCAGAATGGGAAGGAGATCTAGTAGTCCTTAGGAAAAAACTCTAAAGGACTGCGTATAACATAGCATTTGCAACAGTCCACAAAAACTATGTGGACCGTCGCAAGACACTAGAAACGTTATGTGTAATCCCTAAAGGTAATGTAGACTATTAACATAAAAATAAATAAAAAAGAAATAGAAAATCCCAAATTAAAAACGAATTAGATAAATCATATAAGTTCTATCACGTGACACATGAATTATTCATATACAATCAGATAAATAGGAATTTGCAAATTGGTTTTAGAGATATAAGGCAAAGTAAATTACAAGGGGTGAAACACATGAGAAAAACGCTTCAGGATGTGGCAAGCTATTTGAAGGAAATTATGGTGCCCGAAACGCACGAAGCATATGCGATTAATCCTGCATATACAAATGTTTCAGTTGAAGAGAGCATACGTGAGGGCGTTCTGGCGTTCAGAGCCTTTTTGGTTCGGCTTTACGATGTTTTATACACCAAAGGCGATGCCTATGATAATAGCAAAAAAGTTGCTCATGAATATGAAAACCGCACCACGCTTTCGGTGTATTATCCGTTCCTGCACAATGTAAGCACCATACTAATGAACATAGGTTATCATGGCATGCCAGTTGAAAACGCTCAATCTCTCGCCTGTGTAAATACCGTATTCAATGCAAAGTTGTCTGTTACCAAAAACCTTGAATGCCTTCGGTTTCTGGCGGATTGCGGTATTTGCATTGACGGCATAGATATAAATAAAAAAAGGCAAAACTTGTCAGACATCAAAACCATAAAGATTACATATCCAGATAACCCCACTATGCTGACAGGCCTGAAGGTCATGGCAATCGCCGAAATAGACCATGGCACCCTCGTCAACCAGAATGTTTTTTTGCGCTGTGATTACAGGGTATTGAAAAAGGATGAAACCGATGTGCTTTCCATCGTGCAGGATACGATAAAGCCTTTATCCGCAGATGTGCAGGATTTCATTCTGCAACTGCATCAGCGCTATCTGAATAAAGGACTTACCTGCGTTGTGGAAGTAAAAGGGTTTCATATCTATATGAAGTATCGTTATAAACGGAAAGATTTATGGGGAATTAACGCTTCCCTCAACAACGGCTATCATATCAATGTGAAATCGACAAAGACGCACGAATACGCTGACACCATCAAAACGTTTCCTCCAATTTTGCAGGAACTGATTGCAAAGGGATATGGATGCGGCAGAAAAAGAGAAATCGGTCATTGTGATGGCGGTTGTCGTGGACTTCCCATATCGTTGGATGATTCTGTTTTAGATATACGATATGACATTGAAACATGGTTTGATCAAGAATTGTCATGTTTGCAAAAGAAATAAACATTTTATTCATTGCGCTTTTCAAGCATAATCATGACAAATTTAAATTTGTAGTTAAGATGATGAATAATGTTAAGTTGAGTTATTTTGTATTCTTTATAAAATGAAACATAAAACACAAAAAAGGTGATGTGGATATAGTAGATTTGATGACACGGGACAGCAGATAACATAGTGTTTATGCAGGGGTGCCGGGGGCAAGATCAGTAACCTTAATCCTAGAGCATAGGGAAGCCCGTCAGGCACCACATCCCTTCACCGGGAGCGGAGCTTCGCCAAGACGGTCTACCTTTAGGACGTTGTAAACACAGAGACGTTATCTAAAATTGCGAGGAATTGTTTCGGTCTAGATATAAATGATAATAGTAAGCATATGATTAGTATGGAGGTATTATGCCTAGAAAAAAAGCTAAGAGAAAGAAAAAAATGACGTTAAAGAGAAAACAAAGATTATAAGTAGCAAGGAATTGGATTAAGAAATATGAAGGTAAAAATTATGTTAAGGGTTATAGAAAGAGATTCAATGTAGATATTTTATGTGCAGTTAAAGAACTTGAGATATTGGGATATGAAATTGATCCTGAATATAAGGAACAATTGAAGCGAACTGTAGAAGCTAGACAAAAGGCAAGAGAAGCAAAGAAAAAGAAAAGAGAAGAAGAGGAAGAAATGCTAAATTATATAGATTCTGATGAAACATTCAGTTTTATTGCAGGATATACTTCTGGAGGAGCTCCATATGGAGTTACTTGGGAACAGTATGATAGTGAAAGAGATAATGATGATTTAGAAGATGAAAAAAGTGAATATGATGAGTATGAAATACCATTTTAGATTATTGAGTTTAAATATATTTGGCTTAGACAGTTTCTTATAATGAAGAAAAGGAATTCAAACAGCGGGTCAAATCCGCAACTTCAGATAACATGGTAGTTAATACATTTTATAAAAAGCGTGTGAAACACCTTAACTACCAAAACCGTTATAGGAAATCAGACGTTATTTGTGAGTAGTATTTTAAAATAAGTAAGTATTACATATTAAACACTTATGTTAATAAGGGAGGTATAATATATGAGTCATTTAATTTTAGCGATAGTTTTATTTATATTTGGTTATTTAATAAAATATAAACAATGGAGTTTTCTTATATCAGGATTTAACATTTCTTCTAAAGAAAAAAAAGAAAAATATGATGAAACTGCTTTGTGTAATGCTGTAGGAAAATTATTATTCATTCTTGGCGGAATTTTAATAATATCTTCATTTGGATTATTATTTGAAATATCCTGGATTACAAGTTTCAGTTGGATTTTATTTATCGTAATAAGTGTTCTCTTTATTATTTACTCTAACACTGGAAACCGATATAAAAAATAATTAATTACTGAAGTAATTTCATTTTATAAAGTATTAGTTTGACAGATAGTACGTAAGTCATCTGAATTCAGATAACAATATATTGCCGAATCCGTTATCGCTGCACCTAAATCCAGGTGCCTAAGATAAGAGCTATCTAAGCCCTGGACTTCGGCAATACGGATACGTTATACACCATAAAACTATCAGAGTATGATTAATAGTTTTTATTATGTTTGATTTACCTTTTTTAAAAGAAAAAAAGAATTTGGGGTCTCGTGGGGAGGAGTTGCCATTACCTGAATTCAACTTATCGTCGGATATTCCTAAAGAAATTGCTAATGCCTTTAGTGAAGCAACAACTGCATTATTAGCGAATTGCCCTAGGGCTTCTGCCGTCATGGCACGAAGAATTCTTGAGGCAATTGCAGTTGATAAAGGAGAAACCTCAGGGTCCTTGGCACAAAGGTTAGCAAATTTAAGTAGTACAGTAATTATACATCCAACCCTCACTGAGTGGACAAAAGAGGTTAGGTTGATTGGAAACCAAGGGGCACATTTTGATCTAATTAATAATATCAGCAAAAAAGATGCTCAACAACTTCTGAACTTTATTCGTGAATTATTAAAGTTTAGATATGAGTTACCAGCAGAATTAAATCGTCGTCGTAATCCATAGGGGGGGTTACGACGTATAACAAGCCATTCCAACAATGGTGCTGGTGGGTACGTGTCTAGGAAAGGGCAGAGCACCACACCTTTTCACTGGGTGCAAGTACCGCCAAGTAGCATTCATTTGGGGTCCAGCTCAAAGACTTCGGCAATGTGAAACGTTATGTGACATATGTTAGAGCGAAAAAATATCTAGAAAATAAGGGATACAAAATAGTTGAGGGAAACCTTACTAGAAGATCAGATTACTATCGTTCAGCTTCAATAAAAGAAAGAGTAGAGGAGATAAATGATCTAATTCGAAACCCTAGTATTAAATGCATTATGGTAACAATTGGAGGGATGAAATCCAATTCACTTTTACCTTATATAGATTATGAATCTTTTATTCAAAACCCCAAAATAGTAATTGGG
>NZ_WSFT01000022.1 GCF_016820655.1 Anaeromonas frigoriresistens
AACGGTACGTACGGTGGTGTGAGAGGACGGTAATTAAAATAATTAATTACCTCCTACTCGATTGGGTGTCCAGTATGGGCATAAGACATAATGAGTCCATTGGAAAGATTGGAAAAGGACCTAAAGGTGCAGTAAATTAGATATAATTAAGTATTTATTCAGGTAAAGAGGTGTCCACCTATTTGCCTTATTTTTTTATTTGTATGTTTGTCTGTAGAAGCTAATATTAATGATTTCAGTTATTTAATAGCAGAGAGACTTAGTGTCTCTATCTTTTTTGTCACTTTTATGAAATTTGTCATTTTACTCAAGAAAACCTTTAATTCTGTCGATTAATAATATAGAAAGTATTATATAATTAAGTTAGATTATTTTTATTGTAGTAGACAAACGAAAAGTTACCGAGGAGGAAATGAATTTGTTAAATAATAAAACAATATTAGTTACTGGGGGAACAGGATCTTTTGGTAAAAAGTTCATTGAGATGATTTTAGAGAAGTATGATCCAAAAAAGATAATTATATATTCAAGGGATGAATACAAGCAAGGATTAGTTAGACAGCAGTTTAAAGATAAATTAGATAAACTTAGATTCTTTATCGGAGATGTTAGAGATAAGGATAGACTATATAGAGCCTTTGATGGGGTAGACTATGTTATCCATGCAGCAGCGATGAAGCAGGTACCTGCTTGTGAATATAATCCTTTTGAGGCTATAAAGACTAATATTCATGGAGCCCAGAATATTATTGATGCTGCTATAGATAGAGGTGTAAAGAAAGTGGTAGCCCTATCTACTGATAAAGCTGTAAATCCTATAAATCTATATGGAGGGACTAAGCTAGTATCAGATAAGTTATTCATATCAGCTAATGCTTATTCTGGAGATAAGCCTACTGTATTTTCAGTGGTTAGGTATGGGAATGTAGCTGGTAGTAGAGGCTCGGTAATACCATTTTTTAAAGATTTAATAGAGCAAGGAGTAAATGAACTTCCTGTTACTGATTACAGGATGACAAGGTTCTGGATAACATTAGATGAAGGTGTAGAGCTAGTTTTCAAAGCTTTAGAAGAGTCAAAGGGTGGAGAGACATATATATCTAAAATACCTTCATTCAAAATAACTGATCTAGCGAAAGCCATGCTTCCAGAAGGATCTATGAAGGAAGTAGGTATTAGAGAGGGAGAGAAACTTCACGAAGTTATGATAACTAGAGATGATTCTAGAAACACATATGAATATGAAAAACACTATATAATATACCCTCACTTTGAATGGTGGAACTTTAAAAAACACTTTACTCCAGGAGGAAGATTGATAGAAGAAGGATTTGAGTATAATTCAGGAAATAATAAAGAGTGGTTAAGTATAGAAGACTTAAGAGTAGCAATGAATGAATTAGGATTCATTCCTATTAAAGATGCTGCATTACTTGAAGCAGCAGTTACTAAATAAATATTACTTATAGAGTAGGTGAAGAAATGGACAAACTGGCTATATTAGGTGGGACTCCTATAAGGAAAGATTATTTGCCCTATGGAAGGCAAAATATAGATGAAGAAGATATAAAAGTAATAGTAGATACTTTAAAAAGCGACTATCTAACAACGGGACCAAAAGTCAAAGAATTTGAAGAAAAAATTGCTAAATATGTAGGAGCTAAATATGCAGTAGCATTATCTAATGGTACTGCTGCATTACATGCAGCTTGTTATGCAGCCGGCATAGGAGAAGGGGATGAAGTGATAACTACACCTCTTACATTTGCAGCATCAGCTAACTGTGTACTATATTTAGGTGGTACCCCGGTTTTTGCTGATATAGATCCTAAGACTTACAATATCGATGTGGAAGATATAGAGAGAAAAATAACTGATAAGACAAAGGCTATAATTCCTGTGGATTATACAGGACAAGCAGTAGATTTAGATAAAATCATGGAATTAGCTAAAAAATATAATCTAATAGTTATAGAGGATAGTGCCCATGCTATTGGAACTGAATATAAAGATAAAAAAGTAGGTAGTATTGCAGATATGACAGAGTTTAGTTTTCATCCTGTAAAGCATATTACTACAGGAGAAGGTGGGGTTATTACTACTAATGATAAGGATTTATATGAAAAGTTGATCCTATTTAGGACCCATGGTATCACTAGAGATAGTGATTTAATGACAGATAATAATCAAGGTTCTTGGTACTATGAACAATTAGACTTAGGGTTTAATTATAGGATTACAGATTTTCAATGTGCCTTAGGGATTAGTCAACTTAATAAACTAGATGACTTTATCCATAGAAGACGAGAGCTAGTGAATATATATAATGATAAACTATCTAAAATGGATGGAGTTATTACTCCCTATGAATCTAAAGATTCTAATTCCAGCTGGCATTTATATGTTATCCAATTAGAGCTTGAGAAATTTAATGGGGATAGAAAAGAAATTTTTGAAGCTTTAAAGGCAGAGAACATAGGTGTCAATGTCCACTATATACCGGTACACTTGCATCCATACTATAAAAAGTTAGGATATGAGAAGGGATTATGTCCTGTAGCTGAAAGGGTGTATGAAGGGATCATTACACTGCCCTTACATCCTTCTATGAAGAATGAAGATTTAGATGATGTAATTATGGCCTTAGAAAAAGTATTAGACTACTATAGGAAGTAGGGGTATTATGAGTAAAGTTATTGCTATTATACAAGCTAGAATGGGATCTAGTAGACTCCCAGGTAAGGTACTATTAGATATCTGTGGGAAGAGTGTATTAGAACATGATATATTAAGGATAAAACAATCCAAGGAAATTGATCAGATAATTATAGCTACCACTGAAAGTCCTAATGATGATGATATTGTTAAGGAAGTTAATAGACTAGGGATTAAAGTATTTAGAGGTAGTGAAGAAGATGTACTGAGTAGATATTATCATGCAGCTAAAGAAAATAACGGTGATATAATTGTGAGGATCACTTCTGATTGTCCATTGATTGATCCTAAAATTGTGGATGAAATCATTAAATTTTATAAAGATAATGACTATGACATAGTGACAAATGGAGGAGCAGATTTAAGTAAGAGAACTTATCCTAGAGGATTAGATACAGAAGTTTTTACATTTAAATGTTTAGAAGAAGCTTATAATAATGCTCAAGAAAAATATCAGAGAGAGCATGTAACCCCATATATATATGAAAATGATAAATATAAAAAATATTTTTATATGAACGATATAAACTATTCTAAATATAGATGGACATTAGATACTGAGGAAGACTTTGAGTTGATAAAAGAAATATATAAGTATTTATATAATGATAGACATGACTTTTATTTAGAAGATATAGTTAGATTGATGAAAGAAAATAAAGAGTTAATAAATATAAATAAAGATATAGAGCAAAAGAAGATTAAATAAAGGTGTTGAAAAGGGTGAATGTAGAATTAAAGCTTGTAAATAAACGGCATTGTGAATTACTATATGAGTGGGCTAATGATGAGTTAGTTAGAGAACATGCTTTTAATACAGAGCAAATTGACTACGGTGAGCATAAAAAGTGGTTTGAAAATAAAATCAATTCTCCTAATACTTATATCTACATAGCTTATATTGAAGAAATTGCAATAGGACAAATAAGAATAGATATAGAAGATGACATAGGATTTATAGATTATAGTATAGATAAAGAGTATAGGGGTAAAGGCTATGGTACTACAATATTAAAAAAAATAGTAGAGAAGTTTGTGACTAAAGATAAAGTTGTTAAGATGTTAGTAGGAAAAGTAAAAATAAAGAATACTGCATCACAAAAGGCTTTCAAGAATTCGGGATATACCAGAAATACGAAAAATGATACTATTGAATATTATATTAATCTTACTAAGGATAATTAGGAGGATATTTATGAATAAAAGGATAAAAATAAATGATAGGTTTATAGGTGATGGATATCCATCATATATAATAGCAGAAATGTCAGCAAATCATGCTGGCGACATAGATAGAGCTATAGAGATTATACATGCTGCAAAAGAAGCTGGTGCAGACTGTATCAAAATACAAACATATACAGCTGATACTATGACAATCGACTGTGATAAAGAGTATTTCAAAATAAAAAAGGGAACATGGGAAGGAGAAAACCTATACAAATTATACGAGAAAGCATATACACCATGGGAATGGCAGGCTAGACTTAAAGAAGAGGCTGAAAGTATAGGTTTAGATTTTCTTTCTACCCCCTTTGATAAAACTGCCGTAGATTTTTTAGAAGAATTAAATGTAAAGTTTTATAAAATTGCCTCTTTTGAATTGGTTGATATTCCACTTATTAGATATATAGCTTCAAAGGGAAAACCAATCATTATGTCCACAGGAATGGGAACATTAGAAGAAATTGAAGATGCAGTAAATGCCATAAGAAAAGAAGAGAATAATGAAATATGCCTTCTTAAATGTTCTAGTGCCTATCCAGCAGTTCCTAAAGATATGAATTTAAAAACTATAGAGTATTTAAAAAGTAATTTTGGAGTAATTGCGGGATTATCAGATCATACATTAGGGTCATTAGGAGCAGTGACTGCAGTTGCATTAGGAGCTAAAATAGTAGAGAAGCATTTTTGTATAAGTAGAGAAATTGAAAATCCTGATTCATCTTTTTCTATGGAACCCCATGAATTTAAAAAAATGGTACAAGATATTCGAATAGTTGAAAAAGCCATAGGTAAAGTTGACTTTGAGGTATCGGAAAGAGAACATGTAAGTAGAGGATTTAGAAGGTCTATATTTGTAGTTAAGGATATGAAAAAAGGAGACAAATTTACTGAAGAAAATATGAGAATAATTAGACCAGGCTATGGAATTAAGCCTAAATATTATGACGATGTAGTTGGAAAAAGAGCTAATAGAGATATAGAAAGAGGAACACCGCTTAATTGGGATATGGTGATTTAGTATGAAAGTACTTATTGTAACCGTAAAACCATGGAATATAAAAAAATCTATTCAATTAAAAAAAGAGAATAAAAATATAGATGTATTTATTATTACTGATAAAAATGAATTAACTTATGAAAATATAAGAGATATTAATCCAGACTATATTTTTTTTCCACATTGGTCTTGGATGATACCAAAGGATATATATTCCAACTTTAATTGTATTGTATTTCATATGACTGATCTACCCTTTGGAAGAGGGGGTAGTCCATTGCAAAATCTAATGTCTAGAGGTATAAAGGATACGAAAATATCTGCTATAAAGGTAGATGGAGGTATTGATACAGGAGATATTTATTTAAAGGAAGACTTAAATCTCAATGGGACTGCCGAAGAAATATTTATTAGAGCTTCTAATATTGTATTTGAAAAAATGATTCCACAAATCATAGATAGAAAAATAGAACCTATTAAACAACAGGGAGATGTAGTTAGTTTTAAGAGGAGAACTCCTAAAGATAGTGAATTAGATACTAGCTTTGATTTAGAGAAAATATATGATTATATTAGAATGTTAGATGCAGAGGGATATCCAAATGCATTTATAGAGTTTGGAAATTATAGATTAGAGTTTAGTAGGGCATCTTTAAAAAACAATAAAATAATAGCAGATGTAGAAATAGTAGAGGTGAATGAAAATGAGTAAAATACTAGTGGTAGCTGCTCACCCAGATGATGAAATATTAGGCTTAGGTGGTACTATACGAAAAAGAATTGATCAAGGAGATATTGTTGATTGTTTGATTTTAGGGGAAGGAATGACTTCTAGAGGAAATAAGAGAGATGATACTGATGAACAAGTTTTAGAAAGTCTACATAAGGATACTTTAGATTCAGCAAAGATAATAGGATTTAGAAGTGTATATTTCTCTAATTTTCCTGATAATAGATTTGATTCAGTAGATTTACTTGATATTATTAAAGAAGTTGAAAAATATATTACAATTCTAAATTCAGATATAATCTATACTCATCACTATGGAGATCTAAATATTGATCATAAAAAAACATTTGAGGCAGTGATAACTGCATCTAGACCAGTAGGAGAGTATAGTGTTAAAGAAATATATTGCTTCGAAACCCCATCATCTACAGAGTGGAATTTTCAATATGGAGATAATATGTTTAAACCAAATGTATTTATTGATATAAAAGAAACACTTGAAGAAAAACTTAATGCAATGGCATGCTATAAAACAGAGTTAGGAGAATATCCTCATCCTAGATCTTTGAAAGCATTAAAGCTAATAGCAGCTAGATGGGGCACAGTAGTAGGAAAAGAATATGTTGAAGCCTTTGAGTTGATTAGAAAGGTTCAATAACATGAAAAATATAGGAATAAGAGTTGATGGTGGAAAATCTGTAGGTATGGGGCATTTAGTTAGATGCTTATCTTTGGCTAAAGAGTTAAGACAAAATGGAGATAATGTTTATTTTTTAAGTAAATTTGAAGATGGCATAAAAAAGATAGAAATAGAAGGGTTTAAATATATTAAATTACAAGAAGATAACGAGGAGAAAATTGAAGGGTTTCATTATGGAAATAAGTCTGAATTAATCAATGAAGTTGAACAATTATCTTCTATAATAAAAGAAAAGAATATAAGTGCTTTAATAGTAGATAGTTACAATGTGACTAAAGAGTGCTTTTTAGATTTGAAAAAAGAAGTAGATACCTTAATATATATTGATGATATTAATAAATTTTCTTATCCAGTAGATATCATAATAAATGGGAATATTACTGCTACTGATATGAACTATGAAAGATACTATGAAAAAGAATTGCTATTACTTGGAGCTAAATATACTTTAATAAGGGATGAATTTAAAAACCTTCCCAAAAAAGTTATTAATAAAGATATAAAAGAAATCATGATAACTACAGGAGGATCTGATCCTTATGGTGTAACATTAAAAATACTAGATTCATTAAATCTAGATTTAAAAAAGATAAAATATAATGTAGTGATTGGTAATGGGTTTGATAGAGAACTAATATGTGAACTTGAAGAACGCTACCATTTGAATGAAAATATTATATTTCATAAAAACCCACCTAGTATGTCTGAGATAATGTTAAAGTCAGATATTGCTATATCATCAGGAGGAAGCACTATATATGAGTTATGTGCCACTGGAACTCCTGCCATTACATTTATATATGCAGAAAATCAAGAATCCTTAGTTAAAAAGATGGAAAAGGAAGAATATATAAAAAGCTTAGGATGGTTTAATGAGTTTGATAAAGAATCCTTACAGAATACACTAAAACAATTAGTAGGTTATAGTGATAGAGAGAATATATCAAATAAAATAAAAAAGCTAGTTGATTGTAATGGAGCCAGACGAACTGCTGATATAATATCAAATTTATAAAAGAGATATAAGCATACCTTATAAGGTATGTTTATATTTCTTTTATGTGTAATTATATAGAGTAAGTATAAACTACAATTTATAAAATTAACTAATCTTCTGTAAAAATATAATGTTAAAAATTTCTATTAATAGGAAGGGATAAGAGACTTCAGTAGAGAATCAAATTTTTAAAGGAATATTAATACTAGGTATATGATAGAAAGATTAGCAGGGATACTATTTTAAACTCGTGTGAGTGGAAGAATGAGATGAAAAGAAATGCTTTTAATAGGTCATTATAACTGCTTTTAATATTCACAATTATTATCTCTACTATACAGCTAAACAAGGCAAATGCTGCACCGACATATAATGTAATATACGAAGGAAATGACAATATATCATTTAGTAAAGCCTATATTACAAGTTATACTACTGGGGTAGTAGATGTGGTAGATTTGAATACGGGTACTGTAGAAAAAGGTAAAATTAGAGTAGGAAGTAAACCAACTACTTCAGAAATCAATCCAAATGGCAAACAAGTATTTGTAAGTAATAAAGATAGTAACTCAGTGTCTGTTATAGATACTACCGAAGGTAAAGTAATAAAAACAATCAATGTTGGTCAATCTCCAGCTGAGATTGCATATAACCACGATGGAAGTAAGGCATATGTAGCAAACTATGATTATAGTATTTCTGTTATTAATACCAGTAGTCTTGAAGTAACTAAAAGCATAAGGACTATAGGGCGACCAATGGCACTTGTAAATGTGGGATCAGATATTTATTTTGTAAAAAAAGAATCAAATAAAATAAGTATCATAGACACGATAACTGATAAATTAAAAACAGAGACAATAGAATACGATTCATTTGGATCAGCATATGGAATTACTGTCAATCCAGATGGTACAAAAATATATGTTCCTAATGTATTTAATAAAAATATAGGTGTTATTGACTTGGATACTAAAAAGGTAGAAAAAAAGATTGATATAATGGGGATGGCTTATTCAGTGGAGATTTCGCCAGATGGAAGTCAGATTTATGTGCCACTTGTAACTAAGAACAAACTTTTGATTATCAGAAATTCAGACAATAAGATAGTGGGTAATATCGATGTTGGACGAAACCCTTATATCGCAGGCGTTTCAATGGATGGAAATCACGCCTACACAGTTAATTATGGAGATTCTAATATGAGTGTTATTGATATTGAAAGCAATCAAGTGGTTGATACCTTAGGTTTAAGTGATAAACCTTATATGATTGGAAAATTTATGATATTAGTGGCAGTTGCTAACCAATCTAGTAATGCAGACTTAAGTGATTTAATACTAGGTGAAGAAACATTATCACCAGTATTTGATAGTAGTACAACAGAATATACAGCAAGTGTATCAAACTCAGTATCAAGTATCAAAGTTACACCAAAAGCAGCAGATGGGAAGGCTATACTGACAGTTGATGGAATACCTGTAACAACTGGCAGTGCTTCAGAGGCAATATCATTAAATGAAGGTCAAAATACAATAGATATAAAAGTAATAGCCGAGGATGGAACTGAAAAAATATACACTATAACAATGATAAGGGCATTACAAAAATTCACTTTAACATATGATGGTAATGGAAACACATCAGGAGTTATACCAATAAATCTCAGTAGCTATGAAGAAGGAAATACAGTAACAGTTGCAGATAATAAAGGAAGTTTAGAAAAAACAGGCTATAGATTTGCAGGATGGAATACATCAGCGGATGGAAATGGAACTGATCATATGGCGGAGGATAGTTTAACTATAGGAACATCAGATATCATATTATATGCTAAATGGAAACCAAAACCAGTAGCTAAAGATGAGGATACTACTAATGAAGATACAAGCATAATAATAGATGTTCCACCTTATATTTTTGAGGATATCAAGACATCAAATAAAGTAGATTTAGAAGAAGCAAAAGAAGCTATAGGAGATAATGAAGGTAGCTTGCCATACTCTGTGGAGGAAAGAGTTGGGAATCAAAGTAATGACCTAGAAGATAAAATAGAAGTAGAGGAATTTGAGTCTCCAGTAGAAGTTATTACTGACATTGAAGATGTAATAATAAGGACATATGATCCAAGGGTTAATAATACAATAGACATACATAATAACTTAAGAGACAATCAAAAATCATTCAGAGTAGATAGACTTAGAGAAAGACTAGAAGATGAAGTAAGTGAAGTTAAAAAGATATTATTAGTAGATGATGAAACAGAAATATCAGTAGAAGGAATTGAGGGAACATCCTTTGATGAAGGTATATATCTAGTAGTAGACCAGGTGTTAAGATATACAGAGGTTGTTGAACATGATGAGAAAGTACAAAAAGAATTAGATAAATTAAGAGAAACAGTTAAAGAAAATATGAAAGACAAAGAGTTAGTTGAATTATATGACATAAGCTTAATGAAAAATAATATTAAGATTCAACCAGATGGAAAAGTGAAAGTGAAGATAAAAATACCTGAAAAATATATAGATAAAGAAAATATAGATATAGTATATATATCAGATTATGGAGACGTAGAATCAATGAATGCAGCAGTCACTGATAAGGGATACTTAGAATTCATCACAGATCATTTCAGTTATTATGGTATAGTGGCAAAACCAATAAATCAATTATGGTGGTGGCTTCTACTAATCCCATTAGGATTAATAATCAAGATTGGGATGAAAAAAAGAGCTGTTTTTTATGAAACATGGTATAAATCCATATAGAACAGCTGATTTTCTAGATGCAACCCCATTCGTATTCTACGTATTTGTAATGTTAGCAGTAATGATGGATAGTATATTACTAGGCACTGGAAGGTTTAATAGTATAGCTACTGTATATAATAAGCTAATTTACAGGAGATAGATAAAGGTCCGAATAAAATTTTCATATATAGCTTCTAAAATAAATAGAAAGTTTGTAATTAAAATTAAAGAAGAGAAATGAAAGTATAGTAAGTAATTTTTAATTCCTGAAAAACAATATGAGGAGTTTATTAATAATTATAAAGATAAAAATGAAATAATAAACTACTCTCATAATATTGGAATAGCTCCATATATACTCCTAGGAATATTAAGACATGATAGAATGATAGGATATCAATATCATAGTGATTTAATACCATCTTTTGAGATAGTAAGAGATTAGTTAATAATAGATTATGAAAAGAAATATATATTAGAAGATATTGATTTAATGGGTTCAAAAGTACTTAGCAGTGAGGTGCTTTATGAACCTATTTTTATTATATTTAGATCTATTACTATGTAGTTTTTCAAAATAATAAGTAATAAATTGTATAAAGAATAATTAAATGGACAAGCTATAGATAAAGGTTAAAATAAAGGAGGAAGAATAAATTATGAGAATAAGACCTCATATAGTAATTGCAGATTTAGAATGGTATTTAAAGTTATATGATATTGCCTTATCGGAAGAAACAAGAAGAACCTTACTTGAAGTAGAAGAATTTGCTTATAAATGTGATAACCCTTCAAGTTATAATATCTTCTTTAGTAAGATAATGAGAAATTCAAAGAGTATAAGGAATATACTTATTGAGGAAGGTGCTAATCCTAACTTTATTGCATTAATGTTAGAGAGAGATTATTACGAAGATATAGATCACTTGTCAAAATATGAGAAGGAAGCATATAGTTATTCTGAAATAGGTATAAGAAAAAATAATGATAAGACAGTCGTTATTGATAGGGCACTAGAGTATTGTATTAAAGATAATAGAAAATTAATAGAAATAACAGATGTTTTTTTAGCAGCTATAGATAATTATGAAAGAATATTAGAAGAAGCCGATGCTCATTCAGGATGGACAGATAAAAGAATGAATAGCCAATATGCTATGTTTTCTCATGTTTGTGGATGTTATAAGGAGGAACTATTAGTTAAGTTTGATGATATAAGAAATGCCATATTAAAGATTAGAAAACAGAATAAGTCCATAAAAATTGCATAAAGAAGTATATAAGGAAAAGTAGGGACCTATAGGTCTCTACTTTTAATACATAAATATAAATATGTTAAATTAAAGGAAATCTGTCTATAATATAGAAATGTATATATACAGAAATATTTACAGAGGTAAGGGATGAGATAGGGGAAATAACTATACTTAATGGGGTACTATTAGTGATTGCCAGTGGGTTATTATAGCAGGAGTATCCATAAACAAAACAAATGCTAATAAATTAAGAGAAAAAACTGAAGTTTTAAATAGTCAAATACAAGCAGAAAAAACTATTAGTAAAAAAGCTAGTGGCAAGATAAATAATACCGATGATAATATGAGTAAATGCATAGTAGAATATAAGAAGAAATTTCATGAGAAAGAAGATATAAATGAATAGAATGAGAATAAAAAAGAGACTACTAATACGGATGAGGAAAAGGATGAAGAGCCTAGTGAAGAGTCTAGGGGGGATACAAAGGAAATTGAAGAAATCCCAATAGAAGATGAAGTTACACCCGAAGAAGAGATTACATCTGATGAAAAAAACTCTAAGGTACAAATTCTTAATGGACAAACTACCGATGAGTCATCGGTGGATGATAGTGAGGAATAATGATATATATATATAAAACTATAGTTAATTAAATATAAGGGAAAAATCTATGATAATAGGAGTAACAAGAGAAATCAAATTTATCTATGATAAAATATCTCTTCATAGCTCCACAAGTCTTTTTAGTGAGTAAATCAAGAGATAAATACGAATTAAAAAGACGGATTTTAAGGTTTGTATTTTGTGTTAAATATAAAAATTATATTTAGTACAAATGATAAAAGATATTAAATTATCTTCTGGATAATTTTACTATTATTAGCGTTGTCTTTTTAGTTAGTATATGATAATATATATACGAATATAAAAGACATCAGTGGAGCTAGGAGGTGAGCTTATGACTAAAAAGGAACTTGTGATGGAACTAATTCAAAATAATAATGGTTTTATTACATCTAAGGAAGCTGCAGCAGCAGGTATAAACAATAAAACATTGCAACGTATGCAACAGTTAGGGGAAATTGAAAGAGTAGAACATGGAGTATATATGGATCCAAATCAGATGGAAGATGATTATCTTTTAACTCAATACAGATGTAAGAAAGGAATCTTTTCACACGAAACTGCGCTTTATTTTCACGATTTAGCTGATAGGACACCTTTTCAGATGATGCTAACGATCCCTTCAGGATACAATACAAGATTTATTAAAGATAAAGAAAAGTATAAATTTTTTTATATTGCAGAAAAACTTCATTCAATTGGTGAAATGACTATGTTGACACCTTTTGGAAACCAAGTCCATGTATATGATAAAGAAAGAACCATCTGTGATTGCCTTAAAAAGAAAGATTATTTAGATAATGATTTAGTAATGGAAGCAGTCAAACGATATTTTAAAATTCCTGGGGCAGATTATGCAAAACTACTTAAGTATGCCGAAATTTTTAATATCAGAGATTTGGTTCGAAGATACATGGAGGTGTTAACGTGAAAATAAGTAGTCCTAGACAATTAAAAGACTGGATTAATAATATGGCTAAGGAAAATAATCTAATAGCAAATACCGTGCTACAGAATTTTATGATGGAAAGGCTTCTTGAAAGGATTTCTGTTTCGCAGTATAAAGATAACTTTATTCTAAAAGGTGGTTTCCTGATTGCAGCCATGGTTGGCATAGATATGAGAAGTACCATGGACATGGATACAACTATAAAGGGTATTCCTGTTAATAAAGAAGCTATAGAAGAGATATTAAGTGAGATACTTTCGATTGAACTTGAAGATAGTGTAACTTTTAAACTTAAAAATATTAAAAGTATCCATGATGTAAGTGACTATGATGATTTTAGAGTTTCCATAGAAGCCCATTTCTTCACGATCAGAGTGAACATGAAGATAGATATTACTACAGGAGACTTGATTATCCCTAAAGAAGTTGAGTATTCGTTTAAGCTCATGTTTGAAGAACGGGATATTTCAATAAAGGCATATAATTTGAATACAATCTTAGCAGAAAAGATTGAATCAATTTTAGCACGAAATGTAGCAAACACACGAGCAAGAGATTATTATGATGTATACATTCTTCTTACACTTCGAAGAAATGATATTGATATGGAAAACTTACGTAATGCAATACGAAAAAAAGCTGAAGAGAGAAATACGTTGGTATATATAGAGAATAATGAAAAGTATCTTAGGGATATAGAGGAAAGTAAAGAGCTTAATACAATATGGAAATCATATAAAGAGAAGTATTCCTATGCAGAAGATATTGATTTCATAGAAATTACAAATATACTAAGGGAAATCTTCATGATGAAATAGTATGAAATCTTGAATGATATAAAACTTTACAAATTATAAATCTAATACAACAACTTATATGTTACAAGGTACAAACTCTTAATGGACAACCTACTGATGAGTCATCGTCGGGTAATAGTGAAGAAGATTAACAAAATATATAGTAAACAACTACCAAGTGCTTTGGTAGTTGTTTTTATGATGGGATTATTACAATAAAAAAATATACAGTTTGTACTTACTCTTTAGATTGTATGAATTAATAGGACTAGTAATGAATATATAATACTATAGTTAATTAAATATCGGGGGGAATATCTATGATAATAGGAATACCAAAAGAAATTAAACCTAACGAATATAGAGTAGCATGTGATCCAAATGGGGTAAAGGAAATAATTAATAATGGTCACGAGGTTTTAATCCAAAAGGGTGCTGGATTAGGTAGTGGATTTCAGGATAGAGAATATGAAGAACAAGGGGCAAGGATAGTAGATTCTGCTAGACAGGTATATGAGGGTTCTGAACTAATATATAAGGTAAGGGAAGTGTTTCCAGAGGAGTTTGAGTATTTAAGTGAAGGTCAAATAATATTTGCATATATACATTCCAATGTATATAGAAAACAAACAGATGCTATGCTAGAAAAGAAAATTATTGGGATTTCTTATGAGGATATTACTAATGAAGATGGGGAATTTCCTTTATTAAAACCAATGAGTGTATTAGCAGGTAAAGGAGGATTTTTAGCTGCATTGAATTTCTCTCAAAAGATTCAAGGAGGTAGAGGTATCTTTTTATCAAGGATAGAAGGGATTAAAACTCCTGAGATAACTATAATAGGGGCTGGGAATTCAGGACTAGGAGCAGCAGAGCTAGCTTCTTCCCTTGGAAATAGGGTCACTGTACTGGATATTGATATAGAAAAAATGGAAAGAGCAAAAAGTATATTACCTCTTAATGTAGAGTTTTTATATTCTAATAAAAATAATATAGAGATGTGTTTAAAGAGATCCGATGTAGTAATCAATTGTATAAGATGGGCAAGATGGAAGAGAGATCATCTTATAACTAGAGATATGCTAGGGTTGATGAAGGAAGGCTCATTGATAGTAGATGTAGCCTGTGATGAAGGGGGAGCTATAGAGACCTGTAGAGTGACCACCCATGATGATCCAATATATGAAGTGGATGGTATAATACACTATTGTGTAGATAATATCACCTCAGCTTTTTCACAAACAGCAACCCAGTCCCTAAGCAGCACAACTCTACCTTATTTGCTCCAAATAGCAAATAGAGGAGTGGAGAAAGCACTAATGGGGAATAAGTATCTTAGAAGAGGATTATCTTTCTATTATGGAAAATTAATCTCAGAAGAGACAGGGAAAAAGCAACAAAGACCATATATTACAGCAGAAGAAGCTTTAGGTATAACATATTAAAGAGACTTTTAAATGACAAGGATGCCATATTGCATCCTTGTTTTTAAGTATATTACATGTTTTAATCCTTGTTACAATGACAGGGAGAAAAGATAAGATTCTTCACTGTGCTCGGAAGGACAAAGGTTATTGATAAATATTCTAAAAATTCAAACAATACTATTGATTTTGAGTTTTGTACATGGTATAATTTAAAAAAAGAATAGTATTGTACAATGGAGTACAATGATCGAAGCGAAGAGGCTTGCTCTAAACATATTATTATGTTTTGTGGCAAACCTTTCTGTGTTTTTAGGGGGATTTATATTTAGAATAATCTATATAAGGAATGATTGTGTATGGAAGAGCTTGATAAGAAAAGAATTATTCAAGAGTTTGTGCCTGGAAAACAGGTGACATTAGCCCATCTTATTGCAAATCCTGATAAGAGTATATATATGAAGTTAGGATTAACTGATGAATATAGTGATGCAATAGGAATCCTTACAATAACACCTAGTGAAGCAGCTATTATAGCAGCAGATGCAGCCACTAAAGCTGCAGATGTAAAGATAGGATTTATAGATAGATTTAGTGGTTCCTTGGTTATTACTGGAGATGTATCCAGTGTGAAATCAGCTCTTAAAGAAATAATATATTTATTAAGTAATGTGTTAGCATTTACCCCTACTAAAATAACTCAATCCTAAGGAGATATAAAGTGAAGAAGGTTATATTAATCGGAGAAATAGGGTGTGGTAAGACTACTTTTGTTCAATCATTAAAGGAAATTGATATGGAATATAAGAAGACTCAAACGATGGAATACTATGAAAATGTCATAGATACTCCAGGAGAGTACCTTGAGAATAGAAGGTACTATAATGCATTAATTGTGTCTTCCTATGACTGTGATGTGATAGGATTGGTGCAAGATTCATCCAGTAAAAAATGTTCCTTTCCACCAAGTTTTGCATCGATATTTGCTAAGCCTGTTATTGGGATAATCACAAAAATAGATAAGGAGTCAAAAGACCTAGAATATGCTACAGCATGTCTTAAATTAGCAGGAGTAAAAGAAATATTTAAGGTAAGTGCAGTTGAAAAAGTAGGGATAGATCAGTTTAAAGATTACTTAAAATAAATTTTATATTATAATTTGTCCTCATAACTAATATACATAATACAAGTTAATATTTTGATTTGTTAAGGAGGAAATAAGATGAGATACAGAATAGTAGTAGCCGACGATGATCCTATTACTAGGATGGATATCAGTGAGATTCTCAAAGAAGAGAACTACAATGTTGTAGGGGAAGCTTCTGATGGATTTGATGCTGTGGAATTATGTAGAAAGTTTAAGCCAGATTTAGTGATCATGGATGTGAAGATGCCTATCTTAGATGGGATAAAGGCATCTAAAGTTATAACTAATGAAGGTCTAGCTAAATGTATAGTGGTATTAACAGCATACAGCGGTATGGAGTTTATAGATCAAGCAAAAGAATCTGGAGTGATGGCATACATTGTAAAGCCTATAGGTAAGAAGAACCTTATACCTACTATAGAGGTTGCCATATCTAGGGGGGAAGAATTAGAAAAGATAAAGAATGATGCTAAAAATATAGAAAGCCAGTTAGAATATAGAAAGATAATTGAAAAGGCTAAAGGTATCCTCATGAAAAAAGAAAATATATCTGAAGAAGAGGCCTATAATATGATTAGAAAGCTTAGCATGGACAAACGTTATCCAATGAAGAACATTGCCTCTGCAATTATAATGAATAATTAATAAAATACATAATATATTTTGGAGAGATGAATATGCTTAGAAGTCTATGTAAAAAGTACACTGAGCTTAGTGAGTCAGATATAAAGAAGCTTGAGAAAATGTCAGAGATACTTCCTATAATAGCAGATTTGGTAAGGGCTGATGTGTTTATAGACTGTGTGACTAATGATCCTAATGCAGCCATAGTAGTAGCAGAAGCTAAGCCCACCACCTGTACATCAATGTATGAATATTCTGTGGTTGGGGAGTTGGCCTTTAGAAAGAATGAACCGGCAGCCCTTAGAACACTAGAAATAGGCATGGCCACAAGGGATTTAAAGGCTATAACCCAGGAGAATAAAACAGTAAGACAGAATGTAGTCCCTATAAATAATGATGCTGGAAATGTTATTGGGGTTTTAATAATGGAACAGGATATAACGAAGGATGTGAAACAAGATAAGAAGATGGAGTTTTTAGCAGAAACAGCAGAGCAGCTTACAGAGACCTTGCTTAACTTTACAGATAGTGAGTATACCGTAACTTATCATATAAATGATGCCATAGTGATGTTTGATCAGCAAGGAATTGCTACATATAGTAATCCAAGGGCAATAGAACTCTATAAGGAGTTAGGATATAGGGATAATATAATAGGGATGGATTTTGATAATCTAGTTTTAGATGGAAGTTCCTTTAGTAAACTCATAGATGAGTCTGATTTAAAAGTGTCAGAGATAACAGTAGGAAAACTAACATTGCAAATAAAATATGCAGCAATGAAACAAGATAATAAAATTGTAGGGGTGACTATGTTAATAAAAGACATAACCGAAGTAAGAGAAAAAGAAAAGGAACTTATCTTAAAGTCTGTAGCAATAAGGGAAATCCATCATAGAGTAAAGAATAATTTGCAAACAATAGCAAGTCTTCTAAGTCTTCAATCTAGAAGAATAAATAATGAATTAGTAAATAAATCTTTTAATGAAAGTATAAATAGAATTCTTAGTATAGCTGTAACCCATGAGATTTTAGCACAAAATGGCGTGGATGATGTGGATCTAAAGACTATAATAACAAAAATAAAGAAAAATACAATAAATTACGGATTACCCGGCATGAAAGATATAAAGATAAGTATAGAGGGAGATAGTTTGACTATAGACTCAGATAAAGCTACCTCTATAGCATTAGTGGTAAATGAGCTATTACATAATTCTCTAGAACATGCCTTTGATGAAAAAGGTGAAGGATTTATAGATGTTTGGATTCAAAAGGGTAGTGTGTATTCTAGTATATCCATAATTGATAATGGAAAAGGATTTGATGTGAAAGATACAAAGACTAGTAGTTTAGGACTTAATATAGTTAGAAGTATTGTAAAGGATAAGCTACATGGTCACTTAAATATAGATTCAACAGAAAGTGGAACTAAGATAATATTTGATTTTAAAAATGAATAAAAAAACACAATGACGTGTTTTTAGAAAAGGCGAAGGGGCCTAGGGAGTATGATTTCATACTCTCTAGGTCCCTTTTTATCATTTTATGGGGAGGGATGATTTTGAAGGAAAAAATATTAAGTGTAGGGATAGACATTGGGACTTCAACTACGCAATTGGTATTTAGTAATTTAACTATAGAAAATACAGCCTCAGCCTTTTCCATACCTAAAATAAGAATAGTAGATAAAAAAGTGATATATAAAAGTGAAATCTATTTTACTCCACTAAGATCTGCCATAGAGATTGATGGAGAGTCAGTGAGAAAAATAATAGAAAAGGAATATAAAAGAGCAAGGATTCAACCAGAAGATGTAGATACTGGAGCTGTGATAATAACTGGGGAGACCGCTAGAAAAGAAAATGCTAGCATGGTTTTAAATAAGCTTAGTGGATTAGCAGGAGATTTTGTAGTTGCCACAGCTGGGCCAGATCTTGAGTCAATAATTGCAGGAAAAGGTGCAGGAGCAGATCTTTTATCTAAAACTAAGAGAAGTATAGTAGCAAATCTAGATATAGGTGGAGGAACTACAAATATATCGGTGTTTAAGGATGGAGAGATAATAGATACCACCTGTTTGGATATAGGGGGTAGACTGATAAAGATCAATCCAAAGACCATGAGATTAGAGTATATATCTGAAAAGATAAAGAAGCTAGCTGAGAAGATGAGAATTTCTCTAGAAGTAAATAAGGAAATAAGGATTAATGATATAAAAGCAATAACTAATAGAATGTCAGAAATATTAGAGGAAGTATTGGGAGTTAAAGAGGCAACAGAGGATTTGAATCTTCTTTTGACTACAAAGGATCTTAAAAGAAATTACAACATAGAGTATATATCATTTTCAGGCGGGGTAGCAGATTGTACATATGAAGAAGACTCCTATAGCAATAATTTTCAATATGGAGATATAGGAATTATTCTTGGAAAGAGCATAAAGGATAGTATCCTCTTTGAGAAATTTAGCATATATAAACCCCCTGAAACTATAAGGGCCACAGTGGTAGGAGCAGGAAGTCATACTACAGATATAAGTGGAAGCACTATTACTTTTACAAAGGATATATTTCCTTTAAAGAATATCCCAATTCTAAAGCTTTCAGAGGAGGATGAGAAGCTCAATTATCAAAGTTTAAGCCAAAGAATTAAAGAAAAGGTGGAGTGGTTTAACTTAGATAATGGAAACCAGCAAGTGGCATTGTCATTAAAGGGGGTGAAAAATCTAAGTTTCAAAGAGCTTCAAGCTATGGCTGAAAGTATTATTGCTGGTATGAAGGAGATATTGAATTTGAATATTCCATTGATAGTTGTAGTAGAAAATGATATTGCAAAGGCTTTAGGTCAAACAATTCATAGATATTTGGGATATAAAAAGGATGTAGTATGCATAGACAGTGTGAGGGTGGAGAATGGAGACTTTATAGACATAGGTAAACCTTTGGCCAATGGGAGGGTGGTACCTATAGTTATCAAGACATTAGCTTTTGGATATTAATATTTCAATATTAATTATAAAAATAAGAGGTGAAAGTATATGAGATTAAAGACTAAATTATTTGGCGAAGTATATCAGTTCAACTCAGTTAAAGAAGTGTTAGCTAAGGCTAACGAAGAAAAATCTGGAGATAAATTAGCAGGGATAGCTGCTAAATCTGTGACAGAGATGGTAGCAGCAAAGGAAGTACTTAGTAACCTTACCCTGAAAGACTTAAGGGAAAATCCAGTTATTCCATATGAAGAAGATGAAGTAACTAGAATAATCCAAGATGCAGTAAATGAAAAGATATATGGAGAGATTCAGAACTGGACAGTAGGAGAATTTAGGGAATGGATACTTGATCATAAAACTAAGGAAAGCGATATTAAAAGGATTAGTAGAGGCCTTACCAGTGAGATGATAGCAGCTGTTGCAAAATTAATGTCAAATCTTGACCTTATGTATGGGGCTAGCAAGATTAGAATAACTGCCCATTGTAATACTACCATAGGCCTACCGGGGACATTGTCAGCTAGAGTTCAACCAAATCACCCTACAGATGATATTGATGGAATATTGATATCTGCTATGGAAGGATTATCCTATGGATGTGGAGATGCAGTTATAGGGCTAAATCCAGTAGATGACACAGTTAATAGTGTGACTAATGTATTAAATGCTTTTGCAGATCTTAAAAATAAATGGAATATACCAACTCAAGCATGTGTATTGGCCCATGTGACTACTCAAATGAAAGCTATCAAAAATGGTGCTCCTTCAGACTGTATATTCCAAAGTATAGCAGGATCTCAAAAAGGAAATGAAGCCTTTGGCATAACCGCTGCAATGTTAGATGAGGCAAGGGAATTAGTCTTAAAAGAGGGAACAGCTACAGGACCTAATGTAATGTATTTTGAAACAGGCCAAGGATCTGAGTTATCTTCTGATGCCCATCATGGAGTAGACCAGGTGACATTAGAGGCTAGATGTTATGGATTTGCAAAAAGATATAGTCCATTTTTAGTTAATACTGTTGTTGGTTTTATAGGACCAGAATTTTTATATGATAGTCAACAGGTTATAAGGGCAGGACTAGAAGATCATTTCATGGGTAAGTTGACCGGCATCCCAATGGGAGTTGATGCTTGTTATACAAACCATATGAAGGCTGATCAAAATGATGTAGAGAACTTAGCTGTATTACTTAGTACTGCAGGATGTAACTATTTCATGGGAATACCAGCAGGGGATGATGTAATGCTTAATTATCAATGTACTGGATACCATGAGACTCCAGCATTAAGAGAGCTATTAAATCTAAGACCAATAAAAGAATTTGATGAATGGTTAGAAAAGATGGGAATAACACAGAATGGAAAATTAACAGATAGAGCAGGTGATGCATCTATATTTCTTAAATAGGGGGAAAATCCTTCAATATTTCTAAAAAATGGAGAGGTGAAGTAAATGGTATCTGAAAAAGAATTAAGAGAAATAGTAGAGCAGGTTATAGCAGAATTGGGAGGAAAATCTTCTAAAGATATGATTGAGCAGGTAGTACAGGAATGCACAGATATAGACAATACAGATAATAGTGAATTACCGGATATAACCACTATAGATTTGAAAAAGCAACTATTGGTTCCAAATCCAGAAAATCCAGAAGAGTATTTGAGTATGAAGGCAAAAACCCCGGCAAGGGTTGGAGTATGGAGAGCTGGACCAAGATATAAGACTGAGACTCTACTTAGATTTAGGGCAGACCATGCAGTAGCTATGGATGCTGTTTTTACAAATGTTTCAGAAGAGATATTAGAAGAGATGAATCTTTTCACAGTGAAGACTAAGTGTAGAGATAAAGATGAATATTTGACAAGACCAGACTTAGGAAGAAAATTTGATGATGAAGAGATTAAAAAAATAAAGGATAAATGCAAGTTAAATCCTCAAGTTCAGATAGTAGTGGCGGATGGGCTAAGCTCCACAGCTATTGAAGCTAATATAAAGGATATATTACCCGTAATAAATCAAGGACTAGAAGGATATGGAGTAAACACTGGTACACCATTCTTTATTAAATTTGGTAGAGTACCTTCAATGGATGTAGTATCAGAAGTTACAAAGGCAGATGTTACTTGTCTTTTGGTAGGAGAGAGACCTGGTCTTGCAACTGGAGAAAGCATGAGTGCATATATTGCATATAAATCAACAGTAGGAATGCCGGAGGCAAGAAGAACAGTGGTTTCTAATATACATCAGGGTGGAACAGCAGCTGTAGAGGCAGGGGCTCATATAGCCCACGTTATAAAAGAAATGTTAGATCAAAAGGCCAGCGGCCTAGATCTTGAGTTATAAAAATAGGAGGGATTTTTAATGAGAAACGATCCAATTCGTGCCCAAGTATTAAGTGTTAAATTGATACCAAATGTTGACCGAGATTTGGCAGATGCATTAGAGCTAGGATCACACCATAGAAGTATAGGATTAATAACATCAGATATAGATGATGTTTCTTATACAGCATTAGATGAGGCTACAAAAAAAGCTGATGTGGAGGTAGTTTATGCTAAGTCCTTCTATGCCGGAGCTGCAAATGCTTCTACTAAATTAGCTGGTGAATTTATAGGTATATTAGCAGGACCAAATCCTGCAGAAGTAAGAAGTGGATTAGATGCAGCTATTGACTTTATTGAAAATAATGCATGTTTCTATAGTGCAAATGAAGATGACTCTATAGCATATTTTGCTCATTGTATATCAAGAACTGGAACATATTTATCTAAATCCTCAGGAATAGACGAAGGAGAAGCTATTGCATATTTGATAGCACCACCTATTGAGGCAATGTATGCATTAGATGCTGCATTAAAATCTGCAGATGTTAAGATGGTACAATTTTATGGCCCACCATCAGAAACAAACTTTGGTGGAGGATTATTGACAGGGAGTCAATCAGCATGTAAGGCAGCATGTGATGCTTTTGCTGAAGCTGTAAAATTTGTTGCAGATAATCCAGATAAATATTAATTAAGAAGTCGTGGTGAAAATTATGAAAAATCAAGCCCTAGGAATGATAGAAACATATGGATATGTTGGAGCAATAGAGGCTGCAGATGTATGTGTAAAGGCAGCCAATGTAGAATTAGTGGGCTGTGAGTTCGTAAGGGGTGGATTAGTAACCATCCATATACGGGGAGATGTGGCAGCAGTAAAAGCATCAATAGATGCAGCAGAGGCTGCAGTAGTAAAAGTAGGGAATTTAATATCTACCCATGTAATTCCTAGACCCAGTAATGATGTGGAAAAAATACTACCAAATCCTGATCCAGAGCCTAAAAAGGAAAAGCAAGAAGTAAAAGAAGAAGTAAAAAAGGAAGAAGGATCAGATTCATCATTTAAAACTACTGAGGAACTAAAGGATATTAAAACTGTTGATTTAAGAACATTAGCTAGAGAATTAGATGATAAATATGAAGCCTCTTTCCCCATAGATAGAAGTGAAATTAGATCTGCTAGAAAAAAAGAACTTATTGAAGCCATACTAAAATTTTATGAAAGGGTGAAATAGGTGGTGATTAAGGATAAAGATTTAAAATCAATACAAGAAGTAAGGATATTAGTTGAGAAGGCTAAAGAAGCTCAACATATCCTAAGTAAGAAGAGTCAAGAAGAAATAGATAAAATAGTCAAAGCTATGGCTGATGTTGCATATAAAGAATCTGATAGATTAGCTAAGATGGCAGCTTCAGAGACTGGATTTGGTGTATACGAAGATAAAATAATAAAAAATAAATTTGCTAGTAAAGCAGTATATGAATATATCAAAGATATGAAAACCATAGGAATAATAGATGAGGATAAAGAGAATAAAATATTAGAAATAGCAACCCCTGTGGGAGTAATAGCTGGGTTAATCCCCTCTACAAATCCTACATCAACAGCTATATATAAGGCATTGATAGCAGTTAAATCTGGGAACTCTATAGTGTTTAGTCCTCATCCCGCTGCCACTAATTGTATCAGTGAGGTTGTAAGGGTACTTCAACAAGAGGCAAAAATGGCTGGAGCTCCTGAAGGGATATTAAACTCCATGACTATTCCAACTATGGAAGGTACAGCTGCCCTTATGAGACATAAAGATATAGCATTGATATTAGCCACCGGGGGATCAGCTATGGTGAAGGAAGCATATAGTTCAGGAACTCCAGCATTAGGAGTAGGCCCGGGAAATGTCCCCGCTTTCATTGAAAGAAGTGCAGATATACCTTTAGCAGTGAAGCGAATAGTAGAAAGTAAGACCTTTGATAATGGGACTATATGTGCATCGGAACAGGCAATAGTAACAGAAGATTGTATAAAGAAGCAAGTAAAGACAGAACTGGTTAAACAGAGAGTGTACTTCCTAACTGGAGATGAAGTAGATAAAGTAGGAAGGACTATACAGGATGAAAGTGGTAGATTTAATTCTTCTATTGCAGGGAGATCTGCAATAAAAATAGCAGAAATGGCAGGTATAAAGGTCCCTAGGGATACAAAGATATTGATTGCTGAGCAGAAAAATGTAGGAAAGAAATATCCATTTTCTAGGGAAAAACTTTCACCTATCTTGGCTCTATACTCTGAAGAGGATTGGGAAAAGGCCTGTGAAAAGTGTATTGAACTATTGAATTATGGTGGCTTGGGTCATTCTCTAGTTATCCACTCAAGAAATGAGGATATAATAAGAGAATTTGCATTAAAAAAACCAGTGTCAAGAATCTTAGTAAATACACCATCATCCCAAGGAGCCATAGGTGCAAGTACTAACCTAGCCCCATCATTAACATTAGGCTGCGGTGCTGTAGGAGGTAGTGCAACATCAGATAATGTAAGTCCACTTAATCTTATAAATATTAGGAGAATGGCTTATGGGGTGAAGGAAGTAGAAGATATAGGTAATGAGTATAAAGATCAATCTATTAAAAGTAAATCATCGTTTAATGATATGGACATTGAAAGAATAACAAAAATTGTTATGACTGAGCTTAAAAAATATAATTAGATTTATTAAATTAAAGGAGGAATATGAAAATGGCTAATGCAAATGCGTTGGGAATGATAGAAACAAAAGGATTGGTAGGATCTATTGAGGCAGCAGATGCTATGGTAAAGGCTGCAAATGTAACCCTTATTGGTAAAGTTCATGTAGGTGGAGGCCTTGTAAGTGTAATGGTTAGAGGAGATGTAGGGGCTGTTAAGGCAGCAACTGATGCTGGTGCAGCTGCAGCAGGAAGAATTGGAGAGTTAGTATCTGTACATGTAATACCAAGACCTCATAATGAAGTAGAATTGATATTGCCTAAATTTGAAGAATAGTCATTATAGGTGATTGCCTGGTCTTAAGAGGCCAGGCATAGACCTAAAAAAGGGTGTGATAATTAATGAAAGTTTTGACTGAATCTGAGCTTAGAATGATACTAAAAAAGGAAAATACAGATAAGATTGTTGTCAATTCCAATGTCATAGTTACTCCTTCAGCTAGGGAATATTTAAATGAAAAGAATATTGAACTTATATTTGAAGATAAGGTTAAGGATATCAAGGTTAAGTCAGATCCTAAAAATGAAGAAAAAAGAGAAGAAAATATATTCAAACCTAAATATATATCCAAGGATACTGGAGGATACTTTGAAAATAAACCAGAGAATATGACTCAATTGTATGGAAATGAATTAGTTTTTAAAGATCATTGTAATATAGTCTTTAGAGGTAAAATTGATAGTCTTGAATCAAAAATTTTAGAGGTTCAAGTAATTGCAGATAAAAACAAATCTAAAAAGCTTGTAAAGGAGCTTCAAGAGGTACTTCAATATGTTAGAAATATACTTAGATCAGAAGTGGTAAATGAGAAGATAGAAAATATAACCCTCTTTGGTCTAAGGGAAGAAGAAATTAGAGAAATGTCCCATAATCCAAAGAAACATATTGGAGTAGATCATATATTACCGGAATACAAAATGGGAGAAGAAGTAATAGGGTTGAACTATATTAGAAGTAATGTAAGAGAAGCAGAGATAAGTTCAATTCATTTAGGAAGGCCGGATATAATAAAGGCCCTTAATAGATTGAGTAGTGCAGTATATGTAATGATGTGTAGATATTTGGCTGGATACTATAATCAGTAGGAGGTGAGCCTATGGATGACATAATGATAAGGAATATTGTAGATAAGGTGATCAAAAACCTATCAGATCAATCTGAAAAGGAAGAATATCTCCCAATTGAAGCCTCAGCAAGACATGTACATCTTTCCAAGAATGAGGTAGAAGGACTCTTTGGAAAAGGCTATAGACTAACCCCTAAAAGAGAATTATCTCAGCCAGGGCAATTCCTAAGTCAAGAAAGGGTTGCCATAATAGGACCTAAGGGAATGTTTAAGAACGTTGCGGTACTAGGACCAGAAAGAAAAAATACTCAGGTAGAAATCTCTAGAACCGATGCAATATCTTTAGGAGTAGATGCTCCAGTTAGAGAATCAGGAAATATAAAGGGAAGTTCTTCTATATTTATATCAGCTAATAAAAACATGATAGAGATAAAAGAAGGAGCTATAGTAGCAAAGAGGCACATCCATATGCCACCAAAGGATGCTGAGAGATTTGGTCTAGAGGATAAACAGATAGTATCCGTGAAGGTATTTAGTGATAGGCCAGTTATATTTGAAGATGTATTAGTAAGAGTAAATAAAGATTATAGATTAAATATGCATATAGATTTTGATGAAGCCAATGCCTGTAATTTTAAAAATGGTGTAAAGGGACAAATATTGACAGAAAAGGGGAAATAAAATGATAGACTTTACAAAGTCAGATGCCTTAATTACTGAATTAGAAGAGACTATTAATAAACCTAAGAAAATTAAAGAGGGAGATAAATTATTAGTAGGAGTAGACTTAGGAACAGCATATATCGTGCTGGTAGTTTTAGATGAGGATAAAAACCCTGTGGCATGTGATATGGAATTTGCTCAAGTTGTAAAGGATGGACTGGTGGTAGACTATATAGGTGCTATGAATATAGTAAGAAAACTAAAGAAAAGGATAGAAGATAAGATTGAAGTTGAGCTTACCAAAGCAGCTATAGCTGTGCCACCAGGAACAGGCAAAAATGATAGTAAAACTCATATGTATGTAGTACAGGGAGCAGGGATGGAAGTAACAAATATACTAGATGAACCTACAGCAGCAAATGCAGTATTGAATATAGATAATGGAGTCATCGTTGATATAGGAGGGGGAACTACAGGGCTATCTATAATAGAGGATAATGAAGTAGTATATGTTGCCGATGAAGCCACAGGGGGAACCCATTTAACTTTAGTAATAGCAGGAAGCTATAAAATAAAATTTGAAGAAGCAGAAGAGTTAAAGACAGCCAGAGATAAGCAAAAAGAGGTATTTCCTGTGGTAATCCCAGTCATTCAAAAGATGGGGACTATTGTAAAAAATCATATCCAGAACTATGATGTGAAGGAGATATACCTTGTAGGAGGTACCAGTTGTTTAGAGGGGTTGGAGGGAGTCATGGAAAGTGAGACGAAGATAAGAACCATAAAACCTAAGAATCCATTTTTAGTAACGCCTTTAGGTATAGCTATGAATTGTAAGTTATAAAGGATGTGAATATGTTGAATATCGATTCAATGGATACTGAGAAATTGATTGAGTATATAATGCAGGAAGTCATGAAAAGGACTGAAGTGAGCAAAAAGGAAAGAATAGAAAGAGATAAAGTTTTAGCTATATCCTTTTCTACAGAGGATATTTCATATATAAATAAGGACTATTTTCATATAGATCATTTAGAAGAGATAGAAGGAAATATAGATATTACTTCCTATAAATATATTTTTTTAGGAAGTATGACCAATAAAGATATTGTTAATATTGCAATAGGTTTACCTACAGATAGGGTGTCCTCGGCTGTGATAGATTGCATTTTTCAAGGTAAGAGGATTTATGTATTAAGAGAGGGAGTTCAATATTATAAATATAAAGATACTTCTAATGTACCCTTTTATAATATGATGAAATCTTATGAAACTAAGCTTAAATCTTTTGGAATAGATTTTATAAGTAAAAATGATATCAACAATTTAATAGATGGAAATCAAGAAGATAAACCAATATCTAAGGAAGTTGTTAAAGGGATAGAAGAGTATACTCTCGACGAAAAGATAATTACTGAAGCTGTCATAAAAGACATTTATCAAAAGGGATATAAGGACGTTGTTATAAATAAGAATACCAAAATAACTCCTTTAGCAAAGGACTATATAAGAGCTAATAGAATCAATATTTTAAGTAAATTAAAGGAGTAGGGAGGAAGGCATTTATGATAGTAGGAAAAGTAGTAGGAAATGTATGGGCCACAAGAAAAGATGAAGCGCTAAATGGACTGAAACTTTTAGTTGTAAAACCTTTAGACTATTCCTCAGAAAGAGATCTTCCTACTTTGGTTGCCACTGATACTGTTGGAGCAGGAATAGGAGAAACAGTACTGGTAGTTAAAGGTAGTTCCGCTAGAAAAGCTTTAGATAGAGGAGATATTCCTATTGATGCAACAATTGTTGGAATAATAGATGTGGTGGATATACAGGATTAAGGAAAAGAGGTGGTAAGTTATGGATTTACTACAGAAAATATATGAGGCTGGAGTGGTAGGAGCAGGGGGTGCAGGCTTTCCAACCCATATAAAGTTAAATTGCCAAGTAGAATACTTTATTATAAATGCAGCTGAATGTGAACCTTTATTAAATACGGATAAATATCTAATGGCTACTAAAAGTGAAGAAATGATAAAGGCTATAGAAGAAGTAAGTAAACATATAGGAGCTAAACACCTTATCATAGCTATTAAGAAGAAATATAACAAAGAAATAGGTATTTTAAAGGATGCAATTGAAAGGCTAAATTCAAAAGTCCAATTATTCTATTTAGATAATTATTATCCTGCAGGGGATGAACAGATGATGGTATATGAAGTGACCGGTAGATCAATTCCTGAGGCTGGAATTCCTTTAGATGTTGGAGCAGTGGTATCAAATGTTGGTACATTAGTAAATATTCATGATGCAATGAAGGATAAACCAGTAACTGAAAAATATATAACTGTAGTAGGAGAAGTAAAGAATCCTATAATGATCAAGGTACCAGTGGGGATTTCTATAAAAGAGTGTATCGAGGCTGCAGGAGGTAGTACTATAAAGGATTATGCCATTATAATAGGTGGTCCTATGATGGGCACTATCATAGATGATGATGAATCCGATGAAAACTATATTAAAAAGACCGATGGTTCATTGATAGTATTACCTAAGGATCACTATATAGTTGAAAGGAAGAGAAAACCCCTTAAAACTATAATAAATGAGACTAGATCCGCATGTATTCAATGTAGATACTGTACAGATTTATGTCATAGATATCTTATAGGTCATAAATTAAGACCCCATAAAATAATGAGAAATATAGGTATGTCAGAGCATGATGCAGAAATAATGAAGGAAGCTTTAATCTGTTGTGAATGTGGAATATGTGAGCTTTATTCATGCCCCATGGGGCTTTCCCCGAGACTGGTAAATACCTATATAAAAGGGGAATTACGAAAGGGAGGTATAAGACCAGAAAAGGGAAGTAAGGATATTGAAAGTAGAGAGATGATTGAATATAGAAAGATTCCTACAACAAGATTAATGGCAAGACTAGATATACTTAAATACTATGATCAAAAATTAGATGATGTTAAGGAACTTCTTCCTAAAAAAGTTAGCATACCTTTAAGTCAACATATAGGTAAGCCTGCCAAGGCTATAGTATCGGTTGGAGATAATGTAGCTAAAGATCAGCTGATAGGGCAAATAGAAAGAAATGATATGGGTGCAAATATACATGCCACTATAGATGGAAAGGTAATAGAGGTGTCGGATAAAATAGTTATTTTAAAGGAAGATAATGGGGTGATTTCATGATAAGAACCATAGGGCTTATAGAATTAAATAGTATAGCTAAAGGGATAGAGTCAGCTGATGCTATGCTTAAGGCGGCAGAAGTGAACTTGATACTTTCAAATTCCATTTGTCCAGGAAAATATATAGTACTTATATCAGGAGATGTAGGAGCAGTGAAATCTGCTGTTGATGCAGGAAGAGATGTGGGGAAACAGTATATAGTTGATGAATTAGTCCTACCTAGTGTCCATCCTCAATTAATTAATGCTATAAATGGAGTTACCCAGGTAGGAGAAGTGAATGCAATAGGAGTTATGGAGTTTTTTAGTATAGCCACAGCAATAGTAGCTGCAGATTCAGCAGCAAAGGCTGCACAAGTAAACCTTATTGAAATAAGATTAGGTTTTGCCATAGGAGGAAAGTCCTTTGTTACATTAAGTGGAGACGTAAGTGCAGTGAATGAGGCTGTTGAAGCAGGCTCTATGAGGGGTAAGGATAATGGAATGCTTATAAGTAAAGTTGTTATTCCATCCCCTAGAAAAGAATTATTTGAAAAGTTATTATAAGTAACAAAAAATAAAGGAGGAATAATTTATGGCTATAAAAAATGCATTAGGAATGGTAGAAACAAAAGGATTAGTAGGTTCTATAGAAGCAGCCGATGCTATGATAAAAGCAGCAAATGTTACATTAGTAGGAAAAGAACATATTGGAGGTGGTTTTGTTACCGTAATGGTTAGAGGAGATGTAGGAGCTGTGAAGGCTGCTACTGATGCAGGGGCAGCAGCTGCAGAAAGAATTGGAGAGTTAGTCTCTGTACATGTTATACCTAGACCCCATGATGAAGTAGAGCATATCTTACCGAAGACAAGAATTGAATAAGGGAAGTAGAGGGCTTCTAAATATATTGTAAGAGGGGGAATTTTAATGAGTATTAACGAGATTATTGTATATATAATGGTAGGTTTTATGGTACTGGGTGCATTAGATAAGATATTCGGCAATAGATTTGGATTGGGCGAGAAGTTTGATGAAGGATTTATGGCAATGGGTTCTTTAGCTATAGCAATGGTAGGGGTTGTATCCTTAGCTCCAGTACTAGCTAAGATACTTACTCCAATTATAACACCTATATATAGCGCATTAGGTGCAGATCCAGCTATGTTTGCTACAACTCTTCTAGCTAATGATATGGGTGGATATCCCCTAGCTATAGAGATGGCTCAAAGTCCAGAGGCAGGACTATTTGCAGGACTTATCCTTGGAGCAATGATGGGACCTACAATAGTATTTACTATACCAGTAGCTCTAGGTATAATTGATAAGAAAGATCATAAATTTTTAGCAACAGGTATATTAGCAGGTATAATAACTATTCCTATAGGTTGTTTAGTGGGTGGAATCGTAGCAGGCTTTGAATTATCTATGATATTTAGTAATCTACTTCCTATAATTATAGTATCTGTACTTATAGCACTAGGTCTGTGGAAAATACCAAACAAGATGATAAAGGGATTCACTGTATTTGGTAAAGGTGTAGTTATAGTTATAACTGCTGGTACAGCAGCTATAATAGTTGAGACTCTTACAGGTATAGTTATAATACCAGGAATGGCACCAGTTTGGGATGGAATAGAGATAGTTGGTTCTATAGCATTGATGCTTGCAGGAGCATTCCCAATGGTACATTTTATTACTAAAGTATTTAAGAAGCCTTTACTTAGAATGGGTAAAGTTTTAGGTATGGGAGATGTGGCTGCAGCAGGTATGGTAGCTACTTTAGCAAATAATATACCAATGTTTGGTTTAATGAAGGATATGGATGATAGAGGTAAAATACTAAACGTAGCTTTTGCAGTAAGTGCAGCCTTCGTATTTGGTGACCACCTTGGATTTACAGCAGGGGTTGCAAAAGAAATGATATTCCCAATGGTAGTTGGAAAACTAGTTGCAGGTATAACAGCAGTTATGGTAGCGATGGTTATTGCAAATAAAACTCTTGGTAAAAAAGCAAAGGTTGAGAGTAATGAATAATATAGATGAAGAATTAGTAGCAGAAATAATTCAGAAGGTTTTGATGAAACAATTTAAAGAAAAAGAAAGTAAATTTATAAAAAAGATTGATGAAAGTGGAGTAGCAGTCATAAAGACAAATACAGTAAAACCTGAAAAGTTTGATACAGGAAAAGAAGGGGATAAAGTATACTTAAAGGATATATTGACCCTTGAAGAAAGTCCTAGAATAGGATGTGGAGTAATGGAGATGGAGGAATCCACCTTTGACTGGACACTAAAGTATGATGAAGTAGACTATATAATAGATGGAACCCTAGAAATAGTAATAGATGATAGGAGAATAGTAGGAAAAGAAGGAGATATAATATTCATACCTAAAAACACTTCAATAAAGTTCAGTGCTCCTGAATATTCAAGATTCATGTATGTAGTATATCCAGCTAATTGGGATCAATTATAAAGTTTTATATATAAAGGAGGGATTCAAATGAATCTCTCCTTTATAGTGTAGAATTTGCTGGCTTCAAAAGGATAGGTATGATCATACTTGTTGATCCTCAGATTGAAATTTGTCACCCTGAGCGGAGTCGAAGGGTATTACCTTCACTACGTTCAGGGTGACGGTACTATGGATTGCCACTCAGGGCTTGTGGAAGAGTTTTGTTTCGGCTTTATCCTTGTTGGTCCTTAAGTATACAAGTCTGTCAGTGTGAGAGCTGACAGGGATGATATGAAGGAATTGAATCGTTATTAAAATTGATAATTTTAAATTATTATAATATAATAAAAGACAATATTTTCTGAAAATAAGGAGTGATATAGATGATAGGAACAGTAACTTTAAATCCAGCGGTGGATAGGAGATACAATATTGATAAGTTTGAGATTGGATCAGTTAAAAGGACTAAGAATTACTCTGCCAGTGCAGGAGGAAAGGGATTAAATGTTAGTAGAGTAGTTCGTATGCTAGGGGAAGAAGTAGGGGCCTTTGGTTTTTTAGGTGGAAGTACAGGGGACTATATATTAAATGAATTAGAGAAACTAGAAGTGAAGTCATACTTCACCAAAATACAGGGTACCACCAGAACTTGTCTTAATATAATAGATGAGATAGGAGATAATATTGAGATTTTAGAGAAAGGTCCTATTATTGAGGAAGAAGAAGTAAATAGTCTTTTATCAAAGTTTAAAAAGGCAATTACTAAATTTGATATTATAACTATATCTGGTAGTATACCCTTAGGAGTAAAGGATAATATCTATGGAGAATTAATACATATTGCTAATAAGAATAATATAAAGACTATTTTAGATACTAGTAAAGGTGCCTTTATAGAAAATTTAAAAGCATCTCCTTATATAGTGAAACCAAATAAGGAAGAAGTAGAAAGTATAACTGGAATTAGTATGTGTAGTGAAGAAAATATAATTACTGCGGCGGAGAAAATATTGGAATTAGGGGCAAAAAATGTAGCTATCTCTCTAGGGGCAGAAGGAATGTATTTTATAGGAGTTGAAGGAAGATTTAAGGTGAATATACCTAAAATAGAATTAGTAAATGCCGTAGGATCAGGAGATAGTTCCGTAGCAGGATTTGCTGTAGGGTTCTCTCAAGGACTAGATATAGAGGGAGTATTAAAGTTGGCTAATGCCTGTGGTATTTCTAATGCAATGGAGAAAAATACTGGATTTATAGACCCTGTTGTAGTTAAGGATTTAACAGAGAAAATTGAAATAAGTAGTTTATAAGATATAGACTATTGATATATTTTTTTAAAAAATATATCAATAAATATTAAGTTAAATATTCCGGCTTGACAAAATAATCTGAATATTATATATTTAAAATATAAACGTTTCAATTTTTTATTTTAACATACTTGAAACGATTCAATAAAGGAAATGGTGATAAGATGTCCACGATAAAAGATGTAGCACAAGTATCTGGAATTTCCGTTGGTACAATATCCCGATATTTAAACGGATATAATGTAAAGCCAGAAAATCAGGAAAAAATCGAAAAGGCTATAGAGGAATTAAATTATAGAGTAAATCCTATAGCCAGAGGATTAAAGACTAATAAATCTTTTACCATAGGAATTATAGTACCTAGTATCACTGATGTTTTCGCCAATCAGGTTATTGAAGGGGTAGAAGATATATTAGAAAGAGAAAATTATAGCATAATTATCTGCAGTTCTAGAAATAGACTGAAGACTGAAAAGGAGAAGCTTTCATTCCTAAAGGAAAAAAGAGTAGATGGTATAGTTATGATGCCAGTTTCTGATGAGAGTAAGCATGTTAATGAATTTATTGAGGAAGATATTCCTTTAATACTTATTGACCGTCTATTGGAAGAAGTAAAATGTGACGGTGTTGTTTGTGACAATGTAAATGGTTCTTATCATGCTATGGAAGAACTAATTAGATACGGTCATAGAAGGATAGGTATTATTGCTGGTCCGGAAAACGTATACACAGCTAGGGAACGTTTAAACGGATACAAAAGATCTTTAAATGATTATCAAATCTCTATTGATGAAGAACTTATACAATATGCTAAATATGAAAAAAATGGAGGATTAGAAGGTTATGAGAATCTAATGAATCTTTCTAATCCACCAACAGCCATATTTGCAACTAACTATGAAACTACTATGACAGGAATAAAGTACTTTATGGAAAGAGGAATTAAGATTGGTGAAGATATATCCTTTTTTGGATATGACAATACCGATATATTCCAGATGTTAACTCCATCAATTTCAACAGTAGTACAACCTATGAATGAAATTGGTGAAGAGGCTGCAAAGCTTTTATTAAGTAGGATTGAAGGGAATTTTACTATTCATCCTATCATTCAAAGATTAAAAACAAGATTATTACTTGGATCATCTGTAAAGAAAATTTTTTAGGAGGTGAAGTACGTAGAAGATAAAAGAATTATTAAGAGCAGAAATACTATAGTCATAAGTATTGAATATTAAATTAAAGAGTGAAGGGGAGAAAATTTGTTATGAAAAAGATAGTAAGTTTAGCGCTTATATTAATGATGTTAGTAGGAGTAACAGTAGGGTGTTCTGACGATGCTTCAGACACAGGAAGTAGTGGTGAAGAAAAAATTACTATTGGTGCTTCTTTATTAACACAGTCCCATCCATTCCAAGTAGCTATTAAAGATGCAATGGAGCAGGAAGCAGAAGATCAAAATGTTGATCTAACTGTAGCAATAGCAGACCAAGACCTTAATAGACAAATATCCGATATTGAAGACTTTATCAATAGAGGAGTAGATGTTATAGTTCTTACTCCAGTGGATTCTGATGGTATCCAAGGAGCTATTAGAAAAGCTAATGATGCCAATATTCCAGTAGTTACAGTAGATGTTAAAGCTAACGATGTAGAGGTAGCTTCCCATATAGCAACTGATAACTATGCTGGTGGTATGATAGCTGCGGAAGCAATGGCTCAATTAGTTGGTGAAGAAGGAAACGTAGGATTAATTACTTACCCTGAAGTACAGTCTGTTAGAGATAGAATAGATGGATTTAAAGAAGTAGCAGCAAAATATCCTAATATGAATATTGTGGTAGAATTACCAGGAAGAACTAGAGAAGAAGCTCTTACAGCATCTCAAGATATGCTAACAAGCAATCCAGATTTAGTTGGTATATTTGGATTTGGTGATGATATGGCAATAGCAGCTACAAATGCAGTGTCAGAGAAAGATTCTGATGCAGTAGTTGTTGGATTTGACGGATTAGAAGAAGCTAGAAATAAAGTTAGTGAAGATAATGCTTTTGATGCAGTAGTTGTCCAATATCCTGAAGAAATGGGCTCTATAGGAATTCAAACTGCTATTAAATTAGCAAATGGTGAAGAAGTAGAAAAAGAAATTCCAATTACACCCGGGCTTTTCGTAGAAGGACAAGAATTTGTTGACGCATCTGTTGAAGATGGAAATGTTAATGTAGATTTAGGACAATAATTTAAATTCGAGGTAAGACCTAGTCTTACCTCGAAAATTTAATAATAAATTAATCTTAAAAAGCGAGAGTGAATCTTATGGATACAATATTAAAAATGAAGAATATTAGAAAAGAATTTCCAGGAGTTGTGGCCCTCGATAAAGTTAATTTAGAACTTAAAAAGGGAGAAGTATTAGCCCTTTTAGGAGAAAATGGAGCTGGGAAGTCCACATTGATGAAAATTTTATCTGGTACTTATCATCCAGATAAGGGAGAGATATTCCTTAAAGGTAATAGAGTGGATATAAAGGATGCTATCCATGCTAAAGAATTAGGTATAGGAATGATTCATCAAGAATTAAGTTTAAGTCCCAATCTATCTGTAGCAGAAAATATATTTGCTTTAGAAGAGCCTACGAAATTTGGAATAATAAATGATAAAAAAATGATAGAGGAAACAAAAAAACTATTAGATAATTTAGGAGTGGACTTAGATCCAACAGATATTGTAAGTGATTTGTCTATTTCTCAGCAGCAAATGGTAGAGATTGCTAAGGCCTTATCTACTACTCCAGATATTTTAATAATGGACGAGCCAACATCGGCTTTAAGTAATAGAGAAACAGATAAACTATTTGAAATAATAGATAAATTATTAAAGGAGGATATATCGATAATATATATATCCCATAGAATGGAAGAATTATTTAAAATTACTGACCACGTTACAGTCCTTAGGGATGGAGTATATATTGATACAGTTAAGACTGAAGAAGTAACAGTTGATGAATTAATCAAAATGATGGTTGGAAGAAGTATGGATAATATTTATCCAGATAAGGATTTTAAATATGTTACAGATGAAAAATTATTAGAGGTTAAAAATTATAATAAAAAGAATTTTTATAGAGATATTAATTTCTTTGTAAGACCAGGAGAAATAGTAGGTTTATATGGATTAATGGGAGCTGGAAGAACAGAAATAGCTCAAGGAATATTTGGAATATTACAAAAAGATAGTGGAGAAATGTTTATAAATAATGAAAAGGTAAATATCAACAGCCCCTCAAAGGCTTTAGAAAATAAGATAGCCTTTGTAACTGAGGATAGAAAAAGAGAAGGGCTTATTTTATCTACTGATGTAAAAGAGAATATTATAATGGCTAATATTGATAAGATTCTAAATAAATTTAAATTTATAGACTATAAAGAAGAAATCAATACCGCAAATAAGCATGTTGAAAATTTAAGAATAAAAACTCCCCATATTTACCAGACAGTAAATAATCTTAGTGGAGGAAATCAACAGAAAATTGTGCTTTCTAAGTGGTTTGAGATAGAACCAAAAATATTAATACTAGATGAGCCCACAAGAGGAATAGATGTAGGTTCTAAATATGAAATATATGAATTAATGATAGAATTAGCAAGATCTGGTGTAGGAATAATTCTAATATCCTCTGAATTACCAGAGATATTAAATATATCAGACAGATTATTAGTGGTTAATAATAACACTATAGTTGAAGAATTAAATCCAAAAGAAACTACCCAGGAAGAAATTATGGGAATCATTACAAAGGGGGTAAAGAATCAAAATGAATCTTAAAAAAATAACAGGAAATCAATTATTTAAAACTTATGGAGGTACTACTATTGCTCTAGTCATATTAATAGTACTATTTTCCTTTACTAGTCCATACTTTTTAAATACTTCAAATTTATTGAATATATTATTACAGGTATCTATTATTGCAATATTAGCTCTAGGAATGACCTTTGTTCTGATGATAGGAGAAATAGATCTATCGGTAGCTTCTACCCTAGCCTTAAGTGGTGTAGTATTGGGTGTAATGCTAAATAATGGATTTAATCCTTTCTTAGCTATTTTGGTAACTATATTAGCTGGTATATTAGCAGGATTATTTAATGGAATTATTGGAGCGTATTTTGGGATACCTACCTTCATTGTAACGGTTGCAACTATGCAGTTATTTAGGGGTATCGGATATGCTATTACGGATGCAAAACCTATTAGTATAACTAATGATTTTATATTATATATAGGAAATGGAAAGATATTTAATATTATTCCTGTACCGGTAGTAATATTAATTGTATTAGCGATAATTGCCCATATTGTAATGGCTAAAACGAAATATGGTAGACAATTGAAAATGATAGGTGGAAATAAGGTTGCAGCAAAATATGTTGGAGTGAAAATAAATAAGCTACAAGTATCTGTTTTTGCTATTGCAGCTATAACTGCTGCTATAAGTGGTATATTAATGGCTTCTAGACTATACTCAGCTCAACCAAATACTGCCCAAGCCTATGAATTAGATGCCATAGCTTCTGCTGTTTTAGGTGGTACAAGCTTAACTGGTGGATATGGTACTATATTCGGTACATTTATTGGAGCACTAATCATTGGTGTTATCAATAATGGTATGAATCTAATTGGATTAGAGTATTTCTATCAACAAATAGTTAAAGGTCTTATTATAATAATTGCTGTATATATTGATGTAAGGAATAAAAGAAAGTCATTAGAGAAATAAAGGAGTTTTTAATATGGGAAAGGTTATAACTATTGGTGAAATATTAGTTGAAATTATGGCAAAAGAAATCGGTCAGACATTTCTACATGCAGGGGATTATAGGGGCCCATTTCCTAGTGGAGCTCCAGCTATTTTCATAGATCAAGTAGCTAAAAGTGGAAGCCCTGCAAAGATAATATCGGCTGTAGGCAAGGATGGGTTTGGAGAAGTGAATTTAAACAGATTAGAAAGTAATGGTGTAGATGTTTCCAACATTAAAGTTCTAGAGGATGAAACAACAGGAGTAGCTTTTGTAACCTATAAAGAAGATGGAGATAGAGACTTCATATATCATATTTCAAATGCTGCTTGTGGAAGAATCAATAAAAATTATATAAGTAAAGAAGATTTTGAGGATTGTAGTTATTTTCATATAATGGGCTCGGCTATTTATAATGAAGGTATTAGAGAAACTATAAATAAAGGCAGAAGATTAGCTAAGAAGTATGGATGCAAAATTTCCTTTGATCCTAATATAAGAAAAGAAATAGTTAATGACAAAGAGAAAAAAGAACTTTTACTTAATATATTATATGAAGCAAATATTGTTTTAGCGGGAGAAGATGAACTATATTATTTAACAGAAAACAAAGATGAAAAAAGTAATGTGGAGAATTTATTTAATAAGAATGCAGAGATAGTCATAATTAAAAGAGGTAGTAAAGGGGTGACCCTCTATACTCATAACAAAACTGTAGATATTTCTCCTTATAAAGTTGAAGAAGTTGACCCTACCGGAGCTGGAGATTGCTTTGGTGGAACCTTTATTAGTTGTATAAATCAGGAGATAGAAGTAGAAAAGGCTACAAGATTAGCTACTATTGCTGGAGCTAAGGCTGTTACTAAGAAAGGGCCTATGGAAGGAAATACTACGTTAGAAGAATTAGAGGAAGTATATAAGGAATTATACTAAGGAGGTAGAATGGATGAGTAATCTAACAGAGGGTAAGAAGAATTACTTAGATAAATTAACCGATGATAATGGAATAATTAATGCCCTAGCTATTGACCAAAGGGGTTCTTTAAAGAGAATGCTAGGAGAAGCAGATACTGAAAATATTGATGAAGTATTAAGTACTTTTAAATATCATATATCAAAGAAGTTAACTCCTTATACTTCGTCAATTTTATTAGATCCTAAATATGGGTGGAAAGGAGCTAATGAAAGGGATAAGAATGCAGGGCTTATTATGGCTTATGAAAAGACTGGTTATGATGCCACCCAGCCAGGGAGATTCCCAGATTTATTAGAGAAATGGTCAGTTAGAAAGTTGAAGGAAGAGGGAGCAGATGCAATTAAATTCCTACTATATTATGATGTATCTGAACCAGATTCTATAAATGATAGAAAGAAGAGATTTGTAGAAAGAATTGGCTCTGAATGTAAATCAGAAGATATTCCATTTTTCTTTGAAATTGTAACCTATGATCAAACTATAGAAGATAAAAAAGGAAAAGAATATGCTAAGATAAAGCCTGGAAAAGTAATAGAGGCTATGAGAGAATTCTCTGATGAAAGATATGGAGTAGATGTACTTAAAGTAGAGGTGCCAGTAAATATGAATTATGTGGAAGGCTTTAGTGATGGAGAAGTACTTCATACAAAAGAGGATGCCATGGAATGGTTTAAACGTCAAAATGAAGTAACAGATATTCCATTTATATTTTTAAGTGCAGGAGTATCGTCAGAGCTATTCCAAAAGACTTTATCTTTTGCTGGAGAAGCTGGCTCTAATTATAATGGAATATTATGTGGTAGAGCCACTTGGAAGGAAAGTGTAGACGTATTTGTAAATGAAGGAGAAGAAGCAGCAGCAAAATGGCTTAGCACTCAAGGTAAAAAGAATATTGAAGAATTAAGTGAAATATTAGCTAAAACAGCAAGACCTATTGAATAATTATTTCTTTATTTGATATTCCCCTATCATATAAAATAGAAACACAATAAAAAAGTATCCTATTGAGAATTTAGGGTATTTTTTTATATGTATGGTAAAAAGAAAATTTGGGGATTTTATTATAGATAAATTTTTTAAGATATATAATTTGGTAGTAGATATTATTTTAGGATTAAATGAAGCATTAGTTCTTCAGGAGATATGATATAGCATCAATTGTATAGATAGAATAAAACACCAAAGGCTAGGGGTTTAACCCCTAGCCTTTGATATTTCCTTCATATATAATTCTAAACTTCTCATTCCCTCATCTAATTTTCGGATGATTTCACTTCCGATAATAACTCCATTTGCTCCTTTTGAAATTACTTTTTTTATCTGTGTAGGGCTATGGATGCCGAAGCCTATTTGAAGGGGTATGTTTGATACTTTTCTTATGTTTTCCATGGTTTGTATATATCCTTCTGGAAGGGAGCCTTTACCTCCAGTTTTGCCTACTCCTGACATCACATAGGCAAAGCCTTGGGTGATATCAAGAGTTTCTTTTATTGTGTTCATATCCATTTCTTCATTGTAGATCTGGATAGTATCTTTCTTTTCAGTGATTATTGTTTCATCAGGACATAGGATAGCATCATATAGATCAATGTCTAGCAGATTATATTTATCTATCCCATCTTTATAGCTCATTATAACTATAGGTAGATCAGGATATTGGAATTTTATCTTTTTTAAATATGTTATTATGATGTGCCTATCTAAACCTTTGGAGATTACCTTCCTGTGGGTATTAGATATTGTAGCTCCATCTAATATAGGATTTTCTACTGGTATACCTATTTCTAGTATATCCATTCCGTTTATTACCATGATATCCAAAGCATTAAAGAATTTATCTGAATCAGGATATCCCAGTGTAAGATATAGAGTCAATAGGTTTGATTTATTAGTTAATATATTTTTTAGATTATTCATTTAGAACAATCCTAGAATCCAGCCTACTATTGGACCATAGAAAGCATAGTCTGTTTCTGCTAATACTCTCATAATAGGTTCATAAGCTCCTATATAAGGTAATAATAGAGCTTGACCCCAAATCAATATAAGTCCGTTTACAAAAGAACCTACAATTGCACCTCTTCTACCTCCAGTAGAGTTACCAAATATAGCTGTTACAGCTCCTGTAAAGAATGTAGGAATTAATGCTGGGAATACTATTACAGGATATTTAATTGCTCCTAATATAGCCATACCTATTAAACTTGCTATAAGACTTGTGATAAATCCAACTATAACTGATGTGGGATGATTTGGGAATAGTAATGGTATATCTAATCCAGGAACTGCATTTGGTACTAATTTATCTGATATACCGTGGAAAGCTGGTACTATCTCAGATAGCATCATACGTACTCCGGTGATTATTACTGTTATCCATAGACCGAACTTCAAACCATTTAGTATGGAGAAAATGAATATGTCTTTACCTTCACTTACATTTTCCATAACAAACCTTGGTCCGGATATAAGGGATACTATAAAGAATATTAGAGTCATTATAACACTTAGGGCTATAGTGGTTTCTCTTAAGAATCCTAGATACTTTGGAAGCTTTATATCTTCAAGGTTATTATCTTTATTTCCTACCAATTTACCAATCTTTGCTGATATAAAACAGCCTATAGAGCTTGAGTGACCTATTGTATAACCTTCAGCTCCAGGGATGTTTTTCATTAAAGGATATAGATAAGCACAGCTTAGGGTTAAATATAGACCTAATAAGATAGATCCTATTATTGTTATCCATAAAGAAGATAGATTAGTTCCTACTGATAATAAGGCTGCTATCAGTCCTGCATAGAAAAATGATACATGGGCTGAAAGATGGATGAATTTAAACTTGGTGAATCTTGCTAATAATACATTTACTAAAAATCCAAAGGCAAATATCAATGTGGCAGATGCACCAAATGCTGTCATACTAGCTCCTATAGCATTGTTTATATCTGCAACATTAGCCTCCATTCCAAATATATTTTGTAGCATTGGTTGGATAGGTAATAGTGTCATACCCATACTTTGAGCACCGGTAGTGATCAAGAGAAATCCTACCATAGTTTTTACTGTTCCTGCTACAACTTCACTAAAGTTTTTCTTTTGTACTAAAAGACCAATTAGTGCTACTATACCTATTAAAAAAGCAGGTTCACTTAAAACATTAGCAATAAGATACATAAAAAATTCTTTCATTTTTTCTTCCCCCTTAAAATTTTTTATTAATTTATTTAATTGCTTCTAATAATTGAGTTCTTAAGCTTTCTTTGTCTGTTAAATTATCTATCTTTATTACTTTTGCTGTTGTATTTCTCAGTACATTAGCAAAATCTGATGTAGTGACTATGATATCTGCTGAATTAGGGTCAATAGATCCAATATCTGTAGCATCCACTGTTGCATCTAGATTCTCGCTCTTTATTATTTGTTGGGTGTATACCTTAAGCATCATACTACTTCCTACACCGGCTCCACATACTGTTAATATTTTAATCATAACAATCTCTCCTCTATATTTTTATTTATTATTTACACATTCATATATTTCTCTTGATGAGTTACTGTTTAGGATTTTTTCTAATAGTTCTTCATTTCCTAAGACTTCCATCAATTCTGACAATGATTTAATATGAGACTTATTATCCTTAGCAGCCAGAGCTATTACTAAATTTACTGGATCATTTTTTTCATGTCCAAAATTTATTCCTTCTTCTAGAGTGATAAGAGCAACACCAGTTTTATTTACACCATCCTCTGGCCTTGAGTGGGGCATTGCTATCCCGGGAGCTATAACAATATAGGGTCCTAATTCTTCTACTTTATCAATCATAGCTTCGATATATCTTTCTTCAATAAATCCCTCCTCTAATAATAAATTTCCTGCTTTTTTAACCGCGTCTTTCCAATTACTAGCATTAACATTGGATGAGATAGTATTGATATTAATAAGGTTTTCTATCATTTTTCATCCTCCTTTGTGAATAATTTATATATTGTGTCTAAATTTTTAGAATTCTTTAAAAGCTCTAAATTTGACTTTTCAGATATAACTTCTAATACTTCCGTCAAGGCTTCTATATGAGTATAGTTATTGGTTGCACTAAGCATGATTATTGTGTGGATAGGGTCATTAGTTTTGTGATTAAATTTAACTGGATTTTTTAATGTGGTTATAGATAATCCAGTCTTTAATGCACCTTCCTCAGAGGAGGAGTGGGGCATTGCTATTCCAGGGGCAATAACCATATAAGGACCATACTTATCAATTCTTTTGATAATGCTATCAACGTATTCTTCCTTGATATACTCATGATCAAGAAATGGTAATGAGGATTTGACTATGGCATCTTTCCAATCCTTTGCATCTACATTAACTTGAATTAATTTTCTAGGAAGTATTTCTGAAGAAGTATCTAAATAGGTATCATTTTCTTCCATAAATTTATTTATATTGTTTAATAGTCCAGTGATATCTGATTGTAATCCTGGGAGATTGTTTATATCACAATGTTCAGAAATGATATTAATCAAATCTACCACGATAGATGGGTTCTTATAGTTTAAGCTACTATGACTTCCTTTGTAATTTAGATATGATGAAAGAGTCTCTATATCCTTTTGGTTTAATAATGGACTTACTAATGCTATAGGCTTATCTATATTTTTTATTGGAATAGTAGATATAATCAGATCAAAATCTAAATTATTCTTGTGATTATCAATATTTTCATGGGAAAGTATGTCTACTATTTTAAAATTTCTGAAATATGATTTTAATTTTATTGATAATAGCTTAGAGGTACCTATTCTACTTGCACAAACTAATAAGACCTTTGTAATATTCTCCTTATGAATATATTGAGCTTCTATGGCTGCTCCAAAATGCATTGTTATATAGGCTATTTCATGGTCTGTGATTTTCACATTAAAATTTTCTTCTAATATTTCACAGGCCTTAGTGGAGGCTAAAAAAATCTCTTTATATTTAGTTTTTATTTCATCTAGTAGAGGATTCTGCAAAGTTTTATTAAATAATAGCCTGTTCAGTGTTGGGTTTAGATGTATATATAAATCTTTTTTTAATTGTTCATGATTTTTGATTTTTAAATTGAGTCCTCTTTCTACAACTATTATCATTTGATCTATAACTGATGATAATAGTCTGTTTTTTTGAAGATACTCATCTTGATTCTCCACGGTACTTAGTTTGGCCCCTATAAGATGTAGGGTGATATAAGCCATTTCATCTATTGGTACTTCTATATTGAAGTGACTAGAGATATTTGTAGATATTCTTTTAGCTATTTTATACTCCTCTTTCTCCATCATTTCTTGTAGCTTTATAGGTTCCATTGATATTGGTTGATGGGAGGATATCCTTTCAATGGATAAGACTATATGAAATATAAGATTACTAAGTCCTTCATAGCTAAATTTGATTTGAAGAAGTTCTTGAGCTTCTAATAAAGTATCTTTCACATAAGCAATATCAAGATTAGGGAACCATTTTTTTAATATTGATATATATTGTTCTAGGGTATTTGGATCAGATGAAGTAGCTAATGACTTTAGTAATTTAGATATAGCCTGTCTTTGATTAACTTCTTTACCTTTTATATATAATCCATATCCTGTTTTGCTGATTACTTTAATATCAAATTTTTCTAACCATTCTTCTGCATTTTTTAGATCGTTATATATTGTAGTGGTACTTACATAGGTTTTATCAGCTAGAATAGATAGGGTCAGTGGTTTACTTGATTTTAATAATTCTAGTAATACTACATTCATTCTTTCTTCAGGGGATAATACATAGTTGTAATAGTCTGAAGATGTAAAGTGCTTTCGTATTTCCTTAAGTTCACCCCCTCCAAAATCTAGTTTAATACCCTTTCTTGGAATTCTTATTAAGGTCGGAAATCCAGTAGATTCTAACCATATATCAACTGCATCTAAGTCATATCTTGTGGTTCTACTACTTACACTTAATTTTGTTGATAACTCATTAATAGTTATAAAGTCTCTTTTTCCAATCAATATGTTTATAATTTCTTTTTTTCTCTCATCTAACATAAATTCACCTCTTTTCATTAAGAATGTGGCAAAATTTAATAATGTTTAATTTTGTTATTACTTTATATATACCTCTATACTAACTGTTATATCACAATTTCAATAGAATCAATATCTTATATTATTTCAAATTTAATATGGCAAAAGTTAATATCATAGGACTAAGGATGGTACTTTTTTCATTGTGTTATTTTTATTTTTGAGAGGGTAATAGAGAATTTAAAGAAGAATTCTATTTTAACTAAACTTTAGAAAGGTAGATAAAGAATGTTTGGAAATGAACTAATTAATGAAAAAAACAAGAAAAAAAATAGATTGATTGCTATTGATTATTTAAAGACTATTTCAATATTACTGGTGATATTTACCCATGCTATATCAGCGAAGTTCAATGATAGAATCCTGGGTCCCTTTTGGATAGATATGGCTGTACCTATCTTCATGATTATTAGTGGACTCACATATTCCCTTTCAGCTAAAAGAAAAGATATTAATAAATTTAGTGAATGGTTTATATGGGATAATCTAAAGAAAAAATTAACTAGGGTATTAATTCCCTATGCTGTAATAATTTCGATAGAGGTAGGGGCATATACAATTATAGATCCTCAATCTTTTGGGAAATTGCTATATAAGGTAACTACTGGGGGATGGGGACCAGGGAGTTATTATATACCTATACTCTTACAGCTAATGGTGATATTTCCTCTACTATTTATATCCTTTAATAAATATCCAAAATCTACGATGATCTTGGCTTTTAGTATTCATTTAGCCTTTGATATTTATTCAAATATGTTACCAATAGAAACTAAAATTTATAGATTGTTGATTTTTAGATATTTGGCTTTTATAATGATGGGAATAATGCTATATCACTACCCAAGGAAGGTTAAGAAAAAAGGAAAAGAATTAATAGTATTAGCTATATTATCTGGAGCTTATATTTGGATGTGTACCTATTATGGGTACAAGCCATTTATATTTACAAAATGGAATTCTACATCATTACCTACAGTATTTTGGGCCTTTGGAATTGTAGTTCTAGGATTTAAATATTTAAATTATATAAAGGACAATATATTTATCAATATAGCTAAAATAATAAGTAAAGCTTCTCTTCATATCTATTTGGTTCAAATGGTATATTTCCATTTTGATTTTGATAGATTTGGATTAGTCTTTACTATGATGGCACCTATAATTATTGGGATTTTCTTTTACTATATTGAAACAGGGAAAACTGTTAATTTTCATTTCAGAAAGGAATTACGAGACAAATTATATCCAAGTTCGCCCTTTATATCTTATAGGAACTTTTGGCAGTATTAAAGGAGAGGAAATATAGAAAAGATAAGATTCTTCGCTACGCTCTGAATGACAGAACTATAGAAGCAGAGGGGACGGTTCCTTTTGCTTCTTTTTTAATAGAATATAAAACACTGTGACAATTTTTGACAAAGATAAGGTATAGGATATGGTAATATAAGGATGTAGTAAAAAGTAAAGATTATCTTTATTGCAGATAGGAGGAAAGACGTGGGAGTAATCAATATGTATTTATCTTATATAGGTAATATAATTAGAGTAGCAGCCATTGTAGTTGGAGGTATACTAGCAATAATGATATTAAGAACTGATAGTTATAGTAGGAGTGAAGCTATAATGCCCTATATGCTTACTTGTGTTGTAATATCTCAAATTTTTGCTAGTGTAGACTATTATAAGGAAGGTAAAAAAATCAAAAGTATAATTACATCTTTGCTTTGTATATTGACGATTGCCGTAATATTTAAAATAGTAATATTATAATACTCTTCAATTTCTAAATTTAAAGGGAATTGGGGAGTTTTTATTAAAAAAATAAAGGTTAAAAAAACATTAATATAGAATATAAGATATAATAATAACATAGGAAATATAAGGATATATTTAAGGGGAGGAGTGAATAAATTGAGTGATAAGCTATATAAATCAAATGATGATAATGTGATTGATGGAGTTTGTGGTGGCCTTGCTGATTATATTGGAGTTGACTCATCTATTGTCCGGATATTATGGGCATTGGCAGTATTTGTAGGTGGTACAGGAATATTACTATATATTATAGCAGCCATTATATTGCCTAGAGAGGATGAAGTAGTAGGAGGGAATAAAAGATACATAGAAAATAAAGATTATAATAATACTCCTAAAAACAATAAAGATAATAAGAAACTAATGGGAATAATCCTTATTGTAGTTGGTATCATCTTAACTTTAAAAAGATTTTTAGTGATATTTGATGAAGAATATTTTTTGCCTATATTATTGATAGTACTTGGTGGATTTATACTATTTAAAAATAAGGGGGCTAAAAATGAAAAATAGTAGAGTGGTTTTTGGTCTTATATTAATTGCTTTGGGTAGTCTCTGGATTATAGGTAATTTAGATTTAATTAATTTTAACATTGTAAGTTTTATTTTTGGAATGATGGACTTGTGGCCTTTGATATTAGTGGTAATTGGAATTAATATTATTATTAATAATAGAATTGTGAAATTAGTAGTTTGGATATTGTTCATAATTATTATAATAGTCTATAGTGTTTTTGTAATAGATTATAGAGTAGGGGATAGTTATGATAGATCCTCTGTTAGTAAGACTTATTCAATAAAGATGGATGATGGAATTGAAAAGGGCCAACTTGATCTTGATATTGGTGGTACAAAATTTGAAGTCAATTCTAGTAGTGAGAATATGACTACAATTAATAGTAGTCATAAATTTGAATATAAGAAAAATAGAAAGAATTCCACACAATACATAGATATTTCTAATCATAATAAAAAATATTTCTTAAATAGTATTGGGAAGAATGGAAGTCCTTTTTTAAATGTGGAAATCAATGAATCAATTCCATGGGGAATAGAGATTGATTGTGGTGCTATAGATGGAGAATTAAATTTAAAAGAAGTAGATATAGAGACATTAGATTTGGATATGGGGGCTGGAAATATTGAAATTACTTTAGGAGATAAATCTAGTGTGGGAAGTATAGATATAAATTCTGGAGTATCAAAGGTAGTATTAAATATTCCTAAGGAATCTGGTCTCAGAATTGATTTAGATGGAGGTTTAAATTCTACCAATATTAAAAAGTTAGGTTTGATAAAAGAAGATGAAGATGTTTTAGTCTCTGAGAATTTCGATGATGCCTTATCTAAATATGAAATAAATATAGATATGGGACTAGGTGAGTTCAAAATAAATTATTATTAATATTATTTTGATGAAAAAAATTAAATAAATAATAGTAACTTGTCCCCAAACTTTCTATATATATAGTAAAAAGAAAATTTGGGGGTTTTATTTTGGATAAATTTTTTAAGAGACATCCTTTGGTGGTAGATAAAAATTTGGCTAAAATTTTTGGACTAAATGAAGTATTAGTTCTTCAACAGATAAATTATTGGTTAGAGTTAAATAAAAAGAATAATAATAATTTTCACGAGGGAAGGTATTGGACATACAATACTTTGGAAGAATGGAGAGAGGAATTCCCCTTTTTATCTAGTCGGGGAGTAATATAAGATCCTTCACTTTGTTCAGGATGACAAACCTAAAAATCTTAGAACTAATAGAAATTGTGAGAATAAGAGATCGACTGCTAGGGTAAAGAATTGGTATAAATATTTATGAGAAAAATTTTAGATATATAGTGATATAATGATTGTAAGTCTAATGACAGGAGGATGGACAAATGTTAATCCAATGTACAAAGAAACTTTTAGATGAATTAAAGGTGAAACCAAAGTTAAATAATGAAAATGATCCTATATTCTCATGGCATGGAAATATATTAACCCTTAATCGTAGAAAGACAGTAGTTCTTGTAAATGATAAAAGTAGGTATGTTATAGTACTACATGGACTAAAGGCAAAGGACTTTAAGAATTTTGATGATATATTTTTACAGGCTATTAGAGATGCCTTTAAAAATGAATATATCAAAGATGACGTTATTGAGGAATATATTGAGAGGTCAAAGGGTATATCATACTCTAAGACAAGTGGAAGAACATTTGTAGGACGACTGAATGAAGTATGTTATAATGCAAAATATTTTGAAGATCTATTAGATAATAATTCAATATATCAAAAAGACCTAAGTAAAAGATTAAGTAGAGATATAGTTAGTGATAAAAAGAAGAAATATATAGTTCCTAATGAAGAGTTATATAAGAACTTAAATGAATTAACGGGTAAAGAACTATTTTCTATTAGGGCTGTAAAGCTAAAAGTAACTCTAGATTTAGAAGAATTATCTGCTATAAGAAGAATAATTATGCCTTTAGATATGACTTTTAGACAGTTTCATAAAATTCTACAAACTATTTTTGAATGGGAAGATTATCATAACTATGAGTTTTTAATCTTTGATGGATATGAACCACTTATTAACATAGTTTCAGATGAAGATGAGTTAGACGTACCTGTAGGTATGCCAGTAAAGCTAGATAAGTATGAGAATTTATCAGATTATATAGATAAATATAAAAGAATTAAATACATATATGACTATGGAGATGAGTGGGAACACTATATTGAAGTAGAGGAAGTAATAGATGATTTTAATAATAATCATCCAGTTTGTATAGAAGGAAGTGGGGAGGCTCCTCCAGAAGATGTAGGGGGATATCCAGGATATAGAGAGTTTCTGTCAATAATTTCTGATGAAAATCATCCCAATCATAGTGAGATGAAGAGTTGGGGAATTATGCAAGGATATAAAGAATTCAATATTGATATGATGAATAGAAAGTTAAAGTATGACTTATAATGGGAATAAACTTAGTGAGAAAAAAGATATAATTGATAAAAAGGAGTAAACTTATATGATTGGTTATGGGGAAGTAGCATTAAGATTAGTATTGTCTGCTATATTAGGTGCCTTTATTGGAATGGAAAGGGAAGTAAATAATAGACCCGCTGGACTTAGGACCCATGTATTGGTTACATTAGGTTCAGCTTTAATCATGCTTATATCCATGTATGGATTTGAAGGAATGGGTGAGAGTGGTACCGGGGGAGAGCCTGCACGATTAGCAGCTCAAGTAGTTAGTGGGATCGGATTTTTAGGAGCCGGTACTATCATGAGGACTGATACCAGTATAAAAGGTCTAACCACCGCAGCAAGTCTCTGGGTTTGTGGAGGTATTGGGTTAGCTATTGGAAATGGATATTATATTGGAGGACTTATCACATCAGCTATAGTACTATTTACCTTGATGAGCCTTGGTCATGTGGAGCAAAAACTACTGAAAAGAAAATATAAGGTATTATATATTAATTGTATAGAAAGGGCTGGCCTTGTAGGAGAGATTGGGGTCTTATTAGGACAACATAGCATAACTATAAAAGATATTAGAATAATATCTGATGATGAGGAAGATGAAAGTGAGAATATATCTATGAAAATGAAGTTCATGATAAAGGTCCCTGGGACTGTATTAAGTTCAAAGTTATTAAATCAACTAAGAAATATTCATGGGGTAGTAAGTGCAGAATTAGAATTAGATAATTCAACTATATAATATAATTAAAAGTCTAGAAAACCTTCTATACCATAGGATTATTAATTTTTATATTATAGGGTATATTATTAATTAGACATATTATAGAATAAACATTATAATATCATATGGAAGTTTGTTAAATTGGGTAGGGAATAGAAGATAAAATTTTATATACATATCAAAGGAGGAATTTATTGTGAATTCAATGGATCAAAAAGTAATTAACAGTATTAGGTTTCTGTCAGTGGATGCTGTACAGAAAGCTAATTCTGGTCACCCGGGTTTACCTATGGGTACTGCAACAATGGCTTATGCATTATGGGCTAATCATCTAAATGCTAGTGGGAAAAATACTGAATGGCCAGATAGAGATAGATTTGTATTATCTGCAGGTCATGGATCAATGCTACAATATTCTCTATTACATTTATTTGGATACGATGTATCAATGGAAGATCTTAAAAACTTCCGTCAATGGGGAAGTAAGACTCCAGGACATCCTGAGTATGGTCATACTCCAGGAGTAGAGACAACTACAGGACCATTAGGTCAAGGTATTGCTAATGCTGTTGGTATGGCTATGGCAGAGAGAAGACTTGCTGCTGAGTTCAATACTGAAGATATGGAGATAGTAGATCACCATACTTATTCAATAGTTGGAGATGGAGACTTGATGGAGGGTGTCGCCAGTGAAGCATGCTCTTTAGCAGGACATCAAAAATTAGGTAAGCTTATAGTATTATATGATGATAATAAGATTACTATAGATGGTACTACTGAGATTACTTTTACTGAAGATGTAGGAAAAAGATTTGAAGCTTACGGATGGGAAGTAATAAAGCTTGATGATAGTGAAGGTGTCCAAGACATCACTGATGCTATAGAAAAGGCTAAACAAAACATAGATAAACCAAGTCTTATCATGGTACCTACTACAATAGGATTTGGTAGTCCAAATAAAGCTGGTAAATCAGCTGCCCATGGTGCTCCACTAGGTGACGATGAGATCAGACTTACCAGAGAAGGAATGAAATGGGAGCATGAACCATTCTTTGTACCAGAAGATGTATATACTCATATGGAAAAAATAGTTGATCAAAAAGATAAAAAGAGAAAAGAATGGGAAAAGAAATTTGAAGAATATAGAACTAAATATCCTGAGTTAGCTCAAAAGTGGGATAGATGGCATTCTATGGAGCTGCCAGAAGGATTGATGGAAGATGAAGAATTATTCAGCTTTGATTCTAAGGTTGCAACCCGTGCAGCTAGTGGTAAGGTTATAAACACTTTAGCTAAGCATATGGATAATCTATTTGGTGGATCTGCTGACTTAGCAGGATCAAACAAGACTACTATGAAGGATAAAGGTGATTTCCAAGCAGACACTCCAGATGGAAACAATATTAACTTTGGAGTTAGAGAGCATGGTATGGGTGCAGTACTTAATGGTATATCACTACATGGTGGATTAAGAGGATTTGGTGCTACATTCCTTATATTTGCAAACTATATGAGACCAGCTATAAGAATGTCAGCTTTAATGAACCAACCAGTAGTTTATGTTCTTACTCATGACAGTATAGCATTAGGAGAAGATGGGCCTACACATCAACCTATTGAGCAATTAGCTGCATTGAGAGCTATGCCAAATGTAAAGGTCTTTAGACCAGCAGATGCTAAAGAAACAGCAGTGGCATGGATTGAAGCTTTAAATAATATTGATGGACCTAGTGTATTAGCTCTTACTCGTCAAGGATTACCTACATTAGACAATGTAGAAGGAGCTCATCAAGGGGGATATGTTATTGATAAGGAAGAGGGAGAGACTCCTGATGTTATACTTATTGGAACAGGTTCTGAGGTTTCATTATTAATAGATGCTAAAAAAGAACTTAAGAAAGACAATATAGATGCAAGAGTAGTAAGTATATTATCTTGGGAATTATTTGATCAGCAAGATGATAACTACAAGAAATCTGTTCTTCCTCCACACATCACTAAGAGAGTTTCTGCAGAAGCAGGAAGTACTTTTGGGTGGCAGAAATATATAGGTAGTGAAGGTAAGGCTATCGGTATAGATACCTTCGGAGCATCAGCTCCAGGACCGGAACTAATGGAGAAATTCGGATTTAATGTAGAAAATGTTGTTAAGACAGTTAAAGAAATAATGTAATAAAGAATCCCTCAGATTAATCTGAGGGATTTTATTATTGCTGATATATAGTTATCGCAGTTATAGTGGTCTTATCTGAATCTAAAGTAAATTCTGCCTTGTATCCTTTATAATCTTGGTAAAATACAATCCAAGATCCTTCAAATTCTTCTAAAGATTCCTTTTCTTCTGCTTTTTCGTATACTTTCTCTATGCTATCTCCAACCTTTATACCATCTATAGAGTATTTATTGTCAAAGATACCTATTGACTCTATCACACTGGTGTCAGGATCTGCAAAAACTGTTACATGATCAAAGGAGTAATAAGTGGATCCTTGATATTCTCCTGATTCACCATATTTTCCAAATGTATTTACTGCTTGTTTTAGAGAGTCTCCTATTTTAACTCCTAGATCTGAAAATATATTTTCAGTACTTTTTGTTTTACTATCATCTTTTTTGTCTTCTTCATTTTTAGTTCTTAGCTTATCATTTAATAAAAGGGAACCCTTTGTTTTGCCTTCTACTATCGGGCTGTCTATACTTTTAGCTATGAAATCTAAGGGAACTAATAGATCAGCTCTGTCTGGATCTACATCTTCATTTGATAAAATATACATTTTATAACTATCGTCATCTAAAGATTCACCATTTATTGATATCGATTTAATGTTATTCTCAATATTTATGGCTATATAGATACTTCTATTTCCATCAGAAGCTATAGCTTTTATATCTTCATCAGTTCTTACTACTTCACTATCGAATCCTAAGGCCTCATAGGAAGAATGAAAATCGACAAGGATGCCACTGGAGTCATTTCTTAGGGGGGCCTTTGATATAGTGTTTTCAAATTTATTCAATTCATCATTAAAAAATATTTCTTTATCACTAGGTTGGAGTTCTGATGTATCAAATAAAGGGTTTATTTTATCTAGATTATCTTCATTTTCTACTATATTAGATTCTATTATTGGCTGTTCATCATCTTTAACACTGATTTCTTCATCTTTGCTTTTGCAGCCAAACAGCAGTGTAATTGATAATATGGATATAAGTATAGTCAATTTTTTCAACTCTGTTACCTCCTAATTGTTAATATTACTTATATTATAGCCTTAATTACATTATTTAAATAATATCATAAATAAAGATGTATATGGGATGAATAATATAAATTTAAACAATGAATTTTTTTAAGAAATGGTAATATAAAATAACCAAGCTTTATAATTGTCGATTTATGTTGAAAGAAAGTTTACATAAATTTATATTATATTGTATACAAAAGGGGTAAATACATTATATAATATAGATTAGTTAAGTATATTTTAAGAAGATGACAAGTTTTTATTAACCGCATACTATAATACTAGGAAAGTAGTGCAAGGGGGATACAAATGAACAGACACCTTGGTATTTCTGTTGATAATATGGATTTGGATTTTATAATAAATAACAATATACACTGGATACAACTATCTAGTAAGTTTTCCGGTGCCAGCGATATAGCATCACTTTTGAGACTAACTAAAAAGCATCCGATAAAAATAAGCTATGTTTCTCCGGTATTTCATCAAAATGACCCTAATATGGTATTTTTCTTAAGTCCTATAAAAAGGCTAAGGGATGCCACTATGGAGATATTAGAAGTAAATCTAAGGATGGCTAAAAGTCTGCCCACAGAGCATGTAGTTGTGAATCTTGCTCCTGACCCTAGTCAAGAAATAGATAAATCTTTAATATTTGATACCATCTATGATTTAAATGATTTATCCCATAGATATGATGCGCATATCGTTATTCAAATAGAAGACTATAGTCTATTTGGAGACTCTACAAGACTTATAAATATAATAAATAAGACTGATGTGAGATTGTCTCTAGATATAAATAGATTTTATAGGTATATTTTTGAAAATGATATGGACTTTGAAAAAGAATTACAAAAGATAATAGATTATGTAGAAGTGATTAATATTACCTTTGATATAGATTATTTTATTCTTCAAAATGTATTGACTAATATGTATGATAAAATAATGGATATTCCTATAATTATAAGGATGAGAAGTACAAGTAAGAAAAGAGAAATATATAATAATATTAAGAATATTAGGGAAGATATAGTTAAAAAGAGAGCGGCTAATTAAAGGGATGATTATCATCCCTTATTTTTTATTTTTTTTGTGATATAATTTAAGGTATTAGACTACATTTGAAAAATATTTATTAGAGGTGAGTAAAGTGGAATATATGGATAAGTATAGAAGTTGGATTCAGGGATCCTTCGATGATGATACTAAAGAAGAATTAAGAAATATAGAAAAAAATACAGAAGAAATTCAAGATAGATTCTATAAAGAATTAGAGTTTGGTACAGGAGGCCTTAGAGGAAAAATAGGGGCTGGAACTAATAGAATAAATAGATATACTGTATCTAAAGCTACTCAAGGATTCGGGGATTACATAATAAATAATGGAAAGAAAGATAAAGGTATAGTCATTGCATATGACTCAAGACATAAATCTGAGGAATTTGCTAAGACTGCTGCATTAGTATTGGCTGATAATGGAATAAAAGCATATTTATTTGATAGTTTAAGATCCACTCCTGAATTATCTTTTGCTGTAAGATATCTTCATGCAGCTGGAGGTATAGTGATAACTGCAAGTCATAATCCTCCAGAATATAATGGATATAAGGTATATGGAGAAGATGGATGTCAATTAATACCTTCTTTAGCTAATGAGGTAATATCCTGTATTAGAGATATAGATAGTTTTGAAGATATAGGGATGATGGATGAGAAAGAGGCTAAGAGAGCAGGACTTCTTGAGATAATAGGAGAAGAAGTAGATAATGTATTTGTTAGCCAGGTTAAAAAGGAAAGAGTTAGCAATGATATAGATAAGGCAATAAAGGTAGTATATACTCCACTTCATGGTACAGGAAACATACCTATTAGAAGGGTACTAAAGGAACTAGGATATAAGAATATCCATGTGGTAAATGCTCAGGAGAAGCCAGATCCGAACTTCTCTACAGTAGAGTATCCAAACCCAGAGGAACCTGCGGTGTTTGAGATTGCTAAGGGAATAGGAGAAGAGATTGATGCTGATTTACTTCTAGGTACAGATCCAGACTGTGATAGAGTAGGGGCTGTAGTAAGGAATAATGATGGTGATTTTATAGTTTTAAATGGTAATCAAACAGGAGCATTACTTTTAGACTATATAATGACAAATAGTAAGTTGTCAGAAAATGGTGTAATAATAAAAACTGTAGTTACTAGTGAATTAGGTAGAGTTATAGCCCAAAATCATGGACTAGAAACTATTGATACATTGACAGGATTTAAATTTATCGGTGAGAAAATAGGTGAGTTTGAAAGGAATGGAGATAAAGAGTTCCTATTTGGATATGAAGAAAGCTTTGGCTATTTGAAGGGAACCTACGCTAGAGATAAGGATGCAGTAGTAGCATCTATGCTTATAGTAGAAATGGCAGCCTTCTATAAAAAGAGAGGTATAAGCTTATATGATGCCCTTATGGATCTATATGATAGATATGGATATTTTAAAGAATCCCTACATGCTATAAAGCTTGAAGGAATAGAGGGTACAGAAAAAATCAAAAATGTAATGGATACCTATAGACAAACTTATCCTGTTGATATAAATGGGAAAAAAGTAGTGAAGGTAAATGACTATAAAGAAAGTAAGACTATTGATATAGAAGAAGGTAAAGAAGAAAAAATAGACTTGCCAAGTTCAAATGTACTTAAATTTATCCTAGAAGATGATAGTTGGTTTGTCCTAAGACCTTCCGGTACAGAACCAAAGCTTAAAATATACTTCTCAGCTAATGGAGAAAGTAGAGAAGAAGTAGACTCAAACCTTATAGGTATGGAAAAGGACATAGTACAGGATATCATGAATATGGTGAAATAGAAAAACGGAGGCAAAAGTCTCCGTTTTTATTTATCCATATATCTACCTAATATATCATTTAATAATATTATCTCTTCATCGGTTAATTTGCCTTTCAGAAGCTCTTGCATATCCTGTTGTTCTTTAGGGGTTATACCATTGTTAAATATTTTCATTAGTTTTAGGCCGTTTATTGGACCTAGTTTATCTATAATTTTATCTAAATCTCTTTTATCCTTTGAAGAAAGTTTATCTTCTATTTTATTTACATTGATTGTTTCAATTGTTCTTTCTTGGGATAATCTATCATCAAATTGATCTAACTTTGCTCTCTTTATTCCTTCCTGTAGTTGTGATATAAAGAAGTCTTGAGTCTCTTTATCATATTCTCTATAATATTCAAATTTGGAATATATAATATCCTTTTTAGACATTAAGTTTTGTGATGCCCTCTTTATATCTACCGATCTTCCTATCCCATCCACATAAGAGGGGTCTTCTGTTTCCTCTTTGGCAGGTTCAATGTTTGGTTTTTCTTTTTCAACTGCATCATCCTCTGTCTCTTCTTCATTATCTTGTATTTCTTCAGATAGATCCTCTTCAATATCCTCATCTTCATGAATATTCATAGGAGATTCTATAAACAAAATATCTTCCTCAAAATAATCTTTTTTAATAGAAGATGTATATTGCTTTGATGTATCAATTCGAAGATCTAATATTATAGATACAGAATATATAGTAAGTATTATTACGATGATGCTATAAAAAACTTTTTTATACTTCAAATTATCCACCCCTTTCCTATAAGTATTATTATCTTTTTAGGGAAATTTATACTACTAAAGATATATAAAGTAATACTTGAGGAATCATTAGAATTTAGAATTGTAAACTATTGGATAAAACTATAGACCTATGGAAAAATTCTCGATTAAATGATAAAATAATGTTTTTTCTAGAAAATACTGGGTATAAATTTAGTAATTAAATAAAATAAATGAGTTTAATCTCTAGGAGGGAAATGTTATGGCTATTATGTTTAGTGAGAAGGAATATCTAAAAGAAGAAATGGAAGACTTAAGAGAAAAACTTAATCAAGCCATATCAAAGGGTGAGAATAAGATTAAAATTCTCTATCTAAGTCAGAAGCTGGACAAGCTCCTAGATATATATTATAAACATTTCATGAATAAAAAAGAAAAAAAATTATAGTAATATGAGCCCTCTTCTCTTCATATATTTGAAGGGAAGGGGGTTAGCTTTTATGGGGATAAAAAAGGATTTTAGTATAATGTACGATGACAAGTATTCTGAGTTTATGTTGGGAGAAAATTTAGCTGAGTTTATTAAAAGAGATCCAGTAATAGTATGTATAGGGACAGACAAATGCATAGGAGATTCTCTAGGTCCATTGGTGGGAAGTTTATTAAAAAGAGATAATATACCGATAACAGTATATGGAACCCTATCAGATCCAATACATGCTTTAAATATAAATAGAAAAATTAATTATATAAAGATGAGACACCCGCTGTCTTTTATAATAGCAATAGATGCCTGTATAGGAGATAAAAAAGAAGTAGGAAGGTTATATGTGAGGGAAGGCCCTGTATTTCCAGGAAAGGGAGTAGGTAAGGAGATAAAAAGTATAGGAGATATATCCTTAGTTGGAATGGTAGATTCCACTGAAAATGATCTAAAGACATCCCTGTATAATATCCGACTGGGATTTGTGATGGATATGGCCGAAAAGATAGTTAAAAGCATAAAAATGGCCTGTGATTGGGATAGAATGGTGGTAAAATAGGACAAGGGTGTGACATAAAGGAATATATAATTAAGCATATAAAAAAAGATAGATCCATTGGATCTATCCTTAAAATTATGGTCGGGGTGGCAGGATTTGAACCCGCGACCCTCTGGTCCCAAACCAGATGCGCTACCAAA
>NZ_WSFT01000026.1 GCF_016820655.1 Anaeromonas frigoriresistens
GCTTACTTCTTTCAAATTTAGCCTTACCCATTATAATTCCTCCTTAATATTATATATTATTTACCTATAATCTCTTCAGCTATACTCTTTGGCACTGCTTCAAAGTGGTCTAATTCCATTGAATAGTTTCCACGACCTTGAGTATTAGATCTTAAGTCTGTAGCATATCCAAACATTTCTGATAGTGGAATATAAGCATTTATAACCTTAACACCTTTTCTATCTTCAAAGTTTTCAATTCTACCTCTTCTTGAGTTAACATCACCCATTACGTCTCCCATATACTCTTCAGGTATAAGTATTTCTACCTTTTCATATGGTTCTAATATAACAGGTTTAGCTTTTGCCATAGCATCTTTGAATCCCATAGATCCAGCTATTTTAAATGCCATCTCTGATGAGTCAACCTCATGGTATGATCCATCATATAATGTAATTCTAAAGTCAGATACCGGATATCCTGCTAAGATACCTGTTTGAGCCGCTTCTTGAATTCCTTGATCAACTGCAGGGATGTATTCCTTAGGAATAGCTCCACCTTTAATTTGATTAACAAATTCATATCCTGAACCAGGCTCTAATGGTTCAATTCTAAGCTTAACATGACCGTATTGACCTTTACCACCAGACTGCTTAGCATATTTAGAATCAACATCTGCTGATTGAGTGATTGACTCTTTATATGCAACTTGTGGGTTACCAACATTAGCTTCTACTTTAAATTCTCTTAGAAGTCTATCAACGATAATCTCTAAGTGAAGTTCTCCCATACCAGAAATGATTGTCTGTCCTGTATCTTCATCTGTATATGTTCTGAAAGTTGGATCCTCTTCTGCTAATTTAGCTAAACCGATACCCATCTTTTCTTGACCTGCCTTAGTTTTAGGCTCTATAGCTACAGAGATAACAGGCTCAGGGAATTCCATAGATTCTAATATAATTGGATTATCTGGATCACATAATGTATCACCAGTTGAAGTTCCTTTAAGTCCTACTGCTGCTGCAATATCTCCAGCATAAACTTGATTTATCTCTTCTCTACTATTGGCATGCATCTGAAGGATACGTCCAATTCTTTCTCTTTTATTCTTTGTAGAGTTCAAAACATATGAACCAGATTCCATAATTCCTGAGTAAACTCTAAAGAAAGCAAGTTTACCTACGTATGGATCTGTCATTATTTTAAATGCTAATGCGCTAAATGGCTCTTCGTCAGAAGATGGTCTTGTAGCTTCTTCATCACTATCAGGTAGAATACCTTTAATTGCAGGTACATCTATTGGTGCTGGCATGTAATCAACAATTGCATCAATTAATAATTGAACACCTTTGTTTTTATATGCTGAACCACATAGAACAGGTACTATTTCATTTGCTATAGTAGCTTTTCTAATACCATTCATTAATTCTTCAGTAGTGACTTCTTCACCTTCTAAATATTTCATCATTAACTCTTCATCTGTTTCTGAAACTTTTTCGATTAAATTTTCTCTGAATTCTTTAGCCTTATCCATAAGTTCCGCTGGTATTTCAACAGTTTCAATCTCAATACCAAGTTCATCATTATATATCTTAGCATTCATATTGATAAGATCTATAATACCTATAAATTTTTCTTCAGCTCCTATAGGAAGCTGAATCGGCACAGCATTTGCTTTTAACTTTTCAATCATTGAGTTAACAGACATGTAAAAGTCTGCACCCATTTTATCCATTTTGTTTACGAAACACATTCTTGGTACTCCGTATTTATCTGCTTGACGCCAAACTGTTTCTGATTGTGGCTCAACACCACTCTTCGCGTCAAATATAGCAACTGATCCGTCAAGAACACGTAGTGATCTTTCAACTTCAACAGTGAAATCCACGTGTCCTGGTGTATCAATAATGTTGATTCTATGATCTTTCCAGAAGGCTGTCGTAGCAGCAGAAGTTATTGTAATTCCTCTTTCCTGCTCTTGTTCCATCCAGTCCATCTGTGAAGCACCTTCATGAGTTTCCCCTATTTTGTGAACTTTTCCTGTATAGAATAATATTCTTTCTGTTGCAGTAGTTTTTCCTGCATCAATGTGAGCCATTATTCCAATATTACGTGTTCTTTTTAATGGATAATCTCTTGCCATAATTGCCTCCTCCTTTCTGCTGCTTTGTTTCTATATAATATATTCCCTATTTAAGCAATTTTTAATCTTTTATTACCATCTATAATGTGCAAATGCTTTATTAGCTTCTGCCATTTTATGAGTATCTTCTCTTTTCTTAACACTTGCTCCTGTGTTATTAGCAGCATCCATTAACTCTTTAGCTAATTTCTCACTCATAGTTTTTTCGCCTCTTTTTCTAGAGTAAGTTGTTAACCATCTTAGACCTAATGTTTGTCTTCTTTTTGGTCTAACTTCAATAGGCACTTGATAAGTAGCTCCACCCACACGTCTAGCTTTAACCTCTAATACAGGCATAATATTCTCTAAAGCGTTGTGGAATACATCAAGTGGCTCTTCACCTGTTTTCTCTTTAATAATATCGAATGCTCCATAAACAATCTTTTGAGCTACTCCTCTTTTACCATCTAGCATAATTGAGTTGATTAATTTTGTTACGACCTTATCGTTATAGATAGGATCTTCCATTACATGTCTTGTTGGAATATGACCTTTTCTTGGCACTTCGCTTCCCTCCTTAATAATCAAGATTAATTCTTAGGTACTCGATGACATAATCACCGTGGTGCACATAATGTATATGAAGCTATTTTTTCCTTAGGAATCATAGCATTACATTCCGCGCTAATACCATAATACTACTTTATTGCTTTGGTCTCTTAGTACCGTACTTAGATCTGGACTGTCTTCTAGTATCAACACCAGCTGTATCTAATGTACCTCTAACAATGTGATATCTTACACCAGGTAAGTCTTTAACTCTTCCTCCTCTTATAAGAACAACACTGTGCTCTTGAAGATTATGACCTATTCCTGGAATATAAGCTGTTACCTCATGACCATTTGTAAGTCTAACTCTTGCAATTTTTCTTAAAGCTGAGTTAGGTTTTTTAGGTGTTACAGTTTTAACTGCTGTACAAACTCCCCTCTTTTGTGGAGAACTCATTTTAGTAGTTTTTTTCTTAAGAGAATTGAATCCTACATTTAAATGTGGAGAGTCAGATTTCTTAGTTACTTTCTTTCTACCTTTTCTTACTAATTGGTTAATTGTTGGCATCTAGGCACCTCCTTCCAATACTTACTTTAATATTGCTACTGTTGCAGCATTAACATCAATTTCACAGGCTTCTCCCAGTTCTTTCATACTATCTATGAAAATAACTTCTACTGACTTTTCATTAGCTATCTGAATTAATTCATCAGTAACTTTTCGATCTGCATCTTTTGCTATATATATACTACTTACAGCATCTTTTGCTAAAAATCTTTTAGCCTGTTTACTTCCAACTACTTTATTCTTGTCATTCAGTCCAGATAACAATTAAGTTTCCTCCTTTTTAAATATCGAGAAGATTATGAGACAGATAATGCCCCATAATCTTCGTCCATATCAAAAAGTCAACTATCAAATTTACACACTCAAATATTGTAACATCACTTTATCAGACTGTCAAGATTTATAATTCTATATTTTCTTCAGTGTTTTCTCCTGGTTCTTCTATCAGTCCATCTGGAGTACTTACTGCAATTGACTTATATCTTCTCATTCCTGTTCCTGCTGGTATAAGTTTACCTATTATTACGTTTTCTTTAAGTCCTAATAGGTGATCTTCTTTACCTTTTATAGCTGCATCTGTTAATACTCTAGTTGTTTCCTGGAATGATGCGGCTGATAAGAATGAATCAGTTGCTAGAGAAGCCTTAGTAATTCCTAAGAGTACTCTTCTTCCTACTGCTGGTTCTCCACCTTCAGCCTCGATCTTATCATTTTGATTTTGGAAATCAAATATATTAACTAGACTTCCTGGAAGTAAGTCCGTATCTCCAGAATCCTCTATTTTAACTCTACTTAACATTTGTCTAACTATTACTTCAACGTGTTTATCATTAATATCAACACCTTGCATCTTATATACCCTCTGAACTTCTTTAACAATGTAATTTTGTACTCCAATTACACCTTTTATCTTTAAAATATCATGAGGGTTAACTGATCCTTCGGTTATCTCATCTCCAGGTTCAATTTCTTCTCCTTGTCTTACATTGATTCTAGATCCATAAGGAATAGTATAAGATTTTGATTCTTTATCTTCTCCTGTTACAATTACTTCTTTCTTCTTTCTTGTTTCATTTATTGAAACAGTACCAGCAATTTCAGATATGATTGCTAATCCTTTTGGCTTTCTAGCCTCAAATAACTCTTCAACCCTTGGAAGACCCTGAGTAATATCTCCACCAGCTACTCCACCGGTATGGAATGTACGCATTGTAAGCTGCGTTCCTGGTTCACCAATAGATTGTGCTGCTATAATACCTACTGATTCACCTACATCTACCTTTCCACCAGTTGCAAGGTTTCTTCCATAACATTTTGCACATACACCATGTTTTGCTTCACATGTTAGTGCAGATCTTACTCTTAATTCTTTAATTCCTGCATCAACAATTTCTTTTGCTTTATCGTCACTAATGAAATCATCTTCTCCTACAATTACTTCTCCTGTTTCAGGGTTAGATAATTCTTCTAAGCTATATCTTCCAACTATTCTATCATATAGCTCTTCTATAACTTCATTTCCATCCATAAATGCTTTTACTTTAATGCCTTTTTCAGTACTGCAATCAGTTTCTCTAACAATAACATCTTGACTTACGTCAACTAGTCTTCTTGTTAAGTAACCTGAATCGGCAGTTCTTAAGGCAGTATCAGCAAGACCTTTTCTGGCTCCATGAGTAGAAATAAAGAATTCTAATACTGTTAAGCCTTCTCTAAAGTTTGATTTAACAGGGATTTCAACAGTTTTACCCGATGCATTGGCCATAAGACCCCTCATACCTGCTAACTGTCTTATCTGATTCTTACTACCTCTTGCTCCAGAGTGAGACATTATAAATACGTTATTTAATCTATCTAAGTTTTCCATTAATGCATCAGTTACATCTTCAGTTGTCTTAGTCCAAACTTCTATAACTTTTTCATATCTTTCTTCATCAGATATAAGACCTCTTCTAAATGCTTTTTCATACTTATCTATTTTCTCCTCTGCTTCAGAAACTAGATTTTCCTTTGCTTCAGGTATAATAATATCACTGATACCAATTGTTATTGCTCCTATTGTTGAATAATGGAATCCTAAATCTTTAATATGATCTAACATTATAGATGTGATTGTGTTTCCATGTTTTCTAAAACATTTATCAATAATCTGACCTAATCCTTTTTTAGTAACTAATTCATCTACCTCTAGTGAATATTTATCTTCACTTCTATCTACCATTCCTAAATCCTGAGGTATATTTTCATTAAATATGAATCTACCTACAGTACTTTCTACTAATTGACCTCTATCTTCATCGTTTAATCTAACTCTAACTTTAACTTTAGCATGAAGTCCAACTAGTTTATTTTGATAAGCATGTAATAACTCATCAAAATCTTTAAATACCATTCCTTCACCTTTTTCTCCAGGCACATCTATCGTTAGATAATAAACACCTAATACCATATCCTGAGTAGGAGTAGTTATAGGATTTCCTGCCTGAGGAGCTAAAATGTTATTTATAGAAAGCATTAAGAATCTTGCTTCGGCTTGAGCCTCAGTTGATAGCGGAACATGGACAGCCATCTGGTCACCATCAAAGTCAGCATTATATGCTGTACATACCAATGGATGAAGCTTTATAGCTTTACCTTCAACTAGAATAGGTTCAAATGCTTGAATACCTAAACGGTGAAGAGTAGGGGCACGGTTAAGTAATACAGTGTGATCTTTTATTACTTCTTCTAATACTCCCCAAACTTCTGGTCTTATTTTTTCAACCATTCTTTTAGCACTTTTAATATTATGAGCTAATCCATCATTAACTAACTTTTTCATTACAAAAGGCTTAAATAATTCTAAAGCCATCTTCTTAGGTAATCCACATTGATAGAATTTAAGTTCTGGACCTACAACTATAACTGAACGTCCAGAGTAGTCAACCCTCTTACCAAGAAGATTCTGTCTAAATCTACCTTGCTTACCCTTTAGCATGTCTGATAATGACTTTAGAGGTCTGTTCCCAGGTCCCGTTACCGGTCTACCTCTTCTACCATTATCTATTAATGCATCTACTGCTTCTTGTAACATTCTCTTTTCATTTCTAACAATTATATCTGGAGCACCCAGATCTAAAAGTCTCTTTAATCTATTATTTCTATTTATTACTCTTCTATAAAGATCATTTAAGTCAGAAGTAGCAAATCTACCACCATCTAATTGAACCATAGGTCTTAAGTCTGGTGGAATAACAGGTACTACATCAAGAATCATCCAATCAGGTCTATTTCCTGACTGTCTAAAAGCTTCTACTACTTCTAATCTTCTTATTATTCTAATTTTCTTTTGTCCAGAGCTTTCTTTTAGCATCATCTTTAATTCTTTTGACTCTTCTTCAAGATTTATTGCGTTTAATAGGTCTTTTACTGCTTCTGCACCCATTCCTGCTCTAAATTTTCTTCCGTATTTATCTATTGTATCCCTATATTCCTTTTCACTTAAGAGTTGTTTCGGTGATAAAGGTGTTTCCCCGGGATCAATTACTACATAGGAAGCAAAGTAAAGAATTTTTTCTAAAGATCTTGGAGACATATCTAAAATGAGACCCATTCTACTAGGTATTCCTTTAAAATACCAAATATGAGATACAGGGGCAGCTAATTCAATATGCCCCATTCTCTCTCTTCTTACCTTTGACTTTGTAACTTCTACTCCACATCTGTCACAAACTACGCCTTTGTATCTAACCCTCTTATATTTTCCACAATGACATTCCCAGTCCTTTGTAGGTCCGAATATCTTTTCACAGAACAAACCTTCTTTTTCAGGTTTTAAAGTTCTATAGTTTATTGTTTCTGGTTTTTTAACTTCCCCTTTAGACCACTGTCTCACCTTTTCTGGAGACGCTAAGCCTATTTTTATCGAATCAAAATTATTAAGCTCAAACAAGGGCTTTCTCTCCCTTCCTTAAAGATTTATATACCAAAATTATTCATTTCCATTTTCTACTTCATTACTTTCTAAGCCAATATCTAAGTTACTTACTTCATCATCAACAGATTCTTTTATTTCTATCTCATTATCGCCCTCTGTTAACACCTTAACATCTAAAGCTAAACTTTGAAGTTCTTTAATAAGTACCTTAAATGATTCTGGAACTCCTGGTTCAGGGATATTTTCACCCTTTACTATGGCTTCGTAAGTTTTAACACGACCTACAACATCATCAGATTTCACCGTTAAGATTTCTTGTAAAGTATGGGCGGCACCATATGCCTCTAATGCCCAAACCTCCATTTCACCAAATCTTTGGCCTCCAAACTGAGCTTTACCTCCAAGTGGTTGTTGAGTTACTAAGGAGTAAGGACCTGTAGATCTTGCATGTATTTTATCATCAACTAGGTGATGTAACTTAAGCATATACATATATCCCACTGTAACAGGACTATCAAAACCTTCTCCTGATCTTCCGTCTCTCAGATGTATCTTGCCTGTTTCAGGAAGGTTTGCTTCTTTCAGCACATCAAATATATCATTTTCATTAGCACCATCAAATACAGGCGTTGCTATATGCCAGCCTAATTCTTTAGCTGCCATTCCTAAATGAACCTCTAGAACCTGACCAATGTTCATACGGGATGGTACCCCTAGTGGATTTAATAGAATGTCTAACGGTCTTCCATCTGGTAAAAATGGCATATCTTCTTCAGGCAATATCCTAGATATAACACCTTTATTACCGTGACGACCACACATTTTATCTCCCACATTAATCTTTTTCTTAGCACTAATGTATACTCTTACTAGTTCGTTTACACCAGGTGAAAGCTCATCTCCATTTTCTCTCTTGAAGACTTTAACATCAATGATTATACCATTTTCTCCGTGAGGTACTCTCAAGGATGTATCTCTAACTTCTCTTGCTTTCTCACCAAAGATAGCTCTAAGCAGTCTCTCTTCTGCAGTAAGTTCAGTTTCTCCCTTAGGGGTTACTTTCCCTACTAAGATATCTCCTGGTTTAACTTCGGCACCTATCCTAATTATGCCTCTTTCGTCTAGGTTTTTAAGAGAATCTTCACCAACATTTGGTATATCCCTTGTGATTTCCTCAGGACCTAGTTTTGTATCTCTAGCATCCGCTTCGTATTCTTCTATATGTATAGAAGTTAATGCATCTCTTTTTACTAGATTTTCATTTATTAGAATAGCATCCTCATAGTTATAACCTTCCCAGGTCATATATCCTATAAGCATATTTTTACCCAATGCTATTTCTCCTAAATCAGTAGATGGACCATCAGCTATTACTTGCCCTTTTTCTATTCTTTCACCTTTTTTCACAATAGGTTTTTGATTAATGCAAGTACCTTGATTAGAACGTTTAAACTTAAGTAGTTTATATGTCTCTAATTGACCATCTTCATCTCTTTTAATTACAATTTCATTAGCTGTTACTTTTGATGCAATACCTGAAACTTTAGAAACTATTGCAACTCCAGAGTCTTTAGCAGCTTTATATTCCATCCCTGTACCTACTATTGGTGCTTCTGATTTAAGTAGTGGTACAGCCTGACGTTGCATGTTAGCTCCCATAAGGGCTCTGTTTGCATCATCATTCTCAAGGAATGGTATCATTGCTGTAGCTACAGATACTATCTGTTTTGGAGATACATCCATATAATCTACATCTTCTCTAGAGACAACATCATAAGTACCATTTATAGCTCTTACTACAACTCTTTTATTTAAGAATTTACCTTCTTCATCTAAAGGTTCATTAGCTTGAGCAACAATATAATGATCTTCTACATCTGCCGTTAAATAATCAATATCTAAAGTCATTTTTACTGCTTCTTTATCTGCTCTTCTATAAGGAGCTTCAATAAATCCATATTCGTTTATCCTAGCATAACTTGCTAGTGAGTTTATAAGTCCAATGTTAGGACCCTCTGGAGTTTCTATTGGACACATTCTTCCATAGTGAGATGGGTGAACGTCTCTAACCTCAAAACCAGCTCTATCTCTACTAAGTCCTCCAGGACCTAGTGCAGACATTCTTCTTTTATGAGTAAGTTCAGCAAGTGGATTTGTTTGATCCATGAACTGTGAAAGCTGACTGCTTCCAAAGAATTCTTTGATAGAAGCTGCTACAGGACGTATATTAATTAACGCTTGTGGTGTAGCTATATCTATATCTTGTATTGTCATTCTTTCTCTAACTACTCTTTCCATTCTAGATAGACCGATTCTAAATTGATTCTGTAATAATTCTCCTACAGAACGAACTCTTCTATTTCCTAAGTGGTCAATATCATCTGTTTCTCCTGTTCCACTGAAAAGATTGAACTCATAATTAATAGAAGCTACTATATCAGGAACTATTATATGCTTAGGCAATAATTCTCTAAATCTTTCTTTGATAGCTTCTTTTAAGTCTTCTTCATTAGTATTTTGATCTAAAATTTCTTTAAGTACTGGATAGTAAACTCTTTCTTTTATACCTAAATCTTCTAATGATATAGGTAAGTCTAGAGCTTTTACATCTACAAAGTGATTTCCAATAACTTTAATTATTCTGTTTTCCTCTGTTAATATATCTACTTTATTAATACCTGCTGCTTCTATTTCCATTGCTTTTTTACGAGTAATCTTTTCATCCTTAGAAACTATTATTTCCCCAGTTTCTTCATTTACAATATTATCAGCTGAAATTCTATTAATAACTCTTTGGCTTATAGCTAACTTTTTGTTGAATTTATACCTACCTACCTTTGCTAAATCATATCTTTTAGGATCAAAGAATAATGTATTAATTAATGATCGAGCACTTTCTACAGCTGGTGGTTCTCCTGGTCTTAACCTTTTGTAAATTTCCAGAAGACCTTCTTCTTCATTGCTTGTATTGTCTTTTTCAATACTATTTAAAAGGTGTTCTGTCTCACCTAAAAGTTGTAAAATTTCTGCGTCACTTCCATAACCTAATGCTCTTAATAGCACAGTTACAGGTAATTTTCTAGTTCTGTCTACTCTTACATATACGATGTTATTTGAGTCACTTTCATATTCTAACCAAGCTCCTCTATTAGGAATAACTGTTGCAGAGTATAGTTTGTTACCAGTTTTATCAAATTCCTCAGAATAATATACTCCTGGTGATCTTACTAACTGACTAACTATAACTCTTTCTGCTCCATTTATTATGAAAGTACCTCTGTCTGTCATTAGAGGGAAATCTCCCATAAAAACTTCTTGCTCTTTTACTTCTCCAGTTTCCTTATTTATAAGTCTTACTTTAACTTTTAATGGAGCTGAGTAAGTTGCATCTCTTTCCTTACATTCTCCAATGTCGTATTTAGGTTCTCCAGACACATAATAATCAACAAATTCTAAAACTAAATTTCCTGTGTAGTCTTGTATCGGAGATATATCCTCAAACACTTCTTTTAGTCCTTCTTCTACAAACCAATCGTAGGACGTTTTTTGAACTTCAATTAAGTCTGGAAGTTCTAGCACCTCATCAATATTTGAATAACTCATTCTAACCCGTTTACCATACGAAACAGGATGCACCATATTATTCACCCCTTATAAAAACTAATTCCAAAAGGTAATTAATCTCCTTTGGTGGAAAAATTTTCATTATATCTATAATACTATTTCCAAATGGAAAATTTTTATTCAATTTTTATGCCAACTTTTTACTCTTTGGCATTTTATAATACTATCACACAGAATTCAATATGTCAAGACAAGTTTGATAGCTTGAATGTTTAACGAAAATTTTTCTATTAATTTTTTTGATTTAAATTAACATAGAAAGTGACATTGTTTAATTTTCACTTTCCTATTGACTAAAAAAAAGGTACCTTTAAAGGTACCTTTTTATTTAAATAAATTACTTAAGCTCTACAGTAGCTCCTACTTCTTCTAACTTAGCTTTCATTTCTTCAGCAGCTTCTTTTTCTATTCCTTCTTTAATAGGTGCTGGAGCTCCGTCAACTAATCCTTTTGCATCTTTTAATCCTAATCCAGTTAACTCTCTAACAACTTTAATTACTTTGATTTTTGAGTTTCCTGGGTTTGAAAGAATAACATCAAATTCAGTTTGCTCTTCTTCTGCTGCTCCACCTGCTGCTCCTCCACCTGCTACCATTACTGGTGCTTGTGCACTTACATCAAACTCCTCTTCAAGAGCTTTTACTAGATCTGATAATTCTAATACGCTTAACTCTTTAACTTGTTCTATTATATTTGTGATTTTTTCACTCATTTATAATACCTCCATTTTCTTTTTAGTTTTATTATTCACTTGCGGCTTCATTTCCGCCTTCTTGTTTATCTACTATTGCTTGAATAGTTCTAGCAAATTTACCTATTGGAGCATTTAATCCTACTACTAATTGAGTAAGTAATTGTTCCTTAGATGGTAAGTTAGCTATAGCAGTGATTTTTTCTAAGTTTAAAACATCACCTTCAACTATCCCTGCTTTAAGTTCTAATTTCTTATGCTCTTTAGCAAAATCATTAGTAACTCTTGCAGCTATTACAGGATCTTCTGTTGAAATAGCTATTGCACTAGGTCCTTTTAAGTAGCTAGTAAATTCTTCAAATCCTTCTTCTTTAAAAGCAAATCTCATCATAGTGTTTTTATAAACTTTGTACTCAACACCAGCTTCAGAGTACTTTCTTCTAAGTTCACTTACTTCGTCTACGTTTAGTCCTCTATAGTCAACTAAAACTACGGACTTAGCATTACTTATTTTATCTCTTATTTCTTGAACCACTTGTTGCTTTTGTTCAACTATTACTTTATTCATCCGTGTTCCACCTCCTCAAATCAGGAATCAAGGTTTTATATAATATTAAAAGGTCTTCCATAGACAAGGAAGACCTTTATATAATCATCTAATTAAATAATCATAATCGGTACTACCTCGGTAGGATATTTAAACCTTAGGGTTCCTACTGTCTACGGCTAGTCTATTAACTTTTCACCATATATTATCCTACCATGTTAAAACATTTATGTCAACGATAAATTCAAATTTATCTATCCATTAATTTTTGTCCGTTTATTTTTATCCCAGGACCCATAGTACTTGATATAACTACACTTCTTAGATATTTACCTTTAGCTGCTGCTGGTTTAGCTTTTATTAAAGCTCCCATTAGTGCATCAAAGTTTTCTTTTAATTTTTCAGTACCAAAAGATTTCTTGCCAATTGGAACATGAACTATACTTGTCTTGTCTACTCTATATTCAACTTTACCAGCTTTGATATCATTCACTGCTTTTTCAACATCAAAAGTAACTGTTCCTGATTTAGGATTTGGCATTAATCCTTTAGGTCCTAACACTCTACCTAATCTACCAACAACACCCATCATATCTGGCGTAGCTACTACTACGTCAAATTCAAACCAGTTTTCCTTTTGAATTTTTTCAAGGTATTCATCAGATCCAACATAATCTGCTCCAGCAGCTTCAGCCTCTTTAGCTTTATCTCCTTTAGCAAAAACTAAAACTTTTCTAGTCTTACCAGTTCCGTGAGGTAATACAATAGCACCTCTAACTTGTTGGTCTGCATGTCTTGGATCAACTCCAAGTTTTATTGCTAATTCAATTGTTTCGTCAAATTTAGCCTTAGCAGTTTCTTGAACTAATTCAATAGCTTTATCAGCATCATATAATTCTTCTCTATCTATAAGGTTAATACTTTCATCGTATTTTTTTCCTCTTTTAGCCATTTTACATCCTCCTTTGTGGTATTAGCGGTTTGTACCTCCCACTTTATTTACTACTTATTATTAGTCTTCTACAACGATTCCCATACTTCTTGCAGTACCTGCTACCATACTCATAGCAGCATCTATGTCATTTGCATTTAAGTCTGGCATTTTTGTTTCTGCAATCTCTCTAACTTTATCTTGAGAAATTGTTGCTACTTTTTTCTTGTTAGGCTCTCCAGAAGCTGTCTCTAATCCTAAAGCTTTCTTTAGTAAAACAGCAACAGGTGGAGTCTTAGTTATAAATGAAAATGATCTATCTTGATATACTGTAAGAACAACTGGAATTATCATACCAGGTTGGTCAGCAGTTTTTGCATTAAATTCTTTACAGAATCCCATAATGTTAACACCGTGTGGTCCTAAAGCAGTACCTACTGGTGGTGCTGGAGTTGCTTTACCAGCTGGGATTTGTAACTTAACTACAGCTGTAACTTTTTTAGCCATACCTGTCACACCTCCTTATCTTTTTGTGGTTAGTCGGGTTTCCCCTCCCACTTGCGACTTATAAAGTCTATATCAAAGAATAGTTAGTTAATACTAATATTCTTTATAAGCTTTCTACTTGATCAAAGTCAAGTTCTACAAGAGTTTCTCTTCCAAACATAGAAACAAAAACTTTAATTTTTCTTTTTTCATTGTTGATTTCTTTAACAGTACCCATGAAATTTTCAAATGGTCCTGATATTACTTTTATAGAATCATTGATCTTGATATCAATCTGAGGCAGAGCTTCTTGTACCCCCATATTTTTAATCTCATCTGGAGTTAAAGGTACAGGTTTAGAACCAGGTCCTACAAAGCCTGTAACACCTCTAGTGTTTCTAACAAGATACCATGATTCATCTGTTATCAGCATTTTGACGATAACATAACCAGGGAACTTCTTTCTTTCTTTTACTTTCTTCTTACCGTCTTTTACTTCTACATATTCTTCCATAGGTACAAGTATATCTGTGATTATGTCTTGCATTCCCCTGTTTTCAACTAATTTTTCTATGTTTGCTTTAACTTTGTTTTCATGACCAGAATAAGTATGAACTACATACCATTTGGCCTTATCTGACATATCTGTCATAGATTTCGGGACCTATAAGAGGTCCTTCCCTCCCTCACAATTTATTAACCAATTATAAATGATAACAAGCCTCTTACTAGAGTATCGAATAACCATATGATTAATCCTACTATAGAACATAAAGCTATAACTACAGCAGTATGGTTAATTAATTCTTTTCTATTCGGCCAATTCACTTTCTTTACTTCTGCTTTAACGCCTCTAAAATAGGTTTTTAACTTTTTCAGAGCCCCTTTGTTGGTTTCAGTTTGAGCTGCCACGCCATCTCACATCCTTACTTTTATTAATATCGACTAATTCCTCTTTGATTAATCAATTTAGTAAAAGAAATTAAAACTATTTTGTTTGTTTATGATTTGTATGAGTTTTACAGAATTTACAGTACTTCTTCATTTCTACTCTATCAGGATGTAATCTCTTATTCTTAGTTGTTGTATAATTTCTTTGCTTACATTCAGTGCAGGCCAAAATTATTTTATCTCTCATTAAAAAACACCTCCTAGCCCTAATATCTATAAACCATTTATATATTCGGGCATAATAACCCAATAGTAACTATAGTACTTATATAAACTATCACAAAAAATATTTTATGTCAATAAAAATATCCTTCCCCAATATAAGCCATATCATGACTTAACACTAAAAAACTAGGTCAATGAAGACCTAGCTTTTAGCCTTTATAGTCAAAAATTATTCTGTTATTTCACTAACTACTCCAGCACCTACTGTTCTTCCACCCTCACGGATAGCGAACTTAAGTCCTTTT
>NZ_WSFT01000048.1 GCF_016820655.1 Anaeromonas frigoriresistens
ACGGTACGTACGGTGGTGTGAGAGGACGGTAATTAAAATAATTAATTACCTCCTACTCGATTTTATATAATATTGATACAAAAGATAAGATTCTTCACTCCGTTCAGAATGACACCATAAAGCCTAACAATAGTGTCATCCTGAGTGAAACGAAGGATCTTATTTTTTGTCTTTATTATTTCATTATATCTGTCACTCTGAGCTTGTCGAAGAGTCTTATTATTTACTATCTTTAGAATTCATCTTATAGTTTTATCCTCCTCACTGAAACGAAGAATCTTGTTTTTTTATTATCTTAAGAAAATCTTAAGATTTACATCAAGTGTTTCTTAAGATTCAATTGCTATTATTATATTACAGTAAATTATAAAGGTGTGTGATATAATATGTACAAATTTATACGGTGGAGGTATTATGATGAATATCTTAATATGTGATGATGAAAAGGAAATAGTCGATGCTATACAGATATACTTACAGAATGAAGGTCATAAAGTATTTAAGGGATATAATGGAGTAGAGGCATTAGAAATAATAGAAGAGAACGAAATTCATCTTATTATAATGGATATAATGATGCCTCAAATGGATGGGTTAAGAGCAACAATGAAATTAAGGGAGAACAAAAACATCCCAGTAATAATGTTATCGGCGAAATCAGAAGATACTGATAAAATAATGGGGCTAAATATGGGAGCTGATGATTACATAACTAAACCTTTCAATCCATTAGAGTTGATAGCTAGGGTTAGATCTCAGCTTAGAAGATATACCAGCTTAGGTAGTATGGAGAAAAAATCAAATGTATATATGACCGGTGGACTTATAGTAGATGATGAGAGTAAGAAAGTAACAGTGGATGGAGAAGAGGTTAAGCTCACTCCAGTACAGTATAAAATACTCAGGTTATTAACTGCCAATTCAGGAAAAGTATATTCTATAGATGAAATATATGAAAAAGTATGGAAAGAAACCTCCTTTAATCCAGAAAACACTGTAGCAGTTCATATAAGAAAAATAAGGGAGCAAATAGAAATAAATCCAAAGGAGCCAAAATATTTAAAGGTGGTGTGGGGTATTGGATACAAAATTGAAAAGCTTTAGTCATTCACCAATAATAAAGGTGATAGCTTTTGTATTGGCAATAGTATGTTTTATCATGGGAATATTTAATTTTATAGAGTTTATTAATAGGACAGATGGAAATTTAGGGATTCTAGCAGAAGATAACTACTATGAGAGTAGAGATTATTTTCTTACCTTAGATACAGTTGCAAATAGCTTAACTACATTATTAAGTGAATATAAAAGTGAAGAAGAGATTAGAGCAGGTAATACAATTAATGAGGATTATTTTAAAGAAAGAAAATATAATCTTTTTTATGAATGGCAGAGTAACTCTACTAATTACAATCCTAACAAATCAGAAGAAGAAAATTTCAAAGTATTTGAAAAAGAATATAAAGATAGGATAGAAGCTCAGAAAGAATCACAGATATTAGATGATTTACAGAATTATAATATGTATTTGAATAATTTAGATAAGTATAATAACATATTATACTATGCTAAAAGTGAAGAAAGTGTATTTAAGAATACATCTAATACTAACAAAGAATATTTTCAATCATATCCTTCTTATTTAATATTTGACAATCAAGGCATAGAAGTTCATCCAGAAGATGTAACGGAAAATAGGGATTTTGATTGGATACCTAGAAGTATGCCATACTCAAATTCTAATGAAAACAAACTATATATTGCATTTACCAAAGAGTATTTAAATCCAATAATAGAAGACTGGAAAGAAGATAAAGACTTAGCTACACAAATTGTATATGATATGCTACTATTACTAACTGCATTTCTTCTATCTTTTATCTATCTAATATATAGCATAGGAAGAAAATCTACAGATGATGATATTCATTTAAACTTTATTGATAAAATATTTAATGATATTAAAATAGTTTTAGCGGGGACATTAATATTTATATGGATTATGATTATTGGCAATACTATCAATGATATGATTTATGAAATAATAATTCCAATTACAATATTAATATCTACTGTAGGATTTTTACTTGTACTTTCTTTAATAAAGCATATTAAAAATAGAACCTTCTTTAAATATTCTATAACTTATATGGTATTCTCTAAACTATTCAATTTTTTCAAAGACACCTACAATAGCGGAAGTGTAGGAGTAAAGATAGTTCTAATAGTTATAGGATATCCTTTATTAGTAGCACTAACATTCTTCATGTTCCCAGTCACCGTAGGGTTTGCTGCATGGCTAGCTCTTAAGAAAGTAAAGGAATTCAATGCTATTAAAGATGGAGTAGAAAAGGTTAAAGATGGTGACCTTAGTCATGAAATAGATGTTAATAGTAAAGGGGAGTTTGGTAAGCTGGCTACTAATATAAATAGCATTGCTGATGGACTAAACAATGCAGTAGATAATGAACTTAGAAGTGAACGTTTAAAGACAGAACTTATTAGCAATGTATCCCATGATATTAGAACGCCTTTAACATCAATAATAACCTATGTAGACTTATTAAAAAATGAAAATGACCCTCAAAAAAATGAAGAGTATATAAAAGTAATAGATCAAAAATCACAAAGATTAAAGGTATTAACCGATGATTTATTTGAAGCATCAAAGGCTACCAGTGGAAATATACCAGTTAATTATGAGAAAATAGATGTTTTATCTCTTTTAACTCAAGGACTAGGTGAACTAAATGATAGAATAAAAGAATCAAAACTACAATTTAAGATAACTAAGCCTAAAGAAAAGGTATATGCAAAGGCTGATGGGAAATTATTATGGCGATCTATAGAGAATTTACTCAATAATGTGCTAAAATATGCACAATCAGAATCAAGAGTATATATAGATATCGGGGAGTTAGAGGGTAATATATATTTAACAATTAAGAATATATCAGCCTATGAATTAAATATTCATCCGAATGAATTAATGGAGAGATTTAAAAGAGGAGATGAATCTAGACATAGTCCTGGAAGTGGGTTAGGTCTTTCAATAGCTAAGAGTCTTATTGAATTACAAAAGGGAGAATTTAAAATCGAAATAGATGGAGATTTATTTAAGGCAATATTGATATTACCAAAGTATGAATAAAATAAAGTATGGGAATTGATTCCCATACTTTATTTTATTATTTCTCTCATTTTATCTGATAATATATCAGCAAACCATACTAGAAGGATATAACAGACTAGAATTAATGTTATTTCTGTGTAGTGAAAATAGCTCATACTGAGTTTAAACTGATGACCTAATCCTCCTGCCCCTACAAAGCCTACTATGATGGTAGTACGAAGAATGACTTCCCACCTATATATAATATAGGTAATGAATTTTTTCATTATATCAGGTATTATTCCATAGAATAATTGTTCAGGTGAATTAGCTCCTGAAGTAGATAAATTTTTAATAGGCCTTGCATCAATACCTTCTATGGCTTCAGCTGATAGCTTACCAAGAATACCAAAGTTGTGAAGGGCTAATGCTATTGCTCCTGGGAGAATTCCTGGTTTAAAAACAAATATGACAATCATTGCCCATATTAATTCTGGTACTGCACGAGAAAAAATATATATAAATCTTATAATGCTAAATAAAATCCTATTATACCATTTTGCTGTTCTACCTAAGGAACCATCTGAAATATTTCTAGCGACAGGAATAACTGTAATAAGCATCCCTATAGTGGAAAATCCTATGGCTAATATACTCATATTCAAGGTTTGAAGGGTAAGGACTAATGCATTTTTCCAATGGAATAAATTCAAATATGCTATATCATCTCTTCCAATACCTATTAATTCTGATAGAAATTTCTTTGTATAATAATAGTTTTTTTCTGAAAAAAATGAAAATATATCTGCACCTTCTATTTTAAATATGAACCACCAAGAAGAAATCAGTAGTGTGAGTATTAATAAAAATGAAAGCTTTTTAAAATTCAATCCAAATATTGATGATTTATTATTGTCCTTAATTAATATATTTCTAAGAATATTACTCCAAAGGTCTATAAAAATAACAAGTGATACTAAAAAGAAAATAAATGTCCAAACTTCATTGTATGCTAAATCAGCTAAAGATAACTGGATTTGATATCCTAGTCCTCCTAATCCAATGAAACTCATAATAGCAGATGACCGTACAGCACATTCAAATCTATACATAGTATAACTAATCATATCTAGCTTAACCATAGGTAAATAACCATAGAATAAAATTTGGAAATTTGAAGCTCCACTAGAATCTAACGCCTCTATTGGTTTGTTGGAAACGTCCTTAAGCATATCAGAAAATATTCTACCAAGAGTACCACCATAGGGAATAGCAAGAGCAAATATAGCTGAGAAGGGTGTTAATCCTAATGCTGCTACAAATAGCCATGCCCATATTAATTCGTGAATAGATCTCATAAAACCTAATATTCTTCTAAATATATGCATAAATATTTTTTTTGTAGTCTTATTTTTAAAAAGAATACCTGAGGATAAAACACCAAAAATAAAAGCTATAATAATAGCAAGGGAAATACCTGCAACTGCATAGACTAGGGTTCTCCAAGTAGATATGAAGCTTAAATGTAATATTTCACCAGAAAAATCTGGGGAAAATATTGCTCTACTTATTTGTGCTAATGTTGCTTTACCTCCAGAGTGAATAAGTTTATCTTCCCAATTGATACTAAATAGACTCAATATAAAGATTAATAAAAGCCCTAAGCTTAATAGAGATTTACTGTATAAGTGAATAAACTTCTTAGAATTATTCATTATTATCTAACTCCTGAAGAGAATATAGATCTTCTAATCTACTTTCTGTTATATCTTTAGTAGGTAAATCAAAAAAAATTTTTCCGTTTCTTAATGCTATTATTCTATTAAAGTGTTTTTTTGCATATTTAACTGAGTGGAGGCTAGTTATAAGGGTTTTATTTTCTTCTTTAGCCAATGATACTAATAAGGATAGAACATCCTCTGATCGAGTTGGATCAAGGGATGCTACTGGTTCATCCGCTAAAACAATTTCGGGATTTTGTACTAGTAATCTGGCTAAAGCAACTCTTTGCTTTTGACCTCCAGATAAATTACTAGTTTTTTCATATAGTTTATCCTCTAGTCCAACTCTTTTTAGAGACTTTATTGCTAAAGTTTTATCTTGAGGAATTAGTAAAGATAATATTGATTTTGTTGTACTCCATTGGCTAAGCCTTCCAGCTAATACATTATGAATAACTGGTAATTCCTCAACTAAATCAAATTGTTGCCTTATCATACCAACTTTTTTTGCAAACACTTTATTAGATTTATATTCATTAATACCCTTTCCATCTATTATTACTTCACCCTGAGTAGGATCTATGCTTGATGAAAATATATTTAATAGAGTTGTTTTACCGGATCCGCTAGAGCCAATCAAGGCTATCAATTCACCCTTTTGTATATTAAAAGAAAGGGAAGATAAAGCTTTCTTCCCTTTAAATTCTTTAGATATATTATTTATACTAATTATTTCCTTTTTCAGCATAGAAATACTCCTTTACTTTATTATACCTAGTTTCTTGGCTACTGACTTTATAGCTTCATAATTTTCATTTTTTGTTTCTATGAATTTATCCGCCTCAAATAATTCCATGATTTCTTTTTGATCTTCTCCTACAGAAAGTAGAGCTTCTTTAACCTCTTCTTTCGTACCCTTACCGAAATCTTTATCTACATTGTTTATTGTCCAGTTATAATCATAATAAGCTGGAGTAGTATAGAATACTGATACTTTATCAAGATCTACTTTACCTTCTTCAACTGCACTTTCCCAAACTGCTTCATTTAATGCACCCGTTTGAAATGCACCTGACTCAACGAGTTTCCAAGTTTTATCATGGGAACCTGAGAAGTTTACTTGGCCATCAAAGTCACTTTTAGGATCTAATCCTTCTTCTATTAGAAAATGACGGGGCATTAAGTGTCCAGAAGTAGAGCTTTCACTTCCAAAAGTAAAACTAAGACCTTTAACATCTGTTAATTTTTTTAATTCTAAATCCTTTTGAGCAATAAATACTGAATGGAATTCTTCATCTCTAGGTCTTTGGGCTATAGCCTCTGCACCATCTACAACATTTCTAGCCTGTACTCCTGTAAGACCACCAAACCAACCTAAATGAATTTCCCCTCTTTCAAAAGCAGTAACTAATGCTGAATAATCTACAGTAGGAACATATTCTACAGTAAGCCCAGTTTCTTCTCCTATGTATTTTGCTAGATCTTCAAAACGTCTATTTAGTTTTGAAGCATTTTGATCAGGAATTCCGCCTATTTTAAATACTTTTTCTTTATTATTGTCATCACTATTTGTGCTTTCATCATTAGAACAAGCAGCTAATGAAAATACCATTAATGCTATTATTAACAAAGTAACTATTTTTTTCATAAAAATCCTCCTTAGGATATAAAATATTTTTGTCCTTTATAATTGTATAGTAAACCGATAGAAATTGTCGAATTTGTATTATCTATATCTATTAAAAGAAATATAGATAATTTCTATACTATAAATAGCCTAATTAGGATATCTGATAAAAAACCTATATTGTTGGGTAAAATAATTAGGAAATAATAGAAATTTAGGAGGAATTACAATGTCCCAATATATATCAAATATAAAATCACCTAAAGTGAGTATTGCTCCTATGGTTGATAGAACAGATAGACATTTTAGGTATTTTACTAGACTATTAACAAAGAAATCTTTATTATATACGGAGATGATAACAGCTCAGGCTATAATTCATGGAGATAGAAATATGTTATTAGATTTTGATGTTTTTGAAAGACCTTTAGCATTACAAATTGCAGGATGTGATGCAAAGAATATTGGTAAAGCAGTAAAGATAGCAGAAGGGTGGGACTATGATGAGATTAATTTAAATGTAGGATGTCCTTCAGATAGAGTATCAGGAAATGAGATGGGGGCTTCTTTAATGGCATATCCAGAATTGGTTAGGGATATGGTAAAAGTGATGAAAGAAAATACAGACAAACCTATTACTGTGAAACATAGGATAGGTATAGATGGCAATGGAGTTTTACCTGATAATTTTGGTAGAAAACTATTAGATAAATACGAAGATTTAACAAAATTTGTAGATATAGTTGAAGAGGCTAAGGTAGATAGATTTACAGTACATGCTAGAATTGCAATATTAGCTGGTCTTAGTCCAAAAGAAAATAGAGAAATACCTCCTATTAGATACGCAGATGTATATAAGCTTAAAAATGACTTTCCTCATTTAAATATTGAAATAAATGGAGGGATTAAAACTACTAAGGAGATAAAAGAACACCTTAATTATGTAGATGGAGTAATGATAGGTAGAGCAGCATATGATACTCCTTTCATACTGTCTGAAGTAGATAAGTTCTTTGATGATGGAGAAATTAATAACATATCTAGAAGGGAAGTTATTGAAGGACTAATTCAATATCTATCAAATTTAGATGATAATACAAGGGAATATAATGTATTAAAACATGCTATGGGCCTATTTTATGGTGTGAGAGGTAGCAAAAATTGGAGGCAATTAATAACACCACCTTGGGATAAGGAAAAAAATGCGGTAGATGTGTTAAGAGAAGCTCTAGAGATATTACCTCAAGATGTATTAAATATGAGGGTTCAAGAATAAAAAATATAAATCTAATCAAATATACTATATATAAATACCCAAGCTAATATTAGCTTGGGTATTTATATATAGTATATGAAAAGAAGATTTTGGTAATAATTCCTTGTATATGTCTAAACAATTATAATAATTGATGGAGGCTATCATGTTTAGAAAACTAAAACACATATTTAAGTATATAAAACTAGATAAGGAAAAGTTAAGAAAGGATAAAATAAATATTTCAGAGAATATAAACCAGCAAATCCCTAATCATATAGATAATATAGAATTTAAGCTTAAAGAAATATTTCAAGATAGTAATGATTTTATCATAAGAAAGATTACTACAGGTAATCAGTTCAAAACAAGAATTTTAATTGCATATATAGATGGTCTTATAGATAAGCAGCTTATAGATGATAACATACTTAAGCCATTATTATTGGAGTCACAAAAAGTAATAGATGATGAGAGTATAAGCAAAAGAAATATTATAGAGTTATTTGAAGAAACATTGATAACGGCTTCAGAGATAAAAAAAGTTGATGATTTTAATAGAACAATTAAAGCTATACTTTCAGGAGATACAGTTATATTCATAGATGGTACAGAGTCTTCATTTGTGGTATCTATGCGAGGATGGGAAGCTCGAGCTATTTCTGAACCAAATACGGAATCTGTGATAAGGGGACCCAGAGAAGGATTTGTAGAAACCTTAAGAACTAATACTTCAATGATAAGGCGAAAAATCAAAAATCCTAATTTAAAGTTTGAAAGTATAGAATTAGGTGAGCAAACCAGGACAGAAGCATGCATATGTTATCTAAAGGGAATTGCAGATGACAATATAATAAGAGATTTAAAAAAGAGATTATCATGTATTAAATCTGATGGAATATTAGAGTCTGGGTACATAGAACAATTTATAGAGGATGCACCTTTTTCTCCTTTTCCTACTATAGGAGTTAGTGAGAGACCAGATAAAGTAGCTGGTAAAATTTTAGAGGGAAGAATAGCAATTTTATGTGATGGTACACCATTTGTTTTAACAGTGCCTTATTTATTTATAGAGTCTCTCCAAAGTAATGAAGACTATTATTCTAGAACTCTTTATAGTTCATTTAATAGATTATTAAGGTTTGTTTCATTAATAATTACAACGATGCTACCTGCATTATATGTGGCAATACTTAACTTTCATACGGAAGTTATACCTGTTAAACTAGTATTCTCTATTCTTAATTCCAATGAAGGAATCCCATTTGAGCCAGTATGGGAAGCAATCTTTATGCTCATAATATTTGAACTTATAAGAGAAGCTGGAGTTAGAATGCCTAAACCAATAGGTCAGACAGTAAGTATAGTAGGGGCTTTGGTCATAGGGCAAGCTGTAGTAGAAGCTGGACTAGTTAGTGATATTATGATAATTATAGTTGCATTAACAGCAATAAGTGGCTTTATTGTACCATCTCTTTCAGAAATCCTTCCATTTATTAGATTAGCATTAATAATTGGAGCGAATATTTTAGGCTATATGGGTATAGTGCTAATTGTAGTAATAGTAATTCTACATATTAGCTCATTAAGGTCCTTTGGTGTTCCATACATGAGTCCCTTTGCACCTTTTAGGAGTAAGGGAATGAAGGATACATTAATCAGGATGCCTTTATGGACTATGTTTCGAAAGACAGAGTCATTATCATGGAAATACTCTGGAAGATATAGTATAAATAAAAACTTTAATGAAAAAGAGGAATAACATGGAAAGATTATTGCATAGATTAACTTTAATAACTATAATATTTTTCATTATGTTAGAGACAAGTGGATGCTGGGATAATGTTCCTATAACTGAAAAAGCAATGGTTATGGGTGTTGGTATAGATAAAACTGAGGATAATATGATAGAACTTACTTTACAAGTTGTTAAACCTACATCAATAAACTATGGAGAAGGATCCCAGGGAAGTAGTGATACTGTATGGGTTTATTCCACTAAAGGAAAGACTTTATTTAAAGCTATGAGAAATCAGTTACAGACAATTAATAGAAAACCTTTTTATAGTCATGTACAGGTAATAATAATTGGGGATGAATTGGCCAAAACAGGAATTCAAGAAGTGATAGATTTATTTGAGAGAGATAGAGAACCGAGATTATCTCCTACCGTATTGATTGCAAAGGAAACTACAGCGAAAAAGGTCCTATCTGCTAAAAGTGATTTAGAAAATGTCCCTGCTATGCATATAATGGAAATATTATTAAATAATAAAAATAATTTTGGTATACATAATATGAGTTTTATTAATTTAATTAGGAATTTAAGATATCCTGGGCAAAATCCTACTGTAGGAGTTATTGAGATAGAGAATGAAAAAAATGATTTAAATATTGCAGATATGAAGGTGAAAGGAGGAGCAATATTAAAAAAAGATAAATTTATAGGATGGTTGGATGAAAAGGATATTGAGGGATTAAATTATGTATTAAATACCTCTCATAATGGGATTATTGAAACAGAGAATCCTTTTAATAAAGGTAAGTTTGTAACCATTGAACAAAAAAGATCAGACACAACAATAAATGTTAAATTTGAAGATGAAAAATTAGTATTCATGATAGAAGTAGATGCAGAAGGAAATATTGGTGGAGAGGAAGGTGAAGCTGATTTAACTACAAAAGATGCTCTAAGTAATCTAGAGGGTCAGATAGAAAAGTCAATTAAAGAAAAGATAGAAAATATTATCTCTTTAGCCCAAGATAAATATAAGAGTGATGTTTTTGGATTTGGAGAAAAATTAAATAAGAAATACCCATATTATTGGGAAGAAGTAAAGCCCAATTGGAGTGAAGAATTTTCTCACTCATTAATAGAAGTTAATGTGAAATTCGAGATTCGAAATAGTGGATTAATTAACCATCCAACAAAGGTTGAATAAGGAGGAGAGGGTTAGGTATGATACTAGGATTAATAGTGATATTTTTAATTTTAATAATTATTGATATCCCCTATATTCTAAAGAAAAAATCAGCTAATAGAATATTGATAGTTTATTCTTTACTTATGATAGTAGGATTTACAATGAGTCTATTGCAAATAATAGATAAAATACCCAAGAGTCCAGTTGTTTTAATTGAAAAGATAGTAACAGCGATAATATATTGAGGTGTAAGTATGCTAAATAAAATACAAATTTCAAATAAGCAGTTAATTATATTGATGACAGGATTTCTTTTAGGAGATGCTTTAATCATTAATCCTGTGAGTGGGGCAGGTCGTGATGCTTGGATATCAATAATACTAACTTGGTTAGTAAGTTATATTTTAATAGGAATGTATGTTTATATTGCAAAACTAAATCCTAATAAAACCTTGGTTGAAATATTAATTGATATATTTGGTGATTTTTTTGGAAGGGCTTTATCATTAATATATATATGGTATTTTTTGCATTTATCATCATTAGTTCTTAGAAGTTATAGTGAGTATATGATTATAGCCAATTATCCTGAAACTCCTTTAATATATATGGCTATATTAAGTAGTATACCTTTGGCTATAGGATTAAAATATGGTATGGAAGCAATAGGAAGGACTGGTATAATAGTTAGTTTAATTATACCAATAACTCTTATTATCAGCACAATGAGCGTGATTGATCATATTGATATTACAAATTTACAACCTATTTTAAAATATGGAATTAAACCTGTATTAAAGTCATCTTTCAATTTATTAACATTTCCCTTTGGTGAAGGGATTGTATTTTTAATGGTTTTTCCTTTAATAAACAAAAAGGAAAACTTATTTAAATCTTCTTTTATTTCAGTATCCATTGTAGGAGTAATATTTTTATTGATATCTTTAAGAAATATTACTGTACTAGGAGAAAATATACTTGAAAGGGGTTATTTTTCATCACATCTTATAGAAACCATACATCCTGGTGCTATATTCGATCCATTTATATCAGTAAGTCAATTAATATTAGCTGCACTTCAGATATGGATATTTTTATATGCTTTATTAATAGCAATTAGCCAGATGTTTAATTTTAATGACTATAAACCTTTTGTATTTCCTATTGTTATAATTAGTGTATCCTTGTCCCATTGGATTTACGATAATGCACCTGATATGTTTAGAGTAGCAAAAGAAATATATCCTTTTTATGCTATACCTTTTCAATTTATTATCCCAATAATCATCTTAGTTATAAGCCTAATAAAACAACGAAGAAGTAAGGGGAAAGTTTCTGAATAGATTCAACTATAAAAAGGGTATTCAATTTAATATATAACTTTAAAAGTAAGAAATGGGTGAATTGTATAAAAATGCCCATTCTTTTTTATTATAAAAAATAAAAATTTAGCAGGTATATAGGTTATAATAGTGGAATAATAACTTTATCAAGATTTTCAGATAAGCTGATTAAAGGGGAATTAAATAATGCTATATTTAATTGAAAGTTTCATGTAATATAGAGGAAAAATTGATTGAAATTTGATATAAAAAAAAGGGGGAAAAGTTGATGAAAGAGATTTGTTATGATAATTATTATTGGCAGAATGATTTAGTTAGATTAAGAGCAATGCAACCTGAAGATTGGGATAATCACTTTACTGATTTATATGATAGTATAGCTCGTAGAAGACTTCAGTATGAAATTGAGTTACCACCTACTATAGTAGCAGAAAAAGAAAACACTGAAAAATTTTCAAATTTTGATCCAGCATCGGGAAGACTAATGTTTGTTATTGAAACCTTAGATGGCATTTCTGTAGGTAGTTTTAATATGAATTCTATTGATGAAAAAAATGGAACTTTCTCAATCGGAATGCAAATTGGCTCAGAATATCGTTCAAAAGGTTATGGAACTGCAGCTATGAGAATATTACTAAGATATGCTTTTTTTGAAAGGAGATTAAACAAGTATTATGGTAGTGTTATAGAAGATAATATTGCATCAGCAACAATGCTAAAAAAACTTGGATGTGTACAAGAAGGTATTAGAAGACAACAAATCTATACTGATGGAAGATATTGTGATGAGATACTTTTCGGTTTAACTAAAGAAGATTTTACTAAAAATAAAAAAGATAAGTAAGTAAAATAGTAATTGCCATATAGTTTTTGTTTTTATAATTAATATTTTAAATTATAGAGGACATACTATAATAGAGGTGATTTTATGACAATGAAAGCTGATAAATTTAAATTGGATGATTCTCTAAGGGGAACTAAAGATTTAAAATCCCTTGCAAATTCTATTACTAATGATATTCATGGACTTGGTGGGGTCAATGCAGCAAGGTTTGATCCTATAGAAAATACTGTAACAGTTGATTATAATGAAGGAGAAGTTTCATTAAATCAAATTCAACAAAAACTTAAAGAGGGTAACTATTTAAAGTAAATAACATATTTTTTAATCTGGTTTATTAGTTATTTAATTAATAGACCAGATTCTATTTTAAGTAAGAATTGATAAGTGGTTTTTATTCTTTAAATGAAAATGATAAATTAGCTTTAGAATTTTTATCCTTTAATTCAATAACTTAGAGTATATATAAATTATATAATTCGGGCAGAATATTTTATGTAGACTACTAAACTAATAAAAGAAGGGTGGAACACACTGATGAATAATATGAATAATAGAATCCCTAGTTTAAAGAATTCTAAAGCTGTAGGTCAAGGAGAAAGACAGAAGGTTAGAAATTCTATGAATCAAACTCCAGGCATGAGCCAGATGAATTTTACAAATACAATGGGAAATGTTCCAAGTCTTAGTAGTTCTAAAGCTGTAGGTCCAGCGGAAATGCAAAATGTTAGACAAAAATTACAGCAAAATAGAAACAAATACCCTCAAAATAACGGATTAAGATAACATTTAAAGTCCCTAAGTTATAGCTTAGGGACTTTTTATAGTGTGCATTTTTAATTTAGTTTCTGATTATTATAAATATCATATAAGTAATGTAGAGGAATATAAGAAAAACACCTTCAAAGCGAGAAGAAGTTTTTTTAGTAGTTGCTATAATATATGCTATAAAAGTAGCACCTAATAAAAATAGTATATCAAATAACATTTTACTATCTACCATTATAGGATTAATTACAGAGGATACTCCTAGAATAAATAACACATTAAATAGATTAGAACCAATAGCATTACCTAAGGCAATATCACTTTCACCTTTATATGCAGCTACAATAGACGTTACTAGTTCGGGTAAAGAGGTTCCTATAGCTATAATAGTTAGTCCTACTAGTGTTTCACTCATCCCTAACTGAATTGCAATTATAGAACTAGACTCAACAACAAAATTAGAACCTATTATTATTCCTGCTACTCCAACAATTCCAATTATACTACTTTTTAATATAGACTGTTCTTTAATATCATTAGAATCATTCTCAATTTCAACTTCCTTTGTAAGAAAAGCCATTTCTACTAAATAATAAAGAAATACTCCAAATATACAGAGTAAGATGAGACCATCTCCTGGTGATAATTGGTTAAGCTGGTTTCCTTGCAAAGCAATATCATTTCCTAGGATAAAAAGAACTATTGTAGCTAATATCATAAATGGAAATTCTTTTAAAATAGTTTTTATTTTAATATTAATGGGTTTAATAATAGATGCTACACCTACTACAAGTAAAATATTAAATACATTAGATCCAATAATATTTCCTAAAGCTATTTCATTAGAATTATTTAGAGAAGCATTTATACTGACAGCTGCTTCTGGAGCACTGGTACCAAAGGCAACTATAGTTAATCCGATTAACATAGGAGGGATCTTCAACTTTTTAGATATTGAAGAAGCACCATCTACAAAAAAATCAGCCCCTTTAATAAGAAAAACAAAACCAAGTAACAATAATAGATAATTCATAGTTATACCTCCTTAAAAAATTAGATAAAATAATATAAATAAAAGAAGAGCAAAACAAAAGCTAGTGTATCTTTATGAATACACTAACTAAAAGTCTTGCTCCTTTGATATTCAAAGTAAATAGATCCAGATTGTTTTCGTGTTGTTGAATCTACTTTTATGCTACTCCCTTTTAGTTGTAAATTCATAATAGCATAATTATTTGTATTAGACAATAGTGATTTATATCAAAGACTTAGAAAAAATAATAAGATATCATAATAATAAATAAAACTTGCACAGTAAATAATAAATACTATATAAGGTTATAGTAATATTTAATAAAAATTAAATGATGAATGCATCTTTTAATCTCTAAGAAAGATTAAGAGATACAAATAAAGGTATAATAATAATAAGACATTAACTTAACGAGGAGTGATAATATGAAAATAGAAAAGGTAAGTGATAGAATTGTATATTCAGATAGTACGTTTACAAAAAGATTATTATTTAATGAAGAAAAAGTTCTTAATTTTATGTTGAATTTTAAACCAGGACAAGAGCTACCACCTCATACCCATGAGGAAAGTGATCTTATACTTCACGTGATAAAAGGTAGTGGAGAATTAGAAGTAGACGGGAAAATTCAGAGTATTTCAGAAGGAGACGTAGTTTATTGTGAAGGCAACGAGGTCTTTAGTATGAAGAATAATACAGAAGATAATTTATCATGTTTTGTAATAATAGCTCCAAGACCTATACCAAAAATATATGCTGATGAAGTTAAAGAACAATAAAAAAGATAATATATAAATTTTAAAATATAAGTAAAAAAATGAGCTAAAGGAAATACTCCTTAGCTCATTTTTTTATGACTAATAGATAATACTTATTCAGATACTCAAATGCTAGGTTAGTAATAATGAATTATATAAAATAGTATATTGTGGAAAATAGAAAGAATATACTATTAATGATAACTTTACTTTTAAAATAAGAGGTGTGGTATATGAAAAGAAATAATCATAGAGATGAGCTTGAACACACAAGAAGAATTAATCCTCAGGATATACTTTTACCTAAAGGCTATAAAATAGAGAGGTTTATAGAAGGATTAACTACACCAATAAATCTAATATATTCTATAGAAGGGGACCTTTTAGTAGCAGATGCAGGAATAACCTCTGGAAATGGAAAAGTATTAAAGATAACTACTAATGGACTTGAATTAATAGCGGAAGGATTTAATCCACCTCTTACTGGGATTACTAGCCATGAAAATGGTATTTATGTAGCCCATAGAGGAGCAATAACCTTAGTTAAAGAGGGGGGTGCAAAGGAGGATATTATTACTGGATTGCCAAGTTGGGGAGATCATCATAATAATAGAGTTGTTTTTGGTCCTGATAAAAAAATGTATTTTGGACAAGGAACAGCAACCAACTCTGGAGTAGTAGGTGAGGATAATATGGACTGGGTTCAAAATCACCCGTTTTTTCATGATTATCCTGGCGAGTCAATATTATTAAATGGGAATAACTTTATCACTGAAAATTACTTAACTTCTGATAAGTATGATTATGCTATAACAGGAGGATTTTCACCTTTTAATATATCAAATTGTCCAAATGAAGTAGTAAAAGGAATAATAAGAGCTAGCGGAAGTATATTAAGGGCAAATCCAGATGGATCGGAATTGGAGTTAATTGCATGGGGATTAAGAAATCCATTTAGGATGAAGTTTGATTATTGGAATAATTTGTTTTCCACTAATCACGGGATGGATATTAGGGGAAGTCGTCCTATAGCAAATTCACCAGATGAATTTTATATGGTGGTTCCAGGAATTTGGTACGGATGGCCCGATTATACTGGAGGTATACCAATAACTTCGCCTAATTTTAAGCCTGAAGGAAAACCACAGCCTGAATTTTTATTAAGATATCATCCTATGACTCCTCCTAAACCTATATCTGTATTTACTCCTCACTCTGCAATAATGGGATTTGACTTTAATTACACACAAAAATTTGAGAGTTCTGGAGATGTTTATATAGCAGAGTTTGGAAGTGAGGCTCCTCGTACTACTGGTGGTAAACCTTTACCTGAAGTAGGTCATAGAGTATCTAGAATTGATATGAATACTGGAAGTATATATCCTTTTGCCATAAATAAGTCAGGTTTTGCAGCATCTTATACTGGAGACGGTGGATTAGAAAGACCAATAGATATTCTATTTGGAATGGATGAAGAGATGTTTATTGTAGATTTTGGAATACAAGCTGAGGATGGACATCATGGATACATTCCTAATACAGGAGTAATTTGGAGAGTAACTCAAACCACCTAATTTATTTTTAGATTAGGTGGTTTTACTATAATTTTATTATTAACAATATAAATATATTCACTAACATTAATAATAACAGTGGATATTATTGTTGTTTGTATTGGGGTTCTTGAGTTTCAATATATTGTTGTCTGTTTTGTAATGTTTGAAGAGTATTATCAAGGGTTTGAGCTAATTGTTGGAATTCTTGTTTAGCATTCTGATCTTGAGTTTCAAGTGCGAAAGTTTTCATTGTAGCTGCTGCACTCTGAACACCTGCAATTGCTTGTTGCATTTGAGTTCCTACAGTCATTAATTTCACCTCCTCTCAACATATAATATATTATCCTTTAGGCTTAAATATTAAAGCTCCCATAAAACCAAAAATGATAGCAGCTGAAATACCAGCACTAGTAACATGAAATATTCCTGTGAGTATACCTATAATTCCACTCTTATTTGCTTCTTCTAGTGCACCCTTCACTAAAGAGTTTCCAAAACTACTAATTGGAACTGATGCTCCGGCTCCTGCAAACTTTATTATAGGCTCATACCAGCCAAGACCTCCTAGGATAGCTCCTACTACAACAAGGGTACTAGTGGTATGAGCTGGTGTGAGTTTAAATATATCCATCATTATTTGGGCTACAACACATATCAAACCACCTACAATAAAAGCCCAAAAAAATTTTTCCATAAAATAATAGCACCTCACTTTCTCTATACTAAATATAAATTATGACATTTCTATTGATACTGCATGAGCTATACAAGGGATACTTTCTTTCTGTTGATAAGAAAGGGGGGATAGCAATGCTCCAGTAGCTATAACTAATATTCTATTTAATTCTCCTTTTATCATTCGATTAAGCAAGTGACCATAAGTTACAGTAGCTGAGCAGGCACAACCACTTCCACCAGCTATTACAGGTTGTTCTTTTTTATATATTAAAAGACCGCAATCATTAAATATATCTTTAGGTATATGAAGACCATGGTCAGTTAAAAGGTCTCCTGTAATTTGATGGCCAATAGTACCAAGGTCCCCTGTGGCAATTAAATCATAATAAGAAGGCTCTATATTTAAATCTCTAAAGTGGGCTTCTATAGTATCTACTGCTGCAGGAGCCATAGCTGCTCCCATATTAAATGGATCTGATAATCCCATATCTATAACTCGGCCAATAGTAGCTGAAGTAACTCTTGGACCTTTGCCTTCTTTGGCTAATAGAGCTGCCCCAGCACCTGTCACTGTCCATTGAGCTGTAGGGGGTTTTTGGGATCCATATTCAGTAGGATATCTAAATTGTTTTTCAACTGATCCATTATGGCTAGATGCACCAGCAAGAACGTAATTTGCAGATTTACTATCTATAAGTAAACTACCAATTGCTAAGCCTTCCATAGAACTTGAACAGGCACCAAAAATACCGAGATATGGAGCCCCTATGGTTCTAGCTGTAAAGCTACTAGATATGATTTGATTCATTAAGTCTCCACTAATAAAAAAATCAATATCTTCTTTTTTCATATTTGCTTTTTGTATTGAAATCTCACATGCTTGTTCTAGAAGTTTCTTCTCTGCTTTTTCAAAACTATCTTGACCTAACCATATATCTTGGTGAAGCATATCAAAATCTTCAGATATAGCACCTTCTGCTTCAAAGGGACCTCCAACTGCTGCAGAAGATATTATTACCGGTTTAGAATTAAAAATCCATGATTGATGACCCTTAAGCATTTATATCCCACCTAACGCTTGAATAGTAACTTTTATAAGTGTAACAACAAAGGCTGAAAAAACTCCATAAGCTATTACAGATCCAGCAAGCTTAAACATATTACTACCTACACCCAGTACAAAGCCTTCACTTCTATGTTCTATTGAAGCGGAGGCAACAGTATTTGCAAAACCTGTAACCGGTATAATTGTACCTGCTCCAGCCCATTGAGCTATATGATCATACACACCAAACCCAGTTAAAAGAACAGTAATAATTATTAAAGTTGCTACAGTTGGGTCTCCTGCAGTATCTTCTGTAAAATTAAAATACTTTATATAAAGCATCTGAAGTACTTGACCAAAAGTACATATAAGACCTCCAACTAAAAAAGCTTTAAAACAATTTTTTAATACTGAAGGCTTTGGTTCTCTCGCTTTTGCAAAAGCTTGATACTTTTGTTGAGTAGGAGTTAATTTTTTATTTTTTTTACTAGACATATTTTCATTCCCTTCTAATGTAATAAATAGGGTTCTAGGGTTTCGATTAAATCTTTTAGCTTATCGGAATTTTGTGAATACATTTGTTGTGCATTATTATCTTGAGTTTCTAATCCATATTTAGTAAGATCTGATTGACATTTTTGAAGATTAGCAAAAAGAGCTTCTTTGACTTTAGGTTGAGGAACCTGTATTGCATCATCAAAAAGATCAACATATAGATCACCAGAAGAATCTATTTGACCAATAAATATATTGTCTAGGGAGACTCCAATTTTATCTAACTCTACACTTAACCATCCTCTATTTAAACCTATGTTATTTAATGGCTCATCCAAAATGTTTCCATCTAAAATAACAGTTTGAGGAGCAGATTTAGGTGAAACTCTTTTACCTAAGTCAAAGGGAGTGACAGGTTTTTTATCTGATTTCAAGAGAACATTCAGTTCACCTGTAGTTTCCATAACAGCAAATTCAACATCAGCCAGATTAAATGCATTTTTTGTGCGAAGTTCTCTGAGCAATTCCTCTCCTGTAAATCTTACTTGTTTTAGGCTCTCTTCCATTACTTTCCCATTTTTTATTAGAACTGTTTCTCTCCCATTAATCCAATCATGTATTATTTTACTTTTTAAAGCAAAATAATCTAGTATTAGATAAAAAGTTACCCAAGTACCTAAAGATAAAAATCCAAAGACTAAATTATCAATAACTTTGGTTGAGATTAAAGCAGCTAATATACCAACTATGGAATAACTAATGAAATGAAATGGGGTTAATTTAGTTAATTGTCTTTTTCCCATTATTCTAGTTAGTCCTAAGACTATAAAAAATAAGCTTATTGATCTAAGTAATATTTCAATCCAATTTGACATTTCTATAACCTCACTTAAAGACCTTTATATTGGGGTTCTTCATATTCAAGTTGTTTTAATCTTTTTTCTAAATCATATATTACTTTCTTTGTTGTATCCAAAGAATTGTTATATACTGACTTTTCATCTTCATTATAAGATTGTAAAGAATATAGTTCTAAGGTGCTTTCAATACCCTTTAGAGTTGCAATAGTTTGTTTTACCTGAGAAGCAACAGTCATATTCATCACCTACCAAAATTTTTATATTTCATATTTAATTTTAACTAATGGAACTATAATAATACATATTATAAATGTCAATAAATTACATATATTTTTATTGAATTAATTAATATTTATAAAATCCTTATATCAATCTTTAGTATAGGGAATCATAGTGAATGAAGAATGATAAATCATTTAAAAATATAAGGGGATGAAATTAGAATGGAATCAAAGTTTTTTGATTTAACGGTGGAATTAACTGTTGGCTTTTTAGCACTATTTGCAATAACTAAGTTTTTAAGAAGAACTCAAATAACTCAAATAACACCCTTTGACTTTATATCAGCATTAGTATTAGGAGAACTTGTAGGAAATGCAATATATGATGATGATATTAATATTACATATATACTGTATGCAGTTTTTATATGGGGATGTTTGATGTTTATTATAGAAAAAATTACTCAAAAATTTAGACGATCAAGGAAGATACTAGAAGGTGATCCAGCTATAGTAATTAGAGATGGTCAAATAGATTATAATGTTTTAAAGAAGGAAAAATTAGATATAAATGAATTGTTAGGTATGCTAAGACAAAAAGAAATATTTTCTATAAGGGAAGTAGAATTTGCGATATTAGAGTCAAGTGGTGCAATCAGTGTTTTGAAAAAATCAAAATATGCTATACCTACAATTGAAGATTTGAATTTATCACAAAAACCTATTTATCTATCTATAAATCTAATATTAGATGGGGAAGTTATATATGATAATCTCAAAACTATAGGATTTGATGAACAGTGGTTAAAAAATCAAATACATAATTATGGTATAGAAAATATAAAAGATGTTTTATATGCAGAATGGAAACAAGATGAAGGAATTCATGTCATTCTCAAGAACAACAAGAAAAGTTAAATTTACTACTTAAATAACAATACTTAATAAATATATTAGCACGAAAGGATCATAACATTGAAAAATAACAAGTTTTCAAAGGTTTTATTTTTTTTATTTACTGCTATAAACATTACTTTAATAATAGGATTTATATTGAATAGAGAATATAGATTTATTTATAATACAATTTTTATTTATATAGGATATATATTGATGATTTATTTTGAGAGGAAAGAAAAAATTGATATTAGTAATTTAGTTAAGTTATTAATAGCTCTTGTATTAATATTACATTTAGCAATAGGACAATATTTTAAGCTATATGAAACTAGTATATATTTTGATAAAATACTTCACGTAATAGGTACATTTACGATATCTTTGTTTTCGTATCAAGTTCTAAGATCATTATGGGGAAGTGATTTAAACTCGAAAATATTAGTTTTTATTTTGATAAGCTCTATTGGAATAACCACTGGTGTTTTATTGGAGATATTTGAATTTAGTCTAGATATGATTTTTAATACTACTAATCAGCATGGTTTATTAGATACGAATCTTGATTTGATATTTAATATAGTTGGGGCTATTTTGGCTGCTTTTATAGTGTCAAATAAGCATTAAAAAATGCGATCATATGAAGCAATGATCGCATTTAATATTTATATAGTATCTATTGTAGGGGGCTTTACTATAAAAGTTAAGCCAGCGCCTATGATAGCAAGGACAGCAGCTATTAGAAATGTAGGTTTTAATCCTCCAACATTTGCAACTATTATTGGTCCGACTAATGCCGCTACCCCATATGCTTGATAAACTATGCCATAGTTTGCACCTAGATTTTTGATACCAAAGTATTCTCCTGTTAGTGTTGGGAATACTGCTAGGAATCCTCCAAAACAGAATGCAATACCAGCTAAACAAGCGAAGAAAGTAATATAATTCAAAGTAACTAGACTCATTGTTATCATGGCAATTGCAGTTATTATAAACATCATAGTTACAACTTTTATTCTACCTAATTTATCTGAAAGAGTACCCCATATAAGTCTTCCACCAGCATTAAATAATGCAATCATAGCAACTGCATTTGCTGCCACAGCAGCGTCTAGCCCAGCCAATTGCATACCAATATCTTTTGCAAGACCTATAACTAAAAGTCCACTCATACAACCAAATAAAAACATTATCCAAACAAAATAAAAAGATTTGGTCTTAATCATTTCTCCAACTTTAAAGTTAGTTTCTTTATTAGCAAGATAAGTGTTAACTGCCTTACCATGTCCCACTGGAGGAAGTATTAAGAATTGAGCTCCAATTAAACCTAACAGGGCATAAATTACTCCTAAATAAAGAAATGTCTCTGATACTCCGTTGTTAGCTATGAAATATTGAATTACTGATTTGAAAACTAAACTTCCTAGACCAAAAGCACCAACTGCTATACCTGTAATAAATCCTTTCCTTTCAGGAAACCACTTAACACAAGTAGATAATGGACAAACATAAGCAAAACCTACTCCTGCACCAGCTATAACCCCATAATAAATATATAATTGCATAAGAGATGTAGCAGTAGAAGTTAGCATTAATCCTCCACCATAAAGAATAGCACCAATAGTAGCAACTTTTTTAGGTCCCATTTTATCTTGTAATCTACCTGAAAAAATAGTTGAAAAAGCAAAAACAAAAATTGCTATTGAATAAGTAAGCACTACTTCACTTTTTTCCCACCCAAATTTTTCTATAAGGGGTTCATTAAATAAACTCCAAGTATAAATAGCACCTATACACATTTGTAATAATACTGCACCTAATACAACATACCAACGATTTATTGTTTTGGTATTCATTGTTATTCCTCCTTAAAGTATAAGTTTTTTATATTACTCTATTAACTGTCCATGTGTCATCCACCCATAAACCAATAACTGTGACAGCTTCATTCCAAGCTTGTACATTATTAACTGAAGATTTGATTTGTTCTTTTTGAGTTAATTCATCAGCAGGATTTCCACCACAATCATAATGACCAACAATTGATATAATTTTTGAAAGATGCTTACCAGTTGATACTTCAACTCTTGACTTGATAGATTCTACAATAGAAGTATCAGTATATTCAGCTAGAATCTTATTGGGTCCAGCTTCAGTTATCATATCAATATAATCTGCATTATACTCAGATTTTAGATATTTAATAATAGGTTCTTGAGTTCTTCCATCTATACAATTGATAGATGTAACAAATTTCTTATTTATATCCATAAATGCAACAGTCCTTTTTTATATTTTTTATGAAATAATATGGCTCACATAATAACTATTGTATGACTAATTTCTTTCCAAGGCAAGAAAAAGTTATGTAATATTCAATAAATTTATAATATTAAAATAAAATTTACTAGTAAAATAGTTATGTACTTTATGATCCATGGTAAATCAAGTAATAGACTTACATAATATGGGACAATTATATTTATTAGTAGACTAAGGAAAATGAATGTTGACAAAATATTTTGAATTTGATAAAATTAGGTCAATTTAAATAAGAAATTATAAGCTGTGAAAAGAAGAGTAGTTAAGTGGAAGATTTTACAGAGAACTCCGGTTGCTGAGAAGGAGTATTGAATCTCTTAATGAAAAAAGACTTGGAGCTTCGTATTGAACTAACTTAATGTTAGGGATGATACGACGGGATCTCCCGTTATAGAGATAGAGTATAAGTATTATTTACCGTACTCGAAGAGATCTATATAGTGATATATAGATAAACTAAGGTGGTACCACGAAGTTAACAACTCTCGTCCTTAAGATTAGAAGTCTTGGGGGTGAGGGTTTTTTATTTACCAAAAATTAATGAATTTATTTAAATAGAGAATTAATAAATATAAAGGAGTGATAATATGCATTGGTCACAAATAGTAGCAGAAGAAATTATTAATAAATATCCTGAAAAAGAAACATATGTATGTGCTTCAGGAATAAGTCCCTCTGGATCTGTTCATATAGGGAACTTTAGAGAAATAATTACAACATATTTTGTAGTGAAATCATTAGATGAATTAGGCAAGAAAACTAGGTTTATATTTTCTTGGGATGATTATGACAGGTTTAGAAAAGTCCCTAAGAATATAGATAGATCTTTTGAAAAATACATTGGGATGCCTTACTCTGAGATACCAGATCCCTATGGATGTCATGAATCCTATGCAGAGCATTTTGAAAAAGAATTTGAAGAAGCATTAGATATATTCGGTATTGATGTTGAATTTATATATCAAAGTGAAGAATACAAGTCCGGAAGATACAATAAATATATACTTCATGCATTAAAAGCAAGAAAGAAAATATATGATATTTTAATGGAATTTAAAACTCAAGAGCCTTGTGAAAAAGATAGAAATAATTTTTACCCTATAACTCTTTATTGTAACAAATGTAGGAAAGATGATACAAAAATAGTTGATTTTAATGAGTTAACAGAAGTAATGAAATATAACTGCAAATGTGGCAATGAAGGATCAGAAGATGTGTTAAAGTCTGAAAATATAAAGCTTAATTGGAAAGTTGATTGGCCCATGAGATGGATGGTGGAAGATGTAGTATTTGAGCCAGGGGGTAGAGATCATTCTTCAGAAACGGGAAGTTATAATGTGTCAAAAAAAATAGTAGATAAAATATTTAATCATCCAGCTCCAGAATATATTCCCTACGAGTTTATTGGAATAAAAGGTGTAAATGGTAAAATGTCCAGTTCTCAAGGAAATGCTCTAACTCCAAAAGAATTATTAAATATCTATATTCCAGAATTAATTCTATTTATGTTTGCAAAATACAACCCAAGTTCTGCATTTAATATTGGATTTGATGAAGATGTTATCAAGAATTATACAGAATATGAGAGATATAAATCTAGTTTCTCTTTAGGGAAATTAAATAATGAAGATATTTGTTATACATTAGAATTGGCATCTGTTGATGATAATAATTCTAACCTACCTAGATTTAATCAAGTTGCAGGAGTTTTACCTTTGATAAATTTTGAAGATGAGATATTGAGAGAAGTTTTAAGACAAAATGGAGAAGTCTATGCTATAGATAATATAAAAGAAATAAGTAATAGAGCAGAATACTGGATAAAAAACTATAATAGTAAAAAAGTTATAACACTAAAGGATAAAAGAGATAATGATTACTATAATACTTTATCTGAAAAGGAAAGAGGGTGGTTAAAGGAACTTTGTATAATAATTAGGAATAGTGAAGATTTAAATAGCGATGAATTAATGAGTAGAATATATTCTATATGTGATAATGAAGATAAAAAACTGAAAAGAAATAATCAAAAAAGATTATTTAATATAATATATAGATTGATTCTTAATGGCGATAGTGGGCCAAGGATTTCATTATTAATAAAAACGATAGGTGTTGGAAAATCAATTTATTTATTAGGGTTTAGCTAGTAGAATTTATAGGTTATAACAGATTAATAGTATATGACTACATTGAACTTAAATACTGTCTGGGTAGATTTGGTAAGAAACAAGTTAGAAAATAAGTGTAATATAATTAGAGAAAGGTTTGATATAGAATGGTAAGATTAAGAAAATTTTACTATTAAGAAAATAGACTTCTTATAAAATAAATGATAAAATCAAACTAATATTAGTCAGAATCTTATAAATATTATGGATGATAGAGGTGATTTTTATGAAATATCCTTCTCTAAAGAAGTTTATTACTTCATAGCAAAGACTGCTATGAAGGACTGAACTAACATATTAAGCACTTTAAAGTAGTCTTTGCTCATATAGGAATATTAATTAGGAGGGCAAAGATATGGGGTATATTAGTGCACAAAACGTTTTACCTGAACAAGTAATAGAGCTAATTCAGCAATATATAGATGGAGAATATTTATATGTTCCAAGAAAGGATGAAAATCAAAAGTCCTGGGGTGAGAAGAATGGAACAAAGGCCTACTTTAGAAAGAGAAATGAAGAAATATTTAAGAAATATACATTAGGACTTACAATAATAGAGTTGGCTGAAATGTATCATCTATCAGATAAAAGCATAAGAAGAATAATAAATAACGAAAAGTCTATAAACTTATAACAATGTAGTATTTCAGCATTAGAATAGTCTAGTGCTGAAATTTTTCTATTTATATAGAGTCTCAAGTTTAGTTCATAATTAACTATGAGATTTTAATATAAAGATTGTGATGATAAACTAATAATGTAAATACTTTAGGGAGTGGGATGGAATATGATGAATCTTGAATTTAGAAAACCAACAGAACAAGATGGTAGTGATATTGCTACTTGGAAGTATGAAGGAGAATATTCTTTTTATGATAATGACAAAACAGAAACTAAAAATGAATGGGCTAGAAATATTCATAATGAAGAAAATGCTTATGTTATTTATAATGAAAATAATGAATTAATAGGTAATTGTAGTTTTGACTTAGAAGACGGAGAGTATATGTTTGGTGTCCAGATGAGACCAGACTTGACGGGAAAAGGCAAGGGAACTGAAATCGTTAAAACCATATTAGACTTTGGTAAAAAAACATATGACTTTAATACTTTAGTATTATTGGTTGCTAAATTTAATCAAAGAGCTATAAGAATATATGAAAAGTTAGACTTTGAAATAATTGAAGAATTTGTATGGAATGTAAATGATGAACAAAAAGAATTTATTGCTATGAGAAAAACTTATTAAAAATATAAGAAATGTCCTCTTGAAAGAGGACATTTCTTATATCTATATTATATCATATAAAAATAATTGAAAATAGACTGATAATTCAGAAAATATTATGATAGAATAATTTTATATTCCTAAAGGAGATGGTTTGTTTATGGAAACATTAAAAAATAGACTTAAAGACATATCAGCTGGCAGAGTACTAGATGTAGGGGTTGGAAGAGGACAATTTGCATGGATTATGGCTGAAAATTTTAAAGAATATGATGAAATTATTGGAATTGATGTTAATGCTAAGATTTTGAAAAAGGCTGAAGAAAATTTATCCCAGTTTAGAGTTAAACTACAATTAATGTCAGGAGATAAACTTGAATTTGAAGATGATTATTTTGATACAGTCACTATTGCACAAGTCCTTCATCATATACCTACAAAAGAAGATATAAGTAAAATGTTTCTGGAAATGAAGAGAGTATTAAAACCAGGTGGCCTTTTTATTGTAAAGGAAATGTTTTGTGATAATCATGAAGGGGCAGGTCAAGTAGTAGTAGACTATCATCATTTTATAGCAGATATAGATGCAATCCTAGGGAAAAATCATTTTAAGACACTTAAAAGAAATGAAATTTTAGAAATAACAAATAATGTAGGATTGGAATCAATAGAAGATTTTGATTTTTTATTTGATTATAAAATTAAAAAAGATAAAAAATCAATAAGTTCTTTTTTAGATAAGATTGATAAAAGGGTTAACACAATAGAAGATTATGATGAATATGGAGAAATTAAGCAAAGAGCTGAAGAAATTAAAGAGAATGTAAAGAAGTTTGGATTATCCTATGAGAAAGAAGTAATCATTATAGGAAGAAAGCCATTATGATAATATACAAAATGACTTGTAATAAGGTTAAAATTTCATCTAAATAATTAAATTGGAGAGATTAAAATGAGTAATACTATAAATTTTAATATAAAACCTATCAATAAATATAATTATCATAAATTTAATGATATGGTATATTGGAGAATAAATGGTAATGAACGAACCGATGAAGAAAAAGAAAGAAGTAAGAATACTATATATAAAGAAGCTTACAAGGAGTTAGAACATGAAGACTTTTATGTGTATGCTGCGGAATATGAAGGAAGATTTATCGGTTGGATTGCCTTAACCTATATACCTAAGATAGGTAAATGGCAAAAAGGAACAATATTTGTAGATGAGCTTTGGACAGCACCAGAGTTTAGAAGAAAAGGCATAGCCTATGAATTAATGAAAAAGGCTTGTGAACTTCAAACCAAGACAGGAGCAATGGCACTTAGATTATATACCAATAATATTGCTGCTCAAAAGCTTTACGAAAAATGTGGTTTAGTAGTTGAGGGCGAAGCGGTATTCATGGAAAAAAGATAAGTGACTTCAGGAGATGATAAATATTATACTAAAAATCAAGAAGTTTTTAACTCCTACAGAGGATGAAATGAGAAAAATACTATTGAAAATTGAAGAGTTACTTAAATGTAAATATGAGATAGAAGTGAAAGGAATATTAGAGATTGAAGATGGACAGAATTTGAATTATTTTATCGAAGGCAATGAAGTAAATAGCGATAAAAATATTAAATTATTTCTTAAAATAATATCTAAAGATGGTTACCCAAATGTAGAAGATCTGAGTAAATGTTATGAGTTACTTAAGTCAAGGGGATTTAAATACTATAATATAATCCATCATGATATAACTAGTGATATAGCACCCTATGGATTCATTATTCAGGAGTGGATTGATGGAGATGTAAGAATTTCTAATGATGATATAGACTATGAAGAAAATGATGAAATACTTTGGCTTAGAGATTTTGCTGAAGTATTAAAAGAGGTGCATAGAATTAGATTCGACCATTTTGGAGATATTAGAGGGATTGTAAAATTTGATAATCTTCAAGAGTATTATAGAAATATAGATGAAGTTATTCGCTGGTCCTTTGGAAATGTGAAAGATGAAGGTATTATTCTTAGTGATTTAGTTGATAAAGGTATATTAGAGAAAGAGTTTCTTGAATATGCTCTGGAAGGTATATCTAAGTTAGCTGAAAAAGTATCTACTAAGAAAAGTGTACTTATTTATGGAGATATGTTTCCATCTAATATAATATACAAAGAAGATGAGCCTAGAATAATTGATTGGGATGAGTGTAGAGCCAACTGGTGGGTTTATGAAATAGCAAGAACTACATATTACATAGATGATAAATATATTGCGATGAAATTTATAGAATATTATGATCCTGAGGATCATTTAGATCAGATAGATATTGGGATAAGAATTGAGCATATAAAACAACATCTAAGAAAGTTATGTATTTTGTGTATGAATCAAGAAAAAGATATTCAGCTCATGGAACAGGTAAGAGAAATGAAGAAATTCATTGTAAATAGATTGGAGAATACTTTTCTATATTAATTTTCAAAACAATAAATATGAAGAAGAATAAACAAAATGAATATTAGTTTGAGATGTTTTATAGATTGTAAATCCTTTATGTTTATTATAATAAACATAAAGGATTTACTTATCATTATGTAGAACAGAAAAAAGACAGAATATTTTAATAAATTAAATTTATTAATAAGGAATAGAAATAATTGGAGAGGAGATAGGGGATTATGGAATCAAAAATTGATACATATTTTAAAAAACTTGAAGAAAATCAACAATTTAGTGGGACTGTACTAGTAGCCAAGGGTGAAGGTATCATATTAAAAGAGAGCTACGGGGTGACGAATCATACCTATAACATACCAAATACGATAAATAGTAAGTTTTTAATAGCATCAATAACTAAGTCAATTACTGCTATGGCAATAATGATACTTGAGGAAGAAAATAAATTAAATGTTCACGATACCTTGGATAAGTATATACCAGATTTCTTAAATGGTGATAAAATTACTATTCATAACTTATTAAATCATTCATCAGGCATATGGGGAGATCCTAATTTCTTGGATATAGTTAAAAAGTCACATACTATGGATGAACTCATAGATAGATATAAGAATAAACCTCTAGATTTTGAACCAGGAGATAGGTTTGAATATTCAAATATGGGATATACACTTTTAGCTTATATTATAGAAAAAGTATCTAGGAAAAAGTATGAAGAGTTTATAAAAGAGAATATTTTTAAAAAGCTTTCAATGAAAGATACTGGATGCTATAGAAATGAGAATATAATAAAAGATATGGCCTCAGGATATGAAAAAAAGAATAATAAAATTATAAACAGTGATATTTGGGACTTTTCTAACTTTAAAGGTTCTGGAGATATATATTCTACTATTGAAGATTTATATAAGTGGACTGAAGGTTTAGTAAAAGGAAAGCTTTTAAGTGAAGAATACAACACAAAACTATTAGAAGACTATGGTCTCATATATGATAATTTCTATTATGGATACGGCAAAATATTCTATAAGAAAAATGATAAAATAGAATTTTTCTATCAAGATGGTGGATTACCAGGATTTAAATCAATATATGTTATATATCCACCAAAGGATTTAACTATAATATTATTGAGTAATTATAGTTTTATAAAAACCCCGGAGATAGTAAATAGAATTGAAGAAATCCTATACAAGGAAGGTCCATTATTTGAAATAGATTAATTATTTATTTCAAATAATAAATAATTCTATATATGGGATAATGTAGATAATAAGTTTATGATGAAGAATTAGAATAATAATTGAAATGAGCTTGTGATAAGCTTTATATTATCACAAGCTCATTTTTTATATTATGAGACATCATAACTCTGTAAAATTATATGTAATATATTACTCATAAAAAAACAGAAAGTATATTAGAATATATATTTAATAAGGGAAAGTTTTGAAGAATAGGAGAAAGTCTATTAAGTAAAAGTTCATACCAAAAGATATATATATTTAGAATAACCATCAATTCAATTTAAGATAGATTTAAGGTTAATCGTATCTTCTTTTAAGATTTGATTGATATATTATAAATAAAGGTTTAAGAATACAAATATTTAGTTGTGTAATCAATTTATATTGTATAGGAGGTATGGTAAATGGAGGAGTTTAGTAATCATTTTCATAATTGGTTTGGTGTATTATTTTTTATTATTCTTTATGGAATCGTAATTTTATTTATCCCTTTTTATAGAAAGATGGATAAAAAACCTATAGGTACTTACATTGCTTTTGTAATTGCTTTTGCCATTGAGATGCACGGGATTCCCTTTAGTATGTATTTAATTTCTGGGGTCCTAGGGAAAAATCTTCCTGAAGGAGTACTATGGGGACATACATTGTTTTCTTCAGTGGGACATTTAGGATTATATATTAGTTACATTTGCAGTATTATAGCTCTATTTTTAATACTAAATGGCTGGCATAATATATATAAAAATTATTGGTCTAAATCAGATGGAAAAGGTGAGCTAGTAAAAACAGGGGTTTATAAACATGTTCGACATCCTCAGTATACAGGCTTATTGTTACTTTCCTTTGGAATGATAGCAAACTGGGCTACATTGCCTTTGTTAATAATGTACCCAGTAATGATTGGTATGTATGTAAGATTAGCAAAAAGAGAAGAAAAAGATATGATTATGGAATTTGGCAATAAGTATAGGGAATACATGAAATCCACTAAAATGTTTATTCCTTATATCTTATGATAATGCCGGAACTTTCTGAATTTTCATAATTATTAACACTGATTAATTCAAATATATAGTATAATAGTACTAGGAAAGTATTAGGGGGTATTATTATTGGAAAATGTGAAATCAAATCAAAGTTTTAAAAGAGTATTAATGGTTTTATTTATTGGCATCATTTTAGCATCATTTGGAGCAGTTCCTTATGCAAAAGAGCTACTCTCTCAGTTGCCTGAGGATGCAGTTGGAATTATACCATCCGATTTTGTACTGGGATTATTAATGGTAATTCAATTATCAATTTTTGCAACTCTTGGTCTTTTTATATCAAGAAAGGTGAATTTAGGAGCGCCTGTTTTAGAGTCGATAGTTACAAAAAAGGAAACCAATATTAAGTGGTCATCTTTTATATTGTCTTCAATAGCTATTGGGTTTTCTATTGGTTCTTTTCTACTATTGTCTGATTTTATATTTTACAAATTAGGTTCATCCTTATCATTCTTTGCATCAGAATTACCTGCTTGGTATAAAGGATTAATTGGAAGTTTTTTTGGAGGAATAGGTGAAGAAATTATCTATCGATTATTTTTTATGTCACTATTAGTATGGTTAATAAATCTAGTTGTTCGCCACAAAGAAAACACACCTAAACCTTGGATTATTTGGGTATCAATGATTTCAGCAGCTATATTATTTGCTTTGGCACATCTTCCAATGACTACCTCATTAGCATCTTTAACAGCGCTTGTAGTAATAAGAGCAATTTTACTTAATAGTATCGCAGGAATTGGTTTTGGATTATTGTATTGGAAGAAAGGTTTATTATATGCAATGATAGCCCACTTTTTTGCTGATATAACATTACATGTTATTGCTGTATTGATATTTGGTTAAATACAAAATGATCTCCTAAAATTAGGAGATCATTTTGTAATAATAGATATAAGGTTATATTTTGAAATTATAGTATAACAAAAAAAGGGATAATGAAGAAAATGGGAACAGTTAATAATTATGGGGGGGGGGTTAGTATGATAAAGAGGATGTATATAGAAAATAAAATAGAAGTAGATAATAAGTTAATTGATGTAAAAACTGAAATCAATATTGATAAAGAAGTAGATATATTTGAATTCTATCTAAGCAAATTATTAAATATAAAAGAAATCACTACTAAAACTGAAGGATTAAACTATACTACAGAAGAAGGCTTTAACTTGGAATTTAGATCAGAATGTCAGAAAATAATTGTAGATATACCAAAAGATATAGATAGTATTACTGTATACTATAATGGAAAAGTAGAAGGATGGCATAATGATATTAAAGATGATATAGTAACTTTAAATTTTTATTCTGCATGGTATCCAATGTTTAAAAGTATTGAAGATGAGAAAGCTGAAAAGGTTGTAACGTTACTAGGCCTAGAGGAATTCAGAGTATTAAAAGGTGAAAGAAATCAAGATAAGTGGATTTATAAATCGCAAGACTTAGATTGTAATATAATTGCGGTAAAGGACTGGGATATTCTATCATCAAATATTAATGGTCTTAATCTTAGAGTGTATAGTAGTACAGAAAAGGATAAAAAACATGCAAATTATATAATTAATTCATTTAGGAATGTAATAGAATTCTATACATCTAAATTTCAGGCGAAAGAAGTTTCAAAAAGTAATTTCAATATTCTTATTAACAGTAGTGTCAAATCAGGAGGGTATTGTAGGGAGGGGTTGATTGTATTATCAAAACTCCCAGAGAATGATGATGCCATGATTGATCACTTCATAGGACATGAAGCAGCTCACCTATGGGCAATAGGGGCGGATATTAATACTTGGGAAGACTGGCTAAATGAAACATTTGCAGAATGTATGGCCCTTACTTTTATAAAAGAAGTTTATGGAGAAGAAAAGTATGATGAGTATATGGAAGGTATTAGAGAAAGAGCTCAAAAATATCCTCAAATAAAAACTAGAGACGGAAAAAGACCTGAAGGAGTTCATGCTGCTGGAACCTATTTATTTCATGAATTAAAAGTAAAATTTGGGGAAGAGGTATTTATTGAAATAATAAAGCTATTTATAAAACTAGATAAAAAAACAACTGAGAAATTATTGAATTCTGTTAGAGAGAATATTAATGAAGAGATTACTATTTATATTGAGAGAGGTATAAGTGAATAAGTCTGTGTTTTGGCATGAAAATTCAGAATTGACTGAAACTTAAGTATTTGCTATTATTTTAATATACTATTAAGTGGGATTGGAGGGAGTAGTATGAATAGAATCATAGGTACTGGATACTTGCACATCATACTCCATGCAAAGTCTGTAATATAAACAGAGGCGATTGATTGCATGGAGAGAAATAAATAATCGCCATAATAAGTACTTGAAAGCTTAATAATCAGTTTATATAGCAGACTTTGCATCCTTAAAAATAAACTATTTTAAGGAGTGGAGCTGAGATGAGATATATAAATGCTGATGAAGTTCTTCCTAATAACTTACTTGAGGAAGTTCAGAAATATGTTAAAGGTGAAATAGTATATATTCCAAGCCCTGTGGATCAACGTAAATCCTGGGGGGAGAAAACTGGGAGAAGAGAATATTTTAAGAAAAGGAATTCGGAGATTAAACTACGATTTAAACAAGGAGATTCTATTGACCAGTTGATGAATCTATTCTGTCTTTCATATGATAGTATAAAAAAGATTGTTTATTCGAAATAGATAAGTCCTTCAAAACCCTGTTGGCTACAATAGTCAACAGGGTTTTGTGCAATAAATAAGTTAATTGATCAAAAATTAATTAAAACAGAATTTACTAATAATATAATCAAAATCTTTATTACTGAGATATAATAGGGATTCTCTTACTCTATATGAAATTTTAGATACTTTATGATAAACTTGTATTGTTAATTATGTTTTCAATGGAGGTTATTATGAATTTTACAGTGATAGATTTTGAGACAGCAAATAGTAAAAGGGCCAGTGCCTGTTCAATTGGTATTGTGAAGGTGGTTGATGGAGAAATAGTCGAGAAGAAATCTTGGTTAATTAAACCTAAAGAATTAGAGTTTCACTCTATGAATATAGCAATTCATGGTATAAGACCCAATGATGTTAAAGAACAGCCAGAGTTTAATGAATTATATGAAAAAAAATTTAGAGATTACTTTCAAGATGAATTAATCATAGCTCATAATGCAAGTTTTGATATGAGTGTTTTAAGGAAAACTCTAGATTTATACAATATAGAATATCCATCTTTTAATTATCTTTGTACCGTTAAAGTAGCACAGAAAACTTGGCCTGACTTATATAATCATAAGCTAGATACTCTTTCCAACTTTTTGAAATTTAAATTTAAACATCATGATGCCTTAGATGATTGTTTAGCATGTGCTAATGTTTTAATTAATGCATGTAAAAAAGAAAAGGCAAATTCTCCTTTAGAATTAGTAGATAGATTAGGTATAAAGGTTGGAAGTGTTTTTCCAAAGGGGTATAGCCCATGTAGTGTAAATAGAAAAAAAGTTTCTGTATAGAACTATAAAATTAAATCATCAAACATAAAAAAATGTATATCTTATAAGATATACATTTTTTACATAATATTTAATAGATAAAAGGTTTATCTAAAATAGGAATGATTGTTTATCTTATATATTCGCAGTCATATTATAAAGTAATTGTTACTTTACTTATAAAAATTTGCTACAATTATTATAAAGGTATAGTAAATTAGTTATATTTTTATTAATATACTTATATTTTTTTTATAAGTATAAAAGGAGGGGAAGGTAAATGATAAAAGTAGAAAATTTAACTCAGATTTATAAAAGTGGTAAAGGGATATTCGATTTGAATTTTACTATCAAAGAAAGTGAAGTGTTTGGATATTTAGGACCTAATGGTTCAGGTAAAACAACAACTATTAGAAATTTACTTGGTTTTTCTAATGCCACAAGGGGAAGAGCGACTATCAATGGAAAAGACTGTAGAAGTGAAGCCGCAAGTTTACAAAACTATATAGGATATTTACCTGGTGAAATTGCTTTTTTTGATAATATGAGTGGAATGCAATTTCTTAAATTTATGGGAGATATGAGAAAAACTAAAGATAATTCTATAAGGGATTCATTAATAGAACGTCTAGATCTAGATACAGAGGGTAAGATTAAAAAAATGTCTAAGGGAATGAAACAGAAATTAGGAATAATAACAGCCTTTATGCATGACCCAGCAGTATATATATTAGATGAACCTACTAGTGGTCTTGATCCTTTTATGCAAAATATATTTATAAAAATGATAGAAGAAGAGAAGAGTAGAGGTAAAACTATAATGATGTCATCTCATATATTTGAAGAAGTACAGAGAACTTGTGATAGAGCTGGTATTATTAAAGAAGGAAGAATAGTTGCAGTGGAAGAAATAAAAGCTTTAAATGCCATGAAAAAAGAATCTTACATAATAACATTAAAAGACTCAAAGGATATATCGAAACTTAGTAATCACAGTTTTGATGTTAAGACTTTATCTGAAAATAGAGTTGAAATTACTATCGGTGATAGCTATAAAGAGTTTTTTCAAGTTCTATCTAGTTGTAGTGTAATAAATTTAGATGTCAATCAACAAACATTAGAAGATATATTTATGAAGTATTATGGAAAGGATGGTATATCTCATGAATAAAACTTTATTTAAGGCAACCTTGAGAGCAAATTGGTTAATTGGATTGTTTATAACTTTGATGTTAATTATGTATACCTCAATAGCTATTACGATGTTTGATCCTGAGAGTGCGGATATGGTAGAAGGGATGCTAAAGATGATACCAAAAGGAATGATAAAAGCCTTTGGATTTAGCAATCTAGGAACAGAATTAACGGGATATATTTCTAGCTATCTTTATGGGTTTATCTATATAATATTTCCAGTTATATATAGTGTAATAGTTGCTAATAAGCTCATTGCAAAGCATGTAGATAGTGGTTCAATGGCTTACTTATTGACTACTCCAAACTCTAGAATCAAAATTGCTATTACTCAAGCTATATATCTTGCAAGTAGTATTGCAATTATTTTTATTATTAATATTGTAATAGGAATTATATTAAGTGAATCAATGTTTAGTGGGTTATTAAAAATAGATAAGTATTTATCATTGAACCTTATTACTTATTTGGTTATATTAGCAGTTAGTAGTATTGGTTTTTTCTTTTCTTGTCTTTTCAATGAAACTAAGTATTCCCTCGCTTTTGGAGGAGGAGTACCTTTGATTTTTTTAGTTATAAAAATGCTTAGCGAACTTAATACAGATTTAGAATGGATGAGGTATATGACATTGTACTCTTTTATAAATATAGATAAAATATTAGAAAGTAGTGGATATGTGATACTATCTTCCTCTATAATATTAGTAATCTCACTAATATTTTATATATTGGGAATTATTATTTTTAATCGTAAAAGTCTATCTATATAAGTAATAATAAAAATTTAAGTTGTTTTGGAGTGAGAATAAAAGTCTTATCATTAAAAACAAGTTTTTAATGATAAGACTTTTATTATGTTGTGGATATAGTAAATATTAGTTGACTCAACTTAGTATATTTGCTAAAATTTAAAAAAGGTCAGGTGATTTTTAATGCAAGTAAAAAAAGAACAAGTCCGACTAAGTTTATTAAAAAAAGCAGAAAAAGAATTCTTAGAAAAAGGTTTTAAGAACTCATCTTTAAGAAAGATTGTAAAGTCAGCAGGAACCACTATTGGTAACTTTTATAATTATTTTGAAAACAAAGAGACTCTTTTTGAAGAATTAGTGGAAGAAGAATATAATAATTTTCTTGAATTAATTGAGAAGCATAATGATGAAGAGGGAATAGAGGAGTTTTTAGATACGGAAGACTTACAGAAATACCGTGAGGTTTTGTCAGAAATAATACAAAATATTATACCTGTATTTTCTGAGAAATTTGTATTATTAATAGAAGGGAGTGAGGGAACAAAGTTTGAAGGCACTAAGGATATCATAATAAAATTGCTAAAAGATCATTTTATAGAGCATATTCAAAAGTACGAATCAAAAATTATGGATTTAGAAATGGCTGAAATAACTGCAGAGCAATTTCTTAATGGAATAATTTTAATAGTAAAAAAATATAAAGATAAAGTGTTAAGACATAGATTAATTACTGAACATATACTTTTTTATATTAGTGGAATGATGGCCATTATAGGTAAATAAGATTAAAATCTTTAAATTTACAAAGGTAAATTGTTCATAAGAGGGGGATGTATATGATTAAAGTAACTGATTTAGATTTTTCATATAAGGGGAGTAAGACAAAAGTAATAAAGGGAATAAATTTTCATATAAAAAAAGGAGAAATATTTGGTTTTTTAGGACCTAGTGGAGCTGGTAAAACAACCACTCAGAGAATAATCATAGGTCTACTACAGGAATATGAGGGTAGTGTAGAAATAATGGGGAAAGAGAGAAAAGCATGGGGGAGGGAGTTTTATGAGAGAATTGGAGTAGCTTTTGATTTTCCCAATTTATATCTCAAATTAACAGCCCTAGAGAATTTGCAATTAATATCTTCTTATTATAAAAAGAAACCTCAAGATATGGAAAGCTTATTAGAGCGGGTAGGATTACTTTCTGATAAAGATAAAAAGATAGACGGTTTTTCTAAGGGAATGAAAATGCGATTGAATTTTATTCGATCTTTGATTCATGATCCGGAAATAATTTTTTTTGATGAACCAACTTCAGGTTTAGATCCTTTAAATGCTAAAATTATAAAAGAAATGATTTTAGAAATGAAGAAAGAAGGAAAGACCATATTTTTAACAACTCACAATATGACAGTAGCTGAACAATTATGTGATAGGGTGGCTTTCATAGTAGAAGGAAAAATTCCTGTTATAGACAGTCCTAAAGAGCTTAAAGTAAAGTATGGTAATCAGTCTATTAAAATGGAGTACTATGAAGGAGAATTTACAAGGGTTGAAGAGTTCCCCATAAAGGGACTTAAAGAAAATTCACGACCTCGAGAGATATTAAAAACTAAGGATATAAAAACTATTCATAGTCAAGAAGCTACATTAGAGGATATTTTCATTAAGCTAACAGGGAGGAAGCTTGTATGAGGATACTAAATGCATTAAAGTCAGATGTAAAATTTCAATTTAAACAGGGGTTTTATTTTGTGTATATCATATTGACTTTATTATATATGATTGTAATTGGTCAAATTCCTAATAAATTTATAAACTATGTAGTTCCGATAGTAATTTTCACAGATCCATCCTTTATAGGTTTCTTTTTTATAGGTGGAATTGTTATGTTAGAAAAGATTCAAGGTGTTTTGCAATATTTAGTTATAACACCACTAAGCCCTAAGGAGTATTTGATTTCTAAGACAATATCATTGACAATATTAGCAGAATTAGCTGGATTCGCCATCACTTTAGTTACATATAAAGATAGTTTTAATTGGATTATACTATTTTTAGGTATTTTACTAACATCTATATTTTATACTTTATATGGATTTATTGTAGCTAGTGGTTGTAACACAATTAATCAATATTTTGTTAAAATGATACCATATTTATTGATTTTGATTATTCCACTACTTGTATATTTTTCTTTTCCTAATATAACAGTCTTAAAGGCTATGCCACCAGTGTCAGGATTTAATTTAATATATGGAGCTTTTAATGGAATTAAATTGATAGAAGCACTAGGTTATATAGCATATATGTCAGTTATTAATTTCTTCACTTTATTAATTGTAGAGAATATTTTTATAAAAAATATAATTAAGGGAGGAGCATTATGATTAGTAAAACTTCCTTTAAAGCAGATTTCAAGATGGTGGTTAGAGATCCAATATTGATACTCTTCTTTATATTACCAATTTTTATTCCTATATTGATTAAAATAGCATTAAACTTTGTGGTACCCTTAATATTTAGATACACTGGGGTAAATTTGATAGAGTACTACGGATATGTACTAATGGTAAGCATCCTCATAACACCCCTAATGCTGGGAACTGTTTCAGCTTTTTTATTGATAGATGAACGAGACTCTAGAATACAGGAGTTAATTAAAATAACACCGGTAGGATATTTTGGATATATCTCCAATAGATTATTGTTACCTTTTATAGGGAGTATAATGTATACCATTTTAACTTACTTACTCTTAGATATTTACAATCTAGAGTTTGTACAATTAATATTAATTGCTATTTTAATAGGTATAGAAGGGATACAGATAGCATATCTATTATACAATTTAGCAACAGATAAAGTTCAAGGATTAACATATTCTAAAGGGTTCGGAGTATTTACTATACTAGCATTAGCTGATATATTTAATGTTAAGTGGTTCAGGATAGTTGGAGGGCTTACTCCTTTTTATTGGATAACTAAATTAATTATTGATTTTAGTTTATCTACAGTCATGTTAGCAATAATTATCCATATAATATACCTAATATTTATATTCAGACATAAATAAAGAACTTGAGTATTTTATGGCAAATGATAAAGAAATCAAAAAAGTATGTTTTGGATTTCTTTATCATTCTCAAATTTTCAAAAAATCTGAGAATAGGTTATAACTTGAAACTTATCTTCATTCTCATTGATAAAGCTAATTATCTGTTGTAATTTTTCTTTGCTATATATTGATTCCAGTCCATCATCAGTATCTTGAATCCTATTTAAGATGAAAATAATGGTTTTATCTTTGGACTGGTTTTGGATAAGTATATCTTTAACTTCATCAACACTTATATATGCTAATAAATTAACCACTGTTACTGGATGATATTGAATTTTATCACTATCTAAAATAAGAATATTATCTGATGTTCTTATACTATGATATCCTATATTTTTTAATTGATTAATCAAATATGGATTGATTTCCCCATAGGGCATTACTATCTTATTACTAGATTTTCCAATATATCTATTTTCCATCCATTTTTTAGCTTTATTAAAGTCCGAAAGAAGATCATCACATTTATCATACATATCATTCTTATGATAATAGGAGTGATTTAGTAGCTCCCAGCCTTGTAAGTATAACTTGGAAAGTTGGTTATAAGATAAATGTTCTTCTGTACCAATTAGTGAAGGTATAATCGCTATATTTCCTTGATATTTATATTTATTCATGATTTTATAAGCATCTAAATAAATACTTTTCCAGCCACCATCAAACATAAAAACAATTTTTGTTTTATCATTATTTGTATCAATATCTTTATTTTCAGATTCCATATGAATCATACTAAGTTGTTTTGCTATATAAATATTTTTTGCATTATTAATTATGCTTAATATAGTTTGAGGATACATTAATGCTGCTATAATCAACGATATAATATATATTTTTTTATTTATTTTAATGATAATCATCCCCTAGAAACAGGTTGTATTTAGTTAGATTCTATTTTTTTAAAAATTCCTTTTATATTACTATCCTGTGATAGATTTATTTTGATTTTTTTATCTTGAGAATTATTACTTCCTTCCCAACCTGTAAAAATGAAACCTTTTTGTGGCACAGCTTCAATAGTTAGGGGGATATCCTTAAAATAAATACCAGCCCACGGGGTATCGGATTGTTTTATCTCTAAGGAATTAACCTTAATAAATCCACCTTCAGTCATATTAACTTCGATTTTGTTCAAACCTCTAAGATCAAAATATTCCATAATATATTGTCTAATATAATCAGGTCTTTTTATAGCAAAGGCTTTAATAACCTCAATTTCTTCTATCCAATTATTTATATCATTATCATGAAGGTTCCATCTTTTAATATGTTCTTCTATATTAGGAGAGTAGATTTCTTTAATAGTATTAACTTTATCTAGTACCATTTTAGGTGAATAAGAGTCATTAAGTCTATCGGCAAAGGTATTAATAAATTGATATTTAAATTCATCATTTTCAAGTAAAGTTCTTAATAAAAAAGTTGACCATGGAGGATTAGGCCAATCTGGTCCATTCTTTTCTGTGGCTCTTTTTAAGGAGTTATTCATAACTGCTTTCTCACCTTGAAATAACCCGAATCCATAATCTAAATCAAATACCATCCATCTCCACCGACCATCATGACCATAGGTAGAATTTGGATCATAAGTGGGGGTTCTATTTCGCCATATTCGAAGGTTATTTCCGGGCCAATCTCTATTATCACAATAAATTTGTAATACATTATACTCAATAAAATTCTCTATATCAATTTGAGTTTTTATAAAATCATAAACATCATCTTCTTTTATATCATGGACTTTTAAATACTTAATCATTCGATTATAGTGCATTTCATCTCCAGGATATCCTTCTTCAACTTCAACTCCTGCTATCCCGGTAGGATTTTTAATGATAACAATATCCTCTTTTTTTATATTATAATGATCATTGATGTAGTCACTGTCATAGGCTTCTCTAATATTATGGATACCATAGTAGTCTCCATTAATATAGAGGATACAAGGTTTGAAACTTTGTGTGTCTAAGTACTGAGGAGTCTTTATTAAACTTTGAATGAGTACATCTCTAAATAAAGAATGTTTACTATCTGTAGCTGAAGTTCTAAGAAGTATTCGAGAAAATCTATCAATATCTTTATCATAAATTTGGCTTTTAGATTTCTCATTAAAAAAATCATAGTAGAAATAGTCCGTATTATCATAGTCTTTATTAGCTGATAGTGATAGTGACTTAAGATTTTGAGATCTTGAATATCCTCCATAAATTCTGATACCTATATCTTGAACTAAGTCTAATTTACCTTTTTCATTAATTAATTCTATAGTTCCTTGTCTTTCCCAATTCTTACCTCTTTGATTATAGTTGGCAGGGGTAGCACTATTTATTTCTTTTTCAGGATTACTTAATTTCCATTGTTCAAATACCTTTCCAGTAATATATATTCCTTTCTCATAATCGAATAAGTTTTCAGGGTCGGTAACTAAAGATATTACAGGAGTATTATATTTGTTATATATGTCACTACTAACAAAGTAGCTATGGGTGATGGTTTTACTTGTGGGATATCCATCTTTATATACTCTAGCGCGAATTATAGTGGGACTTTTATCATTTGACGGTATTAATACAGGGTTGGTATAGATATTTGAGTTGGTAGTAGGGGTAGATCCATCTATTGTGTAGTGAATATTAGAATCAGAAGAATTCTTTTTGAGTATTAAGTTAAAGCTTTCAGTGAAAAAGCCACTATCATGGGAGAAAGTAGGGGGACTAAGCCTTGCTCCATTAGGTCCATTGACTAAACTTTTAATACTATTTGGATTTCCAGGGGTACCTTCATCAAATCCATACAAACTAGAGCTTCCATCAGGCTTTCTACCATAGGATATATTAGTTTCCATAGCTTTAAGAAGAAATATATCTCTCCAGTTATCAGTAGGACCAGTAAGAACTATTACCTTATCATTATTATTTAATTTAAAATTAGTGTGTAATGGAGAATCTGATTCGCTGATATTCTTCGATGATGTCCAAACTAAACAAAAAGATTTTGGCTCTACTATCTTATCGGGAAATTTCCATAAGAAAGGTTGTTTTGAATCATTTGATAATCCGAAATTTTTTAGATTTACAGCTTTATCTCCTCTATTATAGATTTCAACCCAACCTTCAAAGTCACCTTCATTATCTCTGATACTATTACGGTTATTTATCATTACTTCATTAATTACTAAATCATATCTTTTATATTCACTTTGGTGATTAAACACTGAGATGTCTCTTTTAAGAAATATATAAGCTATAAAAAACATACATACAAACACAAACATGAGCCTAATATTCAATGACTTTTTCATAATTTGCACCTTCTTAGATTAAACTTATCCACTGACCTCACCATTATAAGAAACGATATGTACTTCTTCTATACTGTCAATTGATTTAAGAGACTTAATTAAGAAGTCCTCTCCAATTTGTTTTAATTTTATTTCGTAGGTTATTTCCATAAAGTTATCTCTTGTTGTTTTCATACGTAATTTGTAGGGTATTTTATATTCATTTAAAATATCTGACACTTCTTTAGATTCTATTTTTGTACCCCTTAATACTAATAGGTAGGCGTAGTCGATGTATACAACTCTATTAAATATAAATAGTATAATAGATAGAATTATACTTCCAATAATTGCAATAATAAATTTATTTGTTCCAGCAGATAGACCCACTGCAATAGCCCAAAATAGAAAACCAATATCCCTAGGTTCTTTAATGGCAGTACGAAAACGTATAATAGAAAGTGAACCAACCATCCCAAGAGATAAAGCTAAATTATTTTGAATTAACATCATTACAATACCAGTTATTATACAAACCATCACTATTGTGATATTAAAATTTTGTGAGTATACAACACCAGAAAAAGTCTTCTTATATACAAAGTATATAAATAAAGCCAGAAGTGTAGTAACGACTATATTAAAAATTATATTTTCTATAGTAAAAGAATCCATGCCGTTAAATAAGTTAAATAAAATTTCTTGATCTATAAACCTATCCATCATAGCTACCTCCTTTTATCTCTTTAATATATCTCTTCCTAAACAATACTTGCTTATTTCTGATCTTTGTATTTCAAAATTAGATAATAAATTTTGAAAAAATATAGGGATTATATGATTGTATTTAACTTCTAATATTAATATAGGACTATTAAATATAGGTATCATAGATTTATTATCTTTAAAGAAATCATGAGAGTGAAAAGACGCAGCTAAATTTTTGTCTAAAGTTACTCTAATATTTTCAAAAGGATATATATAAGCTTCTCTATCATAATCAATAATGATCTTTGGAAGATAAAGGTCTCTATGCATGAAGGAAAATACTTTTTTAGCAGTCGCTTTGTTGTAATTAAGTAAGGGGCTAGAGTCACCATTTATAAGCTTGTGTACATCTTTACGGGACATAGTAACAGTTTCTTTTAAAATATAACTATCATACTTATTCTTTATTTCTAATTTTATGGAGGGGGAGTCTATATCATATAGGCGAAGTCTGATTTTCTTTCTTATGTTATGGCCTATAATTTTTTCATAATAATCTTTATTATCTATAGTGTCAAAATATAGACTTCTAATCCAGTAAGAACCAGTTTCATCACAATTAGGGTCTAAGTCCATGTTTTGTTGTAAAAATAATCTTAATTCAGCAGCTTGAATTTGGTTAATGAAATATTTTATTTCATGTCTAAATAGATTATCTTGTTTTTTCAAACTTAGCCCCCCAAAAACACTACAATTTATAGCTATTATTCGTTCTACTAACTTTATTCCAATTTTTATTATCAAAATAGTAAGTGACAGTTCCAATTATAAAAAAGAATATTCTTAAAAATTGAAAAAAAATCATATCAAAGATAATCATAGAATAAAGGATTTTAGTCTTTAAATTTGGAATATTCTTCTTTGCTGATCTTATAGCTATGATAGAAGAAAAAATATTAAATAATATGGTATTAACATAATAAATAAATAAATATAGTGGATAATTATAAATTATTTTCGCTAAGATTAAAATCACGTTAATTATAAATACAATAGTAGCAAAGGAGTTGCTTAGTAGAGCATCTATAATCATATAAAAACAAACATTACTTTTAAAAATATTTTTAAATAGAAAACTACTATTATTTAAGATAGCGTCAATAAAGCCTTTTTGCCAGCGAATCCGTTGCTTAGATAGTTCTTTTAAGTTTTCAGGACATTCTGTATAACAAATGGCATTTTTATTGAAGACAAGTTTTTTATTATGCTTTTTTCCGTATTCTTGAAACTTTAGTGTTATATCAATATCTTCACCTAAACCTGTTTTGAATCCACCAACTTCAAAAATAATACTTTTTTTAAATATTCCAAAGGCCCCTGAAATTATACTTAAGGCATTATTATAGGCAAGGGATGATTTGTAAATATAGAACCCTTTTATATAATCTAGAGCTTGCATTAAAACTATTTTCTTAAGTTTATTATCTAGTTTAAACATTTGCATAATGTGAATTACACCACCTGACGCAATCACATCTTTATCATCAAATACTTTATTCATACTTAGAAGAGCATTTTTTTCTAAAACACAATCAGCATCCATGGTTAAAATCAGTTCTTTTTTAGAGCACAGAGTACCTACATTTAAACTGTCTGCCTTTCCACCGTTATATTTATCAATTACGTAAATAAAAGGGTATTTATTTGATTGATATATTCCTTTTACTTCATTAGATAACAAAGAGAGAGCATAGTTTTCTATTATAGCTAAATCTAATAAATCATATAAAAGAGTAAATGTACTATCCTCAGAACCATCGTTAATAAATATAACTTCAAAATTATCATAGTCTAAATTCATTAGTCCTTTTATAGTATGACTTATTATAGGTTCTTCATTATAGCAAGGTATTAACATAGAGATTCCTTGTTGATTAACATCATATAAAACTCTCATGTTTTTAAATTTAAGAGAGCTTATTAAATGATATATAGAAAAAAAAGTACTGGTGAAAATAACTATAAAGAATAACATCAATTAATCCCTACCTTTCTTAAGTGTTGGACTTATGTCAGTAGGGATAACTTCAAAAGTATTAGGAAAAACTGTGTCATCAGTAGGATTTCCAGGCCAATTTCCACCTATTGCTTGATTTATTATTATGTACATGTATTCTTGTGGAATACTCTTTGTTGTAGTATAGATCTCTTTATCATCAATATACCAAGTAATAGACTCAGGCTTCCAATCTAGAGCTACAGAGTATTGATCTTTTATTGACACCTTATATTTAAAATAATCTGAGCTTTGTATATTATTTTTTTCAAAATGAATTACACCATAGAATGTATAAGGTTCACTACCTATCATTTCAAATAAATCAATTTCTGGAAGGGGTTCTCCACTAATAGGAAGGAACCATATAGCTGGGAAGAGTCCCTTTCCCTTAGAAAATTTAATATTAAATTCAAAATAACCATATTTATAGGCATTTCTACTTTCAACAAGTCCCGAGGTATAAAGCTTATTTTCCTTATATTCTTTTTTTGAAGTGATTGTGATTATATTATCTGTTAGAGTAACATTATCTTCACTATAGAGTTGTAATTCATTATTATAACTATCTTTTCTTTCTACGGGAATCCAATCACTATTATTGTACTTTTCTTTAATTAATTTCTTAAAACCACTGGTATCATATGATTTTTTAAATTTAAGATCAGGTTTTTTATTAGAATATTCTATATCAATACTGCCCATATTTTCTTTACTTTTATATGCAGACTTGATTTTTTTTAGATTAATTCTCAGCTCCTTACAGGACACAAAAACTATACTAATCAAAAATATCAATAAAAAAACCTTTCTTAGAGTTATTTTTTTCATATAAAAACTCCTCAGATATTTTAAAATATTCTTTCACTAATTTTTATCTTAAGATGTATAAAAATGAATTGTATATATTAATATTCATACTATTGTATGAATATTAATAAGTTTTTGTTATATTTTTATTTATTTAGAAAATATAATAAGTAGATTTGTAATTCAGGAGGTTAAATTGAATATGAGTTTATTGAAAAAGCTAAAGAAAAAATGAGGATGCTAGAAGGTATATTCCTAGGGCAGATGGTACATTATTAATTTTAATTATATAAGAGAAAATAAAGATTGACAGATTAATATATAGTGAGTATAATACATCCACCTTAAGGGAAGTGATTTTTTAATTAACTGACGAGTTAATTAAAAGAAGGAGGAGAAAAATGCGTACAAGAATTTTATATGCAACATTTAAGAGAAACTTTATTATTCAAAGGAGGGCCTACCCATTAGAATTTTTCATAGGTAAAATCTTAAGTGCCTTCTATACAGTTTTAACAGCCTACTTTATGTATAATCTTTTATTTAAAGGGCAACTGAATGACTCATTTTCTGAATTTACTGGAACATCAGATTATATGTCCTACGTAATTTTAGGAGGTGGTATATATCTTTTTGTGGTAGGTACTTTTTTAAATGTAAGTAGAAGCTTAATCACTGAAATGAGAACAGGCACAATTGATAGTTTGATGATTGCTCCCTTTGATAGAGTAGGTTATTTTTTTGGAAATATGCTACAACAAACCTTCACTACTTCTATGGAATTTCTATTAGCAATTATCATCAGTATACCTTTTGGGATAAATCTCACAGGGATCAACATACCAGCTACAATATTAGCTTTTTTGATTTCTTTAGTGGCCTATTTTGGTATGTCTTTAATTTTAGCAGCGGGAATGCTTTACTTTAGAGATACCTATATATCACAGAATACAGTTTTTTTAGCTATTTTACTTTTATGTGGTATTACATATCCAATAGAATATTTGCCTCAATGGGTTCAATATATTTCTCATATAATACCGGTGACTACTTCACTAAATATGATAAGAAATAGTGTTATATTAGGGATGGGAATACCAGAGCAGCTAAACAACTTTGGTTATCTTATGATATTAGCAATATTATATAGTGTTATAGGATTTAAGTTATTAAAAAGAATAGAAAAAATTGCTTTAGAAAATAACTTAGCATAGGAGGGGTCTAGGTGATAAAAACAGAAGGATTAAGTAAGACATATGTTACAAAGATTAAAAAAGGGTTATTTCATAAAGAAAAGAAGAAGGTTGAAGCTGTCCAAAACTTAAATATGGTAATTAATAAAGGGAAAATCACGGGGCTGCTAGGTATTAATGGGGCAGGGAAAACCACAACTATAAAGATGCTATCTACTCTAATAGAACCAACCAAAGGAACAGCTATTATAGATGACTTGGATTTAAAAAAGGATGCTAATGAAATCAAGAAGAAAATCAATATGATAGCTGGAGGAGAGAGAATGCTTTACTGGAGACTTACCGGAAAAGAAAATCTCTGGTATTATGGGCAGATTTACAATATACCAAAAGACATTTTGATAAAACGAATTAATAAGCTTTTAAAACTTGTAGGTCTTTTTGATGATAAAGATACTCCAGTAGAAAGATATTCAAAAGGAATGAAGCAAAGGTTACAAATAGCAAGGGGACTTATTAATGATCCAACTTATATTTTTATGGATGAACCTACTTTAGGATTAGATGCACCTATAGCCAGAGATTTAAGAGAATATGTAAAGAAATTAGCTGATGAGGAAGAAAAGGGGATTCTTTTAACCTCTCATTATATGAATGAAGTAGAGGAATTATGTGATTATATATATGTATTAGATAATGGTATATTAATTGCTGAAGGAAGTGCTAAAGAATTAGCTCTATTAGTTAATGATCACAAAATATTAAGAATTGAGATAGATGAATTATCATTTGAACTAGAAAAAGCTATTAACAATATTTGCACTCAATTTAGTGGGGAGGTCAAATATACAAGAAGAGAGCAGCATGCAGAGATATACTTAACAACAAAAGAAGATGTTAGTACCAGTATAGCAACTCTTCTAACTCAGTATAATGCTTCAATCAAGAAATTTTTATCCGAAGAGCCTAAGTTAGAAGATACTATTATTAGCTTAGCAAGGAGGGAGAAAAATGTATAGATTCTTTTGGAGAGTGGTAAAAGCTGAAGCATTAAAAAAACATCGTACTACTTTTCATAGTAAGTTAGTGTATTTTTCAATGCTAATCTGGCCAATATTAACCTTTGCAGTGGCATATTTTACATATAAACCTTTTAAATTGAGTGCGGGAGCAGAAAAGGTAGGATATTTAAATGATAATAATCTAGTGATTTTTATTTTGATTGGTTATATTGCCCATATGTTTTTTCATTCTTTAGTCCAATCAGCTTGGGGATTTTCTTCAGAAAGATTTTGGGGTACATTAGAATTAATATATCTATCTCCAGCTAGTAGGCTAGCTTTTGTATTAGGCAATGCCATATCTTCGCTTTTTGAGAATGTTTGGTTATTTATAATTTTTGCAATTATGATGTTTCAATTTTATGGAGAATTATATTTTCCAGGGATTGGGTTAACGGTGATAGGTACTATAACATTAATAATTCCTGCTATAGCTTGGGGGATGTTTCTGAATGCATTATTTTTATTTTCCCGAGATACAAGAATACTTTTTACTATTTTAGAGGAACCAATGGAGTTATTTGGAGGTGTAAAACTACCAGTGGCTATTTTCCCTTTATGGGCTAAGATTATAAGCTATATATTTCCTTTAACTTACTCTATTAAAATATTAAGAAGAATTTTCCTCAAAGGAGAGGAACTGGTACAATTACTACCTATTTTAGCACTAATATCTTTGGTAACACTAATTATGATAATTATTACGATTTTATTGCTAAAATCAGGAGAAAAATATGCTAAGAAAACAGGAAATATGGCTTTATTTTAAAGGTATATCTTAATTGCTGTAGAATTCAATAAAGTAGATATATATATGAAATTTAAAATACTAATTAGATGAAATAGATATGGATTTATTTCTTGTATTGAGGTGAAAGTATGAAGATATACCGACAATCTTATAATGGCTGGAAGATAGAATTTCTTTATTCTCCTTATTTTGAAATGATTTGTAGCTTGCATGTATTAGTGAATCCAGATCATCATATAAAGAAATTAGAATGGGCAAAAGAACAGAGAAAAGCAATAAATGAAAAATTATTAAGGGACATTGATGACTTTGGCAATAGATATTTTGAATGGTCCTCAGCCCTGGATTTTCAAATATTATCTGAATCGGTCAATAGTTTAAGTATCATAGAAGCTTTGGAGTATATTCAGAATATTGATCTAGATGTATTTATGGATGTATTAAATAATAAATATTTTGTACCTGGAGATAAAATTAAAAATCACTCTGGGAAGTTAAGGTGTAAGGAAAACAATGAGTATGATATAGAGCAATGGCAAAAGATAAGGGAAAAATTCATTTCAATACTTAAAGAATATTATTACTTACATTTTCAAGATGAACTTAAAAAGATTGAACCTTTCTTAGTAAGAAGTCTGAAAAGACATAAGGTGTATAGTGAAAAAATGGAATTTTTAGAGTTTATAAAGACATTACATAATAGAATAGAGATTGACGACGAAGCCTTCCATTTTCATAAATATTATCGATTTGATTTAAATTTCAAAGAGATAACAAAAATTCTTATTAATATAAGTTCCTTTATTGATCCGCATTTACTATTGGGTATCATGCCAGGAGGGTTATTAAATTTGACTATTCGTGCATGTGGGAATGAAGATTACACAGAAACAATACCTCAGGACTTAAAAAAAGGTCTTAGGGCATTAGGAGATGATTCTCGTCTTAAAATTTTAAGAGCTATATATCGAAATCCTAAGAGCACTCAAAAGCTTTCCAATCAATTGGGATTAACTGAAGCTTGTATTTCTAAACATCTAAAAGTTTTGAATGAAGCTGGAATTGTGTATAGTATGAGACAAGGTCATTTTAAGCTATATGGAATAGATACAATGGCGATAGATATTTTACCAATGAATATCTACCAATACTTAGATAGTTAAAATCAATTTAAATACCTATTTGTTTTTCGATAAGAAGAGTACTTAAGAATATGAATAATAAAATTTAGAGTGAAGGGGGATAAAAATGAATAATCAAAGCTATAATTTACAGTTTGAAAAACTATGTAATAAATTACAAATAGGAAATATAGTAGATACTCCTTTACCTATATCAGGAGGACTTTTACACAAAATGTATTCTATTAAAACCCTAGAAGGTAAATATGCAATCAAAGCATTAAACCCTCAAATAATGTTTAGACCTATTGCAATGGAAAACTATATTAACTCTGAAAAAATAGCAAAGATTATATCTAATAATGTACCTGCCCTACCGGCTAAAAGGTTTAATGATAAATTTATCCAAGAAGTTGACAATCAGTTTTATCTTGTATTTGATTGGATAGAGGGTAGAATACTTAAAGCTAATGAACTTAATATAGAGCATTCTAAAAAAATAGGTAATATTCTAGCAGATATACATCATACAAATTTTGCTGAAATTGAAATAAAAGAACATATTACTAATGATGAAGAATTAATAGATTGGAATGACTATGTACAAAAGGGAAAAGATGAAAATGTGGTATGGGCTAATAGGTTATCTGAAATCATTGATAAACTTTATTATTGGAATGAGAAGGCAAATGAATCTGTCAGAAGTCTTTCATCGAATATGGTTATCAGCCATAGAGATTTAGACTGTAAAAATGTTATGTGGAATCAAGGATCTCCCACAATTATTGACTGGGAATCGGCTGGATATATAAATCCTATGCATGATTTAATCGAAACAGCTATATACTGGTCTGAAGATGTAAATGGAAATATTAACAAAGAAAAGTTTCTAGCCTTTATAAATGCTTATAAAAAGAAACATGGAAAATTACAGGCAAATTGGAATAATGTATTATTAAATGGATTTTCCAATAAATTAGGTTGGTTAGAGTATAACTTGAAAAGGTCTTTGAGTATTGAATGTGCTGATGAGGAAGAACAACATCTAGGGACTTCTGAGGTAATGGAAACTATAAATCTTCTAGTAGGTTATGAAGGTGAAATTGCTCAATTAGAAGAGTGGTTGAATAATGAAATTTAATATACTATTAAGTAGTCCCTCTTTTCCATTGGAAAAGAGGGATATATTTTTATCATTAAATTAAAGAAACAGTCTTTGAGTACTTTGAATAAATGAAGATGTTACAAAGTAGATTCCCAAGGCTGATGGTACATTGGATACCAATAAAACTGCCATTATAGTTGGAACAATAACTAATTGTTTAGATATCTTTGGTACCTCAGTAGTCTTTATAATACTCATACTTACTAAAATGTTTGGCATTATTTGTACTAGTACATATAAAATAGGAAGTATGAAATATGGATCCGGTACTGATAATGATGTCAACCAAGGGAAAATATTAGTTGACACGCTAGTAATATTATTTGTAAATAATCTATACATTACAATGAAAGCAGGCATTTGAATAAACATTAATAAAATACCTAAAAAAGATTTAGAGTTTTTAGCATAAAGCGCCTGAAGTTCCTCATTCATCTTAGATTCATTATTCTTATATTTTTCTTTTATTACATTAGTTTTCTCTGTTAAACCTTGCATGGATTTCATAGATTTCTTTTGCTTTATAGTTAGAGGTAAGAGTACCACATTAAATAGCATCGTTATTAGTATAATGGTTAATCCATAATCATTAGTTAAACTGTTCATGTTATCAAATAATATTTGTAATAAATTCATCAAAATTATACAACTCCTTCTAATATTGAGATATACTTGGTAGTCTAGTATTTTCAATATTAGAATTCTACTACATACAACCATAATTGAAATTTATTATAAGTATCATAATTTTTGGTAGATAGTTTATTAAGCATGATGTATTTAAAATAGCAATCTTTAGCCTTTGAAATATCGATATTATGATATATACCTAAGCTCAAATCATAATTCTTCACTATATATACAAAAGTAAAAAATATAGTTATAAAGGAAAATATCATAAATAGAACATCTAAATCAAAAGGCATATACACCATCCTCTCTAAAATATATTATCTAAATATTATGTCTTTACACGCCTAATTTTATAATATAATTAACTCTAATGCAATAGACGAAGTATCATATTACCAAAATGTGAAATGTTTAACCTTGATTAAAATTTGAAGAAATACATATTTAAGAATAGAAGTCGGTATACTAGTAGCAATAATTTGAATGAATTGCTATGGAGGTATAAAATGTGAACTTTTTCTATGGGCAAGAATCTTTAACAATTATTCAATGGATTTTAAGAGGAGTTATAGCATATCTTGTGCTTCTATTAGCTGTAAAAATATTAGGTCAACGTTCAATTTCGCAATTAAGGCTTCTAGATTTTATTATAGCTATTACCTTAGGTAACATATTAGCTCATCCACTTTCTGATGAAGGATTAGGAATGGTAGGTTCAATAACTACTACTGCTGTTTTAGTAATTATGTATATTTTTTCTTTAAACTTAACGTTAAAATTTCGAGTGATAGAAAAGTTTTTTTCTCCTGCACCACTTCCTATTATAAGAAATGGAGAAATTATATATAAAAATTTAATTAAAGCTAAGATTTCCTTGGATTTTCTATTATCAGAACTAAGGGTTGAAAAGATAGATGATATCAAAAAGATTGCTATTGCCTTATGGGAACCTGGAGGTAGAATATCTGTATTTTTAGACTCTTCTTATCAATCTGTTACATCTCAGGATATGCAAATATTAAAACCTCCTTTTTCACTACCCTCGGTGGTGATAAGAGAGGGAACTATCGATATTAATGCATTACAAGATATAGATAGGACACAGGAATGGCTTATTGATACACTAAATAGAAGATATAAAACTGAGATTAAGGACATTCTATTAGCAACAATTGGTTCGAACTATAATATACAGATCTTTTTAAAGAAGAATTAAAAATAATTTCTTTTTAAAACTAAACTAATATTAAAAATTCTAATAAGATAAATGGATTTTTGATTTTATATAGAAATGCTAAAAATATAGAATACTTGCAATGTGATATTATATTATCTTTTATGATGTGAATAAAAAAGTAAGAATATTAATATAGATAAATAATAAATATGAAGGTATAAGTTATGAATTCATTAAAGTGGACCCCATGTCAAGGACATTTTAAAAAAAGAGCTTAGATAGTACTCTTATGTCACATTTGTGATATAAGGGTACTTTTTATGCTT
>NZ_WSFT01000030.1 GCF_016820655.1 Anaeromonas frigoriresistens
TGAAGAAGGATTAGAAGAAATAGGTAAAACAGCTGAAGATATGAATGGAATTAAATTCCTTACATTTGACGGTGATAATGCTGTACAAAGGGCACAAATCTGGCAACAATATTGGAATGAAACTCTTGGTGTAGATGTTGAAATCGAGCAAGCAACATTTAAGATCAAGATAGATAGAGAAAATAAAGGTGATTTTGCATTCTCTTACTCAGGATGGATTGGTGACTATAATGATCCTATGACTTTTATGGATATGTGGGTAACCGGGGGAAGCCAAAACACTGCTAAATGGTCAAATGAAAAGTATGATGAATTAATTAAGACTGCTCAAACTACTTCAGGACCAGAGCGTATGGAAGCTATGCTAGAAGCTGAAAGAATTCTAATGGAAGAAATGCCTGTATCTCCAACAGATCACTCTGTTAAAATTGTAATGGAAAATCCTAAGGTTAAAGGGATAGTAAGACTTCCACTTCAAATGACAGATGGATTATATAAAGCATATATAGTAGAGTAATAATAATTATAAAGGATAAATCTTCGGATTTATCCTTTATTTTTTGTATACTTGTAAGAAAATCGTAGACAATCTATATTAAGAAAGTGTTACAAAAATAATAGAATTCATGTAGGAATAAAGTTTAAATTAATAGTATTTACAGGTCAACATAAATATTCAGACTATTCAAACAGCTTAATACAGCAGTTTTATAGTAAAACTAATTCTAGATAAAATTTAAACAAATAGAAATATTCTTGTAATATAAATGAGGTTTTATAAAATGTGGAAAAATGCATAAATGAAATTCTGTTAATATAATCTTGACATTTATTTAAAAATTCCATATAATCTAATTAATCTATTAAACAAACGTAATATTATATCCGAGATGTTAATAGATTAGTCACATTTCTTAAAGGAATATTTAAAATATTTCGAAAATATAAATGATTTTAAATATTCTTGTAGAATATAAAATTTAATGAACTTTTAAAATTAATATTCAACTTTTAAGGAGGTGTCATAGTAAGAAATAAATTTATCGCCTTAATTAATTTTACAAAATAAAAGGGGGAAGTATTTAAATGAAGAAGAGCAAATTATTGATAATGTTATTAGTATTTGCAATGGTATTTACTGTTGCATTAGCAGGTTGTGGAGATGACACTGCTGAAGAACCTAATGAAAGTGAAGATCCAGCAGCAGGTGATGATGGTGAAGAAGATACAGATGATGGTGAGAAACTAGCAGAAGAGCAAGTTTTAAGAATAAACTGGAATTCAGAGCCTCCAAACTTAGATCCTCAATTAAGTCAAGATGCTACATCAAGTAGAATACTTATAGATACATTAGAAGGTATCGTAAGACTTAATGCAGAGGGTATAGCTGAAGAAGGTTTAGGTATGGCAGAAACTTGGGACCTAAATGATGATGAAACAGTTTATACTTTCCATTTAAGAGATGCTAACTGGACAGACGGTGAGCCTGTAACAGCTAATGACTTTGAATATTCTTGGAAAAGAGCATTAGATCCTGAAACGGCTTCTACATATGCATTCCTAGCATATGGTATCAAGAATGCTGAAGCATATAACACAGGTGAAATTGATAATGCTGATGAATTAGGAATTAAAGTATTAGATGAGAAGACTCTAGAAGTTACTTTAGAAAGACCAGATCCAACTTTCTTAAGTAAGTTACAAAATAGTACTTTCCTACCTGTAAGAGAAGATAAGATTGAAGAGTGGGGAGAGAAATATGCATCAGATGTTGAGTATATGGTATTTAATGGGCCTTTCGTTGTAAGCGAGTGGGAGCATGAATCTCAACTTAACTTAGAAAAGAACCCTGACTACTGGAATGCAGATGCAGTTAAACTTGAAAGAGTAGAAGGAGTTATGGTGACTGACTCTAATACAAGAATGAATCTTTATGAAACTGGTGAAATTGACTGGACAGAAGTTCCATCTCAATACTTAGAGCAATATAAAGATAAGTTAAATACTTATCCAGAAGCTTCTACTTTCTACTATACATTTAATGTGGAAAATGAATTCTTCTCTAATCAGAAGATAAGAAAAGCATTTGCAATGGCTATAGATAGAATTAAGATTCAAGAAGCTAGAACTCAAGGTATAGTACCTCCAGCATGGGCATTTGTACCTCCTGGAATGCCAGGACCTGAAGGAAAAACTTTCAGAGAAGCAAATGGTGAGTTAATCAAAGACTTAGGTAATGGTGCGACTCAAGAAGAAGTTAAAGCATTATTTGAAGAAGGATTAGAAGAAATAGGTAAAACAGCTGAA
>NZ_WSFT01000040.1 GCF_016820655.1 Anaeromonas frigoriresistens
CCAGCAAGAAAACTAATTCGTACATTAAAATATGAAGACACAAAAAAAATAGCTGACAAAGTTGTAAACATGAGTACAGCACAAGAAATAGAAGATTATATGGATAAATATTTTAAATAAGTTTTCAACCTATGTATAATCCCTTATTAAGAGATTGTCCATAGGTTTTTTTACTTACAACTAGGAGGAATAATAATGATACAAAAAATTAAAAATGAATTTTTAAGTATATCCATTAAAAGTAATGGAGCAGAACTTTGTAGTTTAAAATCATTAGAAAATAACAAAGAATATATATGGCAAGCTGATGATAATTATTGGGGAAGACATGCTCCTGTATTATTTCCAATAGTAGGATGTTTAAAAGAGGATAGCTATATAGTTGATGATAAAAACTATAAAATGACAAGACATGGATTTGCCAGAGATTGTGAATTTGAACTTTTAGAGAAACAAGATAATAAACTTAAGTATCTATTAAAAAGTAATGAAAAAACACTAGATAAGTATCCATATAAATTTGAGCTTTATATAATATACCAACTAATAGATAAGAGTTTGAGCATAACCTATGAGGTAAGAAATAAAGGTAATAAAGAAATATATTTTTCGATTGGTGGACATCCAGCATTTAATTGTGACATAGAAAAAGGAAATAAATATATTGAATTTGAAAAAGAAGAAAACCTAGACAGCTATATTCTAGATCCTAAAAAGGGTCTTATTAGAAATGAAAAGAAAAAGATTTTAAAAGGAGAAAAGGAACTATTACTATCCTATGATTTATTTAAATCTGATGCATTAATATTTGAGAATATAAGATCTCAATATTTATATATAAAAGATGACAATAAAAAAGATAAGATAAAAATAACGATAGAGGATTTTCCATTCTTAGGTATATGGACTCCGGAAGCACCTTTTATATGTATAGAACCCTGGTATGGAGTAGCAGATTTTATAGATACCAATAGTAAAATAGAAGATAAAAAGGGAATTCAAAAATTAGGTATAGATAAAATATTTAAGTGTGGATACCAAATAGAAATTTGTGAATAAGAATTTTTAAATGTATGATATAATTTATAGGTATATTTTACAAGAGAGGAAAATATCATGGAAGAAATCATATCTAAAGTCATACCAATAATTTTATTAATAGCACTAGGATATCTTATGCAATATAGGAACATGGTGAAATCAGAGAGTATTGAAGAAATAAAAAAAGGAGTTATAAATATAGCCCTACCCCCAGTATTATTCTTAACCTTCAGGGATATGACATTGAAGAAAGAATATTTCTTAGTAGTATTATATACATTTATATTACTAATAGCTTTATATATCATTGGTATTTTACTAAATAAGATCAAATATATATCCCATCCTCTAGTACCTTTTGTAGTTACAGCATTTACATTTGGACTATTAGGAATTCCCTTATATGGATCAGTCTTTGGCATAGAAAATCTTGAGAAAATATCAATATTAGGAATAGGGCATGAGTTCTTTATTTGGTTTATCTTTTATACCTTGATGAAAATTAAGTTTAAAGGGGAATCTTTTTCTTTAGAAGTAGTTAAAGGGTTCATAAAGTCTCCATTAATCCTAGCTATTATCTTTGGGTTAATACTGAATGTTACGGGATATAATATTTTATTTAAAGAAAACTCCCTGCTAAAAGGGCTAGACATTACATTAGAATATCTATCAAGCATGGCTACTCCATTGATACTGATAATTATAGGGTTTGGTTTAAAGATTAATAAGAAATATATGAAACAGAGTATAAAACTTACTATTATTAGGATAGTAACAATTTTAGTAGTTGGATATGCCTTTAAGTTTATACTTATAGATAAAATAATAGTAGATGATAAATTATTTGATTACGCTTTTTTCACATTATTAATTTTACCACCTCCATATTCTCTGCCTATATTTGTAGGAGAATATGCTAATGATGAATATAGAGATATAGCTAATAATGTAGTAGTTTTAAACACAATTACATGCATAGTAATGTATGTGTCCTTTGTATTTTTAATATAAATAAAAGATGAATCCCCAAGGATTCATCTTTTATTACTTTGGTATATCTATATTATTTTCACCATATTTAGCAAATCTTCCACTATCAGAAGGATTAACTGGATCAACTCTATCCCAAGGCCATCCACCAAACTTAGTCTCTTCATAGTCTTTGTAAGCTTCATTTATTTCATCCATTGTATTCATGACAAAAGGGCCATAATTTATTGCTGGTTCATTTATTGGTTCCCCTTCAAGTAATAATAAATAACTATCTTTATTTCCATTTACAACATTGATTTCTTGATCACCAGCTAGCTTTAGAGTAGCTTGTGAATCTATAGTAGTCTCATCTATTTTTATATTTTTCCCTTGATATAAGTATAGAGTTCTATTTAAAGTATCAGATACTTTAGGTAGAGTAAAACTTGCCCCTGGTTCTAGATGGATAGTCCAGATATTAACATGATTATCCCTATCAAAGGCCCAAGAGTCAGGATTGGGGTCTAAACTATTAGTACCATTATATGAACCAGTAATTACATTTATATTAGCTTTATTACCATCTTCATTTTCTTCTACTACAATCGGGATATCTTCATTCCATAGCATCTTATAATGGGGATCTACAAATTTACTTTTACTAGGTAGATTTAACCATACTTGAAATAATTCTAAAGTATTATCCTTATCGTCATTAACTAAAGGAAACATCTCTGCATGTTGCATTCCCTTTCCAGCAGTCATCCACTGAACATCTCCAGCTCCATATCTACCACTTAAACCAGCAGAATCAGAATGGTCTACAAAACCTTGGAGAACTATAGTTACTGTTTCAAATCCTCTATGAGGATGAACAGGAAATCCTGGTACAGTCTTTCCATAATACATTCTAAAATCATTATCAAAATCAAAGTCTCCATTTGGATTTCTATCTTTTATATGATCCTTAGGGACTTCCATATCCCCATTGCCTTTAGGAAAAAAATCAAGATGATGCATCCTAATGATGAAAGGATCTCCTACTTCTTCTCTAAAATTGAACTCACTTATCTTAATAATCTTATCCACTTTTTAACCCCCTATTATGAAATAAATACTTATATAAGGTTTATACCTTTAATATAAATATTAAATCAAAAAAGAATATAAATAGAATGATAAAAAAATATCAAAATATAATGATTATTTATAATTTTTTATAAACTTTCTTAAAGCATATATTATAGAATCAAAGTGAAATATTTAACAAAGATAATTATTAAAAAACTAGTGCTTAAAGTGAAGGGGGATACTACATGACAAAGTTTATGGAACTACTAGAAGTAATTAATGGATTTTTATGGGGGCCAGTGATGTTAATTGCTCTACTAGGGACAGGGGTACTATTTACATTAAGATTACGTTTTATCCAAGTCACAAAATTAAAAGCTATATTTAAGCAAGTATTCAGTAAGCCTACAAAAGAAACAGAAGATCTGGGAATGTCACCATTTCAATCTCTTTCTACTGCAATAGCAGCCCAAGTAGGTACAGGGAATTTAGCTGGTGTTGCTACAGCAATTGCAGCAGGAGGACCTGGGGCAATATTCTGGATGTGGATAAGTGGTTTTTTTGGTATGGGAACGATATTTGCAGAAGCAGTTTTAGGACAATTGTTTAATAGAAGTGAAAATGGAGAATTAGTTGGAGGACCGGCATATTATCTAAGATATGGGTTAAAAAGTAAAGCATTAGCAGGATTTTTTGCCATATCTATAGTACTTGCCCTTGGATTTATGGGGAATATGGTTCAATCTAATTCTATAGCATTAGCAGTTAACAATGCCTTTGATATACCAAAGATAATTATAGGAATAGTAGTAGCAGTATTAGCAGGATTAATCCTTGTAGGAGGAGTAGGTAGAATAGGATCATTTACTGAAAAGGTAGTTCCATTTATGGCAGCCCTCTACATATTAGGAGGAGTTATAATACTCGCTATGAATTATGAAAATATACTTCCTGCATTAAAAATGATAGTTTATGGAGCTTTCAATCCTAGAGCTGCAACTGGTGGTTTTATAGGTGCAACAGTAAAAGAAACTTTAAGGTATGGTATAGCAAGGGGATTATTCTCTAATGAGGCTGGAATGGGATCCACACCCCATGCTCATGCTGTAGCTAAGGTGGATCATCCTGTACAACAAGGACTAGTTTCAATGTTGGGAGTTATAGTGGATACTGGAATAGTATGTACTATAACAGCATTAGTAATATTAACTACCGGAGCCTTTGAGACAGGATTAACCAGTTCTGAATTGACTCAACAAGGGTTTTATTTAGGATTTAGTAACTTTGGTAATTTTGGTTTATATTTTATAGCAGTAGCACTATTCTTTTTTGCTTTCTCTACCATAATTGGATGGTATTTCTTTGGAGAATTAAATATCAAATATCTTTTCGGTAAAAAAGGAGTAAAATATTACCGACCCTTAGTTCTTATAGGTATAGTCGTAGGAACCTTATTAGATGTGGACTTAGTTTGGGCCTTAGCCGATGTATTTAATGCCCTGATGGTAATACCTAACTTAATAGCCTTGGTAGGATTATCAGCCTTGGTAGTTAAGTCAGTGAATGGATATAGTTTTGAAAAAGGTGAAAGATTAGATAATAAAAAAATAAGTTAATATATAAAGCAAAAAATAATCAATAGTCTTAAGACTATTGATTATTTTTTATTTTATTGTGAAGTGATATAATTAGGTGGAAGGAGTGATAATTTTGAATATTAGTCAACGGTTTAAGGATTTATATAATAAGCTCTATGATAGTTTCAAGAGATTTCCCCTAGCATTACTATATGCAGCTCTAACTGTGGGAGTATCAATTTATTTAAATCACTTAGGCTATATTGGAATTGATGACAAAAGAGATATGTTTACTCGTATAGGGATGGTATTAGCTTTAGGAGTACCTTTAAGCTTATCATTATATATGCTTTTCGAGTCAAAACCCCATATAAAGAAGAACATAAAGATAATAGCCCATTTAGGTACAGCTATAGTATTAGTAGGCTACTACTTATTATTATTAAGAAATTTAGAATATGTTTCTGGAACTAGATATATAGCATATACAATAGCCCTTTATTTAATATTTAGCTTTATTCCCTATATTAGAAGAAAAGAAAATTATGAATTGTATGTGATTAGACTATTTTCTAGATTTGTAGTTACCTATGTTTATTCAATGGTATTATATTTAGGTCTTGCAGCTATATTAGGTACTATAAATTTACTATTTGATGCAGGGATCTCAGGAAGAGTATTTGCTGATATAGCATTTATTGTAGCAGGGATATTTGCACCAACATTTTTTCTAGCTGATGTTCCTAGAAGAGAAGAAGAAATATCAGTAGTTGATTATCCTAAAGTGATAAGAGTTTTACTACAGTTTATAGTTCTACCATTATTATCAGTATATACGATTATTCTCTATATATATTTTGCAAAAATTATTGTAACAATGGAACTACCTCAAGGTATCATAGGCAATCTAGTATTATGGTACTCAATAGTAAGTACAATTGTACTTTTCTTTATATATCCATTAAAAAAATCAAACCAATGGATAAGATATTTTATATTAATTTTCCCTAAAGCAATTATTCCATTACTAGGAATGATGTTTCTTGCATTAGGAATAAGAATCAATGCCTATGGTATAACAGAAGATAGATACTTTGTATTAATAATAGGACTATGGATTACAGGAATAATGATATATTATTCAATTAAAAAAGACATAAGAAATATTATATTGACTATAACCTTATCTATAATAGCTATCTTATCAGTGACTGGTCCATGGAGTGCTTATTCTATATCTAAATGGAGTCAGAATGACAGATTAGAAGAAGTGTTAGAAAGATACGATATGATAGATGAAAATAACGAAATAAAATCTCCGCCAATAGAAAAAGAGTTATCAGAAATAGATAAAGAGATAATTAGTAGTGTAATATTATACTTTGATAGAAATTATGACCTAGAAGATATTAAATATCTTCCAGAAGATGTTAAGATTAGTGATATAAAAGATATATTTGGATTTGAACTAAAAGATGATAGGATGGGTTATCCAGCAGCTAGAGAATACTTTGGATATAATTTAGATAAGATGAATAACCTTGTAGACATATCAGACTTTGATTATTTTGGAGATATAAACGTCTACCCCTACGATAATATCGAACAAGAGCAGGGAGACTATACTATAGAATATAATAACAGTGATAGAAAATTGGTAGTAAAAAACAAAGAAGATATATTATATACTAAAAACCTAGAAGAAGTAGTAGAACTTCTCCATAAACAAAATCAAGGCAAAGGAAGTTTAGAACAAGAGAAAATGACATTTATAGAAGAAACAAAAGATATAAAAATACAAATAGTATTCAAACATATTCATGGATATGAAGATAGAGCTATAGAAGAAGTAGTAGTTGAGAGTGTAGAATTTTATAGTTTTATTAAGTTTAAATAGTAGAGATGAAAGGGCAGGAGAGATTCTGCTCTTTTGTTGTATAGGGAGGATTTAGATGGAAATTAATAGAGTGTTTTGAAATATGAGATTAATTAATAATAAGGAGTTAGATAAAACATGAGTGAAAAAATATATAATAAACTAATTAGAGACAAAATACCACAAATCATTGAAGAGAACAATAAAGAATATGTTATAGAAAAAGTTAATGAGAGAGAGCTTAGTCAACTATTAAATAAGAAATTACAAGAAGAAGTTGATGAATACTTAGAGTCGGAAGAAGTAGAAGAATTAGCAGATATATTAGAAGTAATACATGGTATATTAGACACTAAAAATATATCATTTAAAGAATTAGAGAAGATAAGAGAATCAAAGAAACATAAAAGAGGCGGGTTTAGTAAAGGAGTTAAGCTAATTAAAGTTATAGAATAGAATCTAAATAAACTTAGGTGATAAAATTATTTTATAGGAATAGATTTTCATCTACATTCTTTTACTGTTGAGTGTATAGATGAAGGGATAAGTATATGCAAATAAGTATTTTAATATATTACAATAGAAGACAATAAATAAATTAATTAAATATAAAAGGACTTATAAACCTTTATATAGAAATTTCTATATAAAGGTTTATTTCTAATATTTTTAACTGAGGTGAAGAAATGTTAAAGGAAGGTATTTACGAAGATATAATAAATAATAAGATCAAGTGTGAACTTGATAATATAGGACTAGATATTTATGATGTTGAAAAGGAAGAACTAGATGTTGAGGAAGCTAGAAAGATATTATCTTCCTATATTTCTAATGTCACTAGAAGAGCTTTAAAATACGTAAGAGACAATAATAGTGACGATAAAGAAGCGCTGTTAAATCAAATTAAAACTTGTAATCATATAATTTCAATATTGAGTGAGAATATAGAAAGTGAGGAATTTGAAGCATTAAAAATAATGGATGAGGGTGAGATATTAACATCTATATATTCAAAGATAAATAATGCTAGAAGTATTAATAAAAATAAGGTTGTAAGGCCTATTACTCCCATATCTCAGAGTTCTCTATTCACCGGGTCTCATTACGAGCCTAATATGCTTGGAGAGTTAAAAAGAGAGATAGCCTCCTGTGATTCTATAGATATGTTGGTGTCCTTTGTAAAATGGAGTGGAATTAGGTGCATTATCGAGGAATTAAGAGATTTTACTGATACGAATGGAAAGTTAAGAGTTATAACAACATCATATATGCAAGCTACAGATTATAAGGCTATTTTAGAATTAAGTAAATTAAAAAATACTGAAGTAAAGATATCCTATGATATAAATAGGACTCGATTACATGCTAAAGCATATATGTTTAAAAGAGAGACCGGATTTACTACTGCCTATATAGGATCTTCTAATCTATCTAACGCTGCTCTAACTTCAGGTTTAGAGTGGAATATTAAAGTGACTGAGAAGGATTCTTTTGATATTATAAAGAAATTTCAAGCTACCTTTGAAAGCTATTGGAATGATGATGAATTCGTATATTTTGATGGAGATGTAGAAGAAGATAATATAAAACTAAAAAGAGCATTGAAAAAAGACGAAAAGGAAAATGATATTTCCTTTAATTTTGATATACAACCCTATCATTATCAAAAGGAGATACTAGAAAACTTACAAGTTGAAAGAGAGATTTTTGATAGGACAAGAAATCTTTTAGTAGCTGCCACAGGGGTAGGAAAAACAGTAATATCAGCTTTTGATTATAAGAGATTTATAATAAATAATGGAAAGTCGAAAAAACTATTATTTGTGGCCCATAGAGAGGAAATATTAAAACAAAGTAGAGATACATTTAGAGCAATTTTAAAAGATTTCAATTTTGGAGATTTATTAGTTGGGGGTTATATTCCTGACGCTATTGACCATCTATTTATAAGTATTCAAAGCTTTAATAGTGTAAAGCTTTATGAAAGTACTACTAAGGATTATTATGATTTTATAATTATAGATGAATTCCATCATGCAGCTGCTGATTCTTATCAAAAATTATTAAGTCACTATAAACCTAAGATATTATTAGGATTAACTGCAACTCCAGAAAGAATGGATGGTAAAGATATATTACAATATTTTGATGATACTATAGCTTCAGAAATGAGATTAACAGAAGCTATAGATAGAAAATTATTAAGTCCCTTTCAATACTTTTGTGTAAGTGATACTGAAGATTTGTCAAAACTTAAATGGAGTAGAGGTGGATATAACATTAAAGAACTTGAAAATGTATATACCTCAAGTAAAATTAGAAGTAATCAGATTATTAAAAGTATTGATAAGTATATTACAGACATAGAAGATGTAAAAGGATTAGTGTTTTGTGTAAGTATAGATCATGCTAAATATATGGCGGATTTTTTTAATAAGTCAAATATACCTTCTATAGCATTATATGGTGGGTCTAAAAAAGAGTTAAGAAATGAAGCTAAAAACAAATTAGTTAGTGGAGAAGTTAAGTTTATTTTTGTTGTTGATTTATATAATGAAGGGGTAGATATACCAGAGGTTAATACAGTACTTTTTTTAAGACCTACAGAAAGTTTAACGGTATTTTTGCAGCAATTAGGTAGAGGACTTAGGCTATCAGAAGGAAAAGAATGTCTTACTGTTCTAGATTTTGTAGGTCAAGCCCATAAAAATTATAATTTTGAAGAAAAATTTAGAGCTTTAGTTGGAAGGACTAAACATTCAGTAAGACATTATGTTGAAAATGGTTTCCTTAATCTCCCGAAAGGGTGTTTTATACAATTAGAAAAACAGGCTAAAAAATACATATTAAGAAATATAAAAGAAAGTACTAATAATAGAAAAAATTTAATGAATAAGATGAAATACTTTAGTGGAGATTCAAAATTAGATTTAACTTTAGAAAACTTCTTGAAGTTTCACAAACTATCTTTGTATGATTTTTATGGGAAAAATGGAGATAGAACATTTAATAGAATGCTGGTAGAAGCTGGATTAAAGAAGGATTTTCATTGTGAATATGAAGAAGTAATAACTAGAAGATTAAATAATTTGTTTCATATAAATTCAGTTAAGTTTCTTAAGTTTCTTATAAGGTATATTGAAGATAAAAAAGTAAACAATGAAGAAGAAGTGTTTATGCTTTCAATGTTTTATTATTCCTTCTATACAAATCATCCAGCAAAAGAAGGATTATCTTCGATAGAAGGTGGTATTAATAAGATATTAAAAAATTCAGAGATGAAAGAAGAAATATTATCTATAATAAAGTATAACTATAATCATATACATACAATGGAGATAGATAATAATTTTGATTTTTCTTGTCCATTGGGAATACATAGTAGTTATACCACATCTCAAGTTTTAGCTTCTTTAGGTTACTTTAATGAAGAAAAGAGTCCATCTTTTAGAGAAGGAGTTAAACATTTTAAGGATAAGAAATTAGACATCTTCTTTATAACACTAAATAAATCAAAAAAGGATTTTTCACCATCAACTTTATATGAAGATTATGCTATCGATGAAAAATTATTTCACTGGCAAACTCAAAGTAAAGTCAAGGAAGATAGTAATACAGCTCAAAGATATATTAATCATAAAAAAACAGAAAATAAAATAGCATTATTTGTAAGGGAATACAAAAAAGAAAATGGATATACAGCTCCCTTTATATTTTTAGGTTTTGCAGAATATATAAGTCATTCAGGAAATAAGCCTATGAGTTTTATATGGGAACTAGAAGAAGAAATGCCCCCAATGTTTGTGTCAAAGGCTAATAAGAACATTTTATAAATTGAGATTTTTATAGATACTATATTTTCATATTAATGTAAAATCAACATTCTCTTATAATCAACGAATTAATAGACTATAATATATAGATAATTAATAAATCAATTATAGGAGATGTATTATATGAGTTATAGATCAGTAAAAAATTCTATTATTAAATCTATATTTATCCTTTTTATTGCCGGTAGTATTTTGCATTTTATATATGATTTAAGTGGTCAAAATATAATTGTCGGACTCTTTGCTCCAGTAAATGAAAGTGTGTGGGAACATAATAAATTAGCAGTTCTACCTATTATACTTTGGTGGACTATTTACTATGTAAGAAATAAGAGAAAAAATAGAATTAATAAAAGGAAATGGTTTACTGGGGCTTTAGTATCTGTATTGGTATCAATAGGAACAATTCCAGTATTACATTATTTCTTTAAAGGAGCCTTTGGAGTAAAATCCTTAGTAGTGGATATTATCATATTTTTATTAGCATTATTATTTGGTCAATTATTAGGATTTTATTTATATAATCATTCTAGAGGTTTGAATCCCTATATAAGTATAGGTTTAATTATATTGATTATATTGATATTTATAATCTTCACTTTATATCCTCCTCACTTACCACTATTTAGAGATGGTCCAACAGGAAAATATGGAATATTTTAAATTGTCAGATTGACTTATTTTAAAAAATATGATAAAAATTAATTATGGATTAGCACTCTAAGTCTTAGAGTGCTAATCCATAAAATTTTGTTTAGTGGAGGAGAGTTACTATGGCAAAAAAGGAGTTTAAAGCAGAATCAAAAAGATTGTTAGATTTGATGATTAACTCAATTTATACTCATAAGGAGATATTTTTAAGAGAACTTATATCTAATTCCAGTGATGCTATAGATAAAATATATTATAAAGCATTAACTGATGACAATTTAAAATTCAATAAAGATGATTATTATATCAAGATTACTCCAGATAAAGAAAATAGAACATTAACTGTTCTTGATACTGGTATAGGTATGACTAAAGAAGAATTAGAGGAGAATCTTGGTACTATAGCTAAAAGTGGATCCTTTGATTTTAAAAAGATGAACCAATTAAAAGATGGATATGATATTATTGGACAATTTGGAGTTGGATTTTACTCAGCATTTATGGTAGCTGACACTATTACTGTAATGACTAGACCACTAGGCAGTGATGAGGGTTATAAATGGGAGTCAAAAGGGGCCGAGGGATATACTATAGAGTCTTATGATAAGGAGTATGTAGGAACAGAAATAATATTAAAATTAAAAGAGAACACTGAAGATGAGAATTATGATGAGTACTTAGATGAATATAAGATCCAGAACATAATTAAGAAATATTCTGACTTTGTAAGATATCCAATAAAAATGGATGTAACTAAGCATAAACCCAAGGAAGACAACGAAGAAGAATTTGAAGAGTATGTGGAAGAAAAAACTATAAATAGTATGGTTCCAATATGGAGAAAGAATAAAAATGAACTTACAAAGGAAGATTATGAAAAGTTTTATGCAGATAAGCATTATGGATTTGATAAGCCTGTGAAACATATCCATATGAAAGCTGAAGGTATGGTAAGATTTAATTCCATATTATATATACCAGAGAATATTCCATTTGATTATTATACACAAGAATATGAGAAAGGATTAGAGCTATATTCTAGTGGAGTATTAATCATGAATAAGTGTGCTGAATTATTACCAGACTACTTTAGTTTTATTAAAGGAATGGTTGATTCAGAAGATTTATCTTTAAATATTTCCAGAGAAATGTTACAGCATGATAGACAGCTTAAATTAATAGCTAAAAATATTAAGAAGAAGGTTAAAAGTGAGTTATTAAGCTTACTTAAGAATGAGAGAGAAAAGTATGAGAAATTCTATGAGTCCTTTGGTAGACAATTAAAATATGGAGTATATAGTGACTTTGGACAAAATAAAGAAACATTACAAGACTTATTAATGTTCTATTCTTCAAAGGAGAAGAAGTTAGTGACTTTAGATGAGTATGTTTCAAGAATGCCAGAAGAACAAAAATACATCTACTATGCAACAGGGGATTCAATAGATAAAATAGAAAAATTACCTCAAACTGAACTAGTATTAGATAAGGGATATGAAATTTTATACTTTACTGATGATGTAGATGAGTTTGCTATAAAAATGATAATGAAGTATAAGGATAAAGAGTTTAAATCCGTATCCAGTGGTGATTTAGGTATAGAGCCAGAAGAAAATGAAAATGAACCTAAAGAAGAAAATAGTAAATTATTTGAGAATATGAAAGACATTTTATCAAATAAGGTTAAAGAAGTTAGAGCATCAAAAAGATTAAAGAATCACCCAGTATGCCTTGCAAATGATGGTGAGGTTTCAATAGAGATGGAAAAGGTATTAAGTGCTATGCCTAATAATCAAAATATAAAGGCAGATAAAATATTAGAAATTAATACTAATCATGATGTATTTAAGTCATTAAAGGATGCATATGAAAATGATAATAAAGAAAAAATAGAGCTTTATACAAATTTATTATACAATCAAGCCCTTTTAATTGAAGGATTACCTATAGAGGATCCAGTAGAATTTTCTAATAATATGTGTAAAGTAATGAGTTAATAATAAAAGACTTTAAAGCCCCTTAGATCAGTTGGTCTAAGGGGTTTTTTCCTATCTATTTTATTGCCTATTTTATTTCCAGTTAATCCACCTATCACACCACCAGCAATAGCTCCTGCTAGAATACCTTCACTACTACCAATTATATTACCTCCTATATGCAAATATTTTAATTTATAGATTCTATGAATTTAGGTTTGGAAGTATTTTCTATTCCTAATCTTAAAACCTTTGGACTCTAGTTTATTGATAGCTCTATCTATATTTTCTCCCTCAATCCTGAGAGTAATTTCTCTTATTCCTAAGATTTGTTTTGGTTTGGCTACTACATTTAATATATTAATATTATTTCTATTTAGAATTTTAGTTATTTTAAACAACACACCTATTCTATCATAGGTTAGGATTGTAATCCTAGTTCCTTCATTAGATCCTAATACATCATTCATACTAGTAAATATATCTTTTGGTTTTATTATACCTTGAAATTCTCCATTGCTAACTATAGGAATAAAGGGCAGGTCTTCATCTGTCAACATCTTAGATGACTTCTCTAGCTCTTCGCTGATAGAAAGTGACTTAAAGTTTTTATCGATATAATTTTCGATCTTTTCATTTAAAAATTCATGCTTTTGTTCATCATTGAGTTTTATTAATTTAGAGTATAAAGTATTGATAGAAATACTCCCTATAAAAGTCTTTCCATCTACTACTGGAAGGGATAGGAGACCTTTTTCTTCTATAGTTTTTATACATTCATTGACTATTGTACTAGAGTTTAATAGTGTCAGCTCTGATTTATTAGTCATAGCTTGCTTGATAAGCATTAGCCAATTCCTCCTTGACTCGAATTACAGATTTTACATTATTAGATATTTTAACACCTGATTTATGATGGTGTTTACTTATCATTAAATTGTAAAAAAAGTTATAAAATCTTGTATAGAATTTTCTATACAAAGGTTCTATTTATAATACTGTGAAGTGTACAAATTGTTACTATCTTAAAGGAGGATTGACTATGACTAAAAAATATAAAGAGTGTCCAAAATGTAATCCTAAGAATGTTGCTAAAATAGTGTATGGTTATCCATCTCATGAATTATATAAAGAGCCAGAAGAAGGACAGGTTATACTAGGTGGGTGTTGTATAATGCCAGATTCACCAGAATATCATTGTAATGAATGCGATGCTGAGTGGAGAAAAGAAGATATGATTTAATGAAAAAAATATATTATAATAAAAATAATTTAAATAAATATCAAATTAAACTGTAACTTTTTGACCATACATATAGAATAAGAAGTAGAAGCTGAAATAAGGAGGTGATGGTATGGAGGAAGATAAGGAATTAATTGAAGGAATATTACATGAAAATGATATAAGTTTTGAAAAGCTCATATTGAAATATAGAAAGCCAGCTATATATTTTGCTCAGAAAATATTAAGGGATCCTTATATTGCAGAAGATGTTGTTCAAGAAAGCTTTGCTGATTTCTATGTATATAAAGAACGATTCAATCCTAAATACTCCTTTAAGACATATCTCTTTACCATCATAAGAAATAAAAGTGTGGATTATATAAAGAAAAACAGGATAACTTTTGAAGAAAATATAGAGATATCCACAGAAGATACTACGGAAAAAGCCTATCTGAATAAAGAAAGAAGAGACATTGTTTTATCTAAAATAAACGAACTGAAAAGGGATTACCGGTTAGCTATCTATTTAGTTGAATTTGAAGAACTTAGCTATAAAGAAATTGCTCAAATCATGAACAAGAACATAGCCCAAGTAAAGATAATAATTTATCGAGCTCGAAAGAAATTACAGACTTTATTGAAAGGTGAGGTGTAAATATGACTGATTATGATAGAGAGGAAAGAAATTTTATAAATGGGGTCTGGGGCAATGTAAGATATTTAGAGTGGAAGAAAAGAGAGAATGAAAAGGTATTAGAGAATAAAAGAAAAATTAGAAAGAGAAATATTATTTTAGGACTATATATATTCTTTGTAGTGATGATGATTGTAGTGCCTATTCTGTATTTTGGAGAATTAGATGCAGGGTTATTATATATTATTGGCACTATTATTTTGAGTGGAAGTATTATCTATGAGTATCTAGAGTCGAAAAAGATGTTTGGAGGTAAGGGATAATGAATATTGAAATAAAAGGTTTAACTAAAAATTATGGAAATAAAACAGCATTAGATAATGTAGACCTAAAAATAGATAAAGGAATGTTTGGATTACTAGGACCTAATGGAGCAGGAAAGACTACATTGATGAGAATACTCACTACTTTAGTACAAAAGACTGAAGGGGATATTAATATCCAAGGAATAGATATCTCTAAAAAAAGAAAAATTCGACAAATGATTGGATATCTGCCCCAAGACTTTGCAGTATATCCTACTTTAACTGTGTATGAAGCTATGGATTATCTAGCGTTACTTTCTAATATAGCTCCAAAGTCTAAAAGAAAAAAGTTAATCTTAGACCTTTTAGAAAAAGTTAATTTAGAAGACCATTTGAAGACGAAGGTAAAGGCTCTATCTGGTGGAATGAAAAGAAGACTAGGTATCGCTCAAGCATTAATTAATAATCCGTCTTTATTAATTGTAGATGAACCCACAGCGGGATTGGATCCAGAGGAAAGAATTAGATTTAGAAATCTGCTTAGAGATTTTTCAGAGGATAGAATAGTGATATTATCCACTCATATAGTAGAGGATGTTGAGTTTACATGTGAGGACCTAGCAATTTTAAAGGAAGGACAAATACTATATAAGGGTAAATCTAGAGATTTAATCAAACAAGCTGAAGGATATATTTGGACTGCTAATTTAGATAGAAAAAGGTTAAACGATATAAGAAAAAATCATCATATAATTTCAACTGTATCAGAGGGAGATTTGATAAAAACAAGGTTCCTATCTGACGGCACTCCTATTGAGGAATCAAAGGCAGTAAGCCCATCAATAGAAGATGCTTATATGAAGTTAGTTAAGGGGGTGTAGAGTATGTTTCTAAGTCTAGTTTTTAAAGAAATCAAACAACAATTTAAAAGCATAATATTTTACTTGTTCATAGGGATAATAGTATTATTTTATATTACTCAATTTCTAGGGGATGTAGATACGGAAGGGGTTTCCAAGCCAATACCTCCTGATGAATATAGAGAAGCTTATGGTAGAGAGCCTTACTATGGATATATAGAGGAAGAAGACCCTGAGGATCAGATGAATCTTATGTACTCAAGACTTATAAGGGATGCAAATCATGGGTCGGTGCTACAACATGGATTCCTTATGAGTAAAATAGTGAATTTATCAAAGGGTCAAAAGGAATTCATGCTAGATGCTGCTGACAAGATAATAAAGGAAGGACATGATATAAGTAATTTTGAAGCCGATGTGTCCTATAAAGAGTTTCAAATAATAATAGAGAAAGTAGATGAAAGATTAGGAGGGGGAACTTACTTCTCTGAAGAATATAATGATCAAGTATATAGACAAGAAAAAACTTATGATCAGGCTTTAAAAGATTTTGAAACTATGATATCTAAGGATACTCTTTCTAATGCCTATGGTAGATTATATGCAGATTATATGGGTATTGGTGCTGGGTTTTTCCCAATATTTTTAGCTGCTTTTATATTGACGAGAGATAAAAGGTATAGGATGTCAGAGCTAATCTATAGTAGAGAAATATCTAGCTATAAATACGTTTTTGCTAAATATATCGCATTGGTTATAAGTGTATCATTAGTTTATTTAGCTATAGTTACCCATGCTACTATACTAGTATCTAGTGTAGTTAAAGCAAATGGATATACTGTGGATTATTTAGCTTTTTATAAGTATACATTTGGATGGTTAGTCCCTACACTGCTATTTACTATTTCTATGGGATTTGTAATATCTATTATTTTTGGTAATGGTATAGTAGCTATACCTATACAGTTTGGACTATGGATAAGTAGTCTATTACCCCTTGTTGGAGATTATGGACTTTCAAAATTTGTTCTTAGATTCAATACAGTAGGGTCTTACGATATATTTAAAGAATCAATAAATGATATACTAATTAATCGAATTTTATATACAGTATTAGCGATTATATTGGTTGGTGTAGCCGGTAGGATTTTATCCTATAGAAGGGGGAGGCAGGATGGAATCATTAAGAAGAGATTTAAGAGGAAATCTAAAGAAGATTCTAGGACACCTTCACTACAATCTTAAGATAGTTTTTTCATTAAATATATTAGCAGCTTTTGTGCTGGTAGCAGTGACTCCTTTTTTATTTAGTTTAGTTAGATTAGAATATTCCAATATAGCTACTGTAGGGGAATTATATTTATCTGTAATAGGGATAATATTACTGCCCAATATAATTAATATCGAAGATATAGACAATATAAAGGAAGTAATTTATATAAGAAAGACTCCTCATATAATTACAACTATTCTAAGGTTAGCTATTATTATAATATTTATGTTTATATTAATAAGTAGTATAATCCTATTAGCTAAGCTACAACAAGGTAATTTCCCATTTTGGGAGATATCTTTAGGAAGTTTCATATCCTCACTATATTTCGGTATAATTGGTATTACAGTAGTAAATATAACTAAATCATTACCATCAGGATATCTAATTCCCTTTGCATATTATGCCTTTGAGTTCAGTACTAGGGGGAAATATACTAAAGACTTTTTTGTATTTAGTTTATTAAATGAAAGTTTTATTGAGAAAGGAAATTTGCTATTAATTATAGGTGGTCTTCTAATAGTTAATTTAGTAATAATATATAAGAGAAGTTAAAGCATGTAGATCTGAGTCTACATGCTATTTTATATAAACATTGATAGTTTAATAATATAATGTTACATTAGATTGTATAGGTTATTAGCTGATATACTATTTAACAAATTTATAATAAATAATACTATTGCTATATAACAGTATATTAGTATAATATATATACTTCAGAAGATAAATAACAAACTAAAATAAACAACTAAAGGAGGTCTATATGAGTAATTATAGTGCTTTTGAGATAATAGGTCCAAAAATGGTGGGACCTTCAAGTTCCCATACGGCGGGAGCTGCTAGATTAGGTAGGGTTGCTTCTAAACTAGTGATAGGAAAAATAGAAAAGGTTGAATTCCACTTGCATGGTTCTTTTGCAAAAACATATAAAGGTCATGGTACAGATAGAGCCTTGATGGCAGGGCTATTAGGAATGAAAGAAGATGATGAAAACTTAAAATACTCATTAGAAATAGCAAAGGAAAATGGAATAGAATATCAATTTATTGAAGATGATTTAGGAGAGGTCCATCCTAATACAGTGAAATTTATTATATATCAAAGGGAAGGTAAAGATGTTGAGATAATGGGTTCTTCTATTGGCGGAGGAAATATAAAAGTTATAGAAATAAACGGGATGAAGTTAGAGTTTGTTGGTCAATATCCTACCCTTATAACTAAGCACTTAGATAGTCCTGGAGTAGTATCTAAAATCACTAAAATATTATCTGATCATAATATAAATATTGCATTTATGAGTGTTTTTAGACAGGATAAAGGACAAGATGCTTTGATGGTTATTGAATCAGATAATAAATTAGATGAGGCTTTAGTTGAAGCAATAAATACTTCCTCAGAAAATATAAAAGAAGTATATATAATAGAAGGACTGTAAGGATGGTGAAGATATGTATAATTTTAAAAATGGTAAGGAACTAATAAATATATGTAAGGAACAAGATAAAAAGATATGGGAAGTCATGCTTTTAAGAGAAGTTAAAAACTCAGAAAGAAGCTATGAAGAAATATTTGATCAGATGAAAGATAATGTCAATACCATGTTAATTGCAGTAGAGAAGGGAATAAATAGTGATAGAAAATCGATCAGTGGTTTAGTTGGTGGAGACGGCAAAAAACTAAAAGAAAGATATCTTAATGATAGAACACTATCAGGTAAAAGAACTTTAAAAGCTACAGCGGGAGCAATGGCAGTATTAGAAGTAAATGCTTCAATGGGACAAATTGTAGCAGCACCTACAGCTGGTTCTTCAGGAATATTACCAGGGGTACTATATATGATTAAAGATGAGTTTCATGTGGATGATGATACTTTAGTTAAAGCCCTATTTACAGCATCAGCAATAGGTTTTGTGATTGCTAAAAATGCTACAGTGTCAGGAGCAGATGGAGGTTGTCAAGCTGAGACAGGGTCAGCTGCTGCTATGGCTGCTGCAGCTCTAGTAGAGGTAGAAGGTGGTACTCCAGAAGAAGCTTTAAATGCAGCAGCTATGACTATCAAAAATATTTTAGGACTAGTATGTGATCCGATAGCAGGGTTAGTAGAGAGTCCTTGTGTAAAGAGAAATGCTATTGGAGCTACTAATGCATTAATATCAGCGGATATGGCCTTAGCTGGAATAGGGAGTATAATCCCTTTTGATGAAGTAGTAGAGGCAATGTATAATGTAGGGAAATCCATGTCTCCAACCCTAAAAGAAACAGCATTAGGAGGCTTAGCAGCTACTCCTACAGGGAGAAGAATAACTAAAGAAATCTTTGGGGAATAATTGGGATGATTAATAATTTAATCTTAGGTTACATAGAAATATGGAACCTAAGATTTTTTATTATACTTTAAAGCGTACCAATACACTTTTGTTATAAACTCAAAAGTGTATTGCAATTTCTTCTTTAAATTCATATAATTTAAGTGAAATATCAATTAAAGGGGGAATTGTATTGGAAAGAGCAGTAAAAAATGAAATGAAAATGTTCAATAGTACTAAGGATATGGTGATCACATCTTTATTGATAGGTCTAGTATTCATTTTTACCAAATTTATTAATATTCGTCTTCCTATATCTATCAATGGAGGATTAATACACATGGGGACTGTGATGCTTGTTATTACTTCTATTAATTTTGGTAAGAAGAAAGGAGCTATATCAGGAGCCTTTGGTATGGCTATATTTGATATAGTATCTGGATGGACAGCATGGGCACCCTTTACTTTTGTGGTAAGAGGAGTTATGGGATACATAATAGGAAGAATATCTGAGAAGAAAGATGGTAAAAGTGTAATATATAATTTTATAGCTGTTATAATAGGTGGTATATGGATGATCGGGGGATATTACTTAACTGAGTATATACTATATGGTAATTTTTTTGCTCCAGTAACTTCTATACCAGGAAATGCAATTCAAATTGCTTTAGCACTTGTTATAGGAATACCATTATCATTAATTATTAAAAAATCTAATGTGAATAAATATATATAGGAGGTATTAAGATGGATAAATTGATAATGACACCAGGACCTACTGAATGTAGTGAAGAGGTAAGAAGAGCATTAGCTATAAAAAATACTAATACTGATATGGATAAAGATTTTTTTGAACTTTACGAAAATACCTGTAGAAAGGCAAAGAAACTTATAAATTCAGAAAAATCCACAGCTATAATAATGCTGGGAGAAGCAATATTAGGTCTGGAAAGTGCTTGTGCCTCATTTATAGAAGAAGGAGATAAGGTTTTATGTGTTGATAATGGAATCTTTGGCAGGGGATTTGGAGATTTTATAGAGATGTATGGAGGAGAGGCAGTACACTTTAAAGGAGACTATAGGAAAGGAATAGATATAGAAGATTTAGAGCGTTTTATAGACGAAAAAGGCCCCTTTAAATTGGCTACTTTAGTCCATTGTGAAACTCCTACAGGAGTTACAAATCCTATTGATAAAATTTGTCCTTTACTCAAGAACAAGGGAATACTATCAATAGTTGATGCAGTATCTTCCTATGGTGGGGAAGAAATACACATGGATGATTGGGATATAGATGTACTTTTAGCTGGAACTCAAAAATGTCTATCTGTTACCTCTGGAGGAACTCTTCTTTTCTTAAGTGATAGAGCAAAAGAAATACTAATAAATAGGAAAAGTAGTATAAGAAGCTATTATGCTAATCTTAAAAATTGGCTAAATGTAATAGAAGAACAAAAATTTCCTTATACTCATTCTGATGCTATGATAAATTCAATCAATGTAGCCTTAGAGAGAACAATAAATAGGGGAGATTTTGTTAAGGCTCATAGAGAATTAGCTGAAAAGATAAGAGAGACTTTCTTGAGTTGTGGATTTAATATATATCCTCAAGAATACTTTTCTAACACATTAACTGCTATTGAATTACCAGAAGGTATTAGCTTTGATGATATGTTTAATTACCTAAATAGAGAAAAGAATATTGTCATAGGAGGTAGTGTCGGAGAATTTAAAGGTAAGCTATTTAGAGTAGGTCATATGGGAGAAAATGCTAAAGAAGAAAAGATATATATCCTTCTAAAGGCATTAGATGAATATTTTGAATCTATAAAGATAAGTTTAGATAAAAAACTTCATATTGAATTTTCTAAAAAATAAGGTTAGGATATTCTAACCTTATTTTTTAAATTATCAGATTATGTTTTTAAGGTGAATTTATTGGGTATATAATCTATGTTGCTATATAAAGTAGGAAGTAGGTGGTGATATGTCTCATAAGTACAATGCAGAAGAATTATATAAAATTACTATAGATAAACTAGAAGAACGAGGAGTTAATATAGAGGATATAGCTGAATTAGTAATGCAATTACAAGCAAAGTACAATGACAAATTAACTATTGAATACTGTAAAGAAAATATAGAAAGAGTTTTACAAAAAAGGGAAGTAATGAATGCAATATTTACAGGTGTAGCTTTAGATGAATTAGCAGAGAAAAAGCAATTACCTTCTCCTTTACAGGAAATTGTAGAGAGTGATGAAGGTCTATATGGAATAGATGAAATCATCCCCCTTTCTATAGTGAATGTATATGGAACAATAGGCCTTACTAATTATGGATATTTAGATAAAGAGAAGATAGGTATAATTAAAGACCTTGATAATAAAGAGAAACAGGGAAAGGCAGTACACACATTTATGGATGATTTAGTATCAGCTATAGCTGCAGCTGCTGCTAGTAGAATAGCTCATTCAGTTGAGTAATTAGCAGATAAGCTAAGGCTTTGTTACATAAAGTAAATGATCTAAAAACTTAAAGGAGGAATTTTATGAGTATGTTTTGTTATCAATGCCAGGAGACAGCAAAGAACGAAGGATGTACTGTAGTAGGGGTATGTGGGAAAAAAGAGGATGTAGCTAAACTTCAAGATCTTCTTATATACACCTTAAAAGGAATATCTGAAATAGTTATAAGAGGAAGTTTGGATGTAAAAGAGTTAGACGAGGCTAACAAGAATTTAGTTAATAGTCTATTTGTAACTATAACTAATGCAAACTTCGATGAAAATGCAATAGCTAAAGAGATAGAAAAAATGATTAAAATAAGAGATGATTTAAGAAGTAGGATAGATGAGGATAATCTTCATGATGCAGCTACTTTCACAGTGGAATCAAGAGAAGATATGCTAAGAAAAGGTTCAGAAGTTGGAGTATTATCCACAAAGGATGAAGATGTACGTTCTCTAAGAGAATTAGTTACATATGGAGTTAAAGGAATGGCAGCATATACTGCTCATGCAGCTCATTTAGATATTGAGGATATGGACATATATGAATTCATTTATAAAGCATTAGCTTTCACCTTAGATGATACTTTATCTGTAGATGATTTAGTAGCATTAACCTTAGAGACAGGGGAACATGGAGTTAAGGCTATGGCAGCATTAGATGAGGCAAATACTTCTACCTATGGTAATCCAGAAATTACAGAAGTTAATATAGGAGTTAGAAACAATCCTGCAATATTAGTATCTGGACATGATCTTAGAGATTTTGAACAATTATTAGAGCAGACTAAAGATACGGGAGTAGATGTATATACACATAGTGAAATGTTACCGGCTAACTATTATCCAGCATTTAAGAAGTATGATCACTTTGTAGGAAATTACGGAAACTCTTGGTGGAAGCAAATTGAAGAATTTGATACTTTTAATGGACCTATATTATTTACTACTAATTGTATTGTGCCTCCAAGAAAAGAAGAAATTAGACAAAGGATATTTACTTCAGGAGCTTCAGGATATCCAGGATGCACTCATATAACAGAAAATGAAGATGGTGTTAAAGACTTCTCTGAAATTATAGAGATGGCAAAAACTTTAGATTCTCCTACAGAAATAGAAAAGGGAAGTATAGTAGGTGGATTTGCTCACGAGCAGGTATTCCAATTAGCAGATAAGGTTGTAGATGCAGTAAAAAGTGGAGCAATTAAAAAGTTCTTCGTGATGGCAGGTTGTGATGGAAGAATGAAATCAAGAGAATATTATACTGAATTTGCTAAAGAACTTCCAGAAGATACAGTTATTTTAACAGCAGGCTGTGCTAAATATAGATATAATAAATTAAACTTAGGTGATATAGGTGGAATACCAAGAGTACTTGATGCAGGTCAATGTAATGACTCTTATTCCTTAGCAGTTATAGCATTAAAACTTAAGGAGATATTTGAGCTTGAAGATATAAATGAGCTTCCAATAGAGTATAATATTGCATGGTATGAGCAAAAAGCAGTTATAGTGTTACTTGCTTTATTATATTTAGGAGTGAAGGATATACATTTAGGGCCAACACTACCAGCATTCTTATCAGCAAATGTAGCTAATGTATTGGTTGATAAATTTGGTATATCAGGAATAAGTACAGTAGAAGAAGATGTAAATGAATTTATGGCTGAACCAACAGCTTAAAATATAATTTTAACTGCAATAAAACAGGATGTTTTTAAGCATCCTGTTTTTAATTTAAATGCTTAATGAAAATAATTATCAAAAACTATCGATTTTTTGAATATTTTCTATTAGAATGGGCATATATAGAATACAGAAAATATATAGGAGGTTGATAAAAGATGGCAGATATTAATTTAGATAATCAAGGTAAAAAGGAGATAGCTGATGGATTAAATATATATTTAGCTAATCTTCATGTTTTATATACAAAGCTTCATAACTATCATTGGAATATCAAAGGAAAGAATTTCTTCCAATTACATTCAAAATTAGAAGAACTATATGATCATACAGCAGAAGAAATAGATGAGGTGGCAGAAAGAATACTTCAATTAGGACATAAACCTGATGCTACAATGAAGACTTATCTAGAAAAAGCTCAATTAAAAGAAGCGGAAAGTAAGAATTATAATGGAGAAGAGGTAATTAACTCTCTATTAGAAGACTTTAAGAAATTAATACAAGAATTAAGAAAAGGTATAGAGCTATCAGGTAAATATAATGATGAGGTTACAACAGATATGGCTATAGGTACCTTAGCGCATCTTGAAAAGAATGTATGGATGCTAGAATCTTATCTAGGATAATATAAATCTCGGGCTTAGCCCGAGATTTTTTATTGCTTAATTACAGATATAAATTATATATTATGTTATAATAATTATTTGTGAATATTGTATACTTATATAAAAGAAGTTAAAGGAAAGAAGGTCAGGATAAATGAGGATTTTAAGACAATTTGGTATTATTATAGGTATCTTTATGGTGGGAGAATTTATAAATAATATTTTACATGTACCTATTCCTGGTAATATTATTGGAATGGTTTTATTATTTATAGCTTTACATTCAAAAGTAATTAAACTAGAAATGATAGAAGAAGTAAGTGAGTTTTTACTTAAACATCTAGCATTTTTCTTTATTGCGCCGGGAGTAGCATTGATAGCCTTATTAGATCGATTAAGTAGTGTATGGTTGAGTTTTGGATTGATTCTTATCATATCGACAATTTTGGTCATGGGAATCACAGGAGTAGTAGTACAACAGGTAATAAGAAGAGGTGAAAAGTAATGGATTGGTTTATTGATACTCCTTATTTTGGTATATTAATTTCTATTGTTATGTTTGAAATAGGATTATATATAAATAAAAAAACAAAGATACCAGTATTACATCCTCTATTAATAAGTATTGGACTTATAATCGGAATTTTATTAGCTTTTGATATATCTTTAGAAACATATGAAAAGGGTGGTAATATGATTTCCTTCTTTTTAGGACCAGTTACAGTTACCCTTGCAGTGCCTTTATATAAAAAAATAGATTTATTAAAAAAACATACTAAACCAATACTTATTGGTATTATTGTTGGTGTTTTTACATCTATTCTAAGTGTAGTAGGATTAACTAAATTATTTGGATATGAGGATGAAATGATATACTCTTTAATACCTAAGTCGATAACTACTCCCATAGGAATAGAGGTGTCTGAATCTATAGGGGGCATACCATCAATAACAGTGGTATCAATAATAGTAACAGGTATAATCGGTGCTATTGTTGCACCATTTGTATGTAAAATATTTAGAATAGAGGACAAAGTAGCTAAGGGTATTGCAATAGGGACTTCATCCCATGCGGTAGGTACATCTAAAGCTATGGAAATGGGAGAAACAGAAGGAGCAATGAGCGGATTAGCCATAGGGTTGGCAGGGTTATTGACAGCAGTAATAGTGCCAATATTATTGATAGTTCTAGATTAAATTATCTAGAGCTATTTTTATATTCTAATATAGTTGACTTATCAACTATATTAGAATATAATGGTTGATAAGTCAACTATATTGGGGAGGCATTTATGAATAGGGAGCACATAGGAAAGTATTTAGGAATGATTCATAGGTTACATATTACACTTATTGATAAACGATTAGAGCCCTATGATATAAGTCATGGACAGCTTTTTTTATTATTAGCAATATACAATAAAGAAGGTATAACTCAAAATGATTTATGTGAGATGTACAAGATAGATAAGGCTGCAGTGAGTAAAAGTATTAAAAAATTGATAGATGAAGATTTTTTAATTAGAGAAAGAGACAATAAAGATAAAAGAAAGCAATTACTATATCTAACTAATAAAGCGAAGAATTTTGAAGGAGAATTTAGAAGTGTATTACAGGCAATAGAAGAAGATAGTACTAAAGGATTATCAATGGATGAATTAAATAGCTTTTTTAATGTTTCAAATAAAATAATAGATAATTTGTCTAATAAATTATCTATATAAGGAGGATTGAATGAAAAATCTTATAAAATTATTTAAATATTTAAAATCATATACTATATATGCCCTTTTAGCAGTTATATTCATGTTCGTAGAAGTATTAGCTGGGCTCTATATTCCTTATTTGATGGCTAGGATTATAGATGATGCACTGCCTTCAGGGGATTTAATTCTTTTAAGAAATACTGCATTAATAATGATATTGATGGCATTTGGCACTATTTTAGCTGGTCTTGTAAACAATTACTGTGCCCAATATATATCTCAATATGCTACAGCTAATTTGAGATTAGACTTATTTAAAAAGATTCAAGGTTTATCATTTATAAATGTAGATAAATTTAAGACGGGAAGATTGATCACTTCATCAACTAATGATATATTACAAATCCAAAATTTCTTTATGTTTTTATTTAGGGCTATTATTAGAGGACCTATAATGCTTGTAGGAGGACTGATATTAGCTATAAAAACATCAGTAGAATTATCGGCTATTTATATAATTATTATTCCTCTACTTATTATTGGTATAAGCATTATAATGACTAAGGCTTTACCGCTATTTACTAAAGTACAAGAAAAAGTAGATGCCCTTAATAATACAGTTTTAGAGAATGTCAATTCCCCTAGAGTTATAAAATCCTTTGTTAGTATGAGTTATGAAAACAAAAGATTTGCAGAAAAGAATGAAGATTATAGAAAGACATCAACTCAAGCAAATAAAACTATTGCATATGCAATGCCTATAATCACAATAATAATCAATTTAGGTATAGCGGGGATATTATATTTAAGTGCGGGTTTAATAGAAAATGGAATATTAGTGACTGATGGATTAGCAGATGCAGGGATAATAATAGCCTTTTTTAATTATACTATGCAGATATTAATGGGACTATTGATGCTTGCAATGATGCTTATATTTGTATCTAGAGCAGAAGCCAGTGCTAAACGGATAAATGAAATAATTGAAGAAGAAGTAGATTTAACTAATAGTTCTAATCCGATAAAAGATTTTAAGTTAACTGGAGATATAGAATTTAGAAATGTGGACTTTTCTTATACACAGGATGGAAATAATGTATTGAATGATATTTCTTTTAAAGTTAAAAGAGGAGAAACTATAGGAATTATAGGGTCAACTGGTAGTGGAAAGTCGTCTCTAGTGCAATTGATTCCAAGATTGTATGATGTGAGATCAGGAGAAATATTACTAGATGGATACAATATAAAAAGATTAGATATTAAATCCTTAAGAGGACAGATTAGTATGGCTACTCAAAAACCTATACTTTTTTCTGGTACTATAAAGAGTAATATATTACAAGGAAATCAAGATGCTACAAAGGAAGAATTAGAGTCTTCAGCTAATAATGCTGCTTCAATAGATTTCATAGATAATTTAGATGATAGATTTGATGCAGAAGTTCAAAAGAAGGGAAATAATTTCTCTGGAGGACAAAAGCAACGTTTATCTTTAGCTAGAGCTTTTATAAAAAATCCTGCTATTCTGATATTAGATGATACCACCAGTGCATTAGATGCTAATAGTGAAGAAATAGTGAAGAAGAACATTAAAGAGTTAGGTAAAAGAACTACTACACTGATCATTTCTCAGAAAGTTTCAACTATAATGGATGCAGATAAAATTTTAGTTATGGATAATTATGGTAGTCTAGATGGCTTTGATCATCACTATAAGTTGTTAGAAAAAAGTAAAGTGTATAAAGAGATATATAATTCTCAATTTGGAGTAGGGGGTGTAGAAAATGAGTAAAGGACCCCATGGACACCGAGGTGCTTATACAGGGAAAGGTCCAAAAGACTTCAAAGGAACCGTAGGAAGAATATTAGAATATTTAAAAAAGTACAAAATAGGATTATTTGTTGTATTTATTTCTACCATATTAGGAACTATATTTAATTTAGCTATACCCTATGTATTTAGTATAACTATAGATAGATATATTTTAAGTATCAATTATAAAGGTATTATATTAATGTCAGGAGTCATTATAGCTTTAGGAGCATTAGCAGGACTATTTAGTTGGCTTCAATCCTATATAATGGCATCAATAGCTCAGAAAACTGTGAAGGATATAAGACAGGATGCTTTTGACAATCTACAGAATTTATCTCTGAGGTATTATGATTCTAATTCTAGTGGAGATATTATGAGTAGATTGACAAATGATATTGAGCTGATCAGTTCAGCCCTAAGTCAAGCAGTAGTACAGCTTATAAGTAGTGGAATCACTGTGATAGGTGCTGTTATAATGATGTTTGTAGCCAATTGGAGGTTAGCATTAATTACAATAATATTTGTACCAGTAATGGGTATATTCACAGTATTTATAACTAAGAAGACCTTTAAAAACTTTAAAGCTCAACAACAACATTTAGCATCATTAAACGGTATAGTTGAGGAGTCTATTGGTGGACTTAAAGCAATTAAACTTTATAATCAAGAGGATGACATTATTGATAAGTTTCAGAAGAAAAATGAAGAACTTAAAAATGTAGCATTTAAAGCTCAACTTTATTCGGGAGTTATTATGCCTGTTATTAACTTTATTAATAATTTAGTATATGTAATTATAGTAGTTTCAGGAGGATATTTTGCTATAAGGTTTAATGCAGTATCAGTAGGCCAAATAGCAGCAGTATCAGCCTATTCTAGACAGTTTACAAGGCCAATAAGTCAATTGGCTCAATTATTTAATACACTACAACAATCGGTTGCTGGAGCAGAGAGAGTATTTGAAGTAATGGATAAAGAGGATGAATACGTAAATGATAATGACTTTATTGTAGAAAAGGTTGAAGGGCATGTAGAGTTTAAGAATGTCTATTTTGGATATGAGAAGGATAAAACTATATTAAAGGATATTTCATTTGAAGCTAATGTAGGCGAAGTGATAGCCATAGTGGGACCTACTGGTAGTGGAAAAACTACTATAATCAATCTTATAAATAGATTTTATGATGTAGATCAAGGTCAGATACTGATTGATGGTCATGATATCACTGACATAAATAAGGATAGTTTAAGGAAAAGGATAGGTGTAGTTCTTCAGGATACAAATTTATTTGGAGGTACTGTATTCGATAATATTAGATATGGTAAAAGAAATTCTACCAAAAAAGAGGTAATAGAAGCGTCAAAACTAGCAAATGCAGATGGGTTTATTTCTAGGCTACCAAAGGGATACAACACAGAAATATCTGAAGGTGGAGAAAACTTTTCCCAAGGAGAGAGACAGTTAATATCTATTGCAAGAACTATATTATCAAATCCGGATATTCTTATACTAGATGAGGCAACTTCTAATGTAGATACTAGAACAGAATCTCATATTCAGGAAAGTATGGAATATTTGATGGAAGGCAGAACAAGTTTTGTTATAGCCCATAGACTTCAAACCATAAGAAATTCAGATAAGATATTAGTAATAAAGGATGGAGAAATAATAGAGCATGGGAACCATAGAAAGTTACTGGATGAAAAAGGTTTTTATTATGACTTATATACTACTCAATTTAAAGGAAAAGCATAATAATAGCCCTGTCTTTAGAAGACAGGGCTATTATTATGCCATTTTAAACTGATTTTTACCATTTCTTTTTGCGGATAACATAGCTTCTTTTACGTCTTGTATTACTTTTTCACTTTCCTTTTCAACAGTAAAATCTGATATACCTATACTTACGGTAAGATTTAATGAAGTATCTTCAAACACAAAATCATTTTTCATCGACTCTATGATATCCTTAGATAGTTTTTGGATGAATTCTATGGATTTATCTTTTAATATTACTGCAAATTCATCAGCATTTATTCGTATAACATCAGTATTTAAATTATAATTTTTCAATAGATTATTTATTCTTTGGGATACCTCTATTAATACCTTGTCCCCTATTTTATATCCATAATTTTGATTGATATTTTCAAAGTGGTCTATATCAATATCTAGAATATATCCTTTAGCTATATTCTTTAATTTCTGGAAGATTACCTCTTTATTCATTTCTTTATTTATCATCTTGTCCCCTCCTAATAAATTGTAATAACTTAATAAAATCCTAGGGAATACATTTGTATATAGATTTTTTTCTCTATATTTTTTTGGAGAAACACCAAATAATTTTTTAAAAGTTCTAGAATAAGATTCATAGGCATTATATTGATATTTTATTGCAATATCTAATATATTTAAGTCTGTATATATTAGGTCATAAGCTGATAATGAAAGTCTTCTTTTTCTTATGTAGTCTTTTACTGTAGTGCCTAATACATCAGAAAATAGTATATAGAATGAAGATTTAGACATAAATGTAGACTTTACTATATTTTCAATATTGATATTTTCATATAAATTATCTTCAATATAGTCTATTGCCTTTTGAATTCTAATAATAGTGTTTTTCTCCATGGGGTACCTCCATTAGATATATTAACTTAATTATATAACTATATGCTTATTTGTGTATGACATTTTTTCCAATATATTAATATTGAAATGAAAATAATATAACTCTATATTTTAACAAGTGAAATAGTAGGGTATATTTATAACCCTGATTCATAGTATAAGTACATGATAAACCTCAATGAATTAGAATAAGAGTTCTTTATTTTTATGAAGGGAGGCCAAGAAAAACTAAGTAAAATATGCGATAAACAATTAAGTGATAATGGGGAAGAATAAATATGAATTTACTGACTTTTTTAAAAAACAGATTGATTTTTAGTTACTTTTGTAATATCATTAAAGAGCAATTGAATATAGAGTATAGGTTGCGATTTAATTTATCGCATTAATAGGGAAACAGGTCAAAAGCCTGTGCGGTCCCGCCGCCGTAAGGTATATATCGATTTTGAGAAACCACTGGGAAACTGGGAAGGTAAAATCGAGTTGAATACTGAGCCGGAAGACCTGCCTATACTGAGTACACTATAACTTCACGGGGATATGAGGGGGTGTCGTCAAAATGGTAAACAATCATTTGATGACTGTATATACGGTCATACCATAGACTACATACATTGATTAGAAGCCCTTTCAACTAGAAGTTTGAAAGGGCTTTTTTATTGGAAATTTGTTGGGAGGGATTTGTATGGGAAAATGGGATGAAATATGTTATCCATTTATGCCTGAGGATAGTATATTCTGTGATCATGAGATATTATGCGATGGATTAAGTAGTTATTTAGCTTTAACATTATCTATTGCAGAAGAAAGAGATTATCCTGAAAGACTTCAACAGGATTTATTATGGCTATGTGAAATGGCTCTCCATGTGAATGGTTCAGTGAGAGGAAAACTAGCTATATTTAAAGAGGATTTAGATAAGTTATATGAGTTATATGACTATTATAAGTCTGAAGTAAAAGTATCAGGTTTTACTTTGCCTACTGGCTCATATTTAGCTTCTCAGATAAACATTGCTAGATATAAGTCCAAAGAGGTAGTGAGGTTATTAAATAAGATAAATAAAAATGAAAAGAAAATAGAAGATATACTATTTTCCTTTACAAATCTTATGGCTAATCTATTATATGTAATGAGTTGTTATGTAAATAAATTAGATAAGAAAGAGAATAAAGAGTTTATTTCTAAAAGTTATTAAAAAATAAAGGAGGACTAAAAATGAATAAGAAAATATTAATTATTATTTTAGCTGTAGTATTAGCAGGAGGACTATTTGTAGCATATGACACTATATTAGCTCCAAAAGGTGTAGAAGGAGAAAAAGAGGTAATTATTGAGGTAGTAGTAGATAAAGAAGATATAAATGAGACTTTTACTCTTAATACAGACCAAGAGTTTTTACTAGGATTATTAGAAGAAAAACAAGAGAAGCTAGGAGCAAGTTTTACAGAGTATGACTTTGGTACAATGGTAACTGGAATGAAAGGCTATGAGGCACAAGAAAGTGAACAAGAGTATTTCCATGTCACTGTTAATGGTGAAGATGCACAGACAGGTCCCAAAGAAATTCCAGTAAAAGATGGAGATACTTATAAATTTGAGTTAAAGACTTATTAAAATGAGAGCAAAAGATATTGCTCTTATAGGATTACTTAGTGCTACCCTGACAGCAGGAAAATTAGCCCTAGCCTTTGTGCCAAATGTAGAGATTGTTACATTGCTTTTTATTATATATTCAATTGTATTTGGGATTAAAAGGACTCTTCTAGTCTCAATAATTTTTACAACCACAGAGATAATGATATATGGATTTAATACATGGCTTTTAGTATATTATATTATTTGGCCAGCCCTGGTAATAATATCAGGTATCATAGGTAAGAAAGTAAAGACGGAGTATGGATTTGCCTTTCTAGCTGGTATATATGGATTGTCCTTTGGTTTATTCTTTGCGGTTTCTGAATCATTTTTTTATGGAATAGGATATGGAATTACCTACTGGGTAAAGGGGCTTCCTTTTGATATACTCCATGGATTCTCCAATTTCATATTAGTTTTGATTTTATTTAAACCATTAAAAAACACTTTAGATAGACAAGTAGAAAAATATATATAGATAATGACCTCCTTTCTATGTTTTTCCATTTCGAAATTGGGAATATATACTATAGATAAGGAGGTTTTTTATGTTTTTTGATACATGGAGTTCAATATATGAGATTATATTGATGACGGTAATATTTTACTTCTCTCTTATAATTATGCTAAGGATATCAGGTAAAAGAACATTAGCAGATCTTAATGCTTTTGATATGGTAGTGACTATATCTATAGGTTCTATTGTTGCAACTACTATATTGTCTAAAGACACAGTATATTTTGAAGGGATTACTGCTATAGTAACTTTATTTATAATGCAATATATAATTGCAAAGCTATCTGTAAAATCTAATAAATTTACGAAAATTGTTAAAGCTAATCCAACTTTAGTTTATTATCAAGGAGAGTTTCTAGAAAATAATATAAAAAAGGTAAGAGTAACTGAAGATGATATTATGCAGCAAATGAGGATCGAACAGGGAATAACTAGTAAAGATGTAAAAGCGGTTATTTTAGAACCTAATGGTAAATTGTCAATTATAACTAATCTTCCAGAGGATAATCATAAAAAAATAGAACAATATAAATAAACTTAGATACTCCTAATAAGAGGAGTATTTTTTATTGTTAAATATACCAATTTAAAATTTTATCTACTAAGAAAGGAAATATAAAAAAAATAGAGAATTATAAATATAAGTCGAATTTTCGAAAAATGGGGGAGTTTGTGTGAATACGAATAAATTAAATTTGTTAGAAAGTTTTATAAAAGTAGCACCATTAATCAATGATTTAGCTACGAACGATACCGCTGTAGCTATAACAGATAGAGAGAAATATATTCATTATACACCAGGAAAATATTTGAATCATGGAGTAAAAGTAAATGATATGTTAAAGAGAAGTAGTTTGATAGTTCAAGCTATGGAATCAGGAGAAAGAAAGATGGCTAGAGTAGGAAAAGAGCTATTTGGTGTACCTTATATTGGAGTTGCCATTCCAATAAAAGATGAAAATGGGGATGTTATAGGAGGAGCATTTTTTGGTGAGAATACTTCCCGTCAAGATGTTTTAAGAGATATGTCATCAAATCTAGCAGAGAATACTAATTATGCTAATGAGTCATCCCAGGAGATAAATGCTCAGGCTGAAGAATTAGCTGCATTAGGACAGCAATTATCTCAGGTAGCAGCAGATTTTAATAATCAATTGAAGAGTGTGGATACTGTAATTAATTTTATTAAAGATATATCTTCCCAGACAAATTTATTAGGGTTAAATGCTACTATTGAAGCAGCACGAGTAGGTCAAGAAGGTAGAGGATTTCAAGTGGTAGCTGAGGAGATAAGAAAACTATCCAAACAGAGTAATGAATCTGCAGATAAAATAGAAGAAATGCTTAAAAAGATAAAGAAGGATAGTAGTGAGATTACCCAAACTGTAAATACCGTAGAGGATATATCTGGGAACTTAGCAGGAATTATTCAAAGTATGAGTGCATCTATTGAGGGAATTAATTCTATGGTAGAAGAATTATATGATATGTCAGAAAAATTAGTAGAAGAAAATTAGAAGAATGGGATAATATCGTCCTATTCTTTTTTTACTATATCTTTACCTTCGGCGAATTCTATATTCATTGTATCCTCATAAGTTAATCTTTTAGGTTTTATTATCATACTAGAAAAATAATATCCTGCTATGAGTATCAAAATCACTAATATAGCTAAACCTATCAATATTTCCATAAAATATATCCCTTCCTTCTTATCTTATATCTTAAATATATTAAAAAATTAGATTTATTTCAATTAATTTGTAAATATTATAGTATTCCGATGGAGAAATTAATATCAAATGGGTATATAATATGTAAGACTTAAAGGAGGTGTTACGGTGAAAGAAGAAGAAAAACTTGATGAAATCACAGATAATTATGACTTATCATTGATAGAAAATATGAATATAGACAGTGTTCATAGTTCTATGGCTAAAATTCATCAATTTCAAAAAATAATACAAAATACTTTAGTCGAAGGACATGATTATGGTAAGACTTTTTATGGGTCTTCAAAGCCTAGTTTACTAAAACCGGGAGCAGAAAAAATATTGATGCTCTTAGGGATATCTAGTGAGTATCAGATTATAGATAAAGTTCAAAATTATGAAGAGGGTTTCTTTGCTTTTAGTGTAAAATGCATACTTAAGAAAAATGATAGAATTATCACTGAGGGCTTGGGTCATTCTAATAGTAGAGAGAGAAAGTATCTGAGTGGTAAACAAGATATATACATGCTAGGAAATACCTGCCTTAAAATGGCAAAGAAAAGGGCACTGGTAGATGCTACTTTAACGGTGTCATCCTTGTCTGATATATTTACTCAAGATATGGAGGATATAACTCAATTTGAAGAAGAAGAAAGAGTAGAGACAATGAATTTAGAGGATGCAAAGAGAATAAAGATTTCCTTTGGTAAATATAGTGGTATGACTTTGGGACAAATATATGAGAAAGACAGAGGATATATAGGCTGGTTATCAGAAAAATCTAGGGATGAAGCTATATGTCAAGCTTGCAAATTATTATTACAACCTCAGTTTAAATCTGAAGAGATACAGGAAAAAGGTAATAGAATGCCCCCAAAATAATAAGGGGAATTATAAGCCTTGTTATTTGTTATCCTGAGAGTAGCGAAGGATCTTAGACTCTATGCTACTCTTAGGATAACCTATATAACTTATCTTAATTAGAATTTTTTATATTTTAACTTCCCATTTACAAATGTCATATCAATCTCAATATCTTTTATTTTATCTTTATCTATGGTTAATATATCATCCTCTAATACCACTAAATCAGCTACTTTTCCTTCAGTGATAGAACCTTTACAATCTTCTTCAAAGGCAGCATATGCACCATTTACAGTATAGTTATATATAGCATTTTCAACTGATACTCTTTGATCATTCATCCAACCATCTTTAGGATATCCTTCTAGATCTTTTCTCGTTACTGCAGAATATATACCTTTCATTACATCTAAAGTTTCCACAGGACAATCAGAACTAAAAGGTATTCTAATCCCTTTATCCATCATAGTTTTCCAATTATATGTTGTAGAGGCCCTTTCCTTTCCAAGTCTATTATCTACAATATGAACATCATAGTTTAAGAATATAGGCTGAACATAACCTATCACATCATATATCTTGAAATTACTCATAAGTTCATGATCTGTTATTTGAGCATGAACTATTCCATGTCTTACATCTCCTCTAGGGTTTCTAGCATAGGCTTTTTTTATGCTATCGAATGTCATGTCCATAGCCTTATCACCAATGCAGTGGACAGCAATACTTAAACCTATATTATGGGATTTCATTATTAACTGGTCTAATTCATCTTGAGAGTATATAGCTATACCTTTGGTGGTTGGATCATCATTATAAGGTTCTCTTAAATTAGCAGTACGGGAACCTAGAGATCCATCAGTAAATAGCTTGATAGGTCCTAGTTTAAAGAAATCACTACCCTTATAATTATTATAGTTATTATCTATAAAATCATTTAAGTCTTCAACAGAATTTACTCTGCATTGTTGATATATCTTAAGAGGAAGCTCATCATTTTCTACTAATTCCTCATATATATTTATTATTTCTTTATAACCTACTCCAGAAATAGAATCTAAATCATCACTATGGATCGAAGTAATACCCTTTGATAGAGCAATACTTATTCCATCTAGTATCATTTTTTTGATTTCTTCTTTAGAAGGAGTAGGTATATTACTATTTATTAGCTTTATTGCATTTTCTCTTATTACTCCATTAGGATTTTCGTCTTTATCTATATCTATTTGTCCTCCCTTAACCTTACCGATGTGAGACTTTATATCACATATATCTATGGCTTTACTATTTATAACAGTAAGGTGTAGACAGGTTCTAGTGAGGGATATAGGTATTTCAGTAGTGATTTTATCTAGGTCCTGTTTATTTGGCAATCTTTTTTCTTTAAACATATCATGGTTCCAGCCTTCTCCTAGAATCCAATCTTTCGATGTGAGATTTTTCTCTTTTATAAAGTTTTTAGTCTTTTCTATAAGTTCATCTATACTTTTCACTCCTCGAAGATCGCACTTTTGAAGACTCTCACCGAAATTTATGAGATGCATATGACTATCAATAAATCCAGGAAGCATAGTTTTATTTTTTAAATCAATGATTTCAGTACTTGGATTTTTATATTTTAGTATATCTTCATTAGAACCTACTTTAGAGATTATATTATCCTTTATGTATACTGCATGTGCTTCTTTGATAGTTGAATCCATAGTGACTATATTACCATTAATAAATATCTTTTCCATCAAATCCCTCCTTTATTGTTTATAGATATTTTATCATTTTACAAAGAAAAATAAAAATATTTGAAAAATGAAGGATATTATATAAATTTATAGAATTATATCATATAAGTTAACTAAATCTAAGACAGAGGGGTATGCTATGGGGGGCAAAAAATATTACATCATAGAGAGTGTTATCATAATATCCACTATAATAGTTTCATTTATATTTTGGGAACAGAAAGATTTGGTTTTATATAGTATTTTAATAATGGGGACTTCTCTTTCTATGTTAGCCATGACTTGTAATAGAAAGTTGAAGAAAGAAGTATTACAAACTACAGAAGAATTAAAAGAAGCAAACAAAGATCTATTACTACAACAAGAAAAAATACATAATTTAGCCTATTACGATGGAGTTACACTATTACCTAATAGAACGTACTTTATAGACGCATTAAAGACTGTATTAGAAGAATCAAAATTTACAGGTAATAAATTCGCAATATTATTTATTGATTTAGATAAATTCAAACAGATAAATGATACGTTTGGCCATGATATTGGAGATGTAGTTTTAAAAATAATTACTAAGAGACTAAAAAAAAGACTTAAAAGTAATGGACTATTAGCAAGAGCCGGTGGGGACGAGTTTTTTGTTTTATTAAAGGATATTGAAACTGAAGGAGAAATAATAAATATTGCAGAGAATATTTTACAATCAATAAAACGACCTGTAATTACAGATAAATGTGAGTTTTACGTTTCTTTAAGTATAGGTATTAGTATATGGGACGATAAAATAATAGATGAAAATCAACTTATGAAGTATGCTGATATTGCAATGTATAATGCAAAGAAAATGGGTGGAAATACATATAGAATATATTATGAAGAATTAAGTAAACATGAAATGGAAAATCTTATGATAGCAAATAGTCTTAGGAATGCTATAGCTAAAGATGAGCTAAATCTAAGTTATCAACCTAAAATCGATATAGATTCTGGTGAAGTTGTTGGGATGGAGGCATTATTAAGATGGGAAAATAGCGAAATAGGACAGATATTTCCTGATAAATTTATTCCAATAGCTGAAGATACTGGATTAATAATACCTATTGGAACATGGGTTATCAAAGAAGCATGTAAGATGAACAAGAGTATGTTAGATTTAGGATATCCTCCTATGAGAGTATCTGTAAATATTTCTGCAAAACAATTTAAAGATGTTAATTTTATTAATATAATAAAAGATACATTAAAGGATAGTGGCCTTCCTGCAAATCAGTTAGAGTTAGAAATTACAGAAACCTTTGCATTAATAGATGTGAAAAACACTATAGAAATGCTATCAAAACTAAAGGAAATAGGGGTATATATTTCTGTAGATGATTTTGGGAAAGGATATTCTAGTTTAAATTATCTTAGAGATATGGATATAGATGAGCTAAAGATTGATAAATCTTTTATATTAGGATTAACTAAAAATCCAAAAAATGCGTCCATAGCTAAGACGATTATCATGTTAGCCCATCAACTAAATATGAATGTTACTGCCGAAGGGGTAGAAAAGGTTGAGGACCTATTATTTTTAAAATCTAATAAATGTGATAAAGTACAAGGGTTTTATTATTCAAAACCTGTTACTAAAGATATATTTATTGATTATTTGAATGAATATAATAAAGAAACCTGCTAGAGCTTGGATATTATCCAAGCTCTTTATTTTACTATTTTATGTGAAATATTCTATTGTACTATTAGGAAATAATTCTTCAATTGTAGATGTCATATATTTTTTTATATGACTTTCTGCTTCTTTTTTATATACATGCTTAAATTGTCCATAAGGGCCCCACTTCAATTTTCTATTTTCTTCATTTAGGTCTAACTTAGTATTAGGAAATCTTTCAACAATTAAATCTTTAGCTTTATTAGTAAATCTATGCTGTATTAATTCAAAAGTTATATCCTTATCATAGTCATATATGGCCTCTTTTAATTTATAAAACATATCTTTATAATCTTTTTCCCAATTTTCATATAGGATTATAGGAGCTACTATAAATCCTAAAGGATAACCAACTTCAGCTAATTTTTTAGCAGCTTCTATTCTCTCATCTCTACTAGAAGTTTTGTGTTCAAAATTGTTTATCACCCAATCGGTATTTATACTGAATCGAAATTTAGTATGATTGTTATGGTTTATATTTAAATATGGATCCACATGATCAAACTTTGTTACTAATCTTAAACGACCATTATCCTGAGTAGAAAAATACTCAATAACCTTTTTAAGGCCTCCAGTGATATGATCTAGTCCTACAGGATCTGTTATACTTGCAGCTTCAAAAGTACTTATTTGTTCATTGGATTTAATATATTTATCTATGGTTTCTATAATTTCATCTATATTTGAGTATATTTTCATATAAGGTTTTTCACCTTGAGTAGTTTGGAGATAACAGTACTCACAGTGACCGGGGCAAGAGCTTGATAAATGAAATTGATAATCAGCAGAAGGTTTACAAGCTGTAAGTTTATTTTGCCTATTGACAGTTAATAGTACTGTTTTTTTAGATTTTACATAATTTCTTAAATTAGAATCCTCATTAATTTTTACTCTGCTAGATTCTATTATTTCAACGTTATTTTTTTTGAAAAATTCTAAAGCTCTTTTTCCTTCCTCATATTTTAATGCGTTTTTATTTATATAAGCTACTTCAGGAATAAAAGGTTTCATTAGATCACTCCCTACAATATAATAGTTTTATTATGTTGATTGGAGGATTACTTTATACCTTTAAAAATAGAAGAATAGTTGTAGATTTGATATAATAAAAGCAAATTATAAAATTAAGGAGACAACAATGGCAAATATAGAAGATTTTTTAAATTTAGATATTAGAGTAGGAGAGATTGTCCAGACAGAAATTTTTCATAAAGCTAAGAAACCTGCATATAAACTATGGATAGACTTCGGAGAAGAAATAGGCATTAAAAAAAGTAGTGCTCAAATAACACAACAATACTCTAAAGATGAGTTAGTTGGAAAACAAGTATTAGGAATTGTGAATTTTCCTAAGAGACAAATTGCAGATTTTATGTCAGAGGTATTAGTTCTAGGGGTATATACTAAGGATGGAGTAGTATTAATAACACCCGAAAAGAAAGTAAATAAAGGCGATAAATTAGGTTAATATAGAGGGGGATTAATTTGAAGGAGTATTCAATGGATAGACAGATTCAAAGTATAGTTGACTATTTTACAAGTAACAATACTGAAGAAAGAGACTTTAAAGTAGGGGCTGAATTTGAACATTTTATATTAAATAAAGAGACATTAGAAACTGTTCATTATGGTGAAAAATATGGTGTGGCTCATACCTTAGAAAAATTAATAGATAAAGGTTGGCATCCTGAGTATAATCATGGGCATATATTGGGGCTTTCTAAAAAGGATGTAAATATTACTTTAGAGCCAGGAGCTCAATTTGAAGTAAGTATAGATGCAAAAGAGAATATAAAAGATATTGAAAGAATTTATTTAGATTTTCTTAAGGATATAATACCTATTTTAGAGGATAAAAATCAATATCTTGTAAGTATGGGGTACCACCCTGTAAGTAAGATAGATAATATTCCATTTATACCAAAGGAAAGGTATAAACATATGTCTGAGTATTTTAGTGATAAGGGTGTATATGCTCACAACATGATGAAAGGAACTGCGTCTATACAAGTAGCTATAGACTATTCAGACGAAGAGGATTTTAAAAAGAAGTTTAGGTTAGCTAATCTATTATCCCCTATATTATCCCTAATGTTTGATAATAGTCCTATATTTGAAGAAAATATATATCCTAATAATATATTAAGAACAGATATATGGAATAAATGTGATGATGATAGATCAAAGATTGTATCAGGAGCTCTAGACAAAGAATTTGGATTTAAGGAATATACAGAATATATTCTAAATACACCCCCTATATTAATAAAAAAGGATGATGAGTTTTTATTTGTAGGAGATAAATTAGTAAAAGAATTATTTGATCCAGAGCAGTTTACTAAGGAAGAATTAGAGCATATTATGACAATGTTTTTCCCTGATGTAAGAGCTAAAGGATTCATTGAGATAAGAATGATGGATGCTGTACCTTACCCTCTAAACTTAGCAGGAGTAGCTTTGATAAAAGGTATAATGTACTCTAATTATAATATTAATGAATTATTAAATGTATTTAAAGGATGGAATAATAATAAAATAGACAGACTAAAAAAAGAAATAATCAGTGATGGATTTGAAGCTAATATAGAAGAGTTAGATATAAAAGAATTAATTGATCAAGTTATAGATTTAGCTTATGAGAAGCTAGAAAATGAGGAGAAATCATATTTAGAGCCATTAAAAGAAATGGTCTCCCATAAAAAAAACCCTGCTATTATAGTGAAGAAAAACATACATAAAGGATTAGAGAATAGTCTTAAATGTTGTATTCTTAATAATTTATCCTTGGAGGAAAATTAAATGAATAGAAAACAAATTGATAAGCAATATATAAATATGATATTAGAAAATAAAGAAGAATACTATAAGGATTATATAAGAACAAAAGAAAGAGTGAAGGATTCTAAGGCCACTTATAAAGGTCAGCCAGTTCCTTTTTTATATATGCCAAAGTTTTATACAGATGAAGATATAGAAAATTTTAGAAATTTAACTACTGTTATGAGCTCTATATTTAATAAAGTAATTGATAAATTTTTACAGGATGAAAACTATAGATTGAAATTTAAATTTCCTAATTGGATAAATGATCTTATATTATTGCCCAAGCAATATGATTCATATTTTCCTATGGCAAGATTTGATATTTTTTATGACTATGATGGTAATTTTAAATTTTGTGAGATAAATACTGATGGAACTTCAGCTATGAATGAAGAAAGAGAACTATCAAGGGTATTTATGGATTCTAAAGGAGTAGAAGATTTTAAAGAAGAATTTAACTTTGAACCCTTTGAGTTATTTGAAACTTGGATAGATGAAGTACTAAATATATATAAAGAGAAGCATACTAAATCAAATCCTGCTATTGCAATAGTGGACTTTGTAAGTAAATCTTCAATGGAGGAATTTATTGAATTTAGAGATAGATTCAGAAAAAGAGGGTTATGGTGTGAGATAATCAGTCCTGATGAATTAGAATACAAAGATGGATATCTATATTCTGGAAATAAAATGATAGATATAGTATATAGAAGATTAGTTACAAAGGATTTAATGGATAATAAAGATGATATTAATGATTTTATAGAAGGAATAAAATCAAGCAATACAACAATAATTGGTCCTCTTAAATCTCAAATAGTTCATAATAAAATAATATTTAAAATACTTCAAGAAGAGGAGACTCTAAACTTACTCACAGAAGAAGAAAGAAACTTTGTAATAAGACATATACCTTTTACCAAAGAGTTAGATTTAGCAAATCTAGATATTGATGAAATTATTAAAAATAAAGGTAAATATATAATTAAACCTATGGATTTCTATGCTTCTAAAGGAGTATATGCTGGGAAGGAACATTCTAAGGAAAAATGGGAACAATATCTAAAACAGTGTAATGATAATAACTATCTAATTCAAGAATATTTTAATCCACCAGAAACAGAAATGATTGATTTTGAAGAAGGAAGCACATTAAAATCATTTAAAAATATAACTGGATTATATATTTATAATGAAAATTTTTATGGAGTATATTCAAGAGTAGGTAAAAAGGCAATAATATCTGGTATACATGATGGATATACTTTACCTACATTTCATACTAGAAAGAAGGGATAAAAATTGGATAGACATAAAATAGTATTGGTACATGGCTATTTTAGAACGTCTAGGGATATGAAAAAGATGAAAGGTTATTTAGTTGATTTAGGATATGATGCAATATGTGTTGGTCTTCCATTAACTTTTTCGGAAATTGATAATGGGTTATCTAAATTTTCCTTGTTGTTTGAAGATATTGTGAAAAAATTAGATAAAAAAGAGAAAATAAGTATGGTAGGACATAGTACCGGTGGACTTGTCATAAGAAAATTTCTTTTGGAAAATTCTCAGTATATTAATTATGTAGATAAGTGTATACTGATTTCTACTCCTAATAATGGCAGTGAGATAGCAGATATTGTGAATACATATTTAAAAGTTTTTCCTAGGGTATTTAGAACTATAAAATCTTTGGTTTCTGATAAGGTTGCAGAGATTGACTCTCTTTCTGATAAGGATATAAAGATAGGTGGAATCGCAGGAAATAAATCCAACCTCATAACATCAAGACTTTTATCAGATATTAGTGATGGCAGAGTTACGGTAGCCTCAGTAAAGCATGAAGACTTAGATGATTTTGTTATTTTACCCTATAATCATACTGAAATTCATCACAGAAAAGAGACAGCAGAGTATATTCATAATTTTATTCAAAATGATAGATTTAAATAGATTAAAATAATCACCTTAGGAAATACTATTCTTGAGGTGATTATTTATGAAAAGAAAAGCTTTGATATTTTTCATATTAGCTCTAATTATATTATCTTCCTGTAGTCAACAAGCAGAACAACCTAAAACTGATGAAAAAAAAGATAAGGTATCAGAAGAGCTAGTAAAGATTCAAGAGAGTAATAAAACTGCAATAGAAGATTTAGAAAAAATAATGGAGAAAGTAGAAGAACCTATTTTTGTAGAAGTAAAGGATGAAGCAGATAAAAAGCAAGAAGAAGAATCTGGAGGTGGAGAGACTGGAGGATCAGAAGGTCAGGAGCAAGGCCAAGGTCAACAGCCTTTAATACCTCCTGAAGAAAAAACTTACGAAGAGAAAAAAGAAGAAGAGAATATAAAAAAACAAGAAGAAATAGAAAAGATGTGGATGAGCTTAAGTACAAAGGTAGAAGGTATACATAACAGCTGGAATAATTTTAAGATAACAGCCATAGAAGAAGGTGTAGATACTAAGTCTATAGCTACAACAGACAGTGCATTAAATAGTTTAACCATAGCAATAGGAAAAAAGGAACTAATGACTTCAATAAAAGAGGGAAATAAAATGACTCTTTCTTTGGCTAATTACTTTGATGTGTATAAAGGAAATGTTCAAGGAGACTTTAATAGAATCACATATACTGTAACAGAGACATATATACAGGCTTTAGAAGATAATTGGGATAAGGCCCAATCAATAGCCTTGGAATATGAAGAGTATTTTTCTCGATTAAGACAAAAGATAGAATTAGAAAAAAAGGATGAAAAGCTTTTAGATACTTTAGAAATATCTATAAGAGATCTAATAAGCTCCCTTAAATATAAGGATGCTGATTTAGTTAAGATAAAAAGGGGTGTAGTATTAACAAATATAGAAAGAGTAAATGAAGCTGCTAAATAAAATAATGTATTTTAAGATTCTTCACTGGATTCAGAATGACAATATAATCAATAGATCCTTCACTATGTACCTGTCATCCTGAGAGAAGCGAAGGATCTTATCTTTTAAGATTCTTCACTACGTTCAGTAGGACAATCAATACATAGTATATATATGATAGTGACCTAAAATTAAGGGTAAAAATGTTATAACACTAAATAAGGGGGAAATCTAATGCAAGATTTTAAAGAGATTATAAAAGATCAAAAAGAGTTTTTCTATACTGGAAAAACTAAGGATGTATCTTTTCGAATAGATATGCTTAAAAGATTAAAGGATTCTATAGAGAGACACGAAAAAGAAATAAGTGAAGCCTTATATAAAGATTTAAAAAAATCTACATTTGAATCCTTTGAAACAGAGATAGGAGTAATTTTAAAAGAGATAAATCATGCAATAGATAGTGTGAAAAAATGGAGTAAACCAAAGAAAGTAAAAACTCTTTATTTTCATTTTCCAGCAAAGAGTATGATATACAAAGAACCCTACGGAGTAGTATTTATAATATCTCCTTGGAATTATCCTTTTCAACTAACAGTGTCTCCACTTATTGGAGCTATAGCATCAGGAAACTGTAGCATACTTACTGTATCACAAAAGGCTACTAATACATCTGCTATATTAGATAAAATAATTTCTGAAAGTTTTAGTGAGGACTTTGTTAAGTTTATTCCAGGAGGGAGTTCAGTAGCTAAGGATATTTTAGAAGAAGATTTAGACTATATCTTCTTTACGGGAAGTGTATCGGTAGGTAAAAAGATAATGAAGTCAGCAAGTTCTAAACTCACCCCTGTAACATTAGAACTAGGAGGGAAGAGTCCTTCTATAGTGGATAAAGATACAGATATATCTTTAACTGCTAAACGGATGATATGGGGAAAGTTCATAAACGCAGGTCAGACCTGTATAGCACCGGACTATGCCTTGGTACATAAGGATATAAAGAATAAATTAGTAGATGAGATGAAAAAATATATAGTAGGTTTTTACGGGGAAAATCCCATGGAAAGTGAAGCTTACCCTAGAATAGTAAATGAAGATCATTTTGATAAAGTATCCAAGCTTTTACTAGATGGAAAGATAATTCATGGTGGAAGAACTGATAGAGAAGAGTTATATATAGAACCTACTTTAATTGATAATGTATCTTGGGATGATAAAATAATGGAAGATGAGATATTCGGTCCTATCCTTCCTATAATAGAATATGAAAACATATTTGAAGTGGTAGATAAGCTTCAGTCTTTACCTAAGCCTTTGGCATTATATTTATTTACTGATAATGAAAAGATTGAAAAAAAGGTCATTGAAGATATATCCTATGGAGGTGGATGTGTAAATGATACAATCCTTCATCTATCCTCCCCCTATCTACCCTTTGGAGGAGTAGGAAATAGTGGCATAGGTAGCTATCATGGTAAAAAAAGCTTTGATACCTTTACCCATGAGAAGAGTGTATTTAAAAATTCTAAGAAATTTGATCTTAAATTTAGGTATCCTCCCTTTAGCAAAACAGGATTGAAGTTACTGAAGAAGGTATTAAAATAATATTGATTATGTCTTTACACAGGAGGAAGTATGATTACAGAATATATACTAAAAATAGCTTTAAAGGATAAGGATAATTACAATAATAAAGATTATAGAGGAAAAATAGGGTACATCTCAGGAGTTGTAGGTGTAGTTATAAACCTATTATTAGCTATACTGAAGTTAGTAATAGGCTTATTACTGTCATCTATAGCAGTAACAGCTGATGCCTTCAATAACTTAGCAGATGCTGCATCTTCTGTAATGACTATAGTTGGATTTAAGATTTCAAATACACCTCCAGATAAAAATCATCCCTATGGTCATGGAAGATTAGAGCACATTACCACATTGATTATAGCATTTTTGATTATGTTTGTAGGATTTCAATTTGCAAAATCTTCATTTGATAGGATAATAAATCCCAAACCTGTAGAGTTTAGATTGTTATTATTCATTTTTTTAATTATTTCAATAGGGATGAAGCTATGGTTGAGCTCTTTTAATAAAAAGTTAGGTAAAAAAATAGATTCTTCAGCATTAAAAGCAGTATCAATAGATTCATTATGGGATGCATTTGTTACACTTATAGTGGCTTCATCTTTAGTATTATCACTAGTAACTGATATTCCAGTAGATGGATATATAGGTATAGTAGTTTCTATTATGATTTTTTATTCTGGGTACACTTTGATAAAAGATGCAGTTAGTGAATTAATAGGAGAAGCACCTAGTCAGGAACTTATAGAAAAGATTATATCCGGTGTAATGTCTTATGAATATATCTCAGGAGTCCACGACCTAAAGGTACATCAATATGGAGTAGGTAGGATACTTGCTACAATTGATGCAGAGATACCTCCTAATATTGATGTTGTTACTATTCATAATGTTATAGACCAAGCAGAAAGGGAATTAGGTGAAGAACTTGATATAGAAATGGTAATACATATGGATCCTGTAGGTATAAAAATAGAAGAGAAAAATAAAGTAATAAATGAACTAAGAGATAAATTAAAATACAATCACTTGATTAAATCAATTCATGACTTTAATATAGTTGAAAAGAAAGGTGAAAAACACATAATATTTGATGTTACCTTAGATGGAAACAAATTAGATAAGCAATTTTCACTAAATGATTTTAAAACAGAATTAGTTGAAATAATAAAAAATATTGATAAAGAGCTTCGTTGTGATATAAATGTTTCAATAGATTATCATGATATAACTACATTAATTTAGGACACTATAAATCTAGTGTTCTATTTTTATACTATAAAATAATCAGAAGATTATGTTATAATATTATCATATGAAAAGGAGGGAAATTATGGAATCTATTATATCTATTAGAAACTTAAATAAATCCTTTGGTAGTAAAAGAGTTTTAAAGGACATTAATTTAGAGATTAATAAAGGAGAAATAATAGGATACATAGGACCAAATGGAGCAGGAAAGAGTACAACAGTTAAGATAATGCTAGGTTTATTAGAAGAGTATGAAGGGGAAATAGAGATATTTGGAAAGAATATCAAGGATGATCCTGTAAAGTATAAGAAACGAATAGGATATGTACCGGAAACAGCTGATATATATGATAATCTAACTGCTAGAGAGTATCTTACTTTCATAGGTGAATTATATGGGATGGAATATGAGGAAGTAGATAAAAAAGCAGAAGAATTGATGGAATTATTTGATATAAGAGAAGTATATGATGGAAGAATTAACTCCTTTTCTAAAGGAATGAAACAAAAGGTGATTATTATTTCAAGTCTTTTAAATGATCCTGATATATTGTTTCTAGATGAACCTTTAAGCGGAATAGATGCTAATAGTGTTATGGTAATAAAAGAAGTATTATCAGAATTAGTTAAACAAGGCAAGACAATATTCTACTCATCTCATATTATGGAGGTAGTGGAGAAACTAAGTGATAGGATAATTCTACTTGCAGACGGAAAAATAGTAGCAGATGGAAGTATGGAGGATTTAAAATCTCAATTAGAGGGTTCATTGGAAAGTATATTTAATCAATTAACAGGATTTAATGAGCATTCAAAAATTGCTCAAGGTATAGTATCCACTATAAAAAGAGGTGCTGTAGATGAAGGATTATAGAATGTTAAGTTTTCTTGATTTATTTAGAGGATTTTTTAATAGAATGAAAATAGATTATCCTACTATGAGAAAGATTCTTCAAGTGAAATTATTACTTGATAGTAGAAGGGTTTCAACTATACAAGTGAATAATGACAATATTAAACAAAATGAAGATAAAAATTATTTTATACGCTCATTACCTGTTTATACTTTTATAGGACTATTCTTCATATTTTTTATATTAATTTCTGATAACTATATATTTTCCATGAGTTTTGTATTTGGAGCATTTATGGTAATGATGATGGCTTCTTTGATATCAGATTTTAGTTCAGTTTTATTAGATGTAAGGGATAAGGTTATAGTTCTTACAAAGCCAGTAGATAATAGAACCCTTAATATGGCTAAAGTATTACATGTTTTCTATTACATATTTATGATTACTATGGCCATGATGCTACCTTCATTGATAACATCCTTAATCGTAAGAGGGATAGGGTTTTTTCTAATATTTCTTTTTTTAGTGATAGTAGTGGACTTATTTATAATAATGTTCACAGCTCTAGTATATATAGTTATATTGAAGGTTTTCAGTGGAGAGAAATTAAAGGATATAATTAATTATGTTCAAATAGGATTATCTTTCTTTATTATGATATCTTACCAATTGATAGGAAGAGTATTTGAGTTTTCTGAAGTCTTTGATATTAGTTTTAAACCTACTTGGTGGAGTTATCTTTTACCTCCAATATGGTTTTCTTCTACTTTCGAATTATTATTCAAAAATAATAGGGAAAGTTATGTCCTTATATATTCAGCCTTGGCATTACTCGTACCTATTGCTTCTATAATTATATACATTAAATTAATTCCAACCTTTGAAAGAAATTTACAAAAGTTAAATGAAGCAGATTCCAAAGGGAAAAAGAAAAATAAAATTAATAATATAATAGGAAAAATAATATGTAGCAATAAGGAAGAAAGAAGCTTTTATAATTTTGCTACTAATATTATAAAGAATGAAAGAAACTTTAAACTCAAAGTATATCCTAGTTTAGGATTTAGTTTGATATTTCCTTTTATTATGATTATCACCTCTATTATGGATAATGGTATTAAAGGAGTAGCTAATTCCAAACTGTATTTTTCAATATATTTTACAGGGCTTATGTTGACTACTATTATTCATATGTTAAGATTTTCTGATAATTATAAAGGGGCATGGATATATAACTTCTTTTCAGTAAATCATGCTAATGTATATAGAGGAACATTAAAGGCTATGTTTATTAATTTGGTAACACCCATATTTATTTTGATAAGTATAATATTTTTATATTTATTTAAAGGGAGGATTATATCGGATTTAATAATAGGATATCTTAGTTTACTTTTAACTATCTATGTACTTCATAAAATTGGAGATAAAGTTTTGCCTTTTTCAGAAACTTATGGGACTACTAAAAGTGGAAATATATTAGAGTTTATAAAACTCTTATTAGTATTTGGAGTTTTAATAGGTCTACATTTTGGAACTACTTTTATTCCCTTTGGTAAGTATTTTTATATTTTGATATTAATAGTACTAAATAAAGTAGCCTGGAAATATGGATTTAAGGAGAAGAAAGTTGGTAGTTATAGTCAAGAAAATGTATCATTAAATTGATTTAATTATTTTAGAATATAATAATATATAAATCTCAATTCCATTTTATTTTTAAATTGAATTGAGATTTTTTATATGTTAGTAAATAAATTGAAATTATTGCTAATAATTGGTATAATCTACAGTATGATATCAAAAGACTATAAAAAATAAGGGTATTGACAGGGGTGATCTTGTTGGGGAAAATAATAATAGTTGAAGATGATGTTGCTATAAGAGATGGTTTGAAGTTTATGGTAAAAGATATGGATAAGGATCTAGAAGTCATAACCACAGGATTTGCAACTAAAGCTTTAGACTATTCTAAAAAAAATAAAATAGATGCTTTCTTCTTAGATATTCAGTTAGAGGACTATTCAGGGATAAAATTAGCTAAAGAAATAAGGGAAATAAGTACATATAAATTTACACCTATAGTTTTTATTACTGCAGTACCAACTAGAGAGTTAGAGGCTTTTAGAGAAGTACATTGCTATGATTATATTATAAAGCCTTTTACAAAAGAAGAAGTAAAAGATGTTTTAAGTACCATAATAAATTATAGTGTTAAGAATAAAGAAAAAAATAAGTCTATTAGATTTAAACAGAAAGAATATACGTGTGTTATAGGACAAGCTGATATTAAGTATATAGAATCAAAAAATAGAAAGTTATTTATAGAGACTAAAGAAGAACAGTTTGTTATTTCCACATATACATTGAAATCAGTTTTAGAGGAATTAAGTAGTGACTTCATTCGCTGCCATAAAGGATTCATTGTTAATACCAATTTCATAAAAAAAATAGATAAGAATAATAAACTTATTTATTTAAAAGATACTGCTAATCCTATTTCTATTGGAAGAAAGTATAAAGAAAATTTACAAGGCGATCTTATATGACAATACTAGAATCCTTAATTATGTCATTTTTTGATATCACAGCTTATATAATAGTCTCTAATAGTTTGATAAAATGGAAAATTAATAATATAAGAAAAATAATTTTTTATATATTATGTTTTTCTGCTACTATGATTCCAATAGAAATGTTTTTTTAAAAAGAGTATCACACTTTATTAAGTATATCTTTATTATTAATATTAACATTTTTACTTTATAAAAAAAGTATTATTAAAACAATTTATATATGGATAATATCAATCATTATAGTACTTATCGCTCAATTTGTTTCTTTTATACCCTTAAGAATGATTGTAGGAGATATATATTATAATTTTTACAATGGTTTAATTGCACAAAAAATATTTATTTGTTTTGCTATTTTAGTATCATATAAACTACCTATATATGTGTTACTAGAATATGTAAAGAAGACAAATAGAGTATTTGTGTATTTAATTATTAATATATTCGTTGTCTTAGTATCCATTTTAATCTATTTGAAGCTAGATATATATAGTATTTTAGAAAACTTTATTCTTTTCTCAGTTTTATCTTTAAGTATGATTTTTATTAATCTTGTTATATTAAAGAATGGGTTGAGAAATGAATATGAATCTAGACAATTACAATTATATGACAAATATATACCTATTATAGAAGATTTAATAAGTGAGGTAAGAAAAAAACAACATGAATTTGATAATCATATACAAGCTTTAAACATGATCGTATATACTAATGATAATAAAGAAGATATAGTTGATAATTTGAAAAAGTATACAGAAGATTTAAGTTATACAAATAGATTAGGGGCTTTAATTAAATTGAAAAATAAAGTCCTAGCTGGATTTATCTATAGTAAAGAAAATGAAGCTCGAGAAAAGGAAATTGAATTTCACATTAAAATAACTAATTACGATATAGATACTAGGCTAAAAGACTTTGAATTAGTAGAAATTATAGGTAATTTAGTAGATAATGCTTTTGAAACAGAGGTACAAGATAATGTAGTAGAATTAATAATATCTAGGGAGAATAATCTTAGTATTATTGAGATTTATAATAAATACCCTCATATAAAACAAGCTGAAATAAAAATTTTTTTTAGAAAAGAATATTCAACAAAATCTAAAAAAAGTAGGGGATACGGTCTTTATAATGTAAAAGAAATTTTAGATAAATATAATATGAGCGTTGAAGTTAGGAATCAACATAGAGCAGAATATAATTCCAATTTCCTTGTATTTAAAGTAGTATTTATACAATAATTAAAAAAGAGATGATAAGATTCATTAATGAACCCTATCATCTCTCTTTTTATAGGGAAGTTATTAATTTGCGATATTCTCTTTTAGTTTTTCTGGACATTCGGGTTCTCCCCAAAAGAAGACACAGGCTGATTTTGATAAATTGTTTATTATAACCTGCAAAGTATATCTAAGCTTTATACTATCAAGTTCTTGCAAATATAGATTATTATTAAAATATACATGAATAATATCTACCAATTTATCAGCCAACATATCTATTTTTTTTTACATTTATTCCTTTATTTCGAAAGGACATATATTTAAAAATTGTAAAGCCAAATGGACAAACGACATGTCATGTTGTTCATCCCGATAAAAGTGTTGTTTATCCATTTATTATTGATAAATATATATCAAAACAATAATATAAAGTTAAATAAGTGTGAAAATTAGGTATTAATAAAAAGATAAAGCCAAAGGGGTTAAAATGAGATTTAATAAAAACAATTTAATGAACTATATAATTAATATTTTAGGTATTTTTTCAGTTGTTATTTTCTTAATATTTTTATTTTATTTATAAGTTTGGTGAGTTAATGAATTTTCAATTTTAGAGGGAGAATTTCAAAATGCTAAGATGTTTTTTATATAAACTATTTAAAATAAATCATGGAGATTCTGATGAGTCACAAGTAAGGACTTATCATAAGATTAATCTAACAATTGTAATCATATGTTTCATTTGGAATGCTATAATGTACTTTTTCTTTCCTAAGGAGATACCTATGCAATGGGACTTAAGTGGAAACCCTACATGGACATTACCAAGTATACTAGGAATATGGGTTATTCCTAGTATATTACTGTACACAGCGTTTTCTATGAAAGTGAGAGAGAAACTAGATGTTGGGAGTACTGCTGTTATGATCTTCAGGGGAGTAATGGATATTGGTATATATGGATATCTGGCACTATCCAATATTATTTAAGTAGATATTATGAGGTGATATTAAAATGTTTAAAACTGCAAAGAGACTTTTAATTACTGAAGGTATTCTAGTTTTAATGTTTATATTATTAATAGCTTTAGTAACTTTTGATTATGTATCTTACAATCAAATAAAATATTTAGTATATTTGATCTTGATACTTAACCCAATCATTGGAATAAAATTTCTTAGGTTAAAGGGAGGTAAATAAGTAATTATTACAACTTTATTAAAATTTTCACAAATAAGAGGAATAATTAAAAATTTATAGAATTATATTTTAAAGATAACTAATAAAGGGAGTGTTAAAATGAATGAGAAAGATTTAATGAATGAAAAGGATACAATTAATGAGAATCAAAGTATATTTGAAAGGATAAAGTACTATCTTATCAAACCTAATAAGTTTTTTCAGAATTATAAGGAAAATCCAAAGGTAGCTATTCATTTGATTATACTGTTGATCATATCATCTATAACTGCAGTTATTACTAAAAATAAGGCAATGAGTGCAGTAGATGAAAATTTTGGAGGGTTAAGTGGACAAGAGCTGGAATCAGTTAAAAATATTACTAATATAGTTACATCACCAGCAGCCATTATTTTAATGACTATCGTTTTTTCAATAATAACATATTTACTTTTCGCGCTGTTTAGATACATATTTGTTAAGCTTGTTCATGGAGAAGGTAGATTTAAACAGATGTTTGCAATAGTTTTAGTTACATCCTATCCTGTAACAATAGTAGCATTGATAAAGAGTTTCTTACCTTTAGATGCAGAAGTATCCATGTTAGATTCTTTTTTATCAAAAGTTAATATTTTTAGTATATGGCAATTAGTACTACTTATTATTGGTATGTCAGTAGTGTTCAATATATCTAAAAAGAAAAGTATTATCATAAATATAGTAATATTTTTAGTTAGTCTTAGCTTTATATTAGGTGGTACTTACTTAAACTCAATGGCTACAACAATGATTCAATAGATAGTAGGTGATTAGGTGGAAGAAATTATAAAACTTCAAGGAGTCTCTCAGCATTACACACTAGGAGGAAGTACAGTAAAGGCATTAGATGAGGTAGATTTAGGTATTATATCAGGAGAATTAACAGCTTTAATAGGGCCTTCTGGGTCAGGTAAGTCAACCTTGCTAAATGTTACTGGGGGACTCATTAAGCCAACAATGGGAGATGTGACTATAAAAGAAAGCAAAATGACAGACTTATCAGAGAATGGAATGTGTTTATTTCGTAGGGATAATATAGGATTTATATTTCAATCCTTTAATCTAAACCCTACATTGACGGCTCTGGAAAATGTAATGATGCCTTTGATATATGCTAGAGTAGCATCCCATAAAAGAAAAGATATGGCAAGTCATGCTTTGAAGCTAGTGGGCTTAGATGATAGAAAGGATCATAAACCTGGAGAACTATCAGGAGGCCAACAACAAAGGGTTAGTATAGCAAGGGCATTAGTAAATAACCCTGAAATTGTTCTATGTGATGAGCCTACTGGAAATCTTGACTCGGATACAGGTAGAGAAATATTGGAATTAATAACTAGAATGAATAGAGAAAGCAAGGTTACATTTATAATTGTTACCCATGACATTAACGTGGCAAATATCTGTGATAGGATAGTAACTCTTAAAGATGGTAAGATAATGAAGGATGAGAGGAAGGGAAAGAATGAATAAAAAGGGTTTTGTTATAGGGATAGTCTTTATGATTATGCTTTTAGTATCTACAAATGTATATGCTGCACCTAAAAGTCCAGCGTTGATAATATCCGAGTACAAAATTGAAGGGGAGAAAGTGTCCCCTGGAGACAACTTTAAGTTAAAGTTAACATTAGATAATTATGGGGAGTATCATGCGAGAAAGATAAAGGTTACTCTAAAGGATAAATCAGAAGAACAGGTAACTACAGATCAGCCTCAAGGAGAAGAATCAGCAAAGTTGGAGAATTTTTCTCCTATAAACCAGAGTAATGTACAGTATGTTTCCATTATTAAAGCAGATGAAAATAAAGAAATAGTATATGATTTATATGCTTCTCCACAAATGGAACCAGGTAATTATAACCTAGTAGTATCTTTAAGTTATATGGATTCTAATGGAAGACAGTATACTGAGGATCAGATAATAGGAGTATTATTAGGGGAGAAAGAAAGTATTCAAGTTTTAGGTAAGGAAAATTATAAATCTTCATTTCCAGGAGAGCCTATAGAATCTACAGTAAATATAGTGAATAATGGTACTGCTGAAGTAAAAGGAGTTACTGTATCGGTTGAAGGAGAAGGGGATAATAACTATACTGAATACTTAGGTAACTTTAATAGTGGTGATTTTGATAGCTATACCTTTGATGCATTTTTTGAGGAAGAAGGAGAACATAAATTAGAGGTTAAAGTTAGTTATATTGATAGTTTAAACAAAACATCAGAAATAGAGAAGGAATTAGTATATAATATTGAATCCGATGATGAAGCTTCCAATAATTCTAAAGGGGAAAAAGAGGGAAATTGGTTTACAAGATTTATTAAAGGCATATTCGGATTTTAGTGGGTGAAAAATATGATTGATAAAGACATAATCAAGTTTGCATGGATGAGTCTATGGAGGCGAAAATTAAGAACTATATTGACTCTTATTGGGATTATGATAGGAACTGCTGGTATAATCACAATGGTATCTTTAGGGATAGGACTAGAGAAAAGTGTTACTGGAGAATTTGAAGGAAGCAATATGACAAGTATTGAGGTATATCCTGGTGAAGATATGGGACCATCGGGAGCGGAAACTGTGAAGGTACTAAAAGATGATAATGTAAATAAGATTAAACAGATGGATGGTGTAAAGGCTGTTACCCCTATATATCAGACTTATGGGGAATTAACTATAGGGAGAGAAACAATAGATGCCACTTATACTGGTATTGATATGACTGAAGCAGAAGAATTAGGATATAAACTAGTTGATGGTAGATTTCCTAGAAGTAGTGAAGTGATTTTAGGGTCAAATCTACTTGAACAGTTAGTATCAAGAACAGGTAAAGATAACTTTTTAAGAAAATCAGCTAAAATCATTCTATCCTCTATAGAAGGGAATGTAGAATCTACTGAATTTAGAACAAGGGTAGGGGGTATTCTTGAGTCTAGTGGAGGAGCAGAAGACTATTCTGTAACCATGGATGTAGATAAATTAGTTGAATATGTAGAAAAGAGTACCAATGAAAAAAATATAATTGATAATCAGGGCTACTCAAGTATTAAAGTAGTAGCTACAGATATGGATGTAATGGATAGCTTATCTAGAGAGATTAATGATGCAGGATATATGTCCTTTTCTATGAAGGATATTTTAGAGTCAATAGGTAGTGTATTTAAATTTGTTCAATTATTCCTTGGCGGGGTTGGAAGTATAGCGTTAGTTGTTGCAGCTGTAGGAATAACCAATACTATGATAATGTCTACATATGAGAGAACAAAGGAAATAGGAGTAAATAAGGTAATTGGTGCATCTATAAAGGATATAAGAAAACAATTTTTATATGAGGCTACTTTTATAGGGTTGCTAGGAGGAATATCAGGATTAATATTCAGTTATATTTTATCTATGATAATTAACTTTATTGCAACTATGTCTTTACAGGGAGAAACTACAATAAAAGTAACCCAAATACCTATATGGTTAGCTTTATTTGCTATTGTATTCTCAACTATTGTAGGAATATTAGCTGGACTATATCCAGCTAATAAAGCAGCAAAGATAAGTGTGTTAGAAGCATTAAGAACAGAATAGAATGTTAGATATTAAAATAGAGCACTGGATGTCCAGTGCTCTATTGATCTATTATATTTATTCCTTCTTCTTTAAATATCTTAACTGCTTTTTCTACTGATTCCTCAGATGGGGAAGGGGTGTCTTTAAGCTTATATTCATATCCTAGTTCTTCCCATTTGAATTCACCCATTTTGTGGAAGGGGAGAAGTTCTACTCTCTCTAAGTTGTTCAAGGTTGATAAGAATTTAGCTAAAGCTCTGATGTCTTCTTCTTTATCTGTTAAGTTAGGGACTAATACATATCTTATCCATGTAGGCTTGTTTATCTCAGATAAATACTTAGCTAATCTTATAGTAGGGTCACTACTTACTCCTGTTAGATCCTTATAAAGAGTAGGATTGAAAGATTTAATATCTAGTAAAACTAAATCTGTATAATCTAATACTTCTTTAACATTATCTAATGGAATAAAACCAGAAGTATCTAATGCAGTATGAATACCTTCTTTTTTACAACGTTTAAATATTTCCTTTACAAACTTAGGCTGTAATAAAGGTTCTCCTCCTGTCATGGTAACACCACCACCGGAGAATTTCATATATGATTTGTATTTTTTTATTCTAGACATTAACTCATCTGTTGATATTTCTGATCCATCATTTACCTTCCATGTATCGGGATTATGACAGTATTGACATCTTAAGGGGCATCCTTGAGTAAATACTACAAATCTTACTCCCGGACCATCTACAGTACCACAAGTTTCTATGGAATGAATATTACCTTTTACACTCATCATATCCCTCCTTTTTAGATACTCATCATTTTTATTATTGTCATAAGACTCTTCGACCCCGCTCAGAGTGACAAAGTATTATTGTTATACTGAACCTAGTGGAGGATCTTATGTTTTAAGACCCTTCAACTTTGTCCAGTTACAAATCTTGTTAATTAAGCTCTCTCGTGGAATGTTCTATTTATTACATCCAGCTGTTGCTCTCTTGTAAGCTTGATGAAGTTTACAGCATATCCAGATACTCTAATAGTTAATTGAGGATATTTTTCTGGATGATCCATAGCATCTAATAATGTTTCCTTATCAAATACATTTACATTTATATGATGACCTTCATCATGGAAATATCCATCTAGAAGACCGGATAGGTTATTAATTCTATCTTCTTCAGTTTTACCAAGAGCTTTAGGAACAATTGAGAAAGTATATGAAATACCATCTTCAGAATGTTCGAAAGGAATCTTAGCTACAGATGCCATAGATGCAATAGCTCCATTCGTATCTCTACCATGCATTGGGTTTGCTCCCGGTGCAAATGGATCTCCTGCTTTTCTTCCATCAGGAGTACTTCCAGTTTTCTTACCATATACTACATTGGATGTAATAGTAAGGATTGATAGAGTAGGAACTGAATCTCTGTAAGTTTTATGTTTTCTAAGTTTGTTCATAAACTTCTTAACTATAGAAGTAGCTATTCTATCTACTCGGTCATCATTATTACCAAAAGCAGGATATTCGCCTTCTATTTCATAGTCTACTGCTAGACCTTCTTCATTTCTTATAACTTTAACTTTAGAATGTTTCATTGCAGATAATGAGTCGGCTACAACTGATAATCCAGCGATACCACAAGCTGAAGTTCTTAATACATCTTTATCATGTAATGCCATCTGAATTCTCTCGTAAGAATATTTATCATGCATATAGTGGATGATGTTAAGTGTATTAATATATAATTGAGCTAACCAATCCATTACAAGATCAAACTTCTCAGTTACCTCATCAAACTCTAAATATTCAGAAGTAACAGGCTCAAATCTTGGACCTATTTGGTCACCGCTGGTTTCATCTTTACCACCATTTATTGCATATAGTAAAGCTTTAGCTAGGTTGGCTCTTGCTCCGAAGAATTGCATTTGCTTACCAATCTTCATAGCAGATACACAGCAAGCTATACCATAGTCATCTCCATAGTCTGGTCTCATTAAGTCATCATTTTCATATTGAATAGAACTAGTATCTATAGAAACCTTTGTAACATACTTTTTAAAACCATCAGGTAGTTTTTCAGACCATAAAACAGTTAAGTTTGGCTCAGGAGCTGGTCCGATATTATAAAGAGTATGAAGGACTCTAAAACTACTCTTAGATACAAGAGTTCTTCCATCTATACCCATACCACCGATTACTTCAGTAACCCAAGTTGGATCTCCTGAGAATAATTGGTCATATGAAGGAGTTCTTAGGAATCTAACCATTCTTAATTTCATTACAAAATGGTCCATAATTTCTTGAATTTCTTTTTCAGTAATAGTACCATTCTCTAAATCTCTTTCAAAATAAATATCGAAGAAAGTAGATACTCTACCTAAAGACATTGCGGCACCATTTTGTTCCTTAACTGCAGCCAAGTAACCCAAGTAAGTCCATTGAACAGCCTCTTTTGAGTTTTTAGCAGGTTTACTTATATCTAAATCATATTTAGATGCCATTTCCTTAAGCTCATTTAAAGCATATATTTGTTCAGATATTTCTTCTCTAAGTCTTACTACTTTAGAAGTCATATAATCCATATCTAATTGTTTTTTCTCTTCTATTTTACCTTCAATTAGTTTATCAATACCATACAATGCAACTCTTCTATAATCACCAATGATTCTTCCTCTACCATAAGCATCAGGTAGTCCTGTTATAACTCCAGATCTTCTAGCTCTTCTCATCTCGTCAGTATAAGCATCAAAAACACCGTCATTATGAGTTTTTCTATATCTGTTGTCAAATATAGCCGAAGTTTGAGGATCTAATTCATATCCATAGGCATCTAAAGAACCTTTAACAACTCTTATACCACCAAAAGGCATGATAGCTCTTTTTAATGGTTTTTCAGTTTGAATACCAACTATTTTTTCTAAGTTTTTATCAATATATCCTGAATCATGGGAAGTTATAGTAGATATTACCTTGGTATCAGCATCTAATATACCTTTTTCTCTTTCTTCTTTCATATATTCTAAAACTTTATTCCAAAGCTTTGTTGTATTTTCCGTAGGTCCTTCTAAAAAAGACCCATCTCCTTCATAAGGAGTGTAATTCTTCTGGATGAAGTTCCTTACATTAATTTCTTCCATCCACTTTCCTTCATTAAAATTCTGCCATTCTTTAATCAATTAAATGACCTCCTTAAATAGATATAATAAGTAGTGTATAAGTAAATGTAACAAATATATACATATCCCACATGGATATTGTATACAATATCTTTGACTATATTATAACATATTTTTCACGAAATTAAGTTAAATTATCGTTATATTATATTGATAACATATATCATTTACCCTTAACTGTGATGTATATCACATAATGCACAAATATTATTACAAAAAATATTAATTAATTAAAAAGAATATCTTTGATATACTATTAAGAGGGGTGATGATATGAATATAGAAAGTAATGGAAAATATATTATATATAATGGGTATATCAAAGAAAGTATTGATAATATATATCTAAATGAGGGACAAAAAATATATGAAGTGATCCGAGTTATAGATGGAGTTCCTCTTTTTTTAGAAGACCATATAGAAAGACTCAAGAAATCTTGTGAACTCATAGGATATAAATGTAAGATTGAAGAAAAAAATATCATAAATAATATTATTAAATTAATTAAGGAAAATAAAATACATAATATGAACATAAAGATAATACTTAATTATTATGAAGGCGGATTTGATTCAGTATTCTATTTCATAGAGAGTTTCTATCCTGAGAAAACTTTTTATGAAAACGGGGTCAAGGCAATAACTATAGATGCTGTTAGAGATAATCCCCAGGTAAAGAAGGTTAATGAGGACTTCAGGAGCAATATAAAAAGGAAGTTGAAAGAAAAGGAAGCATTTGAAGCTTTGTTAATTAATGAAGAGGGCTATATAACAGAAGGAAGTAGATCTAATATTTTCTTCATTAAAGAGAATACTATTTATACAGCTCCCAGGGGAGAAGTATTATTAGGGATTACTAGGGATAAAATACTAAGTATATGTAGACAATTAGATATAGAGGTGAAAGAAGATCATTTAAAAAAGGATCAATTGTCTGAGGTTGAAGGTATAATTATGAGTGGAACTTCTGTAGGGGTATTACCTATAAGTAAAGTTAATGAAAGTTTTTATAATTCTTCAGAGAATATTGTAGTAAAAAGGATAAAAGCTACATATACTAATGAAGTAGAAGGATATATAAAGAATAATAAAAATTTTCAAAAAAGTTCTTGTAATAATTAAAACCCGATGGTATAATTAGAATGAATAAATTTAAAGGAGGTCGTTTTAATGATTAAGTTAAGAATGTATTCAAATTCAAAAAAATTAAATATGATGAACGACCTGCGAGTTGTAATTTATAATTAGATCTATACATAATTTATTAATGAGATATACGTCGCAGGGAATACTGCGACTTATTTTTATATTTAAATAAAAAATGATATTTAAATAGCCGCAGGACTGCGGCTATTTTTATGCCATTAATAACTTTATTTTAAAGTCCGCAGTATAACTGTGGACTTTTTTGTGTCCAAAGACAAGAAATTTTATGCAAATTTAACTTTATTTTCATAATAGAAATAAAAAACAAAAATATGGATTTAACTTTTGCTTAAAGAGAAATTAATATGTTTTATATATACTTGTTTTGAAAGGAGGTGAAGAGATGTAGGATTTGTATATTAAACTTTTAGTTCAACTAAATGAAAAGAAAAAAGGAACAATTCTAGAAGACTAGTCATAATAATGAAACTGGGGGAGGTGGGATAGTATGTTTTTAATATTTGAAACCAATAGTATTGTAAAAAATAGTAAGAAATCATCAGATTTAGATTTATTTAAAAGGATTGAGTCATTAGTGAAATAACCCATCCTACATATGGGAGGTGATCGTATGTTTAAAGTATTTGAAGGGATTATTGAAGATTTTGGGAAAAAGATTGAGCTTAAAGAAGAATAATAAATATAGATAATTGGAGGCGATATTATGTTTGAAATGATAGATAAAGTATTAAAGGTTAACTCAATAAATATAGATCAAGGGTTACAAGAATACAAGAATTTAGAATTAAAGAAGTAGCTCTTATCAGGGATAGGAGGTGATATTATGTTTGATTTAATAGATAAGATATTAAGTGGTAATACAGTAAAAAAAGATCAGGGTCTAGAGACCTATATGAGTTTAGAAATGCGAAAGTAAGTAAAGTGAGAATAGTTAATAGGAGGTGAAGACATGTTTGAGATGATAGATAAGGTATTAAAAGTTAATTCAATAAATCCAGATCAAGGGTTACAGGAATATAAGAAATTAGAATTAAAGAAGTAACTCTTATCATTAGGTAGGAGGTGATAGTATGTTTGATTTAATAGATAAGGTATTAAGTATTAATACTGTAGATAAAGATAAAGGTTTAGAGATTTATATGAATCTAGAAATGAAAAAATAAGTATTACTATAAAAAAATAGGAGGTAAATGACATGTTAGATATTTTAGTAAACATAAGATTAATTGATTCAAAAGAAGACATTGGTATGAAAGAGTTAGTGAGGTTGGAATCTACAACTAAAACCTAGTAAAAGATAATAAGAAGTAAAATAGAGGTCCTAGATTAGTACTAATCTAGGACCTCTATTTTACTTAATTATGCCTACATGATCTACTTTAATATCAACATTAACCTCTGCCTCTAAGGTTTCAAATATTGAATGCCAATCATCTTTTACTTTTTCCCATTCATTAGGGGCAAAGCTTTTCATTATCACATTAAAATGAAATATATCTGCGCCTAATTTTTTTTGAACATATTTTATTGCCTCTTGTATTCTATTGGATACTTCTTTTTCCGCCTCTTTTTCAACTCTCTCAATAAAAGCTTCATCCAAAACATTTTCGTGTTTTGTTTGTGTAATTTCGGCGATATTAACCACAGCTTTTGATTCTATTTTCATCTTTATATTATCACCATCAATTATTGGTTTTACTTTTGTTTTTACTTCTGATAATTCTAAAGTTATCAGTACACTAGGATCTTCAGGAGATTTTATAACTATTATGCCACCTTTAACCGCATCTCTAATCCACTTAGTATATATAGTATATACTTCTCCCAGCCATCCTACCATTTTATCTTTTTTAAATACAGCTAAGCCTGCATTCTTTATTTCATCTTCTGTGGAAATAACCCGGGGTAGTACAAAATCTGTATTGCTATGTAAACTTTCTGCTACTTCTCCTAAATCTGTCACATGAGCCATCCTTGATGTTTTATCTGCATTATTTGGAAGTTGTTGTAGATAGAGAGAAGCATAATCATCAATTTTAGGGGAGACTTTAAGAACATCTAAAGCTTTATCTGGTGCAACAAAGACCCTAGTTCTTCTTCTCATCTCAGGATCCCTTAATATCATATCTAAGGGAGGAATTATGCCGTTCTTTGCTATATTTTCATTCAAAACAATAACCTGTAAATGTTCATAAAAAGGCATATAATCTACTCGAGTTGAAAACTCTCTATTGGCTTCAAAGAAAGAACGGCCTAGCAATGTTAAGTTCCAGGATCTTGATTCCTCACCTCCACCGCCCCCAGCTCCTAAGGGTTTTATTTGAGCTTTAGGTAATATAGGAACTTGTATTGTAAATGCGTACCGAGGATCTCCTTGCTGTAATTCATATAATTCCAGTTCTTTTTCACTCATATGAGATTTATTCTCCCCATCTCCTTGGGGTATAGGAAAAGGTTCATCGATTCCAATTCCTAAGACATACCCTCGTTTTTCTACTTCTTTATAATCCCAACAACCATTTAACATAAGGACGGATATGATCAATACTAAAAGTTGAATATATATAATTGATTTATTTTTCACTTAGCTTTTACTCTCCTTTCCCTAATAAGTTGAGCGATCATCATCACAGGTACAATTACAAAAATAAGTATTTGACCAATTTTTTCGTTCCATCCCATGAATTTAAATACCTCTGAAATATTGCTTGGATAGAGAGCTATAATAAAAAATAATGGTATTTGAGACAATATTAAGAAATAATCCTTTTTTGTATTAAAAAGAGCCTTTAAATTTAGTGTAGATGCTAAGTAAAATAATAACAGGGTAGTAAATGTTATAGGGACCCAGGCAGCCATGAATAAACTTTCTGCTCTTTCTAATATTTTTACTTCCATCCGGATAGATTTTGCTAAGGTTATGGTTGGAAATAATAAGAAGTTTAATTCTTCACTACCAAAGGATAATATACATATTAGTACTACTATCATATATATAACTATACAGATAGAGATGCTTATGAAAATCCATTTTTTCATTTTTTTAAAGTCTTTAAAAAATGGTAGTATATATCCGATTATTCCCACGGTCAAAAAAGGATCTGCTATTTCTAATGCTCCTTTAGCTACTGGTGTTATCCCTCCATGAAATACAGGTCTTAAATTCATTATATCTATATTACTAAATGAGAGAATAATCAGAATTATAATAGAAACAAGAATTAATGGAAGAAGGATATCTAAGATAATACTTATAGTCTTAACTCCTTTCAATATACAGTAGGAGCAGGCTAAGAGCATAATAGACATTGTTACTATTAAGGGGGTTTTATCTAATAGATATATTTGTATTGCATCACCAAATATTCTTAACCCTAACCCTACTGAGACAATAGTGTAGACTCCTATTCCTAGGATTACAATCTTACCTATAAATTTACCTAATACTTTTTCGCATATTTGAGAAAAGGTTAAATCTTTATGCTTAGTACCCACCCAAAAAAACACATATCCTACAAAAAAGATATATGCTCCCATTAATAGAACTGACATCCATCCGTTATTTTTAGCATGTTCACCTATCTCTCTAGGTAAAGTTAATAGTCTTATACTAAGAACACCGTTTATAATAAATGCTATGATATTTATGCTTTCTAACTGTTTATTCATAAAAAATCATCCTTTAATTTTGTCTTTTTATATCTTCAACATTTAAAATCTCAGGTCTTTTCTTCATAAGACTTTGGGGAACTTTTATAAATGTGTCTTTTAAGCTATTTAAACTATATGGTGAAAAGTCAGATAAATAACGGACTCCAAAGCACTCTAATGAAGCTAAATGAATAAGTAGAAAAAGCCATCCCATAAATATTCCATATAACCCCAAGGCTCCTGCTACCAATATCAAGGGAAAACGTATCATTCTATTACTTAAAGTGAATGTGTAAATTGGTATAACAAAGGATGTTAAAGCAGTTAATGCTACAATTATTATTATAAGAGGACTTACGATTCCTGCCTGAACTGCTGCTTGACCAATTACTAAACCACCAACTATACTTACTGTTTGACCAATGGGTCTTGGAAGTCTAATACTGGCTTCTGTCAAAATTTCTAAGGTGAATTCCATAATAAATACTTCTATAATAGTTGGAAAAGGAAGTCCTATTCTACTTTCTGTTATAGTTAAAACTAAGGGTGTGGGTATCATACCTGGATGATATGCTGTTAAAGCCAAGTATAATGCTGGTAAAGTTGTAGTGAGGAAGTAGCTTATATATCTTATTAGTCTCATAAAGGAGCTAGTTACTGATCTTTCATAATAATCATCCGGACTATTTAGAAATGATGTAAATGTAATTGGTGTAATTAAAATAAAAGGGGTCCCATCTACCATTATAGCTAATCTCCCTTCTAGTATACTTCCAATTACTCTATCAACCCTTTCAGTAGCAAGTGTTTGAGGGAATACCGTCCATTTATTACATTCAATGAGTTGTTCAACTTGAGCACTACCCACTACTCCATCAGTATCTATATTTTCTATTCTTTCTCGGACTTCATTGACAATATTAGAATTACAGACTCCACTTATGTAAATTAATCTTATTTCTGTTTGGGTTTTTCTACCTACCTTCAACTGTTCTATTGCTAAGTCAGGAGTTTTTATTCTTCTTCTTATTAGGGTGATATTTGTACCTACTGATTCTACAAAACTTTCACGGGAGCCTCTTATAGTTTCTTCAGTTTGAGGAGATTCAATGTTTCTTTCTTTCCATCCATGAGTGCCAACTATTAAAGCTTCTTCATAACCCTCTATAAATAATATAGTCTCTCCTAAAAACAGTGAATTTATTAATTTATTAAAATCATTACTTAATTCAACCTCTAGTGCAGTGAGTAAATTTCTCTTTATTGTTGATAAGGTGAGTTTTTCTGTATCTTTGAACCTATCTTGTTCTTTAAGAGGTACAAAAATATCATCTGTTATTACTTGTGCATCCATCAATCCGTTAATACCAACTACTAATAATTTTAAATTGTTATTTTCCAAAGTTAGAGTTTTATATATTATGTCATTACTTTTATTAAATACTTGCTTTAAGTACTCTTGATTTTTTAATATATGCCTAGATACTTTCATGTTTTCTTTAATGTTTTTATATAACTTAGTATGAACTTCAGTTTCATTCTTATCTATAATTAAGTTTTTGAATCTATTAAGTAGCTTCATTACTTGCCTCCTAAGCTTTTAAGAGTAATATGAAGAATTTAGTTATCTTAATATTATCTTCACTTTAAAAAAAATTATTAATAAGGATAGAGGTTTGATAAATAAATCGTTGAATAGGTTTTATTAGTAAGGTAAGTGAAGTATAATATATACAAACCGAAACTAGGAGGATTAAAATGACTAAAGAATACATATTAGAAGGTAAATTATCAATAGAAGCAGCAATTAAAGGAAAGAGTAGAAGGATTAGTAGAGTATATATAGATAAAGGTAAAAAAGGTAGGGATATCAAAAGTTTTGAGAGCATGATTAATAAAACAGGAATAAAGATTAAGAAAGTAGATAGACATTTAATTGATGAAATGACTCAAGGTAAGACCCATGGGGGAATTATAGCTAAGGCTGGAGATAAAAGGTTTGTTTCTCTAGAGGAGCTAATAAAAGACAAGAAAAATCCTTTTATAGTTATGTTAGATGGGATAGAGGATCCATATAATTTTGGATATGCAGTTAGATCCCTTTATTTAGCAGGTGTAGATGGAGTAGTAGTAAATCCAAGAAACTGGATGGAAGCCACCTCTGTTGTAGCCAAGGCTTCTGCGGGAACTACCGAGTTGATGCCCATGGCAGTAGCAAATGATATTGAAGAGGCCTCTAACTTTTTCAAAGATAAGGGAATGACTTTAGCCTGTACATCTAATAGGAATTCAATATCTTTATATGAAGCAGATCTTAATGTACCAATGTTTTTACTAATAGGAGGAGAAAAAAGAGGAATTACTAGATCATTTTTAGAAAAGGCAGATACTATCATACAGATACCTTACGGAAGAAATCATGGTATTTCTTTAGCCGCTACTTCTGCTACATCAGTAATAGCATTTGAAATGATGAGGCAAAAAAATATCACAAAAAGTAATATTTAGATGGATTTTGTACCTAAAACATACTATAATAGTATATATAGGATAGTTTGTCCAATGGTAAAACCTTCTTTTTAGATTGGATTTTAGCCCTGGATGAGGAGATCTAAGTATTAACCGAAGATGCTTAAGATAAATGGAAAAAGAGGGGATGAAGCATGAGTATTTTGGAAAGGTTTATAAAAAAAGAAACCACCTGTCATATTTGCGATCAGAACCCATTGGATAAGGAATTGATTTATGACCCAAAAATAAAACAATATTATCATATGGAGTGTCTTCAAAAGCGTTTTACAAAAAGAATAGAAAGTGCAGTTAAAGAGCCTAATAAAATTTAGATTTAAAAAAGCCCAGTTCAATTTTGAACTGGGTTCTTTAGTTTTTAATTATTTTCTACATTCAATTCAGCTATTTTTACGATCAATTCTACTGCTTTTTTTATAGAGTGAATTGGTATGAACTCAAATTTACCGTGGAAATTATGACCTCCAGTAAATATATTAGGACAAGGAAGTCCCATGTAAGAAAGTCTAGATCCATCCGTACCTCCACGAATAGGTTTAATATCAGGAATTATATCTATTGACTCCATTGCTTTTTTAGCATTATAAACGATATCCATAACTGGTTCTATTTTTTCTTTCATATTATAATATTGATCTTTAATTTCTATAGATACTGTATTTTCACCATATTTAGAGTTTAAAAAGTCTACTATATCATTAATAATTCTTTTTTTATTTTCAAATTTATCTTTATCATGATCTCTTATAATATAATGAAGTTTTGTATTTTCTACGCTACCTTCAAAAGAGATTAAATGATAAAAGCCTTCGTACTTCTCAGTATACTCTGGTTTAGAGTTTTCAGGAAGCATTAGGTTAAACTCTGTACCTATTATAATTGAATTTATCATTTTATTCTTTGCTGATCCTGGATGTACATTTCTTCCTTGAATATGTACTATTGCTTCTGCAGCATTAAAGTTTTCATATTCTAATTCTCCTATAGGTCCTCCGTCCATAGTATAGGCAAAATCTGCTCCGAATTTAGCTACATCGAACTTATCTGCACCTCTACCCACCTCTTCATCAGGAGTAAATCCAACTTTTATTTCTCCGTGTTTGATTTCAGGATGATTAATTAAATATTCCATGGCGGTTACAATTTCAGCTAAACCAGCCTTATCATCTGCACCTAATAGAGTAGTGCCATCAGTTGTAATTAAATCCATATTCTTATAATCAAGAATTTCGGGAAAATCTTTTGGAGATAAAATAATATTCTTATCTTTATTTAATACAATGTCTTTTCCATCATAATTTTCTACTATTTGAGGATTAACATTTTTGCCTGTCATATCAGGAGCAGTATCCATATGAGCGATAAAACCAATAGTAGGAACATCTTTATCTGTATTAGATGGTAAATTGGCCATTAAATATCCATTTTGATCTAAGGATACATCCTTAAGTCCTATCTCCATTAGCTCTTTATATAATTCTTTAGCAAAATCTAATTGCTTTGAAGTGGTTGGACATGTTTCTGATGTAGGATCAGACTGGGTGTCAAATTTAATATATTTTATAAATCTTTCTACTACATTATTCATTGATACATCTCCTTTAGATAAAATTTTCAAATAATATTAGCATATATTATGTATTATACTCTTTCTGTACTAATTGTAAAAGGGGATATTTATATTTAAATGATAAATTAATACTTCTATAAAGGAATAAAGAGTGGGTATATATTAAACTATAGAATAATTACTAAAGATAAAAATATAGATAGTAAATGGGTGGTGGAATATTGAAAGATAAAAAGATACTTATTGTATTTTCATTGATTACATTAGCTCTTATACTTTCATTGACATTAATAGATCAAGATAAGGGAGATATAAGTAAAGGAACAGATAAACAAACTAAAGATATATCAGAAGAAGACAGAGCACATGAAGATGAAAAAACAGGAAAAGGAAGTAAAGGTGAGAAAGATTATAGTTCAGATAGTATGGATAATATTTATTTAGAAAAGGAAGGAGACAGTATATATTTAAAATCCTCATCTAATAACATAAATTCTATAACATCTTTGGAATGGTTTGATAAAGAGACAATAGCGTTTAATTTTACCTACCAAGAAAAAGGGGAAAGTAAAAATAGTATTTATGAATATAAAACTTCCCAGAATAAAGTAGATATAAAATTTAATATAGAAGGTATGATATGGGAATGGAAAAGAGTAAATAAAAATGCAATAATATATTCAAATGATGGATTTAACGGATTGTATTATATGAATAATAATGGAGATGTTGAAAAAATATCAGAAAGACAAGAATGGTACCATATTTCTCCCGATGGAAATAAAGTAATTGTAAATGGTATACCTGCAAAATCAGATAAAAGTGAAAATGAACGCTTCATTTATAATATAGATAAAAAACATTTACAAAAAGCTAACTATATTCCAGACATTGATTATGTCTTCTCTTATATAGCAGCTACTTGGAGCCCTGACTCTACACATATAGTTTCACAGATACCTAATGTTAATAATCAAATAAATATTATTGATATTAATAAAGGTATTGAAAAAGAAATAAAAATGGATGACACTATCCTTACTAGTCCTATATGGTCTAATGATGGAGAAAAATTAGCATTTTTAATTCAATCTAAAGACTATGAAGAGTATATATTTGATAGTATAGAAACGAATTATTATTTATCAGATAAAATAGGAATATATGATACTAAAACCAAGAAGATAAAAGTAATAAACTTTAAAAAAAATCTCACTACTTCGGAAATATATTGGTCTGAAGATAATAAGGGAATAATAATACAAACTGCAAAAATAAAAGATATACAAAAAAATCTTATATCTCCCACTGAAAATATAAAGGGAGAGGTTCAGTACATTAATATTGAGACAGAAGATAACATGATAGTGTTAGAAGACATTGTGGATTTAAGTGAAGGATATCCTAGTCATAAAATAACCCCAATAGAATTATTTGAAAATAATATGTTTATGTTTAGGGATGGAGATAAAGATATAAAAAGTATAAGTATTATAGATTTAGATACAGAAAAGACAATAAATGAAGATATAGGATACTTATATGACTATTCTAGACAAGAAGAAAATATTTTTCTTATTTCCGATGAAGGCATATTTACTATTGATACGGATTTTAAGGTTAATAATATTATGAACTTTAAATCCTACTATGGAGAAGATATTTTAAATGTAGAAGTGAGAATATCTCCTAATCATGAAAAAATACTTCTTTATGCACAATATAATGAAGGTTCTTCTAATAAACCTTTTATAGAGGTAAGAAATATTACCCCTTTTAATAGGCCAGCTAATTAGCTAGCCTATTTTATTATTTTAGTTAATTGTAACTAATGAAAAAAAACCATTCCTATGATAAAATGATTTTACTAGGGAATGGAGGAAGAAAGATGAAATCATTTGATAAACTTGTGAAAAATAGATTAATCTTATCATTTATATCATTATCTATCCTAATATTTGCAATGATAGGCAGGTTAGGATATTTACAGATTGTAAAGGGAGAGAGTCTTAGCATAAAAGCTGTACATCAATGGACTAGGGATATAATGATTAGTCCTCAAAGAGGAGACATATATGATAGAAATGGAAAAAAACTGGCTACTGATATATCCTTATATACAGTATCTGCCCTTACAGATAAAATAGATGAAAAAGACCATGATAAATACATAGAAGATATCTCAAATATTTTAGAAATAGAAAAAGAAAAAGTAGAAAAGGCTATAAAATCAGATAGTAGTTGGACAGAAATTGAAAGATATGTAGATAGAGAAAAAGCGGAATTATTAGCAAAAAAGAAATTTAAAGGAATTAGTATTGATGAAGTGAATAAAAGGTACTATCCCTTTGAAAATTTCTTAGCTCAAGTAATAGGAAATACTAATAGAGACGGTATAGGTCAATATGGAATAGAAGGATATTTCAATGACGAGCTTATGGGTACACCAGGCCGGTGGATTAAGACTGTAGATGGAAATAGAATGGAACTACCTTATAATCATCAAAAGAAATATGAACCAGAAGATGGAAATGATTTAGCATTAACTATAGATGCAACAATTCAACATTATGCAGAAAAAGGAGCAGAAGAAGCACTGAAGAATAATAAAGCAAAGAGGTCATCAGTACTAATTATGGACCCTACAACAGGAGATATATTAGCCATGGCATCTAAACCTGATTATGATCCTAATGATAGAATGTCAATGAATTATGATCCGGATATACCTTGGATAAATTGGAGTGAAGAATTAAAAACAAAATTTGATGAAAAATCCTGGGTAGAAAAAGAAAATTATTTATATGATATGTGGAAAAATCCTTTAGTTTCTGAGATATATGAACCAGGATCCACATTTAAAATATTAGTGCTTGCTGCTAGTCTAGAAGAAGGTCTTGCAAATTTAAATGAAACTTTTTATTGTGATGCACGGGTAACTCAGGTTCCAGGTAATATCACTTGTATGTCTCCTCATGGAGCTCAGACTCTCGCTGAAGGAATCCAAAATTCTTGTAATGAAGTAGCAGTAGAATTAGGGTTAAGATTGGGAAAGGAAAAGCTTAATGAATATGCTAAAGCATTTGGACTAGGTAGTGTAACTAATGTACAGCTTCCTTCAGAGATAGGAGGATTAATAAAAAGTCCTAAAACTATGGGAGATGTAGATGTGGCTACTATGGCCTTTGGACAAGGAGTAGCAGTTACGCCATTACAGCTTATAAACTCAATATCGTCTATAGCAAATAAGGGTAAGATGATGCAACCAAATATAATAAACAGTATAATCCATTATAAAAATGATGAAAATAATGATAAGAAGAAAGAAATTGAAAAGATAGAACCTACTTTTACTAAACAGGTAATTTCTGAAAAAACAGCAAAAGTTGTATTAGAAATATTAGAAAGTGTAGTATCGGAAGGATCAGGGTCAAATGCTAATATACCTGGTTATAGAGTAGGAGGAAAGACAGGAACAGCTCAGAAAGCCATAAATGGTAAATATGTAGCCGATAAGTATATCGCATCATTTATTGGAATTGCCCCTATAGATGATCCTAAGATAACTGTTTTAACAATAATAGATGAACCAGACCCTAGAAGTCATTATGGTGGTGTAATAGCTGCTCCTATAGCAAAGCAAGTTATAGAAGATACATTGACCTATTTAAATGTACCAAGAGAAGAAATAGAAGAAGAAAAAACAGAAAAAAATGATTAAAAAATATGAGTTGATTCAACTCATATTTTTTAATGGGATAAAGGAATATTTTTCTTCTAAAAGGAATAAAATAGTGATATAATAAAATCGAACACATGTTCGAAAGGTGGATTGTAATGGAAAATAATTCAAAAATTATCATGCATATTGATGTGAACTCAGCATTTTTATCTTGGCAGGCGGCTTATAATGATCAGGTTGGAATTGATAAGGACATAAGAAACATACCATCAGTTATAGGGGGCAATGAAGAAAAAAGACATGGAATAGTATTAGCAAAGTCTCTACCCGCAAAAAGGCTTGGAATTCAGACTGGAGAAAGTTTAATGGATGCTAGAATGAAATGTAAAAATCTTTTAGTAGTTCCTCCCAACTATGATTTATATGTAAAAGCTAGTAAGGCATTAATAACTTTACTAAAAGAATATTCTCCATACATCGATATTTTTAGTATAGACGAATGCTTTTTAGATTTTACTGGAATGGAGGAACATTTTGGGGATCCTATAAAAGCTGCTCATAAAATAAAAGAGAGAATAAAAAGTGAATTAGGATTTACAGTGAATATAGGCATATCTAGTAATAAACTATTGGCAAAGCAAGCAGGAGAATTACAAAAGCCTGATAAAGTTAATACACTATTTCTAGAAGAAGTAAAAAATAAGTTATGGCCTTTGCCTGTGGAGGAGCTATTCATGGTGGGAAGGAAAACTAAACCCAAATTGAATCGGCTAGGGATATATACTATTGGAGATTTAGCTAATTCCGACTTTAAAATTATAGATACTATATTAAAATCTCATGGTAGGTTAGTTTATAATTATGCTTGGGGGAGGGATGATTCTACTTTTAATTATAATAATTACATACCTTTTAAAAGTGTTGGCAATGGTAGTACAATTCCCTTCGATGTGGAGGATAGAGAAACAGCAAAAAAAATAATATTAAGCTTATGTGAAACTACCTCTAGAAGAATTAGAAGGTCAAATGTAGCCTGTGGAGTCATAAGTTTAGGAATAAGAAATCTTGATTTATTTTATAGAAGTCATCAAAGAAAAATATTATCATCCATTAATTCAACTGAAGAAATATATCAAATAGCATTAGAGTTATTTGATGATATATGGGATGGAACTCCCATAAGAAAATTTAGCTTAAGATTATCTCAGTTAACTTCTTCAGAAAAAATACAATCATCATTATTTGATAAAGAAGAGTCCATAAAGCTTATAAAAATCAATGAAACAATTGATACTATAAGGGAAAGGTTTGGAGATTATTCAGTTACAAGAGCTACCTTTCTACATAGTGGACTAAAGCCTATGCTTGGAGGTTTTGCAGCAGAAGACTATCCAGTGATGTCTAGTATATTATAGGTTAAAGGAGAGTAAAATATATGAAAGTTATAAATGAAACTATAGACATGATAGCTATCTTTGAAAAAGATACAGGAAATATAAAGCCTTTTAAATTTAAATATAAAGATAATAAGATAAAGATACAAAAAGTAATCAAAACCTACGAAGAAAAACTAGCAGGTAATAGAAGAATAGTATTTGTATGTTTACATAATGAAAAAGATGTATATGAAATTAAATACGAAATGGATACAGCTAGATGGTACCTATTTAAAAAATAATGATGATTGCCTATTTAATAAATAGTTAATAATAATATAAAATATAATTGTAGAAAATAGGGATAATAAAGAAAAAGACATCTAATACAGAAGAAAAATGTCGATGGAAACTTTTGAAAATACGACAAAATAATGGTATAATTATCCATAACATACATAAAACGCATAAGGGGATAATCGGGGGGAAGATAAAAAAAAGGGGGAAAAATGAAAACCAGGGATAAGTATATGGGATTAAATTTGAAAAGAGAAATTAATGATAAAAGACGAGAATTAAATAAAATCTTGTCAAATGACCTATATAATAAAGATTATGCTCAAAAAATAAGTGAACAATTAGATGAGTTGATAGTCCAATATTACAGAAGTAATAATTGAAAAGTATAAAAAAAGAGATGCTATTTAGCATCTCTTTTTTTATACTAAATAACTAAAGATTGACAGTAATAACATGGTTAAAATATAATTAAATTAGTTTGAATAATCATAAAGGCTATATAGCCATGAATATGATAAAATAGAAGTATAAGGTAACAAATATTTAATAAAGTTATAAGATAAAGTATTGAATTATACATAAGTAAGAAAGCACGCCCAAGGGGGGAAGTAAATGTACGAAATATTAAATGTAGGTCTTGATATAGGATCTACTACTGTTAAAATGATAGTTATAGATTCACGATTTAATATACTTTATAAAAACTATATGAGACATTTTTCTGACATAAAAAATACAGTTATTTCAATGTTCTCTGATGCTCAGAAAGTATTAGATAAAAAAAGAGTAACTGTTATGGTGACGGGGTCAGGAGGATTTAATATTTCTAAAAAGTTAAATGCGCCTTTCATACAGGAAGTAGTTGCTTGTACTAATTCCATAGAACAGTTCATACCAAACACTAATGTTGCTATAGAACTAGGGGGAGAAGATGCAAAAATTACATATCTAGGAGAGGGAATAGAGCAAAGAATGAATGGTACTTGTGCTGGTGGTACAGGAGCATTTATAGATCAAATGGCTTCATTATTACAGACAGATGCAGCCGGATTAAATGAATTAGCAAAAAATTATAAAATGATATATCCTATTGCTTCACGGTGTGGAGTATTTGCAAAAACGGATATACAACCATTGCTAAATGAAGGAGCAAAAAAAGAGGATATAGCAGCTTCTGTACTTCAAGCTGTAGTAAATCAAACTATAAGTGGTCTTTCTCAAGGAAAAGCTATAAGAGGTAGTGTGGCCTTTTTAGGAGGACCATTATATTTTATGTCGGAGCTTAGAAAGAGATTTGTAGAAACTTTAAAAATAAAAGAAGAAGATATAATATTCCCAGAAGATTCCCAATATTTTGTAGCAATGGGAGCAGCTTTATCATCTAGAGATCAAGAATCTCTGTCTTTTGAATGTTTATATGAAAGAGTTCCTGGAATATATCAAATGAATAATGGAGAAAATCAAAATCTCAAACCTTTATTTAATGATGAGGAAGATTACATAAAGTTTAAAGAAAGACATGATAAAAATAAAGTTAAAAGAATAGACTTAGATAAATATAAAGGAAAGGCCTTTTTAGGAATAGATGCCGGATCTACAACTACCAAACTAGCTTTAATAGATGAAGAAGGTAGTCTCTTATATTCTTATTATGGAAGTAATCAAGGTAGTCCTCTTAAATCTAGCATAGAAGCAATAAAGGATTTATATAATAGGTTAAATAAGGATACGGAGATAGTTAATTCTACTGTAACAGGTTATGGGGAGCATTTAATAAAGTCTGCTTTAAAGATAGATATAGGAGAAATAGAAACGGTAGCTCATTATAAAGCTGCAGACTTCTTTTTACCAGGAGTAGACTTTATATTAGACATTGGCGGACAGGATATGAAAAGTCTTAGAATAAAGGGCGGAGTAATAGATTCTATTATGCTTAATGAAGCATGCTCTTCTGGGTGTGGATCATTTATAGAGACCTTTGCTAAGTCCTTAAATTTAGATATATCTGAATTTGCCAAATCTGGTATAAGGTCAAAGAATCCAGTAGATTTAGGAACAAGATGTACAGTGTTTATGAATTCTAGAGTTAAGCAATCTCAGAAAGAAGGGGCAGAAGTATCTGATATATCAGCAGGAATATCCCTCTCAGTAATAAAAAATGCGTTATATAAAGTAATAAGACTAAGAGGACCCCAGGACTTGGGTGAAAAGATAGTGGTCCAAGGGGGAACCTTCTATAATGAAGCTGTACTTAGGGCAGTTGAACTTATTTCAGAAAGGGAAGTAGTAAGGCCAGATATATCTGGTATAATGGGAGCCTTTGGAGCAGCATTGATATCAAAGGAAAAATATAAAGAAGGTTATAAAACAAGCATAATAAATAAGGAAAACATTATAGATTTTCGTATAGATACTAGCATTGATAGATGTGAGCTTTGCGGAAACAATTGTCTATTAACAATAAATCACTTTTCGGATGGTAGAAGATTTGTATCAGGAAATAGATGTGAAAGAGGAGCTGGGTTAGAAAAGACTAATAATAATGCTCCTAATTTATATGAATATAAATATAAAAGATTATTTAGTTACAAATCCCTATCAAAAGAAGAAGCAATTAGAGGAGATATAGGTATTCCACGAGTATTAAATATGTATGAGGATTATCCTTTTTGGTTTACGTTCTTCAATGAATTAGGATATAGAGTTATTTTATCTAGACGATCTTCTAAATCAGTTTATGAAATGGGGATGGATAGTATACCTTCAGAGTCAGTATGTTATCCTGCAAAAATAACCCATGGTCATATTATGAATCTTATAGAAAAGGGAATAAAAAAGATTTTTTATCCGTGTATTCCTTTTAATATTGAAGAGGATGAGGGAGCTAATAATCATTATAATTGTCCAGTAGTAACTTCTTACCCAGAAACATTAAGTGCGAATATAGAAGAAATAACTACAGAAAACATAAAATTTTATAAACCTTTTTTACCATTAGATCATAAGGAAAAGCTTATTAAAAGATTAGTTGAGGAATTATTAGATGAAAATTTATCAAAATCTGAAATTAAATTAGCGGTAGAAAAAGCATATAATGAATTAGGGAAATTCAAAGAAGATGTAAGAAATAAGGGTCAAGAAAGTTTAGAGTATATTAATAATAATAATATGAAGGGGATAGTTCTTGCAGGAAGACCTTATCATATAGATCCGGAAATTAATCATGGTATTCCAGAAATGATTAATTCTTTTGGCATTGCAGTATTGCCTGAAGATGCAATAGATCATCTAGATGAAGTAGAAAGACCTATCAGAGTCATAGACCAATGGGTCTATCATTCTAGAATGTACAGAGCTGCTACATATGTAGCAAAACAACAAAATCTTGAACTGGTTCAATTAAATTCTTTTGGATGTGGTTTAGATGCAGTCACTACAGATCAAGTAAATGAAATTTTAGAGCAATACGGTAAGATATATACCGTTCTAAAAATAGATGAAATAAATAATTTAGGAGCAGCAAGGATTAGAATAAGATCTCTTATGGCTGCTATGCAAGAAAGAGATAGATTGGACTTTGTTCCTGAGAGACTATATGAACATTCTAAGAAAGTTGCCTTCACTAAAGAGATGAAAAAAACCCATACTATATTGGCACCTCAGATGGCTCCTATACATTTTGAATTATTACAAAGTGGAGTTAAGAGTTCAGGCTATAACCTTGAGATCCTTCCTTCAGTAGATTATCAAGCTATAGATGAAGGGTTAAGATATGTAAACAATGATGCCTGCTATCCATCAATTATCACTGTAGGTCAAATAATGAATGCCCTGAAGTCTGGAAAGTATGATTTAAATAACACCTCTGTAATAATATCCCAAACTGGAGGAGGTTGTAGAGCTACTAACTATATAGCCTTTATAAGGAAAGCTCTAAAAGATGCAGGGATGGAACATATACCAGTTATATCTTTAAATGCATCTGGCATGGAAGAACAACCAGGGTTCAAAGTAGGGTTTAAAATGGCAGAAAACATGATTAAATCTTTAATATATGGAGATTTATTAATGAGAGTTTTATATAAAGTAAGACCTTATGAAAAAGTAAAAGGTTCTGCTAATAAATTGTATAGAAAATGGATGGATAAATGTAATGAGAGTCTTTTAGATGGAGATAGGAAAAAAGAATTTAAACAAAATATCCAAGGAATAATAAAAGACTTTGATGAGTTTCTAATAAATGATAATATTATAAAACCAAAGGTAGGGGTAGTAGGAGAGATATTAGTTAAATTTCATCCTACTGCAAATAATAATATTGTAGAACTATTAGAAGAAGAAGGAGCAGAGGCAGTAGTACCAGATCTTATTGATTTCTTTTTATACACAGCCTATAATAATAATTTTAAATACGAAAAATTATCAGGAAGCTTGAAAAATAAAATACTAGGTAATTTTTCAATTAAAGCTCTTGAGTATTATCGTAGAGATATGAAAAAAGCCTTGAAGATGAGTAAACGGTTTAGTCCACCTAAAGCAATAGAGGAATTAGCTAAAGGAGCAGAAAAACATTTGTCTATAGGAAATCAAACTGGAGAAGGTTGGTTCTTAACTGCTGAAATGGTAGAGCTAATAGAAGAAGGAGTAGATAATATAGTTTGTTTACAGCCTTTTGCATGCTTACCTAACCATATAACAGGAAAGGGTATGATAAAGGAGCTAAGAAGCTCTTACCCTAAGTCAAATATAGCAGCAATAGATTATGATCCAGGAGCTAGTGAGGTTAATCAATTAAATCGTATAAAACTTATGTTATCTGTAGCATTTAAGAATATAGAAGGAGTAAAAAAAGAAAGAAAAATAACAGAACAAGAAGTAGCTCCAACTAATTAGAGTAGGATATCCCCTACTCTTTTTTTTATTGCAATATTATAACAGAAAAGAACAAGTTAGGACTATACTACCACAGGTAAATTGTTATAAAAGAAGAATACTTGATATAAGAATAAAGTTAGGAGTGTCTAAAATGGTTATGGCTCTGTCAGGCAAAAAAATTAATATAGAAAAATGTAATACTGAAATGAAGTTAAGCTCTGATGTAAGGGATAAGAATGGTGCAATACTAGTATCTACAGGTATGCAATTAACTGAGAGTATTTTAGAGAAACTAAAAGTATATGGAATAGAAGAATTAGATATTGTGGTGGAAGAAGTAACCGAAATAACTAAAGAACCAGTAGCAGAGGATTTATCTATAACAAACGAAAAAATTATAAGAAAGATTGAGGAGTTAAAACCTAAAGTAAATATTCAGAGTAATGGATACTATAATAATATTATAAAAATAATGGAAGATGTAGTTGAAGATATAAAAAAGAAAGGAACTATTAATATCTCTAGTATAAAGAAGATAGGTAAAATTATATATAAAGAGATCAGAAGTAAAAACTCAATATTAGTATGTATAGAATTAGCTAATAAAAAAGGTAATAAAAAGTATAATAGTCATATTGATGTAGCTATAATGGGAGGATTATTAGGAAAGTGGAGAGGACTTTCATCTAAAAAAGTATATAATATAATATTAGCAGGATTATTAAGAGATATTGGTTTATATACATTACCTAAAGATTTATTTATAGATGGAGAAATGTCTGAAAAGAATTTAGCTTTATACAAAAAACATCCATTAATAGCCTATGAGATGATAGTAAAAATAAAAAGTATAGATGTTGAAGTTAAAAAAATGGTAATAACTCATCATGAAAATCAGGTAGGTACAGGGTATCCATTAAGCCTTAACTCAGAGAAGCAATCTTTAGAGTCAAAGATATTACAGGTTGCAGATCGATTTAATATATATTTTAAAGATAAAAGCAGAGAAGGGATAATAGAAACTCTTCAAGAATTTTATAATAACGAAATAACTCATTTAGATTATGAGTGCATGAAAGTATTTGTTAAGAATATACTTTGGAATAATCTTGGGAGATATGTATTGTTAAGTGATAAATCTGTAGGAGAGATTGTGTTTATAAGTGAAGTAGATAGGTTTAAACCTTTAATAAGAATAGAAGATAAAATAATAGATTTATCTAGAAATGATTTAAAGATTATTAAAATTATATAAATCATAGCAAAAATAAATTTTAACCAACAATACCTTAAAAAACAAGGTATTGTTTCGTATGTATATATTTGGAATGGACTGTTTAAGAAAATATACTGTATTATAAATATAGATTATTAATAGAACACTAAATGAGCGAGGTGAAAAAATGATCTTTAAAAGAAACCTTGAAGACCGAGTTGAAGATGCAAAAAAGGAAGAAGAAGAATTAAATAAATTAATAGATGAATATAAGCCATTTATAGCAAGTACTGCTCAACAGAGAGTAGGTAGATATCTAAGATATGGACAAGATGATGAACTTACAATAGGGATGCTAGCATTTAAAGAAGCTATAGAGGGATATGATAGAGAAAAGGGTAAGTTTTTAACATTTGCTAAAAGAGTTATCCAGTTAAGGTTAATAGATTATTATAGAAAAAATAAAAGAATAAACAAAGAAATACTTTTAAAAGAAGATGATGAAAAAGAGATAAGTAGTAATATACAAGATAAAGAAGCTATACATAGTTTTAAATTAATAGAAGAAAACAGACTGAGGAAAGAAGAAATTCTAGAGTATAAGGAAGAGTTATTAACTTGGGGAATAAAATTCGAAGATTTAGTAAAGGCTTCACCAAGTCATAAAAAACTCAGGGAATTATATAATGAAATTGCAATGATAATAATAAATAATACTTCTATAATGGGAAAACTAAATAGAACTAAGCGACTTCCAATAAAAGATATTCAAGACATAAAAAAAATACACCGAAAAAAGTTAGAGAGAGGTCGAATATATATCATATCAGCAGTAATAGTTTTGCGGGGTGATTATGTTTATATCAGGGAATATATAAATGGAGGTGATAGTAATGAAAGCAGTAGTTATGGAGGTAATGGAAGAAAAATTAATAGTATTAACCAAAGATGGTAGATTCGTAGAAATAGAGAAAGAAAGAAAGAGTATTGATATAGGTCAAGAGATTAGCTTTACTGAGAAAAGAAATTATAACTATAATTCTAATATAAGAAGATTTATTGCAGCTGCAGCTATCTTTATATTTATGATGACCTCAGGATATGGAGTCTATGGTTATTATAATCCCTTTGGATATGTAAATGTGGATATTAATCCAAGTGTAGAAATAGCCTATAATTTGTATGACAGAGTAATAAATGTAGAAGGTATAAATGAAGATGGACAATATATTACTGAAGAGTTAAAGGAATATAAAAATAGAAAAATAGATGAAGTGGTAAGTAAAGTCATAGATAAAGCAATGGAAAATGGATATATGGAAGAGGATGAGAATGCAGTCCTAATAACATTAACAGATGAAAAAAACAATATAGATAAGGAAAAACTATTAAATGAAGTGAATGAACATATAGAGGAAGGATTAAAAGATGAAAAAGTAGTAGAAGTTACTATGCTATCTAATACCACTAAAGATTATACAACTTCAAAAGTGAAAGAGATTTCTCCAGGGAAAATGAAAATAATTAATAAAGCTATAAAAGTAGATCAATCACTTACAGAAAAAGAATTATCTACTAAATCTGTAAAGGAAATAATGAATATAATAAAAGATAACAAAAAGAATGAAAAAGAAGATGAAAAAATTAATAAAAATAAGCCATTGAAAAATAAAGAAAAATTGAAAGATAGTCAAAAAGAAGATAAAAAGAAATATATAAAATCAAATAATAAAGAAAAAAATAATCCAAATAAATTTAAAGAAAATTTAAAAGATAAAAAAGAGAAAATAGATAGTGAAAATTATATAAATAATAAACAAAACAATAATAACAACGGAAATGATAAAAAAAATCAGAATAACAAAAATAATAACAACGGAAATGATAAAAAAAATAATAATTCATTTAATGGAAAAAAATAATTTAAGGCCCAATATATGGGCCTTATTCTTTTGCTTTTTTGGAATTAAATAAGTGTTAAAGCGGCTAAAATAGCTATTATCAATATAATCACACCTATTATTCCATATAATGTTTTTTTTCTTATGAAGAAAATCTTAGACATTAAATCACCCCTTATTTTTCTATAGGATGGAAAGAATTATAACCTTATAGTATAATTTATTTAAGTATATTTTTATATATTACTAATTATAGTTAAAAGAATACAATCCTATGACTACTTTGGAGGGATTTTATGAGTTTATTTATTAAAAGCTACGAAGAATTAACGAAGGATGAATTGTATAAGATATTAAAAGAGAGAATTAATGTCTTTGTAGTTGAACAAAATTGTCCTTATCCTGAGATAGACGGTAGAGATATAGACTCTTATCATATATTTTTAAAGGATAGTGAGAGTATCTTGGCATATGTAAGGGTATTAAAGCCTGGTATATCCTTTGAGGAGGCATCTATAGGTAGAGTACTAGTGAATGAAGACAATCGAGGATTAGGATTAGGCAAGAAAATAATGGAAAATGCTATACAATTTATTACTAATGAATTAAGATATAATATAATAAGAATTTCTGCTCAAGAATATTTATTAAAATTTTATCAAGAATTAGGATTTAAAAAAGTTTCAGAGATGTATTTAGAAGATGGGATCCCACATGTGGAGATGGTTTTTCAGGGGAATAATAAATAAGGAGATGGTTTGATGAGGGTAAAAATAATAACTGATAGTGCATGCGATTTGCCAAAGGAAATTATAAAAAAATATGATATTGAGGTAATGCCTTTAATGGTTATACTAAATGAAAAAGAGTATGAAGATGGTGTTGATATAGAAGCAGAAAATCTATATAAAAGGATGAGGGAAGGTGCTGCACCTAAAACAGCTCAAGCATCACCAGGAAAGATTAAAGAAGTATTCACTAAATATGCAAAAGAAAATAGGGAATGTGTATATGTAGGTTTTTCTTCGGAATTATCTGGAACATTTAATACATCAGTAATTATGAAAGAAGAAGTATTAGAAGAATATCCTGATTTTAAAATAGAAGTATTTGATTCTAAGGCTGCTTCAATGGGATTTGGTCTTATAGTACATAAAGCTGGTCAGTTAGCTGAAGAAGGCAAGAGTATAGAAGAAATATTAGAAGCTGTAGACTTTTATAGCAAGCATATGGAACATATATTTACAGTGGATAGTTTAGAATATCTTTATAGAGGTGGAAGAGTTAGTAAGACTAAAGCCTTTGTTGGTGGATTATTGAATATCAAACCTATATTAGATGTAGAAGATGGTAAATTAATACCTATTGAAAAGGTTAGAGGAAGAAATAAAGTAGTAAAAAGAATGATAGAGATAATGAAAGAAAGAGGAAAAGACTTAGAAAATCAAGTGGTTGGAATAAGTCATGGAGATGATATAGAAGTTGCTATGCAAGCAAAAGAACTAATGGAGACGAATTTTGGTGTAAAAAACTTTATCGTAAGCATGATAGGCTCTTCGGTTGGATCCCATTCTGGTCCGGGAACTTTAGCTATATTTTTCTTAAATAAAACGGAATAATAAAATAACTTTTATATAAATTAGAAGGCATCCTTAAAAGGATGCCTTCTAACTTATATTTTCTCTGGTTCTTTAAAGTCGTTTCCATTTAAATCTACAGTAACAGATTCGATTCTTTGTTCTTTTAAAGGTTTATCACTATAGTCTGTATCAGTTTCAGCTATTTTATCTACATTTTCAATACCCTCAATAACTTTACCAAAAGCAGCATATTGACCATCTAGATGGGGAGAGTTCTTATGCATTATGAAAAATTGACTTCCCGCAGAATCAGGATGAGCTGATCTAGCCATAGATATAACTCCTCTATCATGTTTTAAATCATTTTTAACTCCATTCCCACTAAATTCTCCTTTAATACTGTATCCTGGGCCGCCAGTACCAATACCTTCAGGGCATCCTCCTTGGATCATAAATCCTTTTATAACTCTATGAAAAATAAGTCCATCATAGAAGTTTTTATTAACTAAAGATATAAAGTTATTAACAGTATTTTTAGCAATATCAGGATATAGCTCTACTTTGATTTCGTTTCCATTTTTCATTTTAATATTTACCATTGGATTGTTACTCATTTAATCACCTCATAATTTATTATACACTACATTTGTATGTATATCCTATATTTTAATTAATTATCAACAAAAACTCAATATGGTATTATTATATTTGATATAATTATAAAATAAATAATAAAACATTTAAATAATAGAGGTGATATTTGTGACAAAATTATATCTAACAAGGCATGGACAAACGGTATGGAATTCAGAAAGACGTTTTCAAGGACAACAAGGATCTCCTTTAACAGAAAAAGGGATTGAAGGAGCTAAAAAGTTAGGTGATAGATTAAAGAATATAGAGTTTGGAGCAATATATGCTAGTCCTTTACCAAGAGCCTATGACACAGCAGAGATAATAAAAGGTGATAGAGATATAAAAATAATTAAAGAAGAAAGAATTAAAGAAATGAGTTTCGGAGATTGGGAAGGAGTAAAGGCCAAAGTAGTTCAGGAAAGTGATGCTGAAATGTTTAATAACCTCTGGAATAATCCTATAGCTTATATGTCAGAAAAAGGAGAAACATATCAACAAGTATATGATAGAGTAATACCAGTAATAGAAGAGATAAAAGAGAAGTATGAGGGGAATGTACTTATAGTAGCCCATGGTATAGTGTTAGCTATAATAATGCTTTATGTTAAAGGAAGACCATTAAAGGATTTATGGGAGGATGAAGTTCTTCCTAATACAAGCCTTACAATAGTAGATGCAAAGAATGATAAATTCAATATAGAATTATATGGAGATATATCCCATAATGATAGCATGACTAGATAATTTGTCATCTGAAGGTAGTAGAGAGTCTTGAAGATAAGCTCCTTCGCTTTGCTCAGGATGACAGTCAGATAGTGATGGCTCTATTATTAGGTTTGTCATTCAGAACGTAGTGAAGAATCTTAAAAAAACAAGGGGGAATTAAAATGTATGATATAGCCCATATAGCAGTTGTAGTAAAGAATATAGATAAATCAAAAGAGTTTTATCAAAAAGTACTAGGTTGTGAAGTAGAAGGTGATTTTGAAGATGATAGGTTAAAATTCCTATATCTTAAATCTGGTAATGGAATAATAGAGCTTCTTCAGTATAAAGAGAAAGATGTAGAAAGATCTAGGGGAATAATTGATCATATTGCTTTTACAGTAGAAGATCTAGATAAAGCTATAAAAAGAGCAAAACAGTATAATGCATTATTTATCTTTGATGAGCCCAAAATAGTGAATAGCATGAAGATTATTTTTATAGAGGGTCCTGATGGAGAGAGAATAGAGTTTATAGAAAACATATAGTAAAAGTGTAATAATAGATAAAAGTTGTAAAATACCTATAATAATTTATTATAGGTATTTTTTATAGTCTAGGAAAGTTAATTTAATAAAATATTTTACTTTATATTATATATTTCAAAATAAATATTAAGTATATATGACAAATGAATTTTAAATATTAAAAAAAAGTTACAAATGAAAAATCAAGAAGGTATATAAGACTATTTGCGGAATTTACAGAATATACAGAATATGGGGGAGGCATTTAAGAATTATAAAAAAGGAGGAAGTATGTTGAAAGTAAATAAGAAATTTATAATTAACATTTTAATCAATATTATTGTAACTATAATCACATTAACATTTATATTGTTTATATTAAATTTGCCAAAGAATACTTATGTAAATATTGATATTAAAAAATTTAATATAGAGACGAATATTCAATATAAACAAATTTTTATTCAAGTAATGGATTACTACAAGATGTTATTGTCAGGAACCTTCGGAAAGACTACTACTAGTAAAGTGGTTTGGAGATTTGTTAAATCAGGGTTCAAAAATTCATTTATAATACTTAGTTTCTCATTGTTCTTTGCAATTACTCTAGGAATAATTAAAGGAATCTTTGACAGTAAAAAGCATAAAAGATATCCATCAAATCTTAAAACATTAAGTACTCTTACCATACTAGCAATGCCTGATGTATTTTTGATATTAGTATTACAATTTTTTGCTGTAATACTTTATAGAAATGGATTTGAATTTTTACCAGCAGCAGGATTTGGAGGATGGAAATATACTATTTTACCAATCACTGCATTAACACTGATACCTATGTCATATATAGCCAGAATAACCTCATTATCTATAGATGAAAATTATGAAAAGAATTATGTGACTACTGCTTTAGGAAAAGGTGCTTCTAATAAAAGGATTATTTATATACATATCATAAGAAATGCAATAATGGATATATTAGATTCTTTTACGTCTATAGCTACTATAATTATCTCAACACTATTATTAGTTGAATATATGTTTGGATATCCAGGGTTAGCTCTTATTATGTTTAAAAACTATGAGTCAGGAGAAGTAAATGTTGTTATGGCAATGGCTATAATGATAGGACTTATGTATTTTGTTCTTAATATCTTATTTAAAATACTAAGATATATATTAAATCCTAAGTTAAGAGGTGGAGCCAGTTGATAAATAAATTAAAGAAAATCAATACTCCATTAATTTTAGGGCTGATCTTAGTATCTATAATATTATTTATAGCTATATATGGATATCAATTAATACCACTAGACCCTTTCTCTACACATTTTAGTTTACCTAAAGTGGTAGACGGAGAATTAAAGATTGATAATCCTCCCCATGATCCTAATGATATAAATATATGGGGAACAGATGTAATAGGCAGAGATGTATTTAGTAGAGTTATTTATGGAACTAAACTAACTATCCAATTGGGCTTACTCATAGCATTATTTAGGTTTTTAGTAGCTTTGCCCTTTGCTTTTTTTGCTGGCTTTGGAGGAAGGATAAGCTCTAAAATAATAGATATATTTAATACAACATTCAGTGCGATACCAGCTTTAATTGTGAGTTTTATAGTGTTAGGATTAGGGTTTATTAGAGTTATGGAAATAGAATCAGCAGTTATAGCATATATAGTGGTTTTAACTTTTGTAGGGTGGGGAAGGTTTGCTACAATTCTTAGAGACAGAATAAAAGATATATTATCAAAAGATTTTATTAAAGGAGAAGTAGCTATAGGAAAAAATAAATTTTCTATAGCCGTACAAAATGTTTTACCCCACCTATTTGCTAGTATATTAATCTATTATTTGATAGAGGTAAGTAGAGTTTTAATTATAATAGCAGAGTTAGGTGTTCTTGGTGTATATATCGGAGTTAATAAAGTTAATATGGATTTAATAAATGAACTTAAAATTGATATTGTACCCAGTTATTATCCGGAATGGGGCTCCATGCTTTCATCAGCTAGATATGCAATAACAGCATGGAAACCATGGATTGTGATATATCCTGCATTAGCAATATTTATAAGTGTACTAGGATTTAATTTATTAGGAGAAGGTTTAAAGATAGAATTAAATAAAAGAAATTCAAAATTTATTATATTCTTAAAGCACATTCCTTATCATTTATCACCAAGAACATATATTTATCAAATAAGAACTATGAAAAGATATAAGAAAAGTGTCTTCATAAAAACCGCTGTAGTAGTAGGGATTATAATTTATTTTATACTTCCTTCTCCTAAAAGTCAGTTTGATATAGATAAAGAACAGTTGTATAGTCATGTGGAAGAATTATCTAAAGAAAAATATGGAGGAAGAAAGTTAGGAACAGAAGGTAAAGAAATTGCTTCAGAATATATATTAAATCAATTAAAGAATAGTGGGGTAGAACCTTTATTTGGTGAAAGTTATATTCAGAAAGATAGTGTGGAAGTAAATATGAAAACAGTACAAAAAGTAGATTTTTATATTAATACAGAAAATAAAAATGTTAAGTTTGAGTTTAAAAAGGATTACAATCTATTTAGATTATTTTTAGATAAAACTTCTGACACAACTTATAGTGGAGAGATACGTAGAAGAATATTAAGTTATGAGAATTATGAAAAAGGAAACTATGATGAAAATGAAAAGTACTTTATTGTTATGAGTGAAAGTAGAAGATATAATCATAGCACTGTAATGAGATTAATGGAAGAAAAATTTATTGATGGACTATTCTTTGTAATGCAAGATGCAGTGATACGATCATATCGTGATATAGAGATAATGGGTCCTTTAACAGAGTTAGAAAAAACTGAAGGTTTTTTTGGAGCTATGGACTTTCCAGTAACCCAGGAAACGGCAGATATTCTTAAATCCTATGAAGGAGAGGAATTTGTATTGGATATTACATTGGAATATATTGATAAATATGATGTTAAAAATATTGGGGGAGTTATTAAAGGGAAAGACTCCACTAAACCACCGATGATACTAGCTTGTAATTATGATTATAAAGGAATTACTAATGGATTAGAGGATGAAGGACTTTTATACAATGGAACATCTATTGCAACTAATTTAGAAGTTGCAAGGGTTTTAAAGGAGAAGGACTTCAAACCAGATAGAGATATATATGTTACATTCTTTGATGCTTCTATTACAAATAAGAAAAAAGGTATGGATGCTTTTAGAAAATCTGATGTCTACGAAAATATGTCAGAAGATCATTTCATCATGTTTCTTAATTATTTAGGATATAAGGACTCAGATACTTTATTTTTAGATACTTCTTTACTATTTTCTGATAATAAAGCCCATTATAATTTTACAAAAATTCTTACAAAAAGAGGTAAGGAGTTAGATATGAATTTAAAATTAGATAGGGTGGCAGAGCCTATGGATGGAATCACAAATATGAATGCCAATGGCAGTAGTGGAATATCTATTGGATCTGTAAATGATATAACTAGAAGTAAGGCAGATACTTTAGAACAAAACTTGAAAATTATAGATGAAGAAAAATTAGAAAAACAGGCTCAATTAATAATTGATGCTATTACAATGTATAATTATGAACTTAAATAGAATCCAGGGGTGAGAATTTGAAGAATTTATTAAAGGTTGAAAATTTAAAGACTCATTTTAAGCTAGATGATAAGACTGTATATGCAGTAAATGATGTATCCTTTGAAATAAAAAAAGGAGAGATAGTGGCGCTTATTGGAGAATCGGGAAGTGGTAAGTCTGTTACTGCTCTATCAATTATGGGGATATTACCGATGCCTCCAGGTGAGATAAAATCAGGTGAAGTAATATTTGATGGAGAGGATTTATTAAGTAAGAAAAGAAAAGATCTTAAAAGTATCAGAGGAAATGAGATATCCATGATTTATCAAGAACCTATGACATCATTGAATCCTATGTTAAAGGTAGGATATCAAATAAAAGAAGCTCTCACCATTCATAATAAGGCAAAAGGAAAAGAAGCTAAAGCAAAGGCTATAGAGTTACTTAGAAAAGTAGATATACCAGAGCCAGAGAAAAGATATAACTCTTATCCCTATGAATTGAGTGGTGGTATGCGACAAAGGGTAATGATAGCTATGGCATTAATATGTAATCCTAAACTACTCATAGCTGATGAGCCTACTACTGCCCTTGATGTGACAATACAAGCAGAAATATTAGAATTAATCAAAGATCTAAAAAATGAATATAATATGTCAGTATTATTTATTACTCATGATTTAGGTGTAGTCACTAATATTGCTGATAGAATTTTAGTAATGTATGCAGGTAAGATTAGGGAGATAGCAGATACAAAAGAATTATACAAGAATCCTTTACATCCTTATACTGTAGGATTGATGAAATGTATTCCTAGACTCAATGATCCCACAAAGAAGCTGTACACAATAGATGGAAATGTACCTGACCTGTTAAAAGAGCCAAAGGGCTGTGCTTTTTATGAAAGATGTGAAAAACGGATGGATAAATGTAAAGATAATGTCCCTAGCTTGATTGAATACAGTACAGACCATTATGTTAGATGCTGGCTTTATGAGGAGGGAAAAAATGAATAATAAAGAAACATTAATTAAGGTAGAAAATCTAAAAAAATATTTCCCTATGAATAAATCCAATATATTAACCCATACACAAAATGTGAAGGCTGTAGATGGCATTTCCTTTGATATTTTAAAGGGAGAGACCTTTGGGTTGGTTGGAGAAAGTGGGTCAGGAAAAAGTACTACAGGTCATCTGATTCTTAGATTATTAAATCCTACAGATGGAAAAGTATATGTAGAAGACAAAGATATATATCAACATTCGGATAGAAAATTTAGGAAGATGAGAAAAGATTTACAGATAATATTTCAAGATGCTTCTTGGGCTTTAGATCCTAAGATGATAATAGAGGATATATTAACAGAGCCTTTGAGAATTCATAAAATAGTCCCTAGATTTGAAACGGAAAAAGAAGTAAAAAGATTATTAGATATTGTGGGTCTATCAAAAAATGATGCTAAAAAATTCCCCCATGAATTTAGTGGAGGGCAAAGACAAAGGATAGGTATTGCCAAGGCAATATCTACTAGGCCAAAGTTTATTCTATGTGACGAGCCAGTTTCAGCACTTGATGTATCTATACAATCAAAAATATTAAATCTGCTTACTGATTTACAAAGGGAATATGATCTTACATATTTATTTATTGCCCATGGTCTTAATGTAGTAAAGCATGTATCTGATAGAGTAGGGGTAATGTATTTAGGAAAGATAATGGAAATAGGGAATGTAAATACCATATACAACGATCCGAAGCACCCATATACCAAAGCTTTGATATCAGCATTTCCTGATCCAAATCCTGAAGTGAAAAATGAGAGAATAGTATTAAAAGGTGAGATACCAAGCCCGATAAATCCACCAAAAGGATGTCTATTTCATACAAGATGTCCCTATAAAATGGATATATGCGATAAAGTCATACCGCAACTTACGGATATCAATGAAGGACATAAATCAGCTTGTTTTTTAAATGAAGAAGTAATGGCAAAGATAGAATAAAAGAACTGGAGTAATCCAGTTCTTTTTTAGCAACTAAAGAAGTCTATCCTATCTAAGTCTATTCCTGTATATACCCATCTATTAAAGCGTCTTACCCATCTATATCCAGCAATACTATTTCTACCTAGGAATACAGGATAAAACCAGAATCTTCTTCCATTATCTAAGCGTACTCTAGTCATTCTATATAAACAACGTCTTATGGAACCAGGATCTACCCGATAAGGTGAAAAATCCGATTCAAAATCTGGGCCAAAAGGTGGTGGAGGTCCAGCGGGGGGGCCATCTGGGCCTCTTCCAGGTGGTCCTGGAGGTCCATCAGGACGTCTTCCTGGAGATCTGCCAGGGCCAGGACCAAAAGGTCTATCATCATCAAAGGGACCATCTGGTCTTGGTCCAAAAAATCCATCAGGACCAAAGAATCCATCTGGGGAAAATTCTTGCATATATCTAAAATCATCCATATTAATATACTCCTTTCTTGATACTACTATATTATATTGATGGATAATTAGAGTTGTGATTTAATGATTATAAAAAATGAAAATTTTTTTGAAAAAAGACTTGATAATCATTCTCAATTATGCTATTATAGTTATAGAGTTGATAATGAGTCTCAATTAAAGACGAGTTACAGCTATTGACAAAGATTAATCAGCGATGTTTAAAGGTGTTGAATAATATATTACCCCCCATTAATCAATACCTACCCATTTACGTAAATTCATAATTTACAAAATTCCATAGTAGTATTTTAAAGTATATCTTGCCGATTATACTTAATAAACACCTCCCTGAATTAGGGAACCCCTAGGGTACGAACCTAGGGGTTTTTTTTGTGTGAAAATTAGAATAGAATATATGTAAAGGGTAATTGAATATTAATATAGGTAGGGGTGCTGATGGGAAAAAGAGTGATAGCTATTAATAGTAGTAAGCGAAAGAAGAATACTTATGGTATATTAAAAGAGTTGAAAGAAAAGTTTAAAGAGCAGGATATTCATATAGATATTTTGAATTTATTTGAATATAATATAACCCCTTGTGTTGGGTGTGAATCTTGTGTTAGGTTTGATAAATGTGGATTAAAGGATGATACAGAAAAGTTAATGGAAATATTAAAATCATATGACGGAGTTATACTTAGTTCTCCCGTATACATGGGCAATGTTTCTGGAATGATGAAATTATTTATTGATAGGACTGCTAAGTGGTTTCATAGGCCAGAACTTGTAGGAAAACCTATTATGTATGTTGTAACTACAGCAGCTTCGGGAATAAATGATACAACTAAGTATTTAAAGGGAGTATCTATTCAATGGGGTATGATGCCTACTTCAAGTATCACTAGAACAGTAAATACCATTAAGAAGGATATAAGAAAAGAGGAATACAGTGATTTTATAAATCATTTAAAAATGCATAGAGATAACTTTAAACCTTCTCTCAATCAATTAATAATGTATCAAGTTCAAAAGGTATTGGCTATAAAAATTCATGAAATAGATAGAGTGTTTTGGACTGAAAGAGGATGGAATAATAGTATTTATTATTATGGTAAAATACCCGCCTATAAAAAAAGTGTAGCAAAGATTTTTTATAATATGCTTTATAAAAAAGTAAAAAAGGTAGAAAACTAATTTAATAGAGAGGTGAAAATATGGATGAATATAATAGAAATACATTAGAAAAGATAAAAGCATTAAAACCTTTGTTTTGGGGAAACCCAAATAAACTTATGTTTGAAAATATGGCTACAAAATTAGATATAAAATATAGCCAAATATTAGAAGCTGAAGATAGACTTAATAGATTTGCTCCTCTAATAAAAAGATTATTTCCAGAAACAGAAGATGGAATAATAGAATCTAAATTAATAAAGGCTGATGATTTAATAAAATCCTTAGAACAGTCTTATACTATAGATATCAATGGAGATTTATATTTAAAATGTGATAACTATTTAGACATAGCTGGTTCGATTAAAGCCAGAGGTGGAATATATGAAGTTTTAAAAATAACAGAAGATATTTTACTAGATAATAATCTAATAAGTTTAGATGGAGATTATTCTAAGATTACAGAAGGGTCATATAGAGATATTTTTTCTCAACATACTATAATAGTAGGCTCCACAGGAAATTTAGGAATGAGTATAGGTATAATGTCCACTGCTTTAGGGTTTAATGCAGAAATACATATGTCAAAGGATGCAAAAGAATGGAAGAAATCATTATTAAGAAGTAAAGGCGCAATTGTAATTGAACATAAAGATGACTATTCAAAAGCAGTTGAAGAAGGAAGGAAGAAAGCGCTAGCTGATAAAAAAGCATTTTTTATTGATGATGAAAACTCTATAGATTTATTTTTAGGATATAGTGTAGCAGCCTTGAGAGTAGAGAAACAATTAATTGATATGGGTGTTATAGTTGATAGAGAAAATCCACTACATGTATATTTACCCTGTGGGGTTGGAGGAGCTCCTGGAGGGATAGCATTAGGACTTAAATACGTATTCAAGGATAATGTGTACTGTTACTTTGTAGAGCCTACCCATGCTCCTTGTATGCTACTTAGTTTAGTAACAGGGGATCATGAAAAGGTAAAAATATCTGATTATAGTATAGATAATGTAACTGAAGCTGATGGATTAGCTGTAGGTTCCCCATCAGGTTTAGTATCAAGAATAGCTGACTTCTTAATTGATGGTATATATACAATAGAGGATGAAGAGTTATTTAAGTTATTAAGCATATTGAAGGATTCAGAAGATATAAAGGCAGAGCCATCTGCTGTATCGAGTTTGAAAGGACCTATTATCAATAATAAGAAAGGAAGTCATATCATGTGGCTTACTGGTGGCTTATTTATTCCTGATGATATCTACAATGAAATGTACAATAGAGGTAAATAGCTTCCATTGACTATGCACAAGATAAGTAATAAGATTTAAATATATAATAAATGAAGGGGAGATAAAAATGAATAAAACATTGATAATTGTACTAGTTGCAATATTACTTATAGTAGGTATACCTGCTTTAATGATTGTAGGTAGTTATAATAACTTAGTTTCCTTAGATGAAGAGGTAAATGGAGCTTGGGCTCAAGTTGAGAACCAATTAAAGCGTAGAACTGATTTGATTCCAAATCTTGTGGAAACAGTAAAGGGATTTGCTCAGCAAGAAGAGGATATTTTAGTAGGAGTTACTGAGGCTAGATCTAGAGTGGTAGCAGCGGATTCACCAGAAGAATCAGCCAATGCTAATGCTCAACTTACAAGTGCATTACAAGGACTTAATGTGGTAGTAGAAAGATATCCTGAATTAAAGTCAAATGAGAATTTTATTCGACTTCAAGATGAATTAGCTGGTACAGAAAATAGAATAGCAGTAGCAAGAAAAGATTATAACGATGCTGCTCAAACATTAAATAGTAAAATCAGAAGATTTCCTACGAATATAGCAGCAGGAATATTTGGGATAGATAGAAGAGAGTATTTTGAAGTGTCAGAGGAAGATCAAGAAGTACCTGATGTAAATTTTGAATAGGTGATATAGATGCTTATGCGTAGAATATTCAGTGTACTTTTATTATTTTCTATAATATTTAGTTTTAACATAGCTATAGCAGATGACTTTGAGCTTCCTGATCCTAGCTATGAATTCTATGTATATGATGAAGCTAATATTTTAGATTCTAGTACTGAAAATCATATTATATCAGTAAATAAAAATATTTATCAGAAGTACGGAGCTCAGGTAGTTATTGCAACTGCGAATTCTTTACAGAATCGTTCTATAGAAGAATATTCAGTAGAATTATTTAGGAAATGGGAAATTGGAAGTAAAGAAGAAAACAATGGTATTCTCTTATTGGTAGCACCTAATGAGCAACAATTGAGAATTGAAGTTGGATATGGTTTAGAGGGGCAAATAAATGATGCTAAAGCTGGTAGAATAAGAGATAATTATCTTGTGCCTTATTTCCAACAGGGTGATTATAATAAAGGTGTATTACTAGCATTTGAGGAAATAGTAAAGGAAATAGATGAAGAGTATGAAGGTATAACTGAGGATATTCAAGAAGACAATCTAAATAATGATCCACCTAACAGATCAACTAATGAAATGAGTGGTATCAAGAAGATATTTATCGCAATAATAGTATTGATACTTATCTTTATTGATTTTAGATTTTTTGGTGGTTTCTTAACCTATATGCTAATAAGAAGTATAGGAAGAGGAGGAGGATCTGGTCGTGGAGGCGGCGGTGGTTCCTCTGGAGGAGGAGGCTCTTCTGGAGGTGGCGGTGCCTCAGGAGGATGGTAATAAAAAAACGGACAATTTTGTCCGTTTTTTTATTTTTTATATTATTTTTAATAGATTATTTTCTAAGCTGATACTTAAAGAAATTTTCTTTTTACCATAGGATTTAAAATCTATAGTTATCATATCATCATTAATATCTAGTACAATTCCTTCACCAAAAGATTTATGATTTACCCTATCTCCGTTGTGAATACCTAGTTCACAATGGGATAGAATCTTTTCAAGTTCTGATATGAATCTAGACTGGAAAACTTCTTCTCCATCTCTAGATTTATAAGTTATTAATTTTAGGTCTTTTTTAGCTCTTGTCATACCTACATAAAAGAGTCTTCTTTCTTCCTCTAAAGATTTGCTATTTCCTAAATCATACTCATCTATACTACTTCCAGAAGGGAACTCACTATCTATTAAATCTACCATAAAAACTCTTTCAAACTCTAAACCTTTTGAAGAATGAAGAGTTGAAAGTCTAATCTTACCTTCTTGAAAAGTTCTGTTTGCATATAAAGATTTTTTTAAAAAATCTAATCTATCTAGAATTTCTAATGGATTTGATAAACTCTGAGATATAAAATGAAGAGTAGATATAATAATCTTTATATTTTCATAGGCTTGTCCATATCTTTTAGAGTTATCCCGTAAAAATTGATCATATTCTAAGTCATATAAAACTGAGTCTACAAAATCTTTTGCACTCCACTTTTTTAATGCATTAAATTTATCACGAATTCTTCTGATATTGTTTTTTTGAAAAAACTTTATATCAGGGAATTCCATTAGCTTATCAAAGACAGATTCTGATGAGCTTTTCTTTTTAACAAATTGAACTTGAGCTTTGGAAATGTATCCATTCATTTTATAATATATTCTTTCAAAGGCATGGATATCTGTATTATCGTAGGCTAAGGTGATAAAGGATAAAATATCTCTAATAATCCAATGTTCAAAGAAATTAATCTTTGAATCCCTTATATAAAAAGGTATATCATTTTTTAATAAACCATCTATTATAGCTATAGCTGATATATTATTTCTAAATAACACCGCAGCGTCTTTAGAATTGACTTTTAATTCATCAAATAAGTATTCGTATTGTTTTAAGTCGTTTTTAAATTTAGCAATTGTAACTGGTAAATTTTCAGGATTTTTAGTATGTAAATTTTTATTATATCTAATGAAATTGGATTTTATAAATTCATTAGAAGTATCTACTATATTGCTACTGGATCTATAATTCTGCTCCATAAAGAATATTTTAGAATTCTTATAGAGTTTATCAAAGGTTAGAAGGTACTCAGGATATGCCCCTCTGAAGCCATATATACTTTGGTCATCATCAGCCACTATAAAAATATTATTTCTAGGGGCTGATAATAGTCTTATTATTTCATTTTGAGCTTTAGATGTATCTTGTCCCTCATCTACTTGAATATACTTATATCTATCTCTTATATTGCTAAGGATCAGTGGGTTTTTATTTAATATATCTATAGATAGGGTAAGCATATCATCAAAATCTATATAATTATTTTCTTTCTTAAAACTTTCATATTGTTTGTATATATTTTTAAAATCCTTAATATTAAGATTTTTATATTTAGAGAAATCATTTTCATCTATTAGCATATTTTTTACATAACCAATAGCATTTAGTAGCTCCTCAAGTTTATCTTCGGATGGGATAGTGTTATTTACTTCTTTATATATACCCTTCAATAGTCTAATCTTATTTATTGGAGATTTTTTACCCTCTATAAGGATAAAATTTTTATTATTAATCCTAGAATAGTTACGAATAAGCATATATACAAAACTATGAATGGTGGAAAAATGTACATTCCTATTTATATGACCTCCAAAGACTTTATCAAACCTGTCTTTCATATCCATAGCTGAGGCCTTACTGAAGGTTACAGATAAGATATTATGAGGATTTATATTATGATTTAAAATTAGATTAGCAGTTCTTGCTATAAGCACAGTTGTTTTACCTGCTCCAGGTACAGCTAATACCAAGGCAGGGCCATCCATATGTAACACAGCTTCCCTTTGTTGTTTATTTAAGCTTATATTAAAATTATTTGATAAGTTATTGAAGAAAGTCTCTGGCAATCAAGACACTCCTTAAATTAGAATATTAAAAGTATATCATAAGAATAAAAAAAATCCCAGTATATACTGGGATTACTCTTCTATGGTAATTGCTTCAACAGGGCAAGATTCTTTTGCTTCATTTGCATCAACAATATCATCTGTTGGGATTTCATCTACTATAACCTCAGCTATATTGTCTTCATTCATTTGGAAGATCTTAGGGCAGATTCCCTCACAAAGACCACACCCTATACATGAGTTTTTATCAACCTTTGCTTTCATATTATAGCCTCCTTAAATAATATTTAATGTACTACTAAATGATAACAAAGTATTGAAAATATGTATGTGATAATTGTCACTGTTATTTTCGAGCATAAATAATTGGGAATTCCATATAAAAATCTAATTCATTAAAAGAAATGTAAGGAATAGGTTTATAGATAAAAAAATTACTTTTATCTAATAGATTTACCCATTCCTTTAAATCCTCTTCATCTATTAACCTTTCACAGCTATATAGTAAACCATTGTTTTTTAATAATTTGTATGCTATATCAGCATAATCTTCTTTACTATCTATTTCATGCAACACCTTAATTGATATTACTGTATCAAAATAGGAAGATGAAAATTGACTTATTATATCAATATAATCTATAGTATAAAATTTTATGTTTTTTAGATTAAGTTCCTTGGCAAGTTCCTTAGCTATTTTTATAGAATAAGGATTAATATCAATTCCAATAAAATTAGTATTTCGAAAGCTATAGGCTAAAAAACAAGTGATAAATCCATTGTCACAGCCTATATCTAATACATTTTTCTTTAGATCCATAGATAACATATCTCTAAAAATCTTTTTATAGAAATCACTAGACCAAGATATAAAATCTAGACTAAGACTAAGATTACTATTCTTGACTTTAAACAGTTCATCTTTTTTTTCATCGAATCGTTTTAATAAATTATCAATAATTTGTTGAAATAGAAGTGGGTCATAGTTACTCTCTATATACTCAATAAATGAATCGAAATCATTAAATTTTTTTATGTTCAATCTCTCAAAATATTGATTTATAATTCTTTCTTTATCCATGTGACCTCCTAACAATAACGGTGCTGAACTCTAGTTTATTTAATACTATTATATTACTTTAACATAATAAGTAAAATATGATATAATGGTATTAAGTATTAGTATCAGGTACTAAAAGTTGATACTTAGTTGATACTTATTAGAGGAGGATATGTATGTTAAGTAGTATTTCAAAAAATGAATTATATAACAAAAGTGTACTATTTTTAAATAACGATTATAATAAAGCAAAAATTGAGGCTAAAAATTATATAATAAAATTATCAAAAAACAACCAGAAGGTTATATTATTAGACTCCTTTTGGAGTAAAGAAAAATATAATAGATTTAAAAACTCAAAATATAAAGAGAATATAGAGGGAAGATACCATATTAAATTATCAGTTGAGGATTTTTTGTCTAGAGATAATTTAATAGAATATATGAATGAAAAGAACATTAACATTATAAAAATAAAATCTATTCTAGGGTATATGAGTGCTGCTGAGCTATTCCCTGTAATAATATCTAGATTAAACTCAGTAATTAAAGATGAAACTATTCATGTACTCATAAATGATTATGTATTAGAAAATCTAGAATGGAGTGAAGTAGTAAATGCTCTAAATTCAGTTAATAAAAACAACATAAAATTTATTGTAATTACTAATAGAGATGCCATACCTACGGAATTAGTTGAAAAATGTGAAATAGTGATGAACAAATAATATCATATCAGCCTTTTAAATTTTACTTTTTAGAAAAGAAACTATTAATAAAATACAATACTATATAATTAATTTTTTGGGTATTATATTAAATAGTATTTTCTAGAAAGGGTGTGCAGTTATGCATATTACTATAAATTTTAAAAGATCTGGTAAAGTGGTGAAGACTTATCCTGGATATACCCTACTTCAGATAGCAAGGGCAAATAAAATACCTATACTGTCTCCCTGTGGAGGTAATGCTTTATGTGGAGGATGTAGAGTTAAAGTACTTGAAGGAAATGACATTATGGATGTTAGTGCAGAGGAGTATAATAGACTTAGTGATGAACAAATAGGGGATGATTGGAGATTATCCTGTAGTTTTATTCCTCATGGAGATATTGTAGTGGATGCATAACAAATATATAGCGGAAATGTAAAAGAATTTTTAAAAGTTTGTAAATACTGAAAATTCGACATATAACATCACATGGATGTGTTATAATTTCTTCTGTACTTAAGAAATACAGGATAGGAGGTATATCATGAATATTAGTAAAGATATAGTAGCAAAAGAATATTATAAAGGATTATTAGAATTAAAAGAAACTAATAATGAGATTACCAGCAGGTTATATGAAAAAGCAATAAAAATAGATGAAAGTAAATTTGTGAATGAATACCCTCTGTCAACCTTAGGGATAGTAAGTTATAGAACTTTTTGGGAGTTACTCTTAGAGCTTAAAATTGTTGAGAATCCCTTTCATTGTGAATTAACTCCATCTAATGAATTTGAAAATAAATTAAGAAATATTATAGAGTCATTAATATATGACAGGAACACGCAGTATACAGTAAATGATATTGTATCTATTTTCAAGCAATATAAAATATCAGCATAAATCCCCATAAGGGGATTATTTTTTTGGGAAAATTCACTATATCTAGTATAATTATATTAATAACAAAATGGAGGCTATTATGGGAGAAAAAATAGTATACTTTGGAGATATAAATAATAAATATAACGAGACCTTGATTGATAAAGCCAAGAAGTACATCAGAGAAAGTAATTGTGAGAAGTTTTATTATATACTACCTTCAGGAAATCTACTTAATGTTTATAGAAAAAGATTATTAGAAGATACCTTTGGAGCATTGAATCTGAATGTTATAACATTTGATGATGTAGTTAATAAGTTTGTTAATCAATCTTTATATACTAAAATTGATGATGGAATTAAGGAAACAATAATATCTAATATAGTCAGTAGCCTTTATGAGGATGGTAAAATTAATTATTACAAAAAACAAGTGGAGAATCATGCTTTCATACAGTCATTAGTATATATTATCGGAGAAATAAAGAGATCCTTAGTAACAGTTGATGATATAAAAAATGGTATTAAGGAGGATATGAAATATACTGAGGTTTGGAATATATATGAAAAGTATCAGGATTTCTTAAAGGAAAATAGTTTATTAGACAATGAAGAAGTATATATGATGGCATCTAATAATTTGGAAAATAGCTTGGAGATATTTAAGGAACTAGATAGTGTTATTATTGATGAATTCTTTGATTTTAGGCCTCAAGAATTTTATATAATAGATGCATTATCAAAACTTGACATAGATATCTATATAAATATTCCGTATAAATTTGATAAGGATTTTACTACTATAAAAGATACCTTAGATAATTTGAGTAATCTTGGATTTTCAATAGTTAATATAGAAAATAATAGTATGGATTATTTTGATAAATTATCTTATAGATTATTTTCTCAAAATAACAAGCTTAATAAAACTACAGAACAAATTAAGCTTATAAAGGCTGATAATATTGAGTTAGAAATTCATAGAATAGTTGATGATATAAAAGAAACAATTGATAAAGGAGTAGATCCAGAGAAGATTGGTATTATTACTAATTATATAGACCTTTATAAAGATATAATCTATAAAGAATTAGATGAATGTAGAATTCCTTGTTCTATAAATAAAAATAAAAATATGATTGATATTCCAATAGCTAAGTACATATTAAATTTATTGAAAGTAAAGATATCTAAATATGATATTGAGAATGTAATTGAATTATTGAAGTCTAACTATCTAAATATTGAATTAGACCTAGATAAGGATATAGCAGAAAACATACTCTATGATATACATATTAAATATCCTAGAATAGATATAATGTCCGCATTAGATAAAGAAGTTAATAATCTTGAATATAAATCTAAAGCTAATGATAATGAAAAATATAGTGAAGAATTAAAAAAGATAAATATTATAAAAGAGGTTTTAGACAATATTATTGAAGATATAAGTACTATACCTAATAGTTCTAATATAAAAGATACTATAGAAATAATAAAAAGTATATTATTTAAATATGGTCTTGGTGACAATATCGCACAGTTATACGAAATTCATAAAATTGATGAAATTTATTATAGGGATATATATTTTGTAAATAACCTTAATACTATATTTGACAAATTGAAGACTACTGTAGATATTACTATAAAAGGTAAAGTTAAAATTAAAGAAGTGTATGACATATTATTTAGACTGTTTTCTGATGAAGAACTTACAATTAAGAGAGGAAATAAAAAAGGAGTTCAAATGATAACCCCCTCTACTTCTAGAGGATTAGAATTTGAGAAAATATATATAGTAGGGCTAAGAGAGGGGAAATACCCCAAGAAACATAATAGCAATTGGTTTTTCAATGATAGAAATAGGGAAGTATTCAATAGTGTTGGGATTAAATTGAAAAACTATAGAGAGATATATGATAAGGAAAGCCTATTATTTTCCATAGCAATCTCTAGAGCAACAAGAGAATTAGTATTAACATATTCGGGAGAAAAGGGCAGTGATTCCTCCATACCATCAATTTTTGTAGAAGCGGTATTAAATAAAATTGATGGTAAAAATGTTGAGGATAAACTTAAGTATGAAGAGGTAAATATTAATTATTTATTAAAAGAAGATTTAACAAAGGCTGCTAAGCCATCTGATGTACTAAGAAGTCTTATGTTTAAGCATTATAATGGACAGGATATTTTAGATGTTGCAAATATGTATAATTCTATAGATAACTTATCAATTTCTGATATTTATAGAAATATATCTGTAGAAGATAAGAGATATTCAAAGAATTTCACTGAGTATGATGGCTGTCTAAATGACCCTAAGGTAATATGTGAAATAGATACAGCAACAGATAATATTTATAGTATTACTCAATTAGAAACTTATGGTGATTGTCCAATGAAATACTATTTTAAATATATATTAAAAATAGATATTAATGAAAAAGACATAGAAGATTTTAATAGTATGGATAAAGGAAACATATATCATAAGGTTTTAGCAGATTATTACTCAATATACAAAGAAAAAATCTATAGATATATTGATGGAATGTCATCAGACATGTCAAATTTAGATAAGGATATTCATAAAATTTTTATAAGAGTAGTACAAAATGAAATTGGAGTTAAAGATATTCAGGGCATATGGAAACTAAGAATAGAATTTATGCAAAAAATTATTATAGATTTAATAAAGAAAGATATCAATAGGTTAAAAGAAAAAGGATTATATCCCCATTCCTTTGAATCTAAATTTGGTTATGATGGAGATTTTCAAATTCAAACTGAGGATAATGTAGTTAAATTATTAGGAAAGATAGACCGAATTGATGTAAGAGGAAATGAAGCAATAGTTTATGATTATAAAACTTCCTATGGAAAGAGTATTAAGGATATTTTAGATGGGACAAGTCTTCAAATACCAGTATATTTAATGGCGCTTAAAGCTAAAGGCTACAATCCTATAGCCGGGGGATATATCACAATAAAAGATGGTGGATATTCTCATCCTATGGTTAAAAGGGAAAGTATCAATTTAGTAGATGAGAAAAAATCACTTAATGATGAAGAATGGCAGCAGGTAATAGAAACTACTAAAGCTAAAATTAATAAGTACATAAATGGCATTAAATCAGGAGATTTTAAGGTGAAACCTACTAATTGTAGTCCTTATTGTCCTTTTAAAAATATTTGCAGATATAATAAGGAAAGAATCCAATTAAAGGAGGAAAAAGATGAGTCTTACATCAAGTCAACAGAGGGCTGTTAATACGATAGATAAGAATTTATCCGTTAATGCTGGAGCTGGTAGCGGGAAAACAAGAGTTTTAGTAGAGAGATATATTAATATATTGGTTAATGGGAAGTTAGAAAAAAGTAAAGAGGTTGATTCTATAGTAGCTATAACCTTTACTAAAAAAGCTCAGAGTGAGATGAAAGAAAGAATAAGAACGGAACTTAGCGATAGAATTAAAGTAAATTCTAACTGGAAGAGAATATATGAAGACTTAGAAAAAGCTAATATCTCTACTATTCATGGGTTTTGTTCTAAGATACTGATGGAAAACCCTATTGAAGCTGAAATATATCCAAACTTTGGAATCTTAGAAGAATATCAAAAAACAAAATTCATCACTGAAATATTAGAAGATATTTTAATAAATGGCTCAGTAAAACAAGATTATATTTATAAATTTTTGCAGTATTTCACTCCTTTTTCAATAGATGAGTCTATACATTCTGAAAATATAATTACCACTTTAAAAAATATATATCTAAAAATTAGAACCACTGGGATGAGTATAGATGAAGTCAAAGACATAACTTTAAAAAGTATTGATAATTTAAATATTGATACTGATAAAATACCTTCTATAAAAAATGATATTTTATATTTAATGGATAATGCACCTAAAAACTCAAAAATTTCGAAACTTAAACAAGATAGTGTTTGGTTAGAGTATTATAATAGTGATTATACAGAGATAAATGAAAATATATTATTAAAACTAAGTTATATAAAAGATAACTTAGGAAGAAATAAAAAATTACAAGAAGATATAGATAATGTAAAGATGGATATAGATTCTCTATTAAAAGCTATAGAAAAAATAAATAAAAATATTTATAGTTCAGTATTTAATATATTAATAGAGTTAGATGAAAAGTATACTTTAAAGAAAAAAGAAGTGAATTCCTTAGATTTTGAAGACTTGCAGCTTTTGACTTTAAAATTATTAGATAATAAAGATGTATTAAATTATTATCAAAATAAATATAAATATATAATGATAGATGAATTTCAAGATACAGACAACCTTCAAAAAAATATATTATATAAATTATGTAGTAGAAATCATAGTTTAGATTGTAATAATTTATTTGTAGTAGGCGATCCTAAACAATCAATATATCGCTTTAGGGGAGCAGATTTATCAGTGTTTGATGAAGTATCTAAAGATATATCAAAAGATTCTAATGACCTATTAATATCATTAAATGATAATTTTAGAACGATAGATACTGTAATGAAAGTTATAAATGATTTTTTTATTAACCTAATGAAAGATAAATATGAAATATTAAAACCAAATAAAAATAAAACATCAGCCATAGATATTGACGTAGAGATACTAAAAAATGATGATATTACTCCATCGGAAGAAGAATCCCCTAGTGAATTTCATAAGAAGTTTGAAGGAGATATCATTGCTAGGCGTATTCAACAGTTAGTGAAGAATGGAGAATATAATTATAAGGATATTGCTATATTATTTAGATCAACAACTAGTGTATCCATATATGAAGAAAAACTAAAAGAGTATGGAGTACCCTATACTAATGTTTCTGGAGGAGGACTATTAGAGACTCAGGAAGTATTAGATATTTTAAATGGACTAAGAGTAATAAATAATAAATATGATTTTGTATCTCTTGCTGGATTCTTAAGAAGTCCCATGATAGGAATTTCAGATGAAACTTTGTACTGGATATTTAAAGATAAATCTAAGGAAATATTAGAGGCCTTAGTAAATTGTGAGGTCCAAAATAAAGAAAAGCAAAAGATAGAAAAGGCCTATAATATAATATACAAGCTTAATAAGCTTAAAAATGTATTAGATATAAATAGTATTATAACAGAACTTGTAAATCAAACTAATTATGTAGAAACAAATATGCTCCTTTTTGGTAATACTCAAAAAATGGCTAACATATATAAATTTATTCAATTAGCAAAAGAAATTCAGATAAAAGAAAAATTAGGATTAAGGGAGTTTCTAAATCATATTGGTGATTTATTAAAATATGGTAGTGATGCAACTCAAGCAGATGTAGAATCAGCCGATGGGGATACTGTGAATATAATGACTATCCACAAATCAAAGGGACTACAATTTAAAGTAGTGATAATTCCTGAAACATCTAAGATGTTTAGAAACAATAAATCTAATTTATTGTTTAATAAACTAAGAGGAATAGGAATAAAGCACCCTGATTCAAAGGGTAAACCTTCAAAAGAATTATCGCCTATATTCTCTGAATTATCCACTATAGATAATCAAGAAGAATCTGAGGAAAATAAAAGAATACTTTATGTAGCTATGACTCGGGCAGAAGAAAAATTAATATTAGGATGTCAAATTGCTGGGAAGAACTATAAAAATTCCTTTAAAAATATGATAGAAAATTATATTCCAGAAGAGAATATTAAATATATCAATAATATTGATATAGAAAAGAAAGATATAGTGAGAGTGAAGAGTATAGAAAACCAACATTTAAGAACTAAGAAAGTAAATAGTAAAGTATTTCCTCAGTTTAATGATCATAAATATTATGGAAAGAAATATTTTAACTCTTTTAGTGTGAGTCAATATATGACTTATAAGAAATGTAAACGTAGTTTTTATCATAATTATTATCAACAAAAACCGGTAATTAAATTTGACTTCCAAACTAGAGAAGATGAAAATAATATATCAATATCTCCTTTAGATAAAGGTTCAGTTATACATAAGGTGTGTGAATTATATAATGAGAATAATGAGATAACAGAATTAATAATAAATACTCTAAAAGAATATAATCTACCTGTTAAAGAAAATATAATAAAAGAAATAAAACCTTATATAGATAATTATGCTAAATTAAGTAAAGATGATTTAGATAAAATATACAAAGAAGTTCAATTTCACTATAATATAGGATTATCTAAGACGTTAGGTGTTATAGATAGAATAAATATTAATAATAATGAAGCTGAAATTATTGATTTTAAAACAAATAAAACAAATAATAAAGAATATTTATTAAAAGAATATAGTGCTCAAATCCAGCTATATACTACCGTAGTTCAAGATATATATAATTTAAAAGTGAAAAGAGCTGGTCTGATGCTACTTGAAACTGGAGAATTTTTAGAAATAGATATTTCTGACAAGAGTCTTAGAAATAATATAAAAGATATACAGCAATTTATAAAATTTGTAGAAATGAATAAGAAAATTGATGACTATGATAAAAATAAGATTAAATGTGAGTATTGTAGGCATAAGAAGGATTGTGATTAAGTAAACTAATAATTTAAATATTACATATATTAAATTATTAGTCCATTCGACAAGAAACGACAACAATTATCAGAAAATTATGCTAAATTATTAAGTACAAAGCGAAGTGGGGGGATGGACGATGGAAACCATAAGAATTTTAAGTCCAGGGGAGAGAATTAAAAACTTAAGAAAACAACTAGGAATTAAACAAGAGGAGTTAGCGGGGAGTAAGTTTTCAAAAAATTATATTTCAATGTTTGAAAATAATAAAAGAAATATTAATCCTATTAATGCTACCTATTTAGCTGATAGAATTAATTATATTTCTAAGGAAAAGGAAGTAGATATTTATATAACTGCTTCATATCTATTGAAAACTGAATCAGATATGGCAACTGAAGAGTGCAACCTAATATTTGAAGAAGTAGAATTAAATTATAATTTAACTACTACAGATAAACTACATAAAATTTTTACTGCAATACAGATAGCTAAGGAATATGGTTTATCAAACTATTATGGAAGAGGATTATACCTCTTAGGAAAATTATCTTTAAGTAATAAGATATATCATTGCGCAGTGACTCAATTTCTTGATGCTTTAGACCATTTTTCTAGATTAAATCAAATAAGCTCAGTTATTGAAACTCATAAGATGTTAGGAATCACCATGCTGTTAAAAGATGATATAGATAATGCGATAATACATCTTAATCTAGCAGAAAGTAATGTATTGGAATTAGAGAAGAGTAAAATAAACAATGATATTAGAGAAGAAATAGCCTACTATAGGGCATTATGTTATTTTAATAACAATGATATTATTAGGGCACAGAGTATATTAAATAAAGTTGATACCCATAATGAAAAGATAATGGTATTGAAGAATAAAGTTAAAGAAAATTTAGTCAGCTAAGAGTATCCTAGGATACTCTTTTTATTATGTTATTTTTTAGAATAAGAATACTGACTAATTTAGATACTATTACTGGTGATTAGTATGATTTTGATAGGAATTTTATCAATTATAGGTGGATTAGTAATATTAATTAATAAAGTCAAAATAAATTCTCAAATACAAATATCTGATGAATCTTATATCTTGTTAGGAGTATTCTCAATTATAGTTGGGATATTTTCTTTATTACATGTAATTATTTATGGGTGATATTATGAAAAAAAGCATTAGTATATTATTTACTCTAGTACTCTTATTTTTATCTAAAAATATTTATGCAGATGGTGAAAAAGTCATAATTATCCTTATGGACGAGCTAAATATAGAAACTATTCAAGATGTACAATCAGATAATAATATAGCTTTAGGACTTATGAATATAAAAGTAAAAGAGTATTTAAAGGAAGAGAGTATGTATAAGAGGTTAGATATAATTTTACAGGGCAGAAGAGTGAGAAAATCTGTAGAAATTCCCCGGGAAATCAAATCATTAGGAGAAATATTAAAAAAAGAGGGTAAAAGTATAGGCTTGATTGGAGAAGAAGATAGATTAAATAAGTTGTCAGATGTTGTAAGTCCTTTGTCTTATAAGAGGAGTATAGAAGCTAAAGATAAAGAAAATCTAAATCAACTAGTAAATGAATTTTTCACCAATAATGGAAACTTGTTATTAATAAATTTGAAAGATATGAATTCAAAATCTATAAATGAAGTTATTAAAAGAAATACAGAAAAAAGCATATTTATATTACCTATCAGTACGATAGATAATCAAAAAGAGAAACTTAATTATACTGTAGTCCCTATCCTCTATTATAAAGATAATAATGAAGGATTACTATTTAGCCAAACTACAAAAAGAAAGGGAATTGTAAGTAATTTAGATATATATCCTACAATACTTTCTCTATACGATATAAAACAAGAAAACATCGGAAATTCTATTAACATATTAGAACATAAAGAACCTCTAAAGTATATAAAGAAAGAATTAAATAATATAACTGATATAAATTTATTAAAATATCTATTTCATGGTATCTTAATATTTCTTCAGATATTATTTTTTATTATATATATAATCTATAAAAAAACAACTAGGCTTTCTACTTTTATTGGATATTTAATTTTATCTATATTTTTTTCAAGTTTCCTTTTAACACCTCTTATGAACATATTAAATATATACACATATCTCATCGGGATTTTTTTAATAGTAGTATTCATTATGATCAAAGCTAGAAAGAATACAAAAGTACCAATATATATGACCATCTTTATAAACTTATTTATTTTATTAGGTGTTTACTTTAAGAATGAATTACTCTATAACTCATATATTGGATATAATAATATTTTTGCTGGAGGAAGGTACTATGGAATTAATAATGAAGCAATGGGAGTATTATTAGCTACATCTATAATTGTTTTTTATAATATACAAGAAAAAATATTCGATAAGTACTCCAAAGGGATATCAATAATATATCTGTTGATAATTATACTATCATTTACCGGTATATATGGAGCGAATGTAGGGGGATTTATTACTTCTATCTTTATGAGTTATATTTTAATAAAGAACCTATTTTATAAAAATGTTAAGGTTAATATATGGTTAATTATATTCCTAATTATACTGGCCATATCTATAAATTTACTCATAGATAGATCCTTGGGAAATAAAAGTCATTTATCAAATCTCAGTTTAAATATTAAACAATTTGGTATAAATGAGTTAATAAACATTGTTAAAAATAAATTAGAGCAAGTAGCTTTTTTTGCTACTACATTTCCATGGTCTATTATATGGGTACTGAATTTCATTTTTTCTTCAATTATATTACATAGAGATAAAGATATTCATTTAAAAATAATTTACTTTACTTCATTGTTTGCTCTATTCATTAATGATACAGGGATAATAGCTTTTATTTATATGAATACATTTTTTATGTTGATTTATTTGAAAATTATAAATATTCAAAATAATTAAAGGAATTTAATGATTTATGGCGAATATTTATTAATTAAGGAAGGTTTAAAAAGAGGGGGAATGGAAAGGCATAAAGTATTTTTTAAAATCATAGCAAATATATGTCATAAATTTAAAAGGAGGAATTTATATGGACTATGGTTGGTTAGCGATAATACCACCATTGGTAGCGATTGTACTGGCTTTTGTAACAAAAAGGGTTCTAATATCACTATTTTTAGGTGTGTTTTCCGGAGGACTTATAATATCTGGATGGAATCCATTTTCAGGAGCTGCATATTCATTATCAGCAATAGTGGGATCTATTACGGATGAGTGGAATGCAAGTTTGCTATTATTTAATTTATTAATGGGATCAGGAGTTGCATTTATTTGGCGTCTAGGTGGAAGTGAAGCTCTTACTACTTGGGCTAGAAAAAGAATTAAATCAAGAAAAGCAGCTGGAGTAGGGGCATGGTTACTAGGTATAATAGTATTTTTTAATGACTATGTGAATGCTGCTATAGTTGGAAATGTATTTAGAGATATATCTGAGGAACAGAAAATATCTTCAGAAAGATTATCTTATATATTAGACTCTACAGCTGCACCGGTTGCTACTTTTTTCATATCTGACTGGATAGCATTTCAAATAGGCATGGTTAAAGCCGGAATGGATACAGCAGGTATAACTGGAATTTCTTCATTCCAAGGATATTTATATAGTATTCCATTGAATCTATATTGTATTTTTGCAGTGTTATTTGTTGGAATGCTAGTTATAACAGGTAGAGATTTTGGACCTATGCTTAAAGCAGAACATAGAGCAGTAACAGAAGGTAAAATTGTAAGAGATGGAGCTAAGCCAATGCTTGATGTTAATTATGAGCTTGGAGAGCCTAAAGATACTAAACCTATGTTAATTACCTTCTTTTTACCTTTAATAGTACTTGTTGGCGTAACATTGTTTGGATTCTGGTTTACTGGTGGTGGACCTGAAGGTGGTTCATTAATGGATATATTAGGAGCTTCAGATCCTGCCAAAGCATTATTATGGGGAGCATTTGCTATGACTCTTACCGGTATAGTAATGGCTATATCTACAAAGATAATGAACCTAGCAGAGGCAATGGATACATTTATAGATGGTCTTAAGCTTATGTTACTTGCCTGTGCCATATTAGTATTGGCTTGGAGTCTTGGTAGTATAACTGGTGAGATGGACTTAGCTGGATTTATAGTTAATTCATTACCGCAATCTCTACCATTTGTTTTTGTTCCTGTTACAATATTCCTATTAGGAATGTTAATATCTTTTGCAACCGGGACATCATGGGGTACAATGACAATACTTACTCCTATAGCTATACCATTAGCATACACATTAACAAATGATGTATACCTTTCCTTAGCTATGGCTGGAGTAGTATTCTCAGGAGCTATATTTGGAGATCACTGTTCACCTATATCAGATACAACAGTATTGGCATCTATATTCTCAGGTGCTGATCATATAGATCATGTAACTACTCAAGTTCCTTATGCATTAACTGCTGCAGGAGTAGCACTGCTTATGTATCTATTGTTTGGTTTATTTGAATTAACTCCTTGGATATTGATACCATTAGGTGTAATTATACTTTTTGGATTGATGTATGTACTATCAAATCACTCAAGACGTAAGTATGGTATAAATCCTAAGACTAAAAGAAAGATAAAAAAAGCTAAATCAAATTAATATAAAATATGAAATAAGGGATACCTTTTAGGTATCTCTTATTTTTATGAAATTTATTAGGGAGTCGAAATAATCTCATTGACATTAATCTTCAGAAGATTTAAAATTATATTTAGCGATATGCATCAGGGAGGGGTTAATAATGTTAAGAAAATTTGCATCCTATTATGGGCCACATAAAAAGTTATTTATATTAGATATGGTATGTGCTTTTTTAATAGCAGCAATTGATCTAGTATTTCCAATGGTTACTAGAAGAATTACAGATCAAATCATACCCAATGGTGAATTAAGATCATTGTATATAATAGCTGCTATAATGTTAGGTCTATTTGTAGTTAGAGCTATGTTAAATTATATTGTAGATTATTGGGGACATGTAGTAGGGACAAGAATGGAATATGATATGCGTGGAGACTTATTTTCTCATTTACAGACATTACCCTTTAGTTATTTTGATAAGAATAGAACAGGACATATAATGTCTAGAATGGTAAATGATTTGAGAGAGATATCTGAATTAGCTCATCATGGTCCTGAAGATTTATTCTTATCTATAGTAATGCTAATAGGTTCCTTTATATTAATGGCTAATATAAACTTAGGTTTGACATTAATAGTATTTGCCTTTATTCCATTAATGCTATTTTTTGCATTAAAGAAGAGAAAAAAAATGACCAATGCTTTTAGAGAGGTTAGAAAGAAAATTGCTAATGTAAATTCTCAATTAGAAAATAGTATATCTGGTATAAGGGTCTCTAAATCTTTTACTAACGAAGAGTATGAAATGGATAAATTTGCAGAAGGTAATACAGAGTTTAGAGTTTCAAGAGAATTTGCCTTCAAGACAATGGCAGAATTCTTTACAGGGATGAATTTTCTATCGAATTTACTTAACTTAGTAGTAATAACAGCAGGAGGAATATTTCTATTTAATAAATTGATAACCATTGGAGATTTATTAGCATATTTATTATTTGTAAATCTATTTATGCAACCTATTAGAAGACTTACTCAATTTACTCAACAATTTCAATCTGGTATGACAGGATTTGAAAGATTCATTGAAATATTAAATATTAAACCGGATATTGAAGATAGTCCTAATGCAAAGGGACTTGAAGAAGTTAAAGGAAATATTAAGTTTAACCATGTAACTTTCTCTTATGATGAAGAGGAAACAGTATTAAGTGAAATAAATTTGCAAGTAGATCATGGTAAAACTTTAGCATTAGTAGGTCCTTCTGGAGGGGGAAAATCTACTTTATGTCATTTGATACCAAGATTTTATGAAGTTAGTAGTGGCAATATAACTATTGATGGTATGGATATTAGAGATATAACTATGAAATCCTTAAGAAAAAATATTGGGTTTGTACAACAGGATGTGTTCCTATTTACTGGAACTATTGAAGAAAATATCCTCTATGGTAGACCTGATGCAACAGAGAAAGAAGTTGTGGAAGCTGCAAAAAATGCTAATATCCATGATTTTATTTTAACATTACCTGATGGATATAAAACATATATTGGAGAAAAGGGTATAAGATTATCTGGAGGTCAAAAACAGAGAATATCTATAGCAAGAGTTTTTCTTAAGAATCCACCTATACTTATTTTAGATGAAGCAACGTCAGCCCTAGATAATGAAACTGAAATTAAAATACAAAAAGCCCTAGAAGAATTATCAAAAGGTAGAACAACAATTGTTATAGCTCATAGATTATCAACAATAAAAAATGCAGATCAAATAGTAGTCCTTACAGATAAAGGAATAATAGAAAATGGAAACCATAATGAATTATTAGAAAATGATGGATTGTATTCTAAATTGTATAAGTCTCAATTTAAAGGATATATGCCTGATGAAGTAGCTTAAAATTGTTATATTGATCCTCCTCATGGGTATATAATATAAAAAGGTGAGAGGAAGTGTTTTTATGGCTCCTTCAATATCTAGAACTTCAAGAACTAAATACAGGATTCATAATAGTTTCGTTGAAAGAAGTCGACAAATAATGAATACTAGTGGTATAGATAAGGTTTCTCCATCTAATAGGACAGAGAATAATACATATAATTCTAATGCCAATCACTTAATTGCTTCAGATCAGTTTTATGATAATCTTGATAGATTAAAAGATGAGTATTATAGTTTCTATCATAATGAAATGAAATTAGAAAAGGCAATAAAGAATTTTCAAAGGGATAAAGAACATATTTCTAATAATATGAAGGAATTAATAAATAAATATAATGATGCTCTAAGGTCTTTAGAAGTTCTAGACAACGAATTTACAACAGATCATAATGAAATAATAAAAAAAACAGTTAGGAGCTATAGAAAATATTTAGTAGAATTAGGTATAAGAATAGAATATAATGAAAGATTAAGTATAGATACTAACAAATTTATAAGTAAAATAGAAAACTCTAATGATTTAGATTATATTATAAAGCCTCTTAGAGAATTAGTGGTAAAATTGTATAGAAGTTTTAAGTCTATAAAAGTACCTCAAAATAATTCTATTCAAGGTTATGATAATGATGACCTAGAGTATTCTGGGGTGTTAATTAATAAAAAGTATTAAGCTGTAGGGAAACCTACAGCTTTAAAATATACCTAAAACTTGAGAAAAAAGGATGCAATTATAATGGATGAACTTTAAAGTTGATATGTGGTTAGACATTGAAAAGCTGTAGAAATAAATGTATTGTGGTATAATACTCTTAGAAAAATGGAATGCTTTGCCCCAACCCTAGCTTGGTCAGTACCAGAAATACTAAAATATATACAAATTATCTAACTAAACTTAAGGAGGAGTAATTTTGATTAAAAAAACAACATATGGATATACCGTAGAAAAGGATAATGTATTTTTAGATGTAGTGTTCTATTCAGATAGTATTGTTAGGTTTTCATATTCTGAAGAGAATAAATTACCAGATAGCACGATAGCAGTTATAGCAAAGCCTATGAAAATGGATGTTGAACTTAAGGGACATTCTATAAAGACTAAAGATTTACAAATAAAGATAAACGAAAACTCTCTTACTGTGGAGATTTATGACATAGAAGGAAATCTAATTAATAAAGATAAAAAAGTAGATTTAAATAATATACAAGTTAGTAAAGAACTATTAGACGAAAAAGCGTTCTATGGCATGGGAGAAAAGTATGGATGGATTAATAAAATAGGTACAGATACTGTTAATTGGAATTCGGACGTCTTAGGGAATAGTCCAATACATACAGGTACTGTAAAAGAATATCATACATCAATTCCATTTTATATAGGGTTAAGTCAAAATCTTGCTTATGGAATATATTTTGATAATACATATAGAACATACTTTGATTTTGGCAAAAAAGTAGAAGATACTATTGATTTTAGAGCAGAAGATGGAAGAATAGATTACTTCTTTATATATGGACCTCAGCTGTCTAAAGTTGTCAGGGGATATAGTGATATTACAGGCAGTATGCCATTGCCTCGAAAGGATTTTTTAGGATACCAACAATGTAGATGGAGTTATGAAAACAGAGATGAGTTAATGACTGTAGCAAAGAAAATGAGAGAAGAGAATATTCCTTGTGACATCCTTTATTTGGATATCGATTATATGAAGGATTATAAGGTATTTACGGTAGATTCTGAAAAATTTAAAGAATTTAAAGAAATGAATGATATATTAAAAGGAATGGGTTATAAGCTTGTAGTAATTATTGATCCTGGTGTTAAAAAAGAAGAAGGATATAATGTTTATGATGAAGGGGTAGAAAAGGATTATTTTGTAAAGGACTCTAATGGAAAAATATATATTGGAGAAGTATGGCCAGGAGATTCAGCCTTTCCTGATTATTTAAGGGAAGAAGTAAGAAATTGGTGGGGAGAACTCCATAGAGAATTAATAGATTACGGAGTAGACGGGATTTGGAATGATATGAATGAGCCAGCTAATTTCTGTACAGAAGCAAAGACTATTCCTGAAAATACGATTCATATGGATGATAAAGGGCAGAGTAGAACTCATAAGGAAATCCACAATATATATGCTATGTTAGAAGCCCAAGGTACTTATGAGGGATTAAAAAAGATAAGCCCAAATAAAAGACCTTTTGTATTGACTAGAGCAGCTTTTGCTGGTACTCAAAGGTACGCTGCTTTATGGACTGGAGATAATAGTAGTATATGGGAACATTTAGAATCTAGTATGGCAATGTTTATGAATTTAGGATTAAGTGGATACTCATTTATAGGAGGAGATGTGGGAGGCTTTACCCATGATAGCAATGGAGAATTACTAACTAGATGGACTCAATTAGGTGCTTTTACTCCTTTATTCAGAAATCATAGTGCTAAGGGTACAATAAATCAAGAACCTTGGTGCTTTGGAGATGAAACTTTAGATATAACTAAAAAGTATATTAAATTACGATATAATTTTATAACTTATTTATATAATTTAATGAAAGATAGTAGTGATAAAGGAGACCCTGTATTAAGACCGTTGTTTTATCACTATCAAAATGATGAGAATACCTATAATATCAGTGATCAATTCATGTTTGGAGAGAATATTATGATATGTCCTATAACAAGACCAAAAACTAACCATAGGATGATATATTTGCCTGAGGGTAAGTGGTATGATTATTGGACACAAGAAGTTATCCAAGGAGGTAAATTCATCATTAAGAAAGCTGAGCTTGATACATTACCTATATATATTAAAGCTAGTTCTATTATACCTATGGATAAAATAACTAATTATATTGGTGAAGAAGATAATTCATTAGAAATACATTATTATTATGGTGAAAAAGGAAAATATAATTTATACTTAGATGATGGATTATCATTTGATTATAAAAATGGTAAATATACAGAAATAAAATTCGAGATAGAACCAGTTGATGAATATCTCACAATTAGTGGAGAAGTAATACATGAAGGATATGATATTCCTAATATTAAAATAGTAATTCATGGTTTTGTTAAAGGAAATAAAGTTACTATTGAAGGGGATAAATTAAACTTTGATAAAGAAAAAAGAGTAAGGTTAAATATAAATAAATAAAATTGATTCACCAATATGGCCTCCTTTACATAGGATAATATTGAATAATAAATGTAAAGGAGGCTTTCTGATGAATCAAGATATACTTTATCCAGAGATATACAGAAAAATATATCCTAAAGTTGAAGATACCATAATGAGATATTATCCTTATGATTCTCCTATGAATGAGATGCCCGCAGAGGAAGAAATTGATAAAATGATCGATGAAATATACGAAGAAGTGATTAATGATTATCCTGAAATAGAAGAGGATATAAGAGAAAGAAGAGTACTTAGTAGAGGTGTTACATCTCAACAAAGACCTTATTATGGAAGACGTAGACTTTTTAGAGACTTGATTGGTTTAACATTATTGGGATCATTATTTAATAGACGTAGACGTAGGTACCCATATTACCCAGGTTACGGTGACTATCCATACTATCCAGGTTACGGTAATTATCCTTATTATCCTGGATATGATAACTATCCATATTATCCCGGATATTATTAGTAAAATAGCAAAACAGATGACTCTTAAGAGTCATCTGTTTTTTATCTTATTTTAGATCATTATTTGACTTCTCATTTTTTATTTCTCTCCGACCCTGCATTCTTGCGTATTCTCTACCCATATATGGAGTGGCAGAGGATGTCATTAAACTAGTCATATTATACATAGGGAATCCAGTTACACTCATATATACTTTGTTAGTGGTAGAATCTTTAGAACTCGATTCTATTTTTTCCATTTCTCTAGCTTCGAATTCCTTCCCTGAACTTTTTTTATGAGTCATCAAATACCTCCATAAGATATTTATTAGGCAAATATTTGCCTAATAAATATTGTCTCCACTATATTAAAATAATATCGAAGGTGAGTTGAATTTATTTTAATATTCAGTCAGATCGATTTACTTATACAATATAATACCTTATAATTATTATAAGGACATACTGCAAAGGGGGACAACATGGGAAAAACTGCTAGTTTCATTCTTAATAAAGATAAAGAATTATTTTATTTAATAAATAAAAGTTTTAAATGTAAATTACTAGATATTTTAATGCCATATATAACTATGCTAGGAGGAGTTTCTGTATCAGCATCTATACCTTTGATATTGATTATATTAGGAAAAGGAAGTAATAGGATATTAGGATATGAGATACTTCTTTCTTTAACTATAAGTACTATTTTTGTTCAATTAATTAAACGAAAAACAAGTAGATTAAGACCTTATGATATATTTGATGATATAAATAATTTTAATATAGTTTTAAAAGATTATTCATTCCCCTCTGGACATACAACTGGAACCTTTTCTATAGCAATAGTGGTTGGAATGAACATACCTACATTTATGGTTAGTATAACAGCCCTAGCAATGTTAGTTGGGATATCTAGAATATATCTTGGTGTACATCATCCATCAGATGTTGCAGTAGGGATATTTTTAGGAAGTATAACTAGTTATATGATACATCCATATTTTATAATTCTTTAAGACCCTAGGGTCTTTTTTTATTGATTTTAATAATTTTCTATTGTTTAAATATTCTATTAATTATATAATAGAGGATGGAGGTGTAGTATATGCTATTGATTAGTTTAAGCTTAAGTAAAATTCTTACAATAGCTTGGATTGAAACATTTAATTTTGAGTTAAATAGGGGAAGTCTGTCTAAAATTAAATGTTATGTAAACTAATCAATGTAGAAAATAAATTTTAGATATTAAGTCTAAGTATTCTACTTAGTCTTTTTTTGTGTCTAAAATATCTAGGAGGATAATTATGGAATATAATAATAAATTATTAAACAATATAAAAAATAACTACATCTTTACATTTTTAGCTCGACTTGATTTAACTCAAGGGATATGGATGATATATTTAGCAACCCAGGGTATGAGTTTATTTCAATTAGGAATATTAGAGGGAATATTTCATGTAACTTCTTTTTTTATGGAGGTACCAACAGGAGTTATAGCAGATATTTATAGTAGAAAAGTAAGTAGATTATTAGGAAGGGTAGCAGCATTGATTGGTGTATTAATCTTACTGTTTTCTAATAGTTTCTACTTATATGCATTATCTTTTGTGTTTATAGCATTATCATATAACCTTGAATCAGGAGCGGGAGATGCCCTTATATATGACTCATTGAAGGAATTAAATAACGAAAATAAATATATGAAAATAAGTGGAAATAAAGAGTTGTTTTTTCAAATGGGAAGTTTTATAGCTTTCATAGCTGGAGGATACATAGCAACGAGAAGTTATAAAATAGCATTTATAATAACAGCTGTTATAACGATGATTACAATTATACAATCATTTTTCTTTACTGAACCTAATATAGAGTATAGCTTTAATAAAAAATTAAATATTTTTTCATCAATGAAAAATCAAATTGTAGAGAGTACCAAAATAATTAAAGGAAATAAAAAAATAGGATTCTTGATTATATTTGTTCAACTAATAGGTGCCTTTGCTACCAGCATGTTTTATTATCTTCAAAATTATTTGAAGGGAAATGGATATACTGAATTTCATATTGGAATTTTGTTTGCTATTTCATCTCTATTTGCTGCAATTATAGGATCAAAAACATATTTATTAGAAAGTAAAATAAAAGAAAGAGGTATATTATTAATTATGCCTATCATAGCCATAGTGTCTATATGGGGAATAGCTCTAACTAAATATTATTTTATCTATTATATTATATTAGTTATTGTTGAGAGTATTATATACATTGCTACAAATGATTATATAAATAAGCTTATACCTAGTGAAAGTAGAGCTACGATTTTATCAGTAACTAGTATGATATTTAGCTTATTTATGATCACTATTTTTCCTATAATAGGTAGAATAGGAGATGTATATTCCCTTAAATTAGCATTTAAATTATTAGGAGTGTTAGGAAGTATCTTAGTAATTATAAATACTTATGTGATGATTATAATTAAAAGAAAAGAAAAAATTAATGGATGCTAAGGGATTATCCCTTAGCATCCATATTTTTGATCTAACTTTTCAATTAAATCTAGATATTTTTTCTTCTTATCAAGATTCTTATCTTCATTTTCAAAAACTTCAAATTCTGAATTGAGGCGTTCTATAGTTTCCTTTGATAAATGTCTTGATGCATATTTATAAATAACATTATCCTCTTTATGAATATGGTTATTTAATAGATTAGCATAACCTATAGCATTAGCAATGATGTCTACTTTAGCTTCGTTACTACCTTTTTCATAGGCTTTTACAGCTATTTCTAAATTCATTACATAATTTCTGCCATAATCATGTTCTATAAACATTCCTCTTATGGGACCCTCACCAATATCTGATGATAATTCTTCTGACATATATTCAAATAACATATCCTCTTCCTTACCATGATGATATTTATCAGCATAATTTCTGATAAAATCAATAATGCTATAAAAATCTTCTATGTCTACTTCTTTACCTTCAACCATGTCTACACATATGCATCTAACAATTTTTAACACCCTTTTTATATTATTATGCTCATTAACTAAAACGTCAATTGAATTCATAAATATTCCCTCCCAATTTATTATCTTATTATAATTATACCAATATAAAGGATTTTTAATTGTGATTAGCATCATATTTTTAAATTTATTTAAAATATAAATTTAGTACCCTTGTACCAATTTGATAAAATTCGATATTTTTAGCTATAAAAACTGTATTTATTGGAAGAGAATAACTTTACAATGGATTAGGTATAATATACAATATATATGAATATATAGATGAAGGACCACAATATGAGGGGGTAATGGCTTGATTTCAAGAGTTCAGAAGAGAAACGGTGACATAGTTGATTTTGATTTAGTTAAAATTGAAGAAGCGATATTTAAAGCTGCAAAATCTATGGGTGGTAAAGATAGGGATGAGACTAGAAGACTTTCTAACATGGTGGAGAAAATATTAAATGAAGCCTATGGGGTAGGAATACCTAATGTTGAGGATATACAAGATATTGTAGAAAAGGTCCTTATTGAAGAAGGCCATGCAAAAACTGCAAAGGCTTACATATTATATAGAAATAAGCATGAAGAATTACGAGAGGTTAAAAATCTCTTCATGGATGCAGAGAAAATGATCGATGAGTATGTTTCATTTGAGGATTGGAGAATAAATGAGAATGCTAATATGGGATTTAGCCTTCAGGGACTTAATAATCACATAGTAGAGTCCATTACAAAAAAATATTGGTTAAATAAGATTTATACTAAAAAAATAAGAGATTCCCATATAAATGGAGATTTACATATCCATGATTTAGGGTTGTTGGCCCCATATTGCTGCGGATGGGATTTGGAAGCTTTATTAAGAAAAGGGTTTAGGGGAGCAAAGGAAAAAATAGAGTCTCGAGCACCTAAACATTTACAAGCATTATTAGGTCAAATAGTGAATTGGTTATATACATTACAAGGGGAAGCAGCGGGAGCTCAAGCTATGAGTTCTTTAGATACATATGCAGCACCTTTTATACACTATGATAACTTATCATATGATGAAGTAAAAAAACTTATGAAAGGTTTTATATTCAATCTAAACGTACCAACTAGAGTTGGATTTCAAACTCCTTTTACTAATATTACATTAGATATAACACCACACCCTATGCTGAAAAATACTCCAGTAATTATTGGTGGAAAATCAATGGATAAAACTTATGGAGAATTTCAGAAGGAAATGGATATGTTTAATAAAGCTTACTGTGAAGTTATGATGGAGGGAGATGGAGCAGGGAGAAGCTTTAGTTTCCCAATTCCTACTATAAATATAACTAATGATTTTCCTTGGAACTCAGAAGTGTCTAATAGCATAATGGAGATGACAAGAAAATTTGGTACTCCTTATTTTGCAAACTTTGTAAACAGTGATATGAATCCAGAGGATGTTAGAAGCATGTGTTGTCGCCTTAGGTTAGATAATAGGGAGCTAAGGAAAAGAGGAGGAGGACTATTTGGAGCTAATCCAATGACTGGATCTATAAATGTAGTAACCCTTAATATGGCAAGAATAGGATATATATCAAAGACAAAAGAAGAGTTTAAGAAAAGAGTTAGAGAATTAATGGAAACATCAAAGGAGATCTGTGAAGCAAAAAGGATAGTTCTTGAAAAGTATATGGAAGTGGGATTATATCCTTACTCTAAATTCTACCTTCAAGGCATTAAAGATAGTGAAGGAGAATACTTTAAGAATCATTTTAGTACTATAGGATTGAACGGAATGAATGAAGCCTGTATAAACCTTTTAGGAGAAGATATCACATCAGAAGAAGGTTTAGAATTTGCTATTGAAATAATGGATTTTATGAATAGAGTAATGCAAATATTCCAAGAGGAAACAGGCAGCCTATGGAATCTAGAGGCTTCACCAGCAGAAGGAGCAGCCTATAGATTTGCTAGAATGGATAAAAGAATGTATCCAAACATAATAACTCAGGGAGAAAAAGAACCCTATTATACAAACTCTACACAATTACCAGTGGGTCATACAAAGGATATATTTGAAGCTTTAGAGCTTCAAGAAGAATTACAAACTAGATATACTGGAGGAACAGTACTCCATGGATTTATAGGAGAAGAGATAGATAGCGTTGAGACGGTTAAACAATTACTAAAAAAAGGTTTTGCAAATAGTAAAATACCTTATCTTACTATTACTCCTACCTATAGTATATGTGAGGAACATGGATATATTAAAGGAGAGCAATTTAAATGTCCAGAGTGTGGCAAGGATACAGAAGTATGGACTAGAGTAGTAGGGTTTCATCGACCAGTTCAGTCATGGAATAAAGGAAAAAAACAAGAGTATAATGACAGATTAGAATTTGATGCTGGTCATAGCCTAAAAGAAGAGAAGGTTATATAGTATGAAAATGGAAATCTGTGAAATTGAGAAGAGTTCTTTCATTGATTATCCAGGTAAGATATCAACTATATTATTTATTAAAGGTTGTAATTTTAGGTGTCCTTATTGTCACAATTCACATATAATAAACAATAATAAAAATCCTTTAGATCAAGGATTAATAATGAGTTTTTTAAATAAAAGAAAAAAGTTCATTGATGCAGTAACTATAACTGGAGGAGAACCTACACTATATAATGAGCTATATGCTTTAATTAAGGAAATAAAAAAACAGGGATTTTCTATTAAACTAGATACTAATGGCACTAATCCTAAGATTATTGAAAAACTATTAGATAATAATCTAGTGGATTATATAGCAATGGATATAAAAACCTCATTTAAGAGATATGGAGATGTCACTAATGCATTAGTTGATATTAATAAAATAAAAGAAAGTATTCGCATAATAAAAAACTCTGATATAGACTATGAATTCAGAACAACAATTTGTAAAGAATTAATAGATAAAAATGATGTCTTGGAAATTGCAGATTATTTGAGAGGAAGTAAGAGATATATTTTACAAAACTTTAGAGATAGAGATACAGTACTAGATGGTAAAAATAAATTCTACCCCTATGAGATGATCAGATTAAAAGAAATAAAATTAGAAATAGAAAATTTATTTGAAAATTGTAAAATACGTTAAAAGAAGGTCAATGGAGTATACCCCATTGACCTTCTTTTTAATTTCTCTAGTACTTACTAATATTTACCATAGCCATAAGGCATGAATAAAACAACTAATAGCAAGAAAAAGAATAATAACTCGCTATTGCAACCATCAAATAATCCTCCTATACCACGTCTACCAGACATAAAAAGCCTCCTCTCAATTATGAGCTACTATTATTATATTTAGATGGGGTTATTTTAGTTACAACTAAATATAGATAATATTTTTTTAAAATAACTTATTGACAGTCTTATAAAATTAGTGTACTATTAAATTAATACAGTAAATCACTATAGGAGGTGATTAAATGGACTTTGATAATAATATACCAATATATGTACAAATAATTGATTATATTAAAGGAAATCTAGTCAAAGAAGAAATTAATGCCGGGGAAAAACTTATGTCTGTCCGGGAAATGTCAGAAAAACTTAAGGTAAACCCCAACACTGTACAAAGAGCATATCAAGAACTAGAAAGAGAAGAAATAACATTTACGAAAAGAGGTAAGGGTACATTTGTTACAGAAGATAACAATATGTTAATTAGATTAAAAAGAGAATTATCAAAGGAAATAATTAATTCTTTTATATCAAATATGAAAGAATTAGGATTTAATAAAGAAGAAATAGTAAGTATTATCTCAGAGGAATTAAAAGGGAGGGATCATGATGAGTAAGATTGTTGAAATGAAAGGTTTAAGTAAGAGTTATATGAATAAAATTGCTCTAAAAGATGTGAATTTAAATATTGAAAAAGGTAAGATATTAGGTTTGCTAGGACCTAATGGTAGTGGTAAAACAACAATGATTAAAATATTAATGGGAATTTTGACTCAATCTTCTGGTGAAGTTTATATAGATGGAAAAAAACCAGGAACAGGGACAAAGGCAATTGTATCTTATCTACCAGATAGAAACTTTTTGTATAAGTGGATGAAAGTAAAGGATGCAATAAATTTCTTTAATGACTTTTATGAAGACTTTGATATGATGAGAGCCAAAGAATTATTAAAATTCATGGAACTGGAAGAAAATATAAAAGTATCAAAGCTTTCAAAGGGTATGATAGAAAAATTACACCTGACTTTGGTCTTATCTAGAAGAGCTAAGCTATATATTCTTGATGAGCCAATAGCAGGAGTAGATCCTGTAGCTAGGGAGAAAATATTAGATGCTATAATTAACAATTACAATGAAGATAGCTCAATGATTATAACTACTCATTTAGTAAAAGACTTAGAAAGAGTATTTAATGAAGTAGCATTTTTGAAATATGGAGAAATAGTATTGACTGGAGATGTGGAAGAACTAAGAGTAGAAAGAGCTATGTCTGTAGATGAAATATATAGGGAGGTGTTCAAATAATGTTAAACTTTATGAAATACGAAATTAAAGGAAGTATAAGATATATTGGTATAATATTTATAACAATGATTTTATTAAGTACTTTTGTGTTAACCACAGCAGATATAAATAATGTTCCAAGAACTATAATTCTATCAGTAATAAGTCTTATGGGGGGAAATATAGCCATTCTAATACATTTTGTTAACTCCTTTAGTAAAGAAGTATATGAAGACAGAGGATACCTTACATTGACTCTTCCTATTTCCGGGGACAAAATAGTTTTATCAAAACTTTTAGTTACATTATTATGGTATGGGATATATAGTATAATACAATTTATTTTTATATATTTTATATTGAATAAATATTCTCAGATCTTAGAGCAACCAGTGTTTACTACAATGTTAAGCTATGGCAAGGAGATCATAAAGAGTCCAGAGATGATTCTACTTGTAATCTTAAGTATATTTCAGTTAATACTTTTTATAATGACTGTTTACTTCTCTATTGCAATAAGTAAAGCAGCTCTAGGTATTAAAAAGGTTGGTAAATTAATTGCGTTTATACTTTTTCTTTTATTAAATACTGGTATTAGTTATCTTAATGTTCTTATAGAAAGAGTTTTACCTTTTGGTGTACAATTTGATATTGGTAGATTTAGTGAGAGAAGTATAATGATGAATGATATTGCTATGAATGCTACTAATGAACCTTTTAGTATTAACATTCCATCTATAGCTTTAAATATAATACTATTCATTTTGTTCCTATTTACAACAGGATATATATTAGAGCGTAAAATAGACCTATAAAGATTAATCTTTATAGGTTTTTCCTTTTGTAATATAATTAAATATTGGATATTATAAGATAAAGGACTTAAAAGAGGTGAATTTATGCCAAATATACAACCAAACGATAAGAGGGATAATTATATAGTATTAGCAAGGAAATTCCATGAACAAAATGAAGAAGAAAAAGCTTTAAATTTTTTAGAAAAAGCTATAGAGTTTAATGAAGATATAAATAAAGAGATAGAAATACTATATGAAGTAGCTCTTATAGCTGATAAGTTAGGTTATAAAGAAAGAGCATTAAGTACTTATCAAGATATAATAGATATTAATGATAGAGAAGCAGGGGCTTACTATGGGCAAGCAATTATATATGATGATTTAGGGAAAAAAGAAAAGTCAAAGTCATTATATGAAAAGACAATTTCTATAGATGAAAAATATGATAGAGCTTATTTTTATTTAGCAAATATCTATGATGAGTTAGGAGACAAAGAAAAAGGAATAGAATACTATGAAAAGACTATTAAGTTAAATACTGAAGATTATATGGCTCATAATAATTTAGGCTCTATTTATGAAGAAATAGGGGAATATAGTAAGTCTAAAGAATATTTGTTGAAAAGTATAAAGATTAACCCCAAATATTATCGATCTTTTTATAATATGGGAGTAGTAGAAAAAAGGTTAGGCAATGAAAATGATGCAATTAAGTATTATGATAAGTCATTAGATTTATACAAAGAATATCCTTACACTTACTTAAATAAATCAGTGATTTTTATAGAAAAAGGGGATCTTTATAGAGCGATAGAAATATTGACTGAAGGAATAAAAAACAATCCAACTGCAGGATTTCTATACTATAACAGAGCTTGCAGCTATGCTAAGTTAGATGATAAAAATAGAGCTTTTTTTGACTTAAGAAAAGCCATAACTATTTTAGATGATTTTAGAAGTATAGCTAGAAAGGATAAAGACTTTAGAAAATATTTAGATGATAAAGAATTTATTAACATTGTAAAATGAAATGCCTGTGGATTAAACCACAGGCGTTTCATTATTATTGATTTTGAAGAAGAGTCAAACTACTTCCATCTGTACTAATATCAAAGAAGTAACTACCAGTTCCTGAATAAGAGTATACTTCTAAAGTATAACTACCAGTACTAGTTGGTGTAAAAGTAATATTCTCTTGTCTTGTAGCTGTTAAAGAGTTAGCTACTTCATTACCATTAGAATCATATAAGTAAATATCAAAATCAGGAGTTGAACTGTACCAACTGCTTGTCCAATTTGGCATTACCAATGTAATTGATATAGGATATGTTGTGTCATCTACATTAAATCTCCATACATCTGATCCATTGCTAGAATCAATTTTATCGGATCCATACAATACATCCGGTACAGAAATATTAGTTCCACTATATCCTCCAGCAGATTTAACAGCTTCAAAAACATCTAATCTTCCCATACCATACTCTATATCTTTGCCATTAGGTCCCATATCTATTGATGTAGACATTAAGATGTTTTTAATTTGTGTAGGATTTAGACTAGGGTTTGCATCAAGCATTAAAGCTACAGTACCTGCTGTAAATGGAGTTGCCATACTAGTACCACTATAAGATACGTATGAACTTGAAGAATTAGCTTTGGCAGCCATAATATTATATCCAGGAGCAGATATATCAGGCTTAATTCTTCCATCAGCTGTTGGACCTCTGCTTGAAAAATCAGTTAAGTTGAATCCACCTTCACCGATATCTGCCATAGCTCCCACTGTAATTGCATCTTCAGCAGCTCCAGGAGAACCTATAGTATATTTAGCTGGACCAGAATTACCAGCCGCTATTACTACAACTATACCTGCATCTACTGCTCTATTTACAGCAAGTGAAGTTGCATCAGTACCATCTGAACTGCCACTTGTACCTAGGCTCATATTTACTACATCTATACCATAGGTATCTTTATTTGCTATACACCAGTCTAGTGCGGCGGTGCTATCGCTCATATCACCACTACCTCTTCTATCTAGAACTTTAAGACCTATTAATGCAGCACCTTCAGCTACACCTTTATAATTAGAGTTTCCATCACCCTCACCAGCAATAATACCAGATACATGGGTTCCATGTCCGTTATCATCATAAGGCGTTGAATTGCCTTTTACATAGTCTTTCCATGCTATAACTTTACCATTATCAAGATCTATGTGATTAGCATCTATACCAGTATCTATTACAGCTACAACCACGTCATTCTTAGAATAGCTGTTTAGGTTACCGTCTCTGTCACCATTTACTCCGAAATCAAGGGATGATTTAGTAGCTCCAAACCATTCTCTTGCCGTATCATTAGATGCTTTTACTTCCATATCATATTCGATATGTTCTACAATTTCCATTGAAGATAATTGAGTTATCTGTGACTTTGTTAAAGAAGCAGCTATACTAGGTATAGTCTTAAACTTATGTTTGATTTTAAATTTACCTATCGTATCTTCTATTTTCCCAATTTCCTTTTTGTCTAGCATTTCTTTAAATACTATTATTACTGATAGTTCATCTTTAACATTTTTTTTAGAAAGTTTTTCATTTAAATTATCAAATATTTTATCTTTATCTTTATCCTGTATTTTCTCTATGGGATTTGTTTTAACCTTTCCTTTGGCTACCTTGTCCTTATCATTATCAGCAAAACCTATTGATACTAAAGAAACCACCATTATGATAGAGATTAGTAATGAAATAATACTTTTAGCTTTTTTCATTTTAAATCCTCCTTATACAGTTTATTAGATATTTTTTAACTAACTTATGTTTATTTTCAAACCTGTACAATGGAAACACCCCTCTCTTTAGATTTTTCATGATTTGTCTTTTTATTATGTTAGTAAAGTATTCTACAAAATATTTTTCTATCCTATTCAATGAGTATAGAAGGTAAGATTATATTACCGAAAACACTAAAATCATGTCTGTTTTTCTTAAATGTATTAAAATATATAATTATTTCTTTGTATATATCAAACCCTGTCGAAAAAATTAATTAATATTTCCTGTTATTTATAATTGTTTATTTTTTCACTTAAATTGCCCGTTATATTCTTGAGTTTGTGGCTTTTATTTGTGTATTATTTTGTAATAAAAGTAAATATAAAATAGTATAGTAAAATTATTTACAAGTAATTAGAAGTATGATATTATTTTATTAATAAATATAATGATAGGAGGATTTAAATTGAAGAGATTAGCCTATAGAATGAAAAGTGGCCTAAACTTCATAGACTTTGACAAAATTATATTTATTGAGAAATTTAATAGAAAAATTCTTATACATACAAAAGATCAGAAAATCGAAACTAATGGAACTTTATCTTCTATATATAATAAATTAGATAGTGAGATGTTTTATAGAAGTCATAGAAGTTATATTATAAATGTAGATTATATTAAGAAGATTTCGCCCTGGGGAGAAAAAAGTTATAGAATTATATTTGATAATACAAAAGAGGATGCATTATTTAGTTATGATAGATACAAAGAATTTAAAGAAAATTATATAGGTTATGGATAAAAAGTCTTAAATATTTAAGACTTTTTTATTTATTTTGAAGGATTTTTTAAATAGTTATATAATAATATTATTATATAACTATTTAGGAGGAATATATGAAAGATTCGGAAGCCATATATAAACGTCATTCTATAAGGAAATATAGGGATGATAATTTAAAGGATAAGATAGAAAGCATAAAGGACATAATTGAAAATTATGAGAGTCTTTATTCAACCATTGATACTAAAATACATTTGGTTGAAGGAGGAGGAGAAGTATCTGAAGTTTTCAAAGGAATAGTGGGGAATTATGGTAAAATTAAGGCCCCTTACTATTTATTAGCTACATCAGAAGAGAAAGATGGCTATTTAGAGAATATTGGATTTATATTAGAAAATATCATAATAGAGCTAACAAAATTAGGACTTGGAACCTGTTGGATCGGTAGTGCAATAAAAGGGGAAGATATCTATAACAAGCTACAAGTTAAGGAAGGTCATATACCAATGATTGTTGTATCCCTAGGATATCCAGATGAAGAAATAAAGACACATAAAAGGTTAGATAAGGAAGAAATATTTAAAGGGGATTTTGATGAAAGTTGGGAACAAATACTAGATTTAGTAAGAGTATCCCCTTCAGCAGTGAATAGTCAGCCTTGGAGATTTTATAAAAAAGAAGACGTCATTGATATGTATATTGAAGGAAAACCATTTTCATTCAAGGGATTATTTCTAAAGAAAATGAACATAATAGATGCAGGAATAGCTTTAAGTCATTTCAAAAAAGCCTTAGATATGAAACATATATATTATGAAATAACCAGAGGACCTTACTTAGATATTAAGAATCATACCTATATAACTAGTATTGTATTAGATAGAGCCTAAAAAGTAGGCTCTATTATTTTTTAAAGATAATATAGTGGATATTGTAATAATATATGTATAGTTTATAAAATACTTCATATAAGATTTGTAGTAGAAGGTCTATCAAGAAGTGGGGTTGGAAAATTTATTTTAGTAGATCACGATGATATAGATATTACGAATATAAATAGACAAATTCATGTTAATCATTTATCCATTGGTAACTCCAAAGTAAAAGAAATGATGAAAAGAATAAAAGATATAAACCCTGAAGTGGAGGTTATATTTTTTCAAGAATTATATAATGAAGAAACGGCAGAATTTCTCATAAAAGCAGAATATGACTATGTAGTAGATGCTATCGATATGGTAAGTTCAAAACTTAATTTAATAGAAAGATGTGATAAAAAAAGAATAAAAATAATTAGTTCTATGGGAACTGGAAATAAATTAAACCCCACTATGTTAGAAGTCCTGATATATATAAGACATCAATGTGTCCCTTAGCTAGAGGCATGAGAAGAGAATTGAAAAAAGAGAAGTCAATAAACTTAAAGTAGTATACTCAAAAGAAACGCCCCTCATACCTCAAGAAATGAATGCTTCACCTGAAAAACCAGACTCAAAATATCAAATAAATAAAAGAAAAACTCCAGGAAGTGTTTCATTTGTACCTTCAGTAGCGGGGCTAATAATAGCATCAGAGGTAGTTAAGGATTTAATAAAAAATAAATAATTAATATAAATCCACAAGGAATTTTCCTTGTGGATTTATTAAATTAACATACAATTAACGATAGTATAATTTATAATTAACTATCTTTATTTAATATAGTACTTGAGTCTTATAAAAAAGACTTCAAAAAAGGGGGAGAACATATATGGATAAGGGGAGAAAAGTACTATCTAAAGTAAAAGAATACATGTCTAAAATTAAAATAATGAGTAAACTTCCACTTAGGATTCAATTGATAATAATATTTTTAATAATATCAATTATTCCAGTTAGTTTGTTAGGATTTGTATCCTATAACAAATTCCAGAAAGAAATGGAAGAAGCACATAATGAACTTCTTAATTCTCAGGCTGAAAATGTTAAAAGTAACATTGAAAAAGTTATGGGAAGTACTGATAATATTTTTGGAAGCCTAATAGCTCAATCAGATATGATAGTATTAATGCAAGATGTATTTAATGACAATAGTATAGATGATGCAATAAGCTTAAACAATGTTTCTATAGCACTTAAGAATACAATTAATAACTCGGATGGTCTATATGAAACGATATTTGTAACAGGGTTAGATGGAAATGTTATAGCTGATGGATCTAGATACAAGGAAATATATAAGGGATTAAATATATCTAGTACAGATTATTTCAATAAAATCGAAGATAAAAATAAAAGTATAATTATAGGTGAACCTACTATATCAGAAGCAACAGATAAAGTTGTTTTACCTGTTGCAAAGCCTATTGATAGTTTGTCTGATAGATTGGGATATATGGTTATTATGTTTAATTTAGAGAAATTCACTTTAGATTTTGATGATATAAATATTGGAGATACAGGTTATTTATATATATTGAATAATGATGGTGTTGTTATTTATCATAAAAACAAAGAAAAAATACTATCTAATGATAACAATAAAATAATGGGGAAAATAGTAGCTAATGAGCAAGATATTAAAGCTGAATTGATTTATTATAAAGATGAGAAAAATAAAATGATAGCTGCATATAAGAATATGACAAAGTATGGCATAGATTGGTATCCCGTAGCTACTATAACTGAGAAAGAGTACATGAAAGAGACAGTCAATACAAGAAACTTTATTATGATTAATGTAGCTATATTATTAATTTTGATTACTTTATTAGGGATTCTATATTCTAATATAATTTCAAAACCTATCAAGAATATGGCATTTTTGATGGAAAAAATATCTGAAGGGAAATTAGGTAAAAAAGCAGATTACCATACTAGTTCTGAAATTGAATTGTTAAACAATAGTTTTAATGGGATGACAGATAATTTAACAAATTTACTAATTAGAGCAGGACTTATGACAAAGGAAGTGAAAGAAGCTTCAGGTAATTTAAATGATATTTCTAATAGCGCATACTTATATAATAAGCATGTTTCTGAGAGGATAGAAGAAATAGCAATTGGAGCTGATGGACAAACAACAGATGTTAAATATGGTATTATGGAGGTTAATAGTTTAGCAGGTATAATGAGATCTATAAATGAAGATGCTCAAGATATTATAAAAACATCTTTTAAAGTTGATAAAGTAGTAAATAATGGATTAAGTGAAATAGATAATTTAAAACAAAAATCAGAAGAGAATAATATTATATATAAAAAAATTCAAAATGATATTAAAAATCTTAATGAATCTATATTACATATTCAAGATATAGTATCAAGCATTACAGACATTTCCAAACAAACCAATCTTTTATCTTTAAATGCTACAATTGAGGCTGCAAGAGCAGGAGATACGGGAAGAGGTTTCTCTGTGGTAGCTGATGAAATTAGAATATTATCAGATCAAGTAGCAGTACAAGCTAATGATATTAAAGATAGAATCAACTTAGTACAAAATAAATCAAATAATGTTATGAATATTGTTAAGGAAAGTGAAAAAATAGTAGAGGAAGAAAAGCAAGCAGTTTATAACACTAAATATTCCTTTGAAAAAGTATATAAATCAATAAATACGATGATGGAAAAAGTATCAAAAATATTAGAAGACATAAATTGTGTAAACAAGCAAAAAGATAATATAATAAAAACCATACAAAATATAGATGTTACAGCTATTCAAACTTCAAGCTTAGCAAAAGATACATCATTTAAAGCTCAAGAGCAATTTGCAGTAACAGAAAATGTTAAAGATTTAAGTGATAAATTAGATACGTACTCATGTAATTTAGAAAATATTTTAAATACTTATAAAGTAGAAGAAATATAATATAGCAATATTTTGTCCCACGAATATAATAATAATAAGAAATTATATTCTATAGAAGGAGGGCAATTATGAACTTTTATAAGGAATTAGTATTTTTAGGTAATTTTTCTGATGGATATGAGATAAATACTTTACAAGATATATTAAAAGATAATGATATATCATATATAAAAAAACAAAAGGGAAGTGGAGAGTTTACAAAGATAATAACTGGTTTTAATCCTTATGGAGTAGACTTATATATACATAAAGATGATTTAATAAGAGCCAAAGAACTCATATATGGAATATTTGAACAGAAAGAGTAGAGAAAACTATAGTTTTCTCTACTCTTTTTGTTGCCCCTTGACAGTCTAAATAAATATGTACTATTATATTAAGTAGTTAAATGATAATAATTATCAACAGATATCATTTTTCAAAAAAACATATAAACACTTAGGAGGGTATTATGAAAAAATTAGCATTAATTTTTATAAGTATTATCTTAATAGCATCTATAGCTGTAGGATGTACAAATGAGGAAGGAAATAGTGAATTAGATACACCTCAAGGAAACAAAGAAGTTGTTAACGTTTACACGGATAGACATTATGATACAGATGAAGAACTATACAAGACTTTTACTGAAGAAACTGGAATAAAAGTAAATATAGTAAAAGCGGATTCTGATGAATTAATAGAAAGACTCTCAAGAGAAGGAGAGTCTACAGAAGCAGATGTTTTAATAACTGCTGATGCAGGAAGGCTAGATAGAGCAAAGCAAAAAGAGCTTTTACAATCAGTAGAAAGTGAAACTCTATCAAAGAATGTACCTGATAATCTTAAAGATGTAGACAGTACTTGGTACGGATTAACAGTAAGAGGTAGAGTGATAGTTTATTCAAAAGATAGGGTGAATCCAGATGAACTATCCACTTATCAAGATTTAACATCAGAGAAATGGAATGGTAAGGTTTTAGTAAGGTCATCATCAAATATATATAATCAGTCATTATTATCTTCTTTCATTGAATTATACGGAGAAGAAGAAGCAGAAAAATGGGCAAAAGGAATAGTTAATAATATGGCTAGGAATCCCCAAGGAAATGATAGGGATCAAGCAAAGGCAGTAGTTGCTGGAGAAGGAGATTTAGCTATAATGAATACTTATTATATGGGTAAGATGTTAAACTCATCAGATCCTCAAGAAGTAGAAGTAGCAAATGAAGTCGGTGTGTTTTTCCCAAACCAAAATACAGATGGTACTCATATAAATGTAAGTGGAGCAGGGGTAACAAAAAATGCTAAGAATCCAGAGCAAGGGATAAAACTAATAGAATTCTTATCTAGTGAAAAAGCTCAAGAACAATTTGCAGAAGCAAACTACGAGTATCCTGTAAATGATAATGTAAATCCTTCAGAACTATTACAATCTTGGGGAGATTTTAATACTCAAGATATAAACTTATCAACTTTAGGTGAGCATAATACTGACGCGGTGAAAATATTTGACAGAGTAGGATGGAAATAATTTAATAATAACTATTAACCTATTATAGGAAGTGTTCATATGATAAGCATGGGGAAAATAAGAAAAAACGTAAATCTTTGGTCGATACTAAGTACGTTAATAATCTTAGTTATAATTATCACGAATTTAAATATTATACAAAATCTTTTTAATAAACCCAATGATAATTGGACACATATAAGAGAATATTTATTAAAAGATTATTTGATTAATACAGGGTTACTTATACTTTTTACTGGGGTCATTAGCTTAATTATAGGTACAAGTTTAGGATGGATTATAACTGTATTTGAATTTCCTTTAAGAAGAATCTTCAAATGGGCTTTAGTATTACCAATGGCAATACCGCCATATATAGGAGCTTATACCTATAGTGGTATTTTAGATTATACTGGTATAATTCAAATTTTTTTAAGAGAAAGGTTAGGATTAACTATAAATCAAGGTTATTTTGATATCATGAATATCCCTGGAGCCGTGTTTATATTTTCAATACTATTGTATCCTTATATATATCTTATAACTAAATCATTTTTAGAAAAACAATCTTCAAGTTTGATTGAAAATGGTAGGGTCTTAGGTAATAATCCTTTTCAGATATTTATTAAAATACTATTACCTATATCTAGACCAGCTATAATAGGAGGAGTTAGTTTAGTTGTTTTAGAAGTATTAAATGATTATGGAGTTGTAAAATATTTTGGAATACCGGTATTTAGCACTGCAATATTTAAGTCGTGGTTTTCTTTTGGTGATATTGATTCAGCTATTCGATTATCTTCAGTATTATTAACAATTGTATTTTTTGTACTTATATTAGAAAAAATTCTAAGAGGAAGAAAAAAATATAGTTTCAGTAATTCTAAAATAAGACCCATAAAAAGATATAAAATAAAGGGAATTAGTAAGTGGATAGTTTTTCTATATAGTTTGTTAATATTATCTTTAGGATTTATAATACCAACACTTCAATTAATAAGATGGAGTATTATGTCATTTACCAGTGTACTTGATTATGAGTTTATAAGATTAATTATAAATTCAATATCCGTAGCAACAATTACTACTTTGCTTATAATAATAATTGCTATAGTTATATCAAATTTCAATCGTATAGAAAGTGGTTTGATTTCAAAAATATATTCTAAAATTACATCTATAGGCTATTCTATACCAGGAGTTGTTATTGCTATGGCCGTGATATTATTATTAGTTAAAGTTGATAATAGTTTATATGGAGTTTATAAAATATTTAATAGTAATACTCCTAAATTAGTAATGAGCACAAGTGTTTTTATGTTGATATTTGCTTATATTATAAGATTTTTAGCTATAGGGTTCAATCCAATAGAGTCTGGATTTGATAAAATAGGAAAGCAATTTTTTGAAGCCTCTAGAACTTTGGGGAAAAATGTAACCACTACTTTTTTAAAAGTAGACTTGATAATGCTAAAGCCAGCTATAATCACTGGGTTCATTTTAGTATTTGTAGATATTCTAAAAGAATTACCCCTTACATTGATTTTGAGACCTTTTAATTTTAATACATTAGCTACGAAATCTTTTGAGTATGCAAATGATGAAATGGTTCAAGAAGCAGCAATTTCCTCTATGTTAATAATCATTATAAGTGCTATAGCAATATATGCCTTGTTTAGTTTAGAAAATAAGGAGGTTAAGTAATGTTTTTAAATATTAAAGACCTATACTTTAAATACAATAATTCTAAAGAATATACTATAAACAAACTTAACATGAATATTGATAGAGGAGATGTTTTAGCTATATTAGGAGAGAGTGGTAGTGGTAAAAGTACTATCTTAAGACTAATAGCTGGACTTGAAGAACCTTTAAAAGGTAGTATTTCTTTAAATGACAATATTTTAATGGATAAAAACACTTTTATAATGCCTGAGAATAGAGAAATAGGTATGGTATTTCAAGATTATGCTCTTTTTCCACATATGACTGTTTCAAAAAATATATTATTCGGTTTAGATAAAATGAATAAAAAGAAAAAAATAAGTAGACTTAATGAAGTACTTAAGCTAATAGATATGGTGGAGTATAAAGATAGATATCCCCATGAATTAAGTGGAGGCCAGCAACAAAGGATAGCTCTTGCTAGAGCAATAGCTCCAAGGCCTTCAGTTTTATTAATGGATGAACCTTTTAGTAATTTAGATGCTGATTTAAAGAATAAAATTAGGAAAGAATTAAAAGAAATTCTTAATAAAGCAGATATCACAACTATTTTTGTAACTCATAATAAAGAAGATGCAAGAGCGATAGCAAATAAAGTAATAGTATTAGATAAGGGCATAAAAATAAATAAAGGATTAGTAGATAATATTATATAAGAGAAAAAATAAATATATAACTAAAAAGCTGAAGAACAATTATTGTTCTTCAGCTTTTTTAGTTTAGGAGACCATTTATATGTGTATAATAGTATTAATAATATCGAAGGAAAGGGTGAGTGAGATTAGCTTAAATGCATTTACTGGATTTCAACAAAAGAGAATGGAAATATTCTCTGAATTAGTCAAGAGGTATTGGAACGGTGAGCTAAAAGATATAAAGGATTTAGACAAACTAGCTTTAGACATAAAAGAAAAATATGAATTTAAAGAAGATGATTTAAGTTTTATTAAGGATCAGATAAGAGTAGCAATGGGACTAGAACCTAAAGGTAAAGCTAAATTTGAAAATGAACTAGAAGAGATTACGGAAATTGATGCTATTAAAAAACCAATAGTATCCAAAATAGAGGGTGTTTGTGAATATTGTGATAAAGAAGATTGTGGCTGTGATGATATATGTCGCTACGAAGCTCAAGTTTATAAAAGACAAAAAGGACCAGTTATAGTGAATGATAAGTGCTTAAGTTGTGGACAGTGTATTAATGATTGTGACTTTGGTGCATTAGCAGACAAGATTGAATTTATACCTTTAATTAATATGTTAAAAGATACAAATACTAAAGTATATGCAACTGTTGCTCCAGCTATTATAGGACAATTTGGAGATAATATATCCATGGGACAAATAAGAACAGGTTTAAAATTATTAGGATTTCAAGATATGATTGAAGTAGCCATGTTTGCAGATATACTTACTATAAAAGAAGCTCATGAATTCAACCATTTAGTAAAAAAAGAAGAGGATTTCTTTTTAACAAGCTGTTGTTGTCCTGTTTGGTTTAATTTAACGAAAAAAAATTATCCTGACACATTTGAGCATATGTCACCATCTATATCCCCTATGATTGCCTCAGGTAGGTTTTTAAAGGAATTATATCCAGAATCTAAGGTAGTATTTATTGGACCTTGTATAGCAAAGAAAGGAGAAGCTAAAGAACCTAGTTTAAAAGGGGATATTGATTTTGTATTAACCTTCAGAGAATTGGATCAAATATTCAAATCTCTAGATATAGATCTAAAGTCCTTAGAAGGAGATGAAAAAGATCAAGCATCCTTTGGAGGACGAGTATATGCTAGAACAGGAGGGGTTAGTTTCTCAGTTAAAACTGTGGTTAATAGAATTGCTCCAAGGAGATTAATTAAACTACAGGCTAAAAAGGTTGATGGAGTAAAGAATTGTAAACTTATACTAGACCATCTTTCCTCAGGAAAGGAACTTTCAGCTAATTTTGTAGAAGGTATGGGATGTGATGGAGGATGTGTAGGAGGTCCAAGAACTAATATAGAAGTGGATAAAGCTACAAGGATAGTCAATGAATTTGGAGAAGATTCATTGATTATGACACCTTATGATAACTTAAACGTAATGAAGATATTAAATGAATTAGGATTTGACTCAATGGAGGATATAGTTAAAGAAGAGTACTTAATAAAATTACTTACTAGAGAATAAAAAATACCATCCTAATTTAGGATGGTATTTTAAATATTTAATATTTATTATCTAAATAACTTTTTGTTTCTGTCATTAAATTATCCATGAGAGTTTTTACAGGTATAATTTTATCAACTTTATAAGCCTTAGCACCGGCAAAAGCAAATCCATTTTCCATATAGCCTTTTTGAGCATTTATTAATGCTTCTGCAATGCAATAAGGAGCTTGAGTTGGTATACAGGGCTTAAGACAATTAGAGATACAACCTATGGGTCTTTTTGTATTAGAAGATACAGCATCTAAAAAGTCATTAGATATTGCTCTACCTATCATGCCTACAGGACTATTAATAATGACTATATCTTCAGATTTACATTGAAGGAGGTTTTCTTTAAACTTATCAGAAGCATCACATTCATCTGTAGCAATGAATCTTGTACCTATCTGTACACCAGAAGCTCCTGCCATTAAAATATCTCCTATATCTTTCCCGTTGTCTATTCCTCCACCAGCTATAATAGGAATAGGCTTATTATATTTTTCTTCAAACGGTTTTATTGTTTCTAATACATCTTTAATAATATTAATCAAACTAAAATCTTGGTCTTGTAGATTTTCTTTTTTAAATCCTAAATGGCCTCCAGCATCAGGACCTTCTACTACTATTGCATCAGGTATAACATTATATTTTTTATCCCATTTTTTACAAATGATTTTCGCAGCTTTACTTGATGATACTATAGGTGCAATTTTAGTATTGCTGCCTTTAGTGAATTTAGGAAGGTTTATCGGTAAACCAGCTCCAGAAAATATAATATCTATCTTTTCTTTAATAGATTCTTTAACTAATTCTTCAAAATCATTAAGAACAGTCATTAAATTGATCCCAATAATACCTCCATTAGATAGGGCTTTAGCCTTTCTTATATGTTTTTTTAATGCTCTTATATTGGCTTCTTTTTTATTTGAAAAGTAATCAGGTTCATCGAATCCTATCTCTACTCCAGATAAAACTCCAATTCCTCCATTTTTAGCTACAGCTCCAGCCAAAGAAGATAGAGAAATACCAACACCCATACCTCCTTGAACCACAGGAACTTTAGCAATTAAGTTATCTATCTTAAGACTTGGTATTTTCATAAGACACCTCCATATTTATACTAGTATTAGTACCAGGTTATAATACTAAGTATTATTATATATTGTTTTGAACTAAAAATAAAGGGTTATTAAGAAAATAATAATAAGATATATTATTATTTTTCTTAATTTTTATAGAAAAAGCTTAGTATGTAACAGAAAATATACTATTACATACTCTATAGTGAAGAGATTTTTAGCATATAAAATCTTTATTATTATATTTCTAAGGAGGTATTTTGATGAGTGATAAACGTGCGGGAGTATTAGGCGGTTTATTTGATGGTGGTAGTGAGTTATTGTTTTTCTTCTTACTACTAGTAGTTTTATTTATGCCTTATGGTTTTGGAGGACGTTACTAATAGAAAGAGATAAGGAGCCTATTTGGCTCCTCTTTTCTTGTAATATAAGATTATATTTTAATATTAAAATATAATCTTATATTTTGCAGGGGTATTTTTTCATAGACAGATTATGAATTATAAAATAAAATATGAATTAGAGTTTAAATTAGTGTAGTAAGGAGTGGAGATAGTGGAAGAAAAGCAGTTAGAAATTCAGAAGATGATAGTTCATATATTAGATAATAATTTAGAGATTCCGGTTCTATCAGAGGTGGAGCATCCTGTAGAAGATGATATAAATGAGTTTTTAGAAAAACATATAATTAGAGTATTAAATGATGGATCATTAAGACCTGCTAGATTTAATGAAGGGGATAACAGAGTTAAAGATATCTGTGTCTCATATAATTTAAATACATTTATAGATGATACAAAAGAATTAAGTGAGATGTTATTTAATCTAATAAAATCATATCCTGATATACCTCCAGCAGATATAGTATTTAGCATATTTTTGTATGAAGGTAGAAATTATTTAGGAATATTTAAATTAAATTATAGGACTTCATATATTCATAATGTAGATCAAGTAGATGAAAAGGTAGTAAATTCAATAATCAAGCAAAGAACATCTCTTCCCAATGAAAATCAAAAGGTAGATGAATGTGTATTAATAGATCTTACCACTTTAGATATTAATTTATTAGAAAAAGAGTATGATATAAATGGAGAAAAAATATATTATTTATCTAGACTTTTTTTGAAATGTAGTAGTAAAAGGTCAGAAAAGGAAAAAGTGAAGATATTAACTAAAACAACTAAGAAGTTTTTAGAGAATAATTATGAGGGAGATTATGAAAAAGTAGGAGAAGCCAAAAAGGCTGTGGCAGAATCTCTAAAAACAAAGGAAGAAATAGATGTTGAAGAAGTTGCAAGTAGTATTTTTAGAAATAATGTAGAAATGAAAAAAGAATATATTGAGACAATGGAAAAAGAAGGCTTGGAGGATAAATCCTTTAAAGTAAATGAAAAAATACAAAGAAGAAACTTTAGGAAGCAAAAAATCGTTACAGATACAGGAATAGAAATAAATGTACCTATTGAATTTTTTAATGATAAAGATAGGATAGAGTTTATTAATAATGTAGATGGAACAGTATCTATATTATTAAAGCAGATAGGTAATATAAAAAATAAATAGATTAATAAGGCAGTGAATATATATTCACTGTCTTTTATTAAGTGTGCCCGGCATGGGCATAGTCTATAGGGTGAAAGTCCCGAACACTGAAGGTGATATA
>NZ_WSFT01000034.1 GCF_016820655.1 Anaeromonas frigoriresistens
CCAGCAAGAAAACTAATTCGTACATTAAAATATGAAGACACAAAAAAAATAGCTGACAAAGTTATAAACATGAGTGCAGCACAAGAAATAGAAGATTATATGGAGAAAGTCCTGGATTAATCCAGGACTTTCTTTTATATACTTAGCATTTCCCTATCTACTCAATACCTAAATAAACATTTAGATCTTTCATATATCCTACTCTTATCCCCTATTAATAAATACTTCTCTAATTGAAATAAAATACATTTTTCTATTTTTAATTATTTCTTTTATCCTCTTTTAATAAAAGAAGTTTTAGATTACAATAATACATAGTAATATACAAATAAGAGTATATAATCTTCAGGAGGTAATGTAATGATAAAACGCAAACTAAAAGATATTCAAAGTATGGTTAAAGGTAAAGGTCTAAAGGAAAAAAATAATGATATATATATAGAGGGCGTTTCAACTGATACAAGAAGTATAAAAAAAGGTCAATTATTTGTACCCATCATAGGAGAAAATTTTGATGGTCATAAGTTTATTGAAAAAGCCATAGAAAATGGAGCTGTGGCATCCCTATGGGGTGAATCTCATCCTGTACCAGATATTGATTTTCCATTCATCATAGTAAATGATACTTTAAAAGCAATTCAAACCCTATCTAAAGAATATAGAAATCAATTGTCTATAAAAATTGTAGGCATCACTGGTTCAAATGGTAAAACTTCCACTAAAGATATTTTATCAAGCATTTTTAATACTAAATACAAAACCTATAAAACTCAAGGAAACTTAAATAATGAGTTAGGAGTACCTTTAACCCTACTATCAATTGATGAAGATATTGAAATGGCGGTAGTAGAGATGGGCATGTCTGGTTTAGGAGAAATTGAAATTTTGACTAAAATGGCTTCTCCTGATGCTGCAATAATAACTAATATAGGTACTGCTCATTTAGAACAATTAAAGACTAGAGATAATATTATAAAAGCTAAGCTAGAAATAGTTAAAGGACTTAAGCAGGATGGTCTATTTGTATATCATGGTGATGATGAATCTTTAAGGAGTGCTGTAAAGGCTTTAGATATTCCTCAAGAAAAACATACCTTTGGAGAAAATCAATCTAATGATTATATAGTTGAAAAACTATCTGCAGACATTGATGGATTAAGATTTAAGATTAAAAATATAAATTCTCCTGAGTTTTTCTTGCCTATGCTAGGAAATCACCAAATATTTAATGCATCTGCTGCTATAGCAATAGCAAGACATTTTGGTTTATCCTTTGATTTAATTAAAAAAGGTCTAGAGAATTTAGAGCTTACTGGAATGAGAAGTGAGTTACTTAAAGGTGATGGATTTGACATATTAAATGACTCCTATAACTCTAACCCTGATAGTACTAAAGCTGCATTAAAAACATTAAATTCTTTAGATACTTATGATCAAAGAATAGTAGTATTTGGAGACATGCTAGAATTAGGTGAGGAAGAAATCAACATGCATAGAGAAATAGGAGAGGAAATTGATTTTGAGAAGGTGGATTACTTATTTACTTTTGGTAAATTAGCTAAGTATGCGGCAGAAGAAGCTAAAAAAGGTATTAGTCATGAAAGAGTATTTGCCTTTGAAGATAAATCAGCCTTAATTAATAAGCTGAAGGAAGTATTACAAAACAATTCTATCATTCTCTTAAAAGGATCTAGAGGAATGAAATTGGAAGAGATATCAAAAAATCTGTTAAGTTAACACTTAACAGATTTTTTAATTATAATGAAGTTTTTAATTTTTTATCATTTTCATGTCTCTCAATAGCTAATTGGATGAGTCTATCAATTAAATCTTTATAAGGTATTCCACTTAATTCCCATAGTTTAGGATACATACTTATTCTAGTGAATCCCGGGATAGTGTTTATCTCATTTACAATTATCTCTCCATTTTCTTTAAGAAATACATCTACTCTAGCCATCCCTTTACAGCATAATGCTTTATATGTCTTTATAGAGCATTCTTGAACTATTTTTACTTGTTCATTAGAAAGGTCTGCTGGCATTTGAAGCATAGCTCCTTTTTCATCTATATACTTTGATTCATAGGAATAAAAATCACTACTTGGTAATACTTCTCCTGGAACAGAAGCAATTGGATTTTTATTTCCCAGGACTGAACACTCTATCTCTCTTCCTATGATATTTTCTTCTATAATAACCTTATTATCAAATTCAAAAGCTAATTTCATTGCTTTCTCAAATTCTTCTTCAGTTCTAACTTTGCTAATTCCTACGGAAGAACCCAGATTAGCTGGTTTAACAAAAACAGGTATCCCTAGTTCTTCTTTTACCTGATTAAACTTAGCATAATCTTCTCCAGCTTCATAGGCTAAGAATTTAGCAATAGGCACTCTTGCATCTCTAAGTAGTCTTTTCATAACATCTTTATCCATACCTACTGCTGATCCTAATACATCAGCCCCTACATAGGGTATATTAGCTAGTTTTAATAGACCTTGAATAGTACCATCCTCTCCATAAGGTCCATGAAGGACTGGAAATACCACATCTATTTGACCTAATGATTCATATCCATTCATGTTTATTAACTGATTAGATTGCTCCCCTGGTATTAGGGCAACAGGCTTATCTGATTTATTCAATTGAATTAATTTAGGATTATTCATATTTAATAAAAACTGGGAGTCTTCATTTAAATACCATTTACCTTCTTTATCCATTCCTATTAATACAACTTCATATTTATCTTTATCTATCGCTTCAATTATATTTTTGGCTGACTGTAAAGAAACCTCATGTTCAGCTGATTTACCACCAAAAATAACTCCAACTCTTATTTTATTCAAAATCATATCCCTCCATTTGCTCATCACATCAATATAATTAACTAATTCTTTTCTATATAAAATATTATCACAAATAATAAATATAGTATATTAGATAATTTATCCTATGTTTATATTATATATATACTATAAAAGTAGAGTTTTATAACAGGTAATATATAAAACTATTTATTTATTATTTAAGACTCTCTTTTCATTCTCAAAAACTCATATTCGCCCCCATTTGTCTTTTGTATAAAGGTTCCATTAGGTTCAAATCCTATTTTTTTATAAGCTTTAATTGCTCTTTGATTAAAAGTAGCCACAGCTAAGCTAAATTTATCAGTGTTATATCTATTCTTAGCAAATTCTAACCCAGATATTATAAACTCATATCCTAATCCCTTTCCCGTTAAAGAAGGCTTTATACCTAGACCAATCTCTACAGTTTCATCCACCATTCTATTAAAACTAAAAAATCCAATCAGTTCCTTATCTTTATATACTGTAAAATATGTATCCTCCCAATTAGAAGGTTCTAAAAACTCATCTAAATCTTCTTTATCACTTTTCATATCATAAAATGAATAATCCCCTGCATAATGCCAATTAACTATTTCTTCAGCTTCTTGAATTCTCATAGGCTTAAATATATAACTCATATCTTCCCCCCTACTACTCAATATGCCCTTCCGATATTTTTAGTATTTCTACCTCAGAATATTTGTCTTTGATAATTTTAGCCAGGGTTTCTACTCCAAATATCTCAGTAAAAGTATGACTACCCACTATAAGATTTATTTTTCTATACTCAGCATATTGTACAGTATAGAGTATTTTCTCACCGGTGAAATATACATCACATCCTAAATCGATAGCTTCCTTCATATCTGTAGCGGAAAATCCAGCTCCAGTTACTACTCCTATTTTCTTTATTGGTCTATTATTATTATTCCAGCTTTTAACTGGCTCTTCCAGTAAATTTTCTATGTTGTTTACAAGCTGGTTAAACTCCATAGGTTCATCTATTTCTCCGATTCTTCCACAATACATTTCATCTTCTAGGGCAAATTTATCTATCACTTTAAATCCTAATTTTCTTAAAATAGAAGTATTAGTACCAAATTCAGCATCATCTAATGGGGAATGTATAAAAAAATGAGTAATATCACTTTCCTTTAAAATTTCTAATATTTCTTCCTTCATTCCTATCATCCATTCCCATGCATCATGATGAGTTATAAGTAAATCCACATTATTCCTTACTGCTTCATTTGCTGACTCAATAGTTAAATTAGTACAATAACCTACCTTTGAAATTTCTTCCTTCCCTTTGTTAGTAAACCCATATTCCCCTTCTCCCTTTACAATATCTAACTTTTCCTTTGTAAAAGTATTAATTATAAAATTCTCAAAATCTTTTACTAACATATTATCTCCCCCTAAAAATGTTGTTTGTTAAAATAACACTTTATATCATTTCACTTTTTTAAGTATCATAATTATTATAATGAAAGCTCCAACTATCAAAAGCCCTGTTAAAATCCCTGAAATAACTTTAGCTGTACCTTCTGATACTCTATCCTTTAAAAATTTATTAAAAACATAATAAATACCAGCAAATATCCCCTCTATAATAACTTCAAAAATAATCTCAAATATAATTTCCATTTTTACCCTCTTTGTTCATTTCTTTTTTGTACTATATTTATTATTCTTTATACCCTTAGAAATTCCCTGCCTAAAGAACCAATAATCTAAATAATATACTCTTTTATTCTATATTATATAAGTATAATAAAAATACCCCTTCATAATATTTTCATCAAGATGGGGTATCAAATCTTTATTATATTTAATTCATTATAAAGTTTAGAGCCTTAATTAATTTTTCATCGAAATCCTCAGGAGGATTATGTCCTACGCCTTTGTTTACATAGTACTCATATTGAATGCCGAACTCATCAAATTCTTTCATCATTTCTTCTTCACTTTCCATGGGTAATACTAACTCACCTTCTAATAAAACTCCTTTTACACCTCTTTCAGCAGCTAACTTAACATTTTCTTTAGTAAAGGACTCTGTCTTTTCTTCTGCGCATAAACCAATAAATCCTTTAATTGGTATTGTATTATCCATTACTATTTCAAGAGTAGTTTGTGCTCCTCCAGAAAATCCTCCAATTATAGTATTATCTTGATCAACGGAGTACTTCTTAGATATCACTTCATAACATTCCTTAATTTCTTGTCTTGCTAATTTTGTATCATTAAGCCATCCATATCCATTGTGACAAATAACCTGAGAAGATTGAAGATATGCAAATATAAAACCATTAGTTAAAAATATATCTGGTTTCCAATACTGGCTAAATTCTTCTATATTACATATACCATCCCCATGTAGCCCTATGAATAAAGGATACTTCTTCTTAGGATCATAGTTTTCCGGTAAATGAACTTCATATTTCACCTTAGATTTTTCTTTTAACTCTTCCATGAGTTTATTATTTTTCTTTAATAATTCTTCATAACCATCTCTTTCTTGTAAGGGTTTAAACCTATCAAACTGTAAAGGAAAAGCATATCCTTTATTTATAACTTCTTCTACAGATTTATAACTTTCATCATGTTTTTCACTCATAGTATATAAAACATTTTTATTCCACATAATACTGAAATACTTATCTTCATACTCTTCTTTAGGCAAATCCTCTAATCCTTTTTCTAGAAGATTTAATGCATCCTCTAGTTTACCTTCTTCATGCAAAACATCAACCGCTCTCTCTAAATCCTTAAAATTTTTATACATACTAATATATCCCCCATTTATCTTTTACTTAATATTTTTAAACCAATTATAATCTACAATTGCTTCTTCATCATTTTCATACACATTCATTAATTTTCCTAACTCAAAAGCAAACTCTACAAAGGATTGCCCTGTTGCAGTTATCATATTTCCATCCATAACTACATCTTCTTGTACCACAATAGAATCATTAAATATACTCATATCTTCTCTTGTAATATCAACACCAGAAGAGCCTCCAGTACACCTCTTGTTCTTAAGTAATCCATAGCTAGCCATAAGATATGTTCCTGCACATATACCAGCAATGTACTTATTCTTTTTATCAATCTGTTTAATAAACTCCTTAAGTTTTAAATTTTCATATAAGTATGATGGATTCCCCCCTGGAATAATTAATAGATCAACCTCCTCAGGATTTAGTTGATCAATTATTCTATCTGGTAAAAATTTCTGTTTTTCTTCGCTTATATATACTTTATCTTCTAATGCTACTGTAAAGTAATTATCTTTAAATTGTATTGCGCTTATTACCACTTCAAATTCACAAAATCCGTCATAATAGAGTATGCATATATTCAAAGAAGTCCCCCCTAATCTCACTATTCATAATCATGTAAGTTCATTATAGCAAATAATGGCTGACACCATTATGTCAGCCATTATACTTTTCTAATATATTTTCTAAATATTTTTTTGTCTCATTCCTTAAGTACTCTGGCTCTAAAACCTCACATTCCTTTCCAAATTCTAAAATAAACCTAATTAATCCTTCTTCATAGGGAAATAGGTCATCTACAATAAAAGCTCCATCTTGTCTCTCCTTTATTGTATCCTTAAAAAAGTACTCTGTTAACTGATTACCGATTCTATTACTAAATTTTAATTTTACTTTTATATTCTTTTTATCATAACTTTTATTAAATATTTCGTCTAACTCTTCTGAAGATATTATTCTTTTAGTAAAGATCTCTCCTAATTTCAAATCTTTAATCCTAACTAGTTTAAATCTTCTATAGTCCTCTCTTACTCTACAATATCCTGCTAAATACCATTGTCCATGGGAAAACTCTATTCTTATAGGCTCTACTATTCTCTCACTATACTCCATATTTCTGTTTATATAATAAAATACCAAAATCTTAGTTTTCTCTATAGCTTGATTAATAATATAAAGATATTCTTTTAATTCCTCTTCCATACTAAAATGAGACATATTAATATTTAAACTATCTTCTTTATTATTATTATTTTTGTCTGCATTCTGAAATTTAAGCACTATATCATTAAATTGTTGATTTTTACCAAATACAATACTCATGCCCTTCATCATTGCCATTAGAGTGTGTAGTTCCCCTTCATCAAAAAACAGATTATCTAAGCTATAATTTTCTATTATATAGAATCCCCCACCTTTACCTCCATTTGCAGCCACAGGGACTCCTGCTTCACATATTTTATCTATATCTCTATAGATAGTTCTGACTGATACTTCAAAGTGTTCAGCAAGCTCCTTTGCTGTGACTATACCCTTACTTGAAAGAATAAGAAGTATAGAAAGTAATCTATCTATTCTCATATTATTTTTTGTCCCTTCTTAATTATTAATTCATCATATTATGAATTCTATTAATATTATGAATTTCCCTTCTTTTTCATATTTATTATTCTTCTATTTTAATATTTAATAAATAATTACAAGATAGTTTTTAAACATATTTATATAAAATATTATACTCTAAAGTACACAAAAAGACCTCTACTAAAATAGTAAAAGTCTTTTTTGTACTTAGTATAGCAATCTGGTCAAGTTTATTTTCTAAACCCTTTTCTAGATTTGCCTTTATTTTTAGCCTTGCCTTTATCTCCTCTATATTTACCTTTAGAGCTCTTGTTTTTATTGAAGTGTTTATCATCTTTATTTGTTTTATCTTTTCTTCTTCCTCTTTGATCCTTACTATCCTTTGATTTATTATTTCTGTCTTTGTTCTTTTCTTCTTCACTTTTTTTTCTATCTATCTTAGTTTTTATTTTCTTTTCAATATCATTTAATGCGATTCTATCTTTAGGTGAAATAAAGGTAATAGCTAACCCTTTCTCTCCTGCTCTTCCTGTACGACCTATTCGATGTATATAACTCTCTGAATCCTGAGGCACATCATAATTAAATATATGTGTTATACCCTCTATATCTAGTCCACGGGCAGCCACATCTGTAGCTACGAGAACTTGCAGTTCAGCCTTCCTAAAGACTTTCATAACTTTTTCTCTTTTTGCTTGGCTTAGGTCTCCATGTATTTCATCTGATTTAAACCCTGCCATTTGTAGAATCTCATTGAGTTTCTTAACACGCCTTTTTGTCCTACAGAAAACAATTGCCATAAATGGATTGTATTCTTTAATAGCATTTATAAGTGCATCCTGTTTACCTCTATCTGTTGTTTCTATTACTTCCTGTTTTATCTCATCTAATGTAACATTCTTACTTTCTACTTGAATTTGAACAGGTTTTCTCATATATTTAGTAGCTAGTGATCGTATTTGTTTAGGCATTGTAGCAGAGAAAAACATTGTCTGTCTATGCTTAGATGTGTGAGATATTATTTTTTCTACATCGGGTAAAAATCCCATATGAAGCATTTGATCTGCTTCATCTAATACAAGTGCTTTAAGCTTCCAAAAATTAATTGTCTCTCTTCTTAAATGATCTAAAAGTCTTCCAGGGGTTCCAATAACTATATGTATATTACCTTTTAACTTCCTTACCTGGCTTTGTACATCCTGGCCACCATAAGCAGCTAATATTTTAACTTCACTATCCTTTGTTAATTTCTTAGCTTCATTTGTGATTTGTATTGCTAACTCTCTAGTAGGTGCAACAATTAAGGCTTGAACTGCCTGTTGATTTACATCTATCATTTCCAATATTGGTAACATAAATGCTAGTGTCTTCCCTGTACCTGTTTGAGCTTGTGCTATAACATCCTTACCCTCTAAAAGTTGTGGTATGGTCCGAGTTTGTATAGGAGTTGGTTTAATTATCTGATTCTTCTTTAATATATTTTCAATGTCAGTATTGATTCCTAACTGTGAAAAATTCTTTGCCATATTATCATATCCCTCTCTAATTTCAGTATTTTTGTTACTTATTATTCCTATAAGTTTTAAACATAATTCAATAATAGGTATAAATATTTAAATATACTTATTTAATATATCACTTAAATAGAAAAAACCAAAGACATTTATTGTATACCCATAAAGTTAAAACTAATTTATATATTAATTTTTACCATTTTGGTAATAATATATTTAGAATCAAAAATTTTTATTACAAGGAGGATAATATATGAAATTTAAATCTGTTCTATTAATATTTGCACTTCTAATGCTACTTTTTGTAGGGTGTGGTGAAGACCTTGACACTACAGAAGATCCTGAAACTGCAGAAGAACAAGAAGAACAACCAGATCAAACTACACCACCAGAAACAGAGCCAGATGTAATGACTACACCATCAATAGTAGATACTGCAGAGGCATTTGAAAAAGCAATAAGTGAAGATAATGGTTCATGGATTATTGCCACCACAAAAGATATCACTTTTGATAAGGAAATATCTCTTGATGGAGAATATAAAAATGGTAAGAAAGATGATGATGGAAAAGACATTATCCAGAGAAAAATTGCACTTTATGCTCAAGATGAAGAAAGAAATGTAACTGACAGGTATACTCTAACTGCTCCAAAGTTAACGATTAACAGTCCAAATGCCAGAATTCAAAGTGGAACTTTTGAAGGTGATCTGTATGTAGCTGCTCAAAACTTCGAATTAGTAGATGCTAAAATTGAAGGAGACATATATTTTACTAATGAAAATGTTCAATCAACATTTACTATGGATGATACAAGTGAAATAACTGGGGAACAAAAACTAATGGAAACGGAATAGATGTAAATAAAAAATGAGAGACTTATAAGTCTCTCATTTTTTATTCCTATTTTAAAAGTTTCTTTATACTTTCAGTAGCATCTATAACTGGTGCAATTGATTCATCTCGATTAATATAATCTAATATAGTAGCAAGAAACTTGGACATATCAACCTCTTTAAACCATCTATATTTCTTTACCTCTTCAGGTATATAGGTTAAATTTGTTGCATATACCTTTTCGATAAGCCCTTTTTCATAAAATTCATTAAATTTTTCAATTCCCTCTGTAAATAAAGCAAATGTTACAGCTACATATACTCTATTAGCTTTTCTTTCCTTTAACTCCTTAACAATATCAAATACGGATTCTCCTGAAGCAATCATATCATCAGTGATTAAAATATCTAATCCTTCAATATTTTTACCAATGTATTCATGTTCAACTATTGGATTCTTTCCAGCTATTACTTTAGAATAATCCCGTCTCTTATAAAAAAGTCCTACATCAAGACCTAACACACTAGAATAATAAATTGATCTATCCATAGCTCCTGTATCAGGGCTAATAACAATCATATTTGAATTATGAAATGATAAATCCTTCTCTTCTTTGATAAAAGTCTTAACAATTTCATAGGTAGGATATAAATTTTGAAATGAAATTAATGGTATTGCATTTTGAACATTGGGATCATGAACATCAAAAGTAATGATATTTTGTACACCCAATCTTTCAAGCTCTTGTAAAGCTAGTGCACAATCAAGAGACTCCCTTCCTTTTCTTCTATGTTGTCTACTTTCGTATAACATTGGCATTATAACAGTGACTCTTCGTGCTCTGCCACCCAAGGCTGAGACCGCTCTTTTAATATCTTGAAAATGTTCATCTGGCCCTTTATGATTCTTAAAGCCAAACATCTCATATGTATTACTATAGTTTCCCACATCAGCTATTATAAAAATATCTTTTCCCCTTACACTTTCATCAATAACTACTTTTCCTTCACCATTAGAAAACCTTACCTCTTCAGTGGATATAAGAAAATTCTCGCTTAAATAATCATCACTATTTAAATTATCATTTCTTTTTTTACTTAAATAATAATTAATCTTGTCCCCTAACTGGTGGCAGCTTTCTAAAGCTATAATTCCTAACTCTCCATTAGGTGTTCCGTTTTTTAAATCTAGATGCACTAATATTCCTCCTTATATTCTTATGTTATTATTCCCTTTAATTTATATTTAAATAATATATTAGCATTAAACATTTGTTTTTAATTATAGAAGTTAAATAACGAAGTCCATTTTTATAATTTTTTTAATATTCTTATAACTACTTAAATTATAACAGACTATCATAGTATAGAAAACTATTACTAAATACAAAAAACTGACTCAAATTAATTGAATCAGTTTTTATATTTAAAAGTTACCCTAGACTAACCTTAGAACTCCAAGAACCATTAATATAAGCCCTGGCAAATAAGAAAACTTTTGTCCAAGCTGGTTTATTTCGTTATGCCTTGCCACAACATTACCTACACCGATAAGCACAAAGTGAGTTAATCCAAATAAAAAAGGAGTGGTATATGGGTTAACCCCCATTAAAGACACTGTAAATGCTGCAATAGATGCATCCATACCAACGGCAAGCCCCAGGATAATTCCCTCCATGGCTTTTATATCATTTTGCTTATCTATATCTGATAAAAGAGGATTACGAATTACTTTTATCAAATCCCTAGGTTTAAAATCAGATATTTTTGTGCTATCATTTGAAAGACTATCTTCTTGTTTTTTACTTTCTCTTAATGTAAATAATCCCAGTAAGATCAGTAATCCTGCACCTATATATTTTGCTGATGCTAAAGGTATGAATTCTTTTAAATTATATCCTATTTGCATAGTTACCATTGATAAGATAACAGACATAAATGAAATAATTATCAAAGGAAGAAATTTAATTCTAATCTTCCTTAACCCAAAGGCAAAGCCTCCCCAAAAACCATCGATACTTACTGCAGTGGCTATCAAAACTAAGCTTATTAAATCCATATTTTCACCTCTTTATTCCGTTTATATTAAATTATGTATTGAGGTGAATATTTGACACTATATCTAAGTCTATAAACCTTTTAATTAACAATTGAAAAGTTTATAGAATCATCTTAATTATTAATATTATTTAGCTGTACATTTTAATAATCTATACTGTATTTTATGAGTTGACTTATATATAATTTCAGTCCCTTTTCTAACCGTTTACTATCTATACACATTTCCTGAGAAATAATTTTTCTTCTAAGAAGCAAAATTATTCAAATTAATAATTTTTAAACAAACTAATTTCCTGTAAAACCTCTTTAGTTGTATTTGTTATATTTTCATATTCTGATTTATCTATTAGCCTAAAATACAAGCTTTTCAAAAATATATTTACATTCATCTGGATAACTAAATCCTCTGGATATTTATCAATCTTCTCTATATTCTTAAAACTTCTAATCCATTCTTCTATTTTTTCAGTAGGAATAATTCCCCTTTCTACAATTGCTTTTATCGGAGTAATCATACGCTCATCTTCAAAGTGAATATATCCATAGTTGTTTATATTTACCTTCTTGTATATAGCATCTAATATTCTTTTTAATCCCTTATATCCTATCTCTTCACATCTAGCGAATTCATCTAAGGCATCTGCACCATGGGCAGCTCCATGAGCCCAACCTTTATCCTCTATATATCCTCTAACATCTATATCTTCATTATAAGATTTAAGCACTGCATCAAAGGCTTTTTCAATATCACTTTTGGATAAGAAGTTCTCCTTTCTATGTCTATAAATAGCACTGCCTACAACCTCCACTGAGAAGGTTCTTGAAAATACTGAGTCATTAACCATACCTAGCCCTTTTAGAAGATGATTTTCATCTATAGCTATCATCATGATGTCAAAAACCTCATTATGAGATAGAACCCCATTCATTATCCATGTTGATAGGTTAGAAAGTATCAACCTATCCCTTAACTCCATATCTGTATCTCCTATATAATCCATCATTAATAAAGACAATTCGTAAGGATTTACCTCTTTAGGCACTACATATTCATTCTCTTTTATACTTCTTAATAACTTTTTCAATTCTTGCTTTTCCATTATACATATCTCCCCTTTTTTCAAACCTTAAACTAAAACACATTAGAATAAAATTCAATTAGTATTATACTTACATTATAAAAAAGATTCACTGACACCATTAGGTCAGCTAATAATATTTATTTAATTAAATAAATATTATTCTTTAAAATTCACACTTAGAAATACTATAGAATACAATAATATATCCAGTTAAATGCTAAAGGAGGATAAAGCTTATGAACAATAACAAAGTCTTAGAAATAAAAAACCTCGGTATGACCTATCATACTTTAGACGGAGAAACTAAGGCTCTTGAGAATATATCATTAGATATTCATAGGGGAGAAATAGTAGTATTAGTAGGACCTAGCGGATGTGGTAAATCTACCCTATTGTCTATCATAGCAGGACTACTGAAACCTTCTAATGGGAAGGTTATTTTAAATAATAGGGAAGTAAAAAATCCTACTAAAGATATAGGATATATGTTTCAAAGAGATAATCTTTTTGAATGGAGAACTATTCGAAATAATGCTCTAATAGGTCTAGAAATACAAGATAAGGTTACAGAAGATGCTAAATCATTTGTAGAGAGTCTTTTAGATATGTACGGTTTAGATGAGTTCAAAGATCATTATCCTAGCCAATTATCAGGAGGTATGAGACAAAGAGCAGCTCTAATCCGTACATTAGCCACAAAACCAGATTTTCTACTACTAGATGAACCTTTCTCTGCTCTTGATTATCAAACAAGACTAGTAATATCCGATGAAATTGGTCAAATACTTAAAAAAGAGGGAAAAACCGCCCTAATGGTTACACATGACATAGCAGAAGCTATGTTTACATAGAGATAGAAAAACCCTGACTCTGTGAGTCAGGGAGTAATACCTTAATATTCTAAAATATTTATTTAAAAAAATTATTACTAAAATCCTTATAATCTATTTCAAGTTCTAATTCTTCAACAAACTCAACATCTTTCTCATCTATTTTAAAATCAATATCTTCAATACTTTCTGAATCATCTACTATTAACATTTTCCCATCTATATTTTTGAATACAAAAGTATATAAACCCTCATCTCCTGATTTTTCAGGTTTATCTGGGTCGCCTGTTAATCTTTCTTGTTTATACTTAAAAAAAACATAAGAGTAATCTCCAATTTTATATGGTTTTGAATAATGAAAGTGTAATTTTAAATTATAGTAACGCCAATCTTCTACTGTATGTTTTTGAACTAATTTACTTATCTCATTCAACCTTTCTTTAGATAAACCTTTTAAGTCACTATATGAGTAGCCTTGTTCTGTACTATCTATTTTTAGATCAGACATAAACTCAATATTTACATAATCTTCATAAAAGTTTTCTTCAACTATAGGTTTTATGTTTTCTTCATAGGTTTCATAATCAATTGCAAATCCATCTAGCATAGCTGCGTATTTATTAAACCTCTTAGCCTTTTTCGTTAATTCACTAACATCATTATCTAAGTTTTGTATTGAATCTATTGTAGTAATATCTTCTTCAGTTTTACAAGATGATAGTGTTAAAGAAGATATTATTATAAGCATAATAATAATCTTTCTCATTGTTAATTCCCCCAATAAAAAATAATCGCTTTAGCCATTAGTCATGTACTTCCAAATTTGGTAATCTAACAATCTGGCATTCATATCTTTATGTTTATCTTTTAATTCTTCACTTACTTCAGCAAGCAATACTTGTGCTTCTTCTAAATCAACTTCTTTATCAGTACAATTCTTGATAAATCTTAAAAACATTCTATCAGGTTTTATCAACTCATTTGATCACGCTAGCATAAAGAAACATTTCAATAATATTCCACTCTTTTATCCAGTATGATACATAAAATCTTCTATTATAGATTTCAATAACTTTTTTCCAATCAGTTGTTTCTTCTTTTGCATTTTCTATAATTTCTTTAATTCTACCTAGACCTTTCCTATATTCTTGTAAAAGACTAAAGTATTGTTTCTTATTATCTTTCAAATAGGATATCCATATTTTCTTTCTCATTTTAATAAACTATCTAAATTCTGAAACATGAAAAATTGAATTTATAAACTGTCATATACACCGCGATATTTAGGATCTAAAAGCTCTGCGATTTTCTTCATAGAATATTCCGTCGCTAGTTCTGTCCATACATCTTTATTATCCTCTGTCTTTTCAGGAAGACTAAAGGGTTCGCCAACTTTTACCTTAACCTTAGCATGATTAAAACTTTCCTTACTCATACTATCACTGTTTATGGGTAATAGTTCTTCAGTACCTTCCAGGCCTATAGGAACAAATTGAACCTTAGCCATTTTAGCTAATAGTATAAAGCCCTTTTTAGCCCTTATCATTGAGCCAGATCTACTTCTAGTACCTTCTGGAAAAATGAATATTGACCCTCCGTTTTTTAAATACTTTATTGCTTCTTTTATTGCTTTTTTATCAGCTGAATTTGGGGTTATGTGTATGGTTTTTATAGTTTCAAGAACTAAATTGGTTACGAGGTTCTTACTTAATTTTACTCCGGCCATGAAAGCTACATCATTGTCCTTTAACAATCTATTTAGAATTATACCATCCACATTACTAAGATGATTTCCTATATATATTGTTGGAATTTCTCTTCTTTTTTCGATTACTTTTTCGTTTATAACTTCGATCTCAGAATATTTATCCAAAAATTTATGGATTAATTTACGAGTTAAGCTTATTCTTATATTTTTAGGTAATATTCTAGACACATTGGCAAACATATTAATTATTAGACTCATTATTTAAGCCGGTAGAAACCAGCCCCTCCTCTCTAAATATAAATTAAGATAAGTACTTTTCAAATATATTACTCAGATAATAACAATTTATTATTAACAAAAATTCTACAGTGCATTCGAAAGACTCCTCCTATGGAAACTTTTATCATCTCACCTGTTTCCAAATTTCCCCACAGTCTTACCCTATTAGCAAATCCAATTTGTTCATCCTGCAATTCACCATTCACATATAATCGCTCACTAAATGCTTTATTTTCTACTACTATACTATTTCCATTATAATTAATTTCCCAATTTTTCATTTATCTTTCCTTCCCAACTATACTAATAATATTTGTTTTATTATATTATATATGCTGACCAATAATCAAATATAGGTTGTATATCAGATGAAATTGCACCTGTTTCTTCAAATAGTTTTCTTTTAGCATCATCTAAAGGAGTTTCACCGATTTCAATATGCCCACCAGCAGTTTCCCATGTATCTCTTTTCTTGTGTTTACATAAAAGCCACTTTTCATTGTATCTGCTATGATAACTACATATTTATAACATTTTAAATAGTTTAACTGAAAAACCTTACATTTCATGGTTTTTCCTCCTATTCAAATATAATTCTTACTTCATTCTATCCTACTATTGTCACACTATAGCTTCTACATAAAATTAGAAAATCCCTTCTTATTTAAAATTACGGCATGTTGATTTTTATTCTTGATACTATAAAATAATTTAAAGTCACTTGTCATATCATTGACAAAATTTAATTTATGACAAACTCAAAGGAGAAAAACAAAAAAAAATAAAATGCAAAATGAAATGCACCCTATCCTTGTAATATTAATTGTTATGGAAATTTTTATTATGAAAAAGATCGAATGTCCTGATTAAGATTTTTAATAATAAAGAGGTAAATTATTAAAAGTATTAAATTAACAAGTAATGCTCCTATCTGGACTCCCATAAATAGGACTATCATAATATTTACTAATAGATATATAGCGAACAGTACACTTACCACTAAACTTAATTTATACATTTCTTTATATTTAAGTGATACGCCAATGCCACAAATTAAAAATATTATTCCAATAATGATACTTAAATAGTTAAATGAAGTTGGAAGCTCATAAGTTATATACTTGAAAACCTCTTTATTAAGTATATTTGATAGCGTACTAATCAAGATACTTATCCCTTGTAAAATTAAAAATATTGGTATGGTTTTAATTTTCATAAAGATCAACCTCCTTTCACTTTAATAATGATATAGTCTGTTTTCTCTTTTTTAATTTGAAACTTCCTAACATTTCTAAAATATTCTTATAATCTATTATACCATATATTTACAAAAGTTTAATGGTGGTTATAAGTGAATTAAAAAGTACTTTTGGCTATGCCAAATATATGCTGTTTTTCCCCAAATCTTGTAACTGTTTGCCTCAAACTCATTCCAAGTTTTTTGAGTAGCTTACAGGAAGCTCTATTTGCAGATTGAGTCTCGGCAACAAGTTCCTTAATGTTTAATTCATCAAAAGCATAATTAATAATCCTTTTTATAACTTCTTCTGCATAACCATATCCCCAGTACTGAGGCATAAACTGATATGATATCTCTGTACTGAACCCATCATGATGTTTATCAAGAGATACTAACCCAATAAACTCACTATTATTCTTTAATCTTACAACCCAGTAAAAAGAGTTTTTATCAGAAGTGATCATATTATAAAAACTACTATTGTATCTTTCATTACTAACAATCCCACCAAGAAATTTTCTTACTTTCTCATCAAAGTACAATTTTCTCACTTCTTCATAATCGCTATTCTGCACTTCAGTGAGCATACATTTACTTGTCTCTATCACAATATCCCCCCCATCATATGCATCGTTATATCATAAAATATATATCTAAGCTACTCTTTTAGATGATATACTCGTATTATTTATTCGGATGTAGCTTTCTCTCTTAATATCACCTTCCTAAGAATTAAGAGGATATTTTTCTTCTAATGTCCTAAAAAGATTTTTAGGGTGTGCTATATCCTTTTTGGTAGGTTTATTATCCAGTTACATAAATTAAATAACCTTTTTAAATTAATTTGATTCTAAGTACTCTTCCTCAAGATATTTATAGAATTCTTTTTCAAATTCTCCTTCAGTAACACCTAATACTCTCTCTATATCCCCATTTTCCTTCAATAATTCCCTTACTTCATCCATTGACCAGTTTTCATTTATATATTCAATTAATATATATCCTACATTATAAACTTTTTCAGCAGATTTTCCATTTGTTGCGTTTAATTCTTTTATACTAGGATAATTTCCTTCCACTAAATATGAAAAACTTTTAGGCTCGTAAAATTGATTTGTTTCATATAATGCTACAGACTCGATTAACCATCTTTGTCCAAGTTTAGGGTATTGAATCTTAGTCAATGCATGTGTAAATTCATGGGTTGCTACATTCATTAAACTATTATAATCATGTTCTAATTCTAAACCATCACTATTAGGGGATACCATCTGCAAAGTATAGGGACCAGTACATAACCCTACTATCCAATCCGATGCATCTGGCATTGATATAGCTTTATGAAATTCTTCTAAAGTAGGATATATAGTAAAATTGATTTTTTGATCGATATTCTTTACTTGTAAATCTTCTACTATGCGATCATACTCTCCTTCAATTGTTTCTGCCATATCCCCTATATAAGCAGCATTCTTTTCATAATAATAAAACTTTATGTGTTCTGTTTCTCTTGTGAATTGTTCCTCATTCTTTGCAGTTTTTTCTTCAGTTAATATACTCTTTTCGTTGTTTGAAGATTTAACTTCTTCTGTGCAGCCTATAATTGCTATTGAAGTAATTAATAATATAATCAATAATATTCTTTTCATAATTCTCCCTCTTTTCATCTTATTATTTATTTAGCATTTCTCTTGCTTCTTGATAAGAAGCAAGTGTAATAGCTATTGGAAATGCTAAGGTTTGAATAATGTTTAATATAATAAGTTTTTTATTCCGAGATATTATGCCTGATATCGTTCCTAATATACCTATAGGGATAGTTAATAAAATCTCTCCATAAGGTATATTATGTAGTATTAAAATAAATAGAATATACCAAGCCCATATTGCTATTCCTACTAATAAAAAAAATAATGAAATATATTTAGATATTTTTTTAATCTTTCTTCTCACAATACACTCAACCTTTTTATGGATTATAAATACTGGATTAATTAAATAAATTGCTATCCATGATTTTTATAACTCATAATGGACTCTCTAGTAGCTTCAAGGATACAATTATCATCTGTTATTTTTGATATCTCAAATCCTGCATTTCTATGTCCTTTAATAGCTACTTTTCTTTCTATTGGTATCTCATTACTCATTCTATTTACTTTTTTATTACAAAATCCCTTTTGTACCAAAATATTTAGTCCTTCTGAAGAATAACCTTTACACCTATATTTATGCTCAATGACTATACCTATATTATGCGCATGGGTATATTTATCATAATGAAAACAGACCTCACCAATAAAATCATTACTATCTATTAAAGTCAATACATCCAGTTTTATTATCATAATTATCAGATTCTAAGTTGTATCCTCTGTTATAAGCCATAGTATTTGGCTGAGCTAATATTTTTTGTCTATATTCTAGTTCCTCAAAGGAGGGTACATGCAAAAATAACCTTTTCTTCATATTTTCAACTCCTTAATATCAAATATTCTAAGAATCTAAAAAATAAAATCCTTCACCTCTTTCAATAATTTTCTCATTATTTCGATAAATAGTATCTTTAATTTGCACTTTTATTGTTTTTCTTTCAAATCCTTTTGGGATAGAAACAATATAACTAGGTCTAAATAGTTTTTCTCCGTCTACTTCAGCTAAAAAATCTGGAACCTTAGTAATTGATAATATATCTATTCTTTCTTCATTAGCCCATACTTTAATATCTTTATCACTAAACTCTGGCCATATTTCTTTATTTCTTATTAAATCCAATTCATTAGTAATACCATTCTTCATAGCATCATTAACTCTTGTTAAGGACATAGGCATAAAGTATATATAGTCACTCCCTTGACCTTTCCACATAGTCATTCCGTAGAATTCCTCCCAATACTATAGTTTCTTTTATAAACTCTATGTAACTAATCTATTCTCTACTAAACCATAAAAAACCTTCCTTATTTTCCATATTATTCATTATATAATGATTTTTTTCTTATATAGCTAGGTAATACTACAACAAACTATAATTTTTATTCTAAAAAAACAGCTATGGATAAGTGTTTATCCATAGCTTTGTTCTTACTATTAAATTACTCCTTAATTTCATAGTAACTTTTAAAAATCACCTTTACTCAAGACAACATTAAAGTCTTTGAAACTTCTTCAAATATCTCTTGTCTAAATAATTTAACTAATTTTTTTACCTTGAGTTGTACTAAAATTAAAAAAGTTAGATATCAAATCTATGGTCATATGATTATGAAAAAGCTTAAGTTCTGTTATTTTTGACAATTCTTGACCAACTGTCATTTTCCCCACAGCATGAGGCCCAAATATTACAACAAATTTCCTGTAATTTTCCCTCCCAGATTATCATTATTTTATTTAACACATTTATACAATTTTGATACTATATTCTTCTAGATTCACATTACAATACCTTTAAATTAATCATTATCTAAAATAAGCTAAGTCTTCTGTTAATAATCATTTCTAAGAGATGGGACTATCTTTCTGTTTTATCTACTAATGAGCTATAAACTCAATAAAATTTCTCTCTAATTCGTATTCTCTACCTAGATTATCTACCAACTTAAATTTAAATAATATATTTTCTTGCACATTTTTATCTTTTATATCTTCTATATTAAGAGTATCTTTAAATATCCATTCTTGTAAGAGAGGTTCATTTTCGTTTTTTTTACCATTTTTTATTACATCTATACTGTCTATAACTTTATCATTATAATATACATCTGCTTTGATTTCTTTAAGAGCCAATCGAGGA
>NZ_WSFT01000003.1 GCF_016820655.1 Anaeromonas frigoriresistens
ACACCAGAAGAGGCAATCATAGGTGGAGCTAAATTCATATCAGAAAAATACGTGAACAACCCTACCTATGCTCAAGATACACTATATAAAATGAGATGGAACCCAGACATCCCTGGAGTACATCAATATGCAACAGATATAGGCTGGGCATATAAACAAACAGCAAAAATAAAAGAACTATATGATTTATGCACAAATTATTATTTAAGATTTGAAGTTCCGAAATATGGAGAATAAGAATAGGTATTAAAAGGTAGGGCTCATATGAGCCCTATCTTTTTTGTTCAAAAGTGACATTCTTTTATCATCTTGAATCTGTAGCTTGTCATCCTGAGTGAAACGAAGGATCTTATCTTTTAAGTATTTTCATTACTTATCTTTTAAGTTTCTCACCATCGTCATCCTAACCCCATCAAAGAACCATATTCCAAATCTCACCAAAAAAATCAAAAAATAAGAAGGAATTTATCAAAAAAGGGCGAAATTAATTATAAAGAAGAATATTTATAAATGGGACCATTATCACATTTATAAATACTCTGGTAAATGGTAGAATAAAAGAGAAATTTGTTACTATTTATCAAAAAATTACAAACACTTAAAGGGGGGAAGAAGTTGAAGGGCAAAGTATTAATATTAACATCCAGTATATTAGTAGTATTTGCAGCTACAAATACGGATGTAAAAGTATCAGAAGAGAACAATAACAAAATATCAAAATTACTGTCACCATCATTAGCCTATGCAAGTCAGTATAGTAGCTTAAAAGATGTGAAAGTAAACACAAGTATCTTAAACGTAAGAGAAAGACCGACAACTAGCAGCAGAAAAATATCCCAAGTATTAAGTGGACAAGTCTATAGTGTTATAGACCAATCTAATGGATGGTACAAGATAAAGACTTCCACAGTGACAGGATGGATTCATGGAGGATATGTAGTAGTAATTAATGATTCAATCTCAAAAACATATCCTACAGTAGAAGTGACAGCAGATAGACTGAATGTACGTCTAGAGCCAACAACTAGCAGCTATAGGATATCTCAAGTTCTAAAAGGTCAAAAATATACACCAGTAGCTCAATCAGGAAAATGGTATAAGATAAAGACTTCTAAAGTGACAGGATGGGTCCATGGAGACTATGTAAAGACGGTATCTACATCTACACCAGCTCCAGCACCAGAGACCAAATACTCTCAAATGGAAGTGACAGCAGATAGATTAAACGTAAGAAGTGGAACATCTACTAGTTATAAAATAATAGATCAAGTATTAAAAGGACAAAAATATACACCAATAGCTAAATCAGGTACTTGGTATAAGATAAAGACATCAAAGGTGACAGGATGGGTCCATGGGGATTATCTAAAGACAGTCTCTACATCAACACCAGCACCAGAAGTAAATAAGAAAATAGAAATAACAACCCCGATACTAAATGTAAGAACCAAACCTACAACAAGTAGTATGAGGATATTCCAAGTATATGAGGGTCAAAAATATGAAACATTAGCAGAATCCAATGGATGGTATAAGATAGATACATCCAAAGTAACTGGATGGGTCCATGGAGGATATGTAAAAGTAATAGAAGAAGTTAAAGAAGAGCCGGTAGAAGTCTTAGATAGTATAAAAGTATCACTAAGTAAAAGTACCATATACAAGAACGAAAAGGCAACCTTGAATGTGACTCCAGTAGGAGCAGAAAATGTAGAGTATCAATATCAAATAAAAGATAATGATAAATGGATTACAGTAAAGAATTATAGCGATACTGATACCTATACTTATACACCAACAGCTTCAGGAGACTATGTTATAAGGGTAAATGCAAGAGTAAAAGGCACTTCTCAAGTAGTATCTAAAGAGCTATCAGTTAAAGTATTAGAAGTTCTAGAAGATGTAAATCTAGCAATAGATAAAGAAAAGTCTACACACATAAATATTCCAGTAACAATATCAGCAACACCGATAGGAACAGAAAATGTAGAATACAAATATATGGTTAGCTACAATAGTGGTGAATGGGAAGTATTAAAGGACTATAGTGGAGATACAAACTATACATATACTCCTAATAAAAGAGGAACATATACCTTTAAGGTAGATGCCCGAATCAAGGACCAATCGCCAGAGAAGGTAGTATCTAGTCAAACCAGCTATAATATATTAGGTAATTTAATATATCAAAATACAAACTATAGTAAGACTTTCCAGGATATATTACTTACTCAATTAAATAAAAATCCTCAAACAGATGTATATGATAGAACTTGGAGAACAGCCCAAGTTAATGAAGTGGATAAGTACCTAAATCCAGAAAACTATCTACAAAACTCAACAAATTCCTATACATATGATATTGTAGGTCAATTAAAAGTAACAACAGACACATTAAATGTAAGGGAAAATGCAACTACTAATAGTAACGTAGTAGATCAAGTATCACTAGGACAAGTATATACAGTATTAGATGAATCTAAGGGATGGTACCTAATACAAACATCAAATGCTACAGGTTGGGTCCATGGTGGATATGTAAGAACTAGCTATCAAGCTAAAAACAACACATATTCCAAAATGGAAGTAACAGCAGATAGATTAAATGTAAGAGAAGGAACATCCACAAGCTATAGTATAGTAGATAAGGTACTAAAAGGAGAAGTATATACTCCGTTAGAAGAATCTAATGGATGGTATAAGATAAAAACATCCAATACCACAGGATGGGTCCATGGTGGATACCTTAAAGGTGTATCAGCAGATACAATTACAAAAGGAGAAGTTCAAAACCTATCTTCCATAGAGATAAATACTGAAGTATTAAATGTAAGAAATACACCAAGTACCACTGGAAATGTCATAGCTCAAGTAAAGAGTAAAGACATATATATCGTATTAGATCAACAAAATGGGTGGTACAAGATAAAGACAAATGGAGTAGTAGGTTGGGTCCATGGAGATTATACTCAGGATACAAATCAAGCTCCTCAAGAAATGTATCAATTTCTAGTATTATCAGGCAACAGTGGACTATCAGCAGATCAATTAGATAATATCTTGGTTGGTAAAGGTATATTAGAGGGACAAGGACAAGCATTCATTGAAGCAAGTAAACAATATAATATCAATGAAATCTATCTAATATCCCATGCCCTATTAGAGACAGGACAAGGCTGGTCTAAATTAGCCACAGGAGCAATATCTGTAGAAGGTCAAAAAATATATAATATGTATGGTATAGGAGCCTATGATTCTAATCCATTAGAATCTGGATCCCAATATGCATACAAGTCAGGATGGTTTACACCAGAAGAGGCAATCATAGGTGGAGCTAAATTCATATCAGAAAAATACGTG
>NZ_WSFT01000019.1 GCF_016820655.1 Anaeromonas frigoriresistens
TGTTTTACAACTAAAAGTTGTCATTTTAACTTTACACTGTTCAATTTTCAAAGACCAAATTGTGGTGTGCCGTTACCGGCGACTTTTAATACTATATCAAATCTTTCGATGCTTGTCAACATCTTTTTTAAAAAGTTTTTGATGTTTGTCGAATTCGTTAACTTCTAAAGCGACTCTTAGTACTATATCAAAGTTACTTGTACTTGTCAATAGCTTTTTAAAAGTTTTTATTTGTTCTTAGGGACGACTTTTAATACTATAACAAATTATAGATTAAAGGTCAATAACTTTTATATGGCAATTAGTTCCATATCATCTTGTTCCATATATATACCCAATAGTAATGCATTTAATTCAGATCTTTATTGTATAATGTTAATTATAAAGGATCTACCCCTCCATACTCCTTCTATTAATTTTATATTTAGAACATCTTTTTTAAAATAAAAGCATATCAGCTAAGCTGATATGCTTTTATTAATTTATTCAATTGGTTTCATTGTTGGAAATAATAATACGTCTCTTATAGATGATTTGTTTGTTAATATCATTATAAGTCTATCTATACCTATTCCCAATCCACCTGTAGGTGGTAATCCTACCTCTAATGCATTTACAAAGTCTAAATCCATCATATGGGCCTCTTCGTCTCCAGCTTCCCTTTGCTCTAATTGTGCATCAAATCTTTCTTTTTGATCAATAGGATCATTTAATTCAGAGAATGCATTTGCAATCTCCCAAGTATTAATGAAAGCTTCAAATCTATTAGTTTTTCTAGGATCTTCTGGATTACGTTTAGCAAGGGGAGATACTTCTACTGGATGATGAGTTATGAACGTTGGTTGTATTAAATGCTCTTCGCAATACTCTTCAAACAATTCATTTATTATATGTCCTCTAGTCATACCAGGTTTAATTTCTATCCCTTTTTCTTTACCAGCTTTTATAGCTTCCTCATCAGTATTTATTTCTTCGAAATCTACCCTGGCATATTTCTTAACTGCCTCTTCCATAGACAATCTATTCCATGGCGGTGTTAGATCAAGTTCAATACCCTGATACTCAATTTTAGTTGTTCCAAGAGCTTTTTCTGCTGCAAAAGCAACTACATTTTCTGTAATTTCCATCATATCTTTATAATCTGCATAGGCTTCATATAACTCTACTGCAGTATACTCTGGATTGTGCTTTATAGACATACCTTCATTTCTAAACATTCTTCCCATCTCATACACTTTATCAAATCCACCAACTATTAACCTTTTAAGGTATAATTCATTAGCTATTCTTAAATACATATCGATGTCCAGTGTGTTATGATGGGTGATAAAAGGTCTAGCTGATGCTCCTCCAGCTATAGTATTAAGTATAGGTGTTTCTACTTCTAAGTACCCTCTATTATCTAAATATTCTTTTATAGCCTTCATTATTTTAGATCTAAGCATAAAAGTTTCTTTTACATCAGGGTTGACAATTAAGTCAGTATACCTCTGTCTATATCTTAAATCTTGATCTTTAAGACCGTGCCATTTATCTGGTAATATCTGAAGAGACTTAGAAAGTAAATCTATCTTTTTAGCTCTAATGGATACTTCTCCCATTTTAGTTTTAAAAACTTCTCCTTCTAACCCTATGATATCACCAATATCATAAGTTTTTAAAAGTTCATACTCTTCTTCACCTATGAGATCCTTTTTAGCAAACATTTGAATTCTACCTTCACTATCTTGTATATCATAGAATCCAACCTTACCTTGGCCTCTTCTACTCATAATTCTTCCAGCAAGAACTACTGATTTCCCTTCCATTTCATCAAAGTTATCAATTATAGTTTTACTATGATGAGTGGGTTCATACTTTTCAATTTTAAAAGGATCTTTACCCATTTCCTTTAATTTTTGTAATTTATCTCTTCTTATTTGGAGTAGTTCACTAAGGTTATTTCCCTCATTACTCATCCTTTGAATGCACCTCCGTATTTTTATCTACTTATTTCTAATACCTTGTATTTAATAACACCGTCAGGAACTTGTACCTCAACCATGTCATCAACTTTCTTTCCTAGTAAAGCATCTCCTACTGGAGATTCATTTGAAATTTTTCCTTCATAAGGATCTGCCTCAGCAGAACCCACTATAGAGTACACTACTTCTTCATCATACTCTAGATCTAAAACTTTTACTTTTGAACCTACACCTACAGACTCTATTGAAATATCTTCATCATCAATTACTCTAGCATTTCTTACCATATTCTCTAGCTTGAAGATTCTTTCTTCTACTTGTGCCTGCTCATTTTTAGCTTCATCATACTCAGAATTCTCACTAATATCACCAAAAGCTATAGCAGTTTTAATTCTTTCTGCTACTTCTTTACGTCTTACTGTTTTTAGTTGCTCTAATTCAGATTCTATTTTTTTTAACCCCTCGACTGTTAAAACAACTTCTTTGTTATGTGCCATTAACTCCCTCTCTCCTTCTTACTCTATTTTAATTACTTCTCTATTCCTTTTACATATATGTTCAATATTATAATTTAGTAATCTTATTATGTCAAGACTAATTACAATATCCTATTTAACTGTTAGATACTTGGTTTTCATAGAATATTTATCACAAAATTCTTTTATACTATAAAGATTTTTCCCTACCCTTAATCGTCTAAAATCTCTTTCAGCAAATTTGTTATTATAAGAATAAATAATTGATGGTATTTCTTTTATTTCATCCATTCTTATATTAGTGTTCTTTATTATTCCTGAGTTATTAAAGGTAAAATCATCTATTACTATGCCCTTTTTATTATCATAGGATATATTATTATATATATTGAAAATGATACTTTTCTGTTTTACCCATTTTTTAAATTTTATATCATCTTTAAAGTTAATAATTATATCAAATCTATTAATTTTAGATATATCTGAAATTATTCCTATTGCTAATCCTGTATCATTCATTACTTTATTAATTATTTTATTACCTAGTTCCTCATTCTCAGTATATATAGATATGAATTTTACATCAGATGAAAATTTGTGTAGTATGCAATCTATATCCCCTTCAACTTTTGGAATGATTAATAGTTCTATTTCCATATTAAATTCGTCTATATTTGCTAGGATTCTTTTCAAAACTAAGGGTATAGTTTGTACTTTTATCTCTTTGGATCTATCTGTAGCTATCAATATTTCCTTATCTATTAGTTTCTTCGTTAATGATAGGTTGTAGTTTTTTTCAAAAATTATACTATTTATTTTTTTAATAGGTAATTTATTTTCTAAAGATTCTTCAATTCTATATAATAATTCTTCTTCCCCTAAATTCTCTATTGTTGTTAATCCAACACTATATCCAATTGTCTCATCCTTCACTTTAAACTCATTTACTATATTTCCATATAATTTACTATCAATATTTTTAAATATAAATTCAGGAATATGTTTATAAAACTTTTTAGTTCTTAATTCATCATTGTAAGTTCTCGCAGATATAATATAAATAAATCCCTCCATATAAATCACCCCAAATATTTTACAGTGTAATTAACTGTATAAGGTATTATATGAAAGGATTGATATCTCTATTCTTCAAAATAAAGTATAGTTACTTAATTGAAGTAATATAATCATTTAATAAGGATATTATTTTATCCTTGCTGTTCATAGTATTTAACTTACCTCTAATAGAAGTTGAATTATGCATACCTTTTATATACCACCCTATATGTTTTCTTATTTCTTTTACTGCTATTTCTTCACCCTTATGTTGACATAACAAATTAAGATGATTTATACACATATTTATTTTCTCTTCATCACTAGGTTCTGGTATTAGTATATCTTCATTCAGTAATTTAATTGTTCTATTAAAAATCCACGGATTTCCTCTAGCACCTCTTCCTATCATAACTCCATCACAGTTTGTGTGATCAATCATTCTTTTAGCATCCTCTGGACTAAATATATCTCCATTTCCTATCACAGGAATATTTACAGCTTTTTTTACTTCTTTTATAATATCCCAGTTAGCTTCCCCAGAATAAAATTGTTCTCTAGTTCTTCCATGAACAGCTACTAAATCAGCACCGCTCTCTTCGATAATTTTTGCTATATGAACTGCATTAATATTATTTTCATCCCATCCAGTCCTTATTTTAACGGTTACAGGTTTTCTAGACACCATTACAACCTTAGAAACAATTTTTTTAATTAATTCTGGTTTTTTTAAAAGTGCACTACCATCTCCATTTTTAACTATTTTCGGAGTAGGACATCCCATGTTTATATCTATTATATCAATGTCTTGTCTATTGTTTAATTTATCTTCCACTACTTTAGCCATTATATCAGCATCAGAACCAAAGATTTGAAGTGATACTGGCCTTTCTTTATCTTCTATTTTCATTAATTTTTCTGTTTTTTTATCTCCGTAATATAACCCTTTGGCACTTACCATCTCAGTATATATAAGTCCTGTATTTTGTTCTTTACACAAAATCCTAAAGGATAAATCTGTTACTCCTGCCATAGGGGCAAGAAATACATTATTATCTAATTTTACATTCCCAATTTTCATTTTTTCACCTCTTTATCAAAAAACAAGCTCGACTTTAAGTCGAGCCTATATAGTATCCTTATTCAATTCATATATTATTCTTAGTCCTTCAAGGGTAAGAAGTTTGTCTATATTGTTAATATTTTTTGTCTCGGAAGCTATCATTGTTGATAATCCACCTGTAGCTATTACCTTAGCATTTTCTAATCCATATTCATTTTTCATTCTATCTATAATGTAATCAACTAATCCTACATAACCATATATGATACCAGATTGCATACTATTTACTGTGTTTCTGCATATAACTTTCTCAGGCTTTCTTAATTCTACTTTAGGTAATTTTGCTGCCCTTTGAAAAAGAGCTTCACTAGATATTTTTATCCCGGGAGATATAACCCCACCTAAGTAATCTCCACCTTCTGAAATTGCACAGAATGTTGTAGCAGTACCAAAGTCAACTATTATTATAGGCCCTCCATATTTCTGATATGCTGAAACAGCATTTACTATTCTGTCTGCTCCAACTTCTCTTGGATTATCATAGATTATATTCATACCGGTTTTTATACCAGGACCAACTACTAAAGCTTCTTTTTTACAATATTTAATACTCATTGACTGTAGCGAATACATTAATGGGGGTACAACTGAAGAAATTATAACAGCATCTACTTCGTCTAACTTATAACCGTTATAAGTAAATAACCTATCTATTAGCATACCATATTCATCAGAGGTTTTATTTTTATCCGTAGAAACCCTCCAAGACTTCAGAAGCTGCTTTTCTTCATATATACCTAATACAATATTCGTATTTCCTACATCAATTACTAAAATCATTTCTGTCACCTTCTCTTCTATTTTAACCATTCTTCTTTATCCCCATTACTACACCACTTACTATTATCATTGCAACTATAACCTCTGGTATACCATTAGCTACTCCAATAGCTAATATAGCCTTTCCAATGAATCTTGTATCTCCACCGATTAATGAAACAAACCTCTCTCCATAAAGCAAATATATCATTAATAATACTCCTATAGTATTAGTCAATGTTCCTACTGCTGCCGAAACTACTATCTCTACTGAATCTCCCTTGAATTTTTTGAAAGAATAGTATCCTACAAAAATAGTCATTAATACAAGAAGAATGTTAAACATCATAGTTTTACTATATAGTTGGTTTCCAGATTGTAACCCATTAATTAGATTATTCCCTAAATATGCTAATGTAGATATCCATATTAGTGATAATGTAATTATTGAAGACTTTTTCCCCATCTTTTTGAATAAAGAATAGGAGTAATAGGCAGTAATACCTATTAATACTCTTGGTAGTATAGATACTAGAGGATTATAAAATAGTGGTGATAATACTGTAGGAGCAGTTATCGCTCTTATAATACTAAATATCCCAAAAATTAATCCTACTAAAGCACCTACTATAGGTCCTTCGATTATAGCTCCAATAATAACAGGTATATGCATTATTGTAGCATTGGCTGGTCCTACTGGTATAAAACCAATAGGTGTTAATCCTAAAATTGCAGATATGCCTCCAAGCATACCGATAATCGCCAATCTCCTAGTAGAGATAGACTTTTTACTTTTCTTATTCATTTTACATACCTCCCGCTCTAGTTCCTCAAAGGATACTAGTCGTATTTTTTTGTTTTTTTACCTTGTCCAGTACCCTAAGGGTTACCAGCTTCATAACAATATTTATTTTAGCAGTTTTATTAAAAACTATCAACAATAATTAAATATATCCTTTAATTCCTCTAATAGAAATTTCCCCAGATATTATTTCTTTAATATTTCCATCATCATACTTAACAATTAAATGACCATCATCATTAATATCAATTGCTACTGCTTCTTCTATATTATCTCCCTTTATCACTCTTACTCTTTTATGTAATAATGCTGAGCTTTCCTTACAGATATCAATTGATTTTTTGATAGATCTAGTATTAATAAAATCTTTATATAGATATTCAAAATTATTTATTACATTTGAAACTAGATTAACTCTATCTATAACTTGTTTTTTTTCTATCCTTAAAGAAGTTCCTACCTCCCTAAGATCTTCTGGGAAATCTCCCTCTTCTAAGTTAACATTTATGCCTATACCTACTACTATATAATTTACTCTATTTATTTCTCCACTCATCTCAGTCAAGATACCACAGGTCTTTTTACCTTTAATAACTATATCATTGGGCCATTTAATTTTATTTTTTATCCCTATTTCTTCTATAGCTTTAGACACTGAGGCAGCACCTATTTGAGTTACTTTGGAGGCTTCAGTTGGTGATATATCTGGTTTAAGAATTATAGACATCCATATACCTTTTCCTTTTGGGGACGTCCAATTTCTGCCTAGCCTTCCTTTTCCTTTTAATTGCTCTTCAGAAATTATTGTTGTTCCTTCTTCTACTTCTAAAGCTATTTTTTTAGCTTCCATATTTGTAGAATCAACAGAAGAATAGTGGATAATATTTCTACCTATATATTCAGTATTTAGTTCTTCATCTATTAGATTAGGTTCTAAGATGTCAGGAGATTGTAACAGTCTATAACCTTTTCTAGATACAGACTGAATGATATATCCATCTTCTTTTAATTTTGATATATACTTCCACACTGCAGTCCTAGATACCTTCAATCTATCACTAATTTCTTGACCTGATATGAAGCTTTCTTTATTATCTTTTAATATGTCTATAATCTTCTCTCTCACATTATTCCCCCTGACTAGCCTTGAAATTTTATCGGCCTAGTCCAAATCAACATCTTCTATATACTTTTCGTTTACAAATACTTCTCCATTTTCAGAAATATTATCATTTTCAATATTTATATAATTTACATTGTCTTCAGTCTTAATACTTTCTGCAATATCTCTTAATTTATCAGATGCCTTGAATAGATTATCTTTTAATTTCTCTCTGTTTTCTTTTCCATTTTCAGGAGATAATAGTAATGCCGCTGCCCCTCCTATTAATAAACCTAGCGTTAGACCTTTTACTCCTGATCCTTTTTCTTTACTCATGAGATCACCTCTTAATTTTTTTATATATATTATATCATTTAATTTACCCAAATTATCAAGTTAAAAATCATAATAAATAAAGTCGGTCTAAAAAGACCGACTTAGTTTATCCAAAGAACATTAATAGTAATCCTGCTGCTACGGCTGAACCAATAACTCCAGCTACATTTGGTCCCATAGCATGCATAAGTAAGAAGTTTGAAGGATTCTCTTTTTGCCCAACCTTTTGAGCAACCCTCGCTGCCATTGGTACTGCCGATACTCCTGCTGCACCAATAAGAGGATTGATTTTCCCTCCACTTAACTTATACATTAGTCTTCCAAATAACACTCCCGTTGCTGTCCCAACAGAGAAAGCTACAAGTCCCAATGCAATGATACTTAATGTTTGAGTTGTTAAGAATAATTCTGCTTCCGCTTTTGCTCCAACTGTTATTCCCAATAATATAGTTACAATATACATTAGTGAATTTTGAGTAGTTTCTGCAAGTTTTGGAACTACTCCAGATTCTCTTATAAGATTACCAAGCATTAACATACCGATCAAAGCTGCTGCTGATGGTAATAATAGTATTGTAAATAAAGCAACTACTATTGGAAATACTACCTTCTCAGTTTTAGATACATGTCTTAATTGTTCCATTTTAACTTGTCTTTGCTCTTTAGTAGTTAAAGCCTTCATTATTGGTGGTTGAATTATAGGCACTAAAGCCATATAAGAATAAGCTGCAATAGCAATAGGTCCTAATAAGTCTGGAGCCAGTTTAGATGTTAAGAATAAAGCTGTAGGACCATCTGCTCCTCCTATAATGGCTGTTGCTGCTGCTTCTGCCCCCGAGAAGCTAACAAAGGGTAATTTGTCTAATAATATCGCTCCTATAAATGTAAAGAAAATACCAAACTGTGCTGCTGCACCTAATAATATACTTTTAGGATTAGCTATCAATGGACCGAAATCTGTTCCTGCTCCTACGCATAAGAAAATTAGTGGTGGGTATATCCCTTTATCGGTTCCTTGATATAGATAATATAGTAATCCACCATCTTCCATAAGCCCGGCTTCTGGCATATTAACAAGTAACATACCAAAGGCAATAGGAATTAATAAATATGGCTCGTACCCTTTTTTTACAGCTAGGTATATAAATACCAAGGCTATAATTATCATTATAAATTCTCCACCTGTCATAGATGCAAAGCCGGTACTTTCCCAAAACTTCTGTAAAATATCCATGTAGAGTTACCTTCCTTTCTCAATTAGTAAAATTATTCTAAGGATATTAATGGATCTCCTGAGTTAACTGCTGCTCCCTTAGAAGTATTAATTGCTGCAACTTTACCGGCTCTTGGTGCCATTATCTCATTCTCCATTTTCATTGCTTCAAGAATTAATAATACATCACCTTCTGCTACTGTGTCTCCTTCATTTACCTTTATATCAAATACAGATCCTGGCATTGGTGCACTTATTGTCTCTGCACCTTGAGGTACAGCTTTAGGTGCCGGTTGAGAAGGTTTCTCTTCTTTTTTAGGTTGAGGTTTTGGTTGAGCTTTTGGTGCTGGTTTTTTAACCTCTGTAGTAACTTGCTTAGGTCTACTAACTTCAGAACTTGCTCCTACTTCTTCAACTTCAACTTCATAAGTATTACCATTAACAGTTATATTATATTTTTTCATACCTAATATCCTCCTTAACGTCTATTAAAGTTATTGTGTATACCTTCTTGTCTTCCTGCTACTGCCCACGCTGGCGAATTCTGAGGAACTCTTCTTATATTTCTTATATATATATTTTCTACAGATTCTCCCGTCTGAGCAGCTATAGCTGAGGCAATAACTGCAACTATCTCCTCATCATTATCTACTAGCTCTTCAGTACTGTCTACTACTGCATTGTCACTAATTGGAGGTACTTCCTTTTTAACTGGAACTTTTTTCTCTTCTTTATAAAATACAGATTTAAACCCTGCTAATATAAAGGATATAACCAACAATGTAACAAATACTATTGCCATACTAAATAGTGTTATAAATATAGCTTCTCCAAGACTTATTCCATCTTGTAAATTCATCTAATCTCACCTCTCTAACTATTAAGCTTATAATGGAAGGTTACCGTGCTTTTTAGCAGGTCTTTCTTCCCTCTTACTTGATAACATATCAAAAGCACTAATAATTCTTGGTCTAGTTAATTGAGGCTCTATTACATCATCCACATAACCTCTAGATGCAGCTATATATGGATTCGCTACGGTATCTCTGTACTCTTTTATCTTTTCACTTCTTGTTTGTAATGCATCATCAGAAGCTTTTATTTCTTTTCTAAATATTATATTAGCAGCTCCTTCTGGACCCATTACAGCAACTTCTGCTGTTGGCCATGCTAATACTACATCAGCCTTAAGGTGTCTTGAGCACATTGCAATATAAGCTCCACCATAAGCTTTTCTTAAGATTACAGTTACTTTAGGTACTGTAGCTTCTGAATATGCATATAACATTTTAGCCCCATGTCTAATTATTCCACCATATTCTTGACCAGTTCCTGGTAAGAATCCCGGAACATCTACTAATGTAAGTAATGGTATATTAAAGGAATCACAAGTTCTTATAAATCTAGCTGACTTATCTGAAGCATTGATATCTAAACATCCTGCCAATACCTTAGGCTGATTAGCAATTACACCTACTGATCTTCCATTTAACCTCATAAATCCTGTTAAGATATTTTGAGCATAATAAGGTTGTACCTCTAAAAACTCTCCATCATCCGCTAATGTAGATATAATTTCTTTCATATCATAAGGTTTATTTGGATTATCCGGTACTATTTCATTTAACTTTTCATCCATTCTATTTATAGCATCTTCTGTATCAAAAACTGGTGCATCCTCTAAATTATTAGAAGGTAAATAGCTTAATAATAACTTTATACTATCAAGAGTTTCTTCTTCTGAATTATATATAAAGTGAGCCACACCACTAGTCCTATTATGTGTCATCGCTCCACCTAATTCTTCAGCTGAAACTTCTTCTCCAGTTACTGTCTTTATTACCTGTGGTCCTGTTATAAACATTTTACTCGTATTGTCAACCATGAATATAAAGTCTGTTAATGCTGGAGAATATACCGCTCCACCGGCACATGGTCCCATTATAACTGAGATTTGGGGAATTACACCGGAAGCTATTGTATTGTTATAGAATATATCACCATATCCTGATAGCGCATCTACACCCTCTTGTATTCTTGCCCCACCGGAATCATTTATTCCGATTAATGGCGCTCCTACCTTCATTGCCATTTCTTGAACTTTAACTATTTTTGCTGCATGCATTTCCCCTAGGGATCCACCTATTACAGTAAAGTCTTGAGCAAAGACATATATTAATCTTCCATCTACTGTACCATAACCAGTTACTACACCTTCTCCAGGAACTTTTTTCTTTTCCATACCAAAGTTAGTACATCTGTGCTCAACAAAAGTATCTATTTCAATGAAACTTCCCTCATCTAATAAATACTCGATTCTTTCTCTTGCTGTCATTTTACCTCTACCGTGTTGTTTCTTTATACTTTCCTCACCACCACCAAGCTTTACACTTGACTTTAATTGTCGTAATTCTTCTAATTTGTTATTGGACATCTATTAATCCTCCTTCTTAGCTGATTAATAATAATTAATCTCTTTGACAAAGTTCTACTAATACCCCATGAGTACTTTTAGGATGTAAAAAAGCTATCTTTGCTCCTCCAGCACCATATCTTGGTTTTTCATCAATCATTCTTATTCCTTTAGCCTTCATTTCTTCTATAGCTTTTTCAATGTCATCTACTCTATAGGCAATATGTTGTACTCCTTCGCCCTTCTTTTCGATATATCTTGCTATAGGTCCTTCTTTATCAGTGGACTCTAATAGTTCCATTTCTGTATCTCCAATAGGTAAGAAGGCTACTTTTACCTTTTGCTCTTCAACTACTTCTGTACCTTGTAAATCCATACCTAAAACATCGGTATAAAATTTTAAAGTTTCATCTAAATCTTTAACAGCTATACCTATATGGTCTACTTTTTTTACCATTCCATACCCTCCCTCTAAACAATAGCTTTAAATAATTTATCCTTAGCACTATAAGGATCAATCTCTTTATTATAAACATTTTTAAGGACATTATCCAATAGTTTATAAATATCTTTATCATTAAAGATCCTTGATTTAATCTCATCTTCTATTAAAGTAATTATTTCTGAGCGAATTCTCTCAGTTCTTTTTTCCTCTAATTTCCCCGATAAAACCAAGTATTCTTTATGTCTATTTATTTCCTCTATAAGCTCTAGTATACCTTTATTCTTATTAGCTATAACATTAAGGATTGATGGTTTGTTTTCATTGTTACCCATTTCCACCATCATTCTAATTTCTGCAGTAGTTCTTTCAGCTCCATCTAGATCACTTTTATTTACAGCGAATATGTCGGCTATTTCCATGATGCCGGCTTTGATAGCTTGTATATCATCTCCTAACCCAGGTACCATAACCATGACTACAGTATCAGCCGTCCTTACAATATCCACCTCAGATTGACCTACTCCTACAGTTTCTACAAATATATAATCACACCCAAAAGCATCAAAAGCTTTTATTCCTCCATGGGTAGCTTTTGATAGTCCTCCTAAATGTCCCCTTGTTCCCATACTTCTTATAAATACATTAGGATCTGTAGATAATTCATTCATTCTTATTCTGTCTCCAAGAATAGAACCTCCACTAAAAGGACTAGTGGGATCAATAGCAATGATCCCCACTTTTTTGCCCTGATTGCTTAAGTCTTTACTTAATCTATAGGTTAGAGTACTTTTACCTCCACCAGGAGGTCCTGTAATTCCAACTACATGTGCTTTACCGGTGTGCTTATATATTTCTTTTAAAATATCTACCGCTTCGTCTTCATTATTCTCGATTTTAGTAATTATTCTTGCACAAGCTCTTTTATCACCTTGAAGCAATTTATTGATTAGTTCCAAATTTAGCACCACCTAGTATTTCTACTTTTTTAAATTGTTCTTTATAAAATCAATAGTCACAGTAGTAGGAGTTCCTGGTGTAAACACTTCTTCAATACCAGCTTCTTTTAACCCTGGGATATCATCCTCTGGGATAACTCCACCTCCTATGATAAGTATATCTTCAATACCTTCTTCCTTAAGAAGATTTACTACCTTTGGAAACAAGTGATTATGGGCTCCAGATAATATACTCATTGCAACTACATCCACATCTTCCTGTATAGCCGCTGAAACTATTTGTTCTGGAGTTTGTCTAAGACCAGTATATATTACCTCCATACCTGCATCTCTAAGAGCTCTAGCTATAACCTTAGCTCCTCTGTCATGACCATCTAATCCCGGCTTAGCAACTAACACTCTAATCGGTCTATCCATTAAAACTCCTCCTCTATCCATTTATCTATAACATTACTGCTTGTTCATATTCACCAAATACTTCTCTCATTACTCCACAAATTTCTCCTAAAGTAGCATATTCTTTTACCGCGTCTATTATATATGGAATTACATTTTCGTCGCTTTCACAGGCTGTTCTTAAAGCATTTAACTTATTAGAAACTCCCCTGTTATCTCTTTCCTCTTTAAGCTTTTCTATTTTTTGTTTTTGCATTTCTCCTACTGCAGGATCTACCTTTAATAAATCACTTTGAACTTCTTTCTCGGATTGGAACTTATTCATTCCAACTACAATAGTTTCTCCTGATTCCATTTCCTTCTGATATCTATATGCTGCATCCATTATTTCCTTTTGAATGTATCCCATATCGATAGCCTTAGGAGCTCCACCTATCTCATCTATCTTTTTGATATATTCCATAGCTTTTTCTTCTATTTCATCTGTCTTAGCTTCCACATAGTAGGATCCTGCTAATGGATCTATTGTATTTGTAACTCCACTTTCATGAGCTACTATCTGTTGTGTTCTTAAAGCAGTTCTTACTGATTTTTCTGAAGGTAATGCTAATGCTTCATCCTTAGAGTTTGTATGTAATGATTGAGTTCCTCCAAGAACAGCTGCTAATGTTTGAATAGCTACACGAACTACATTATTCTCTGGTTGTTGAGCTGTTAATGTTGATCCACCAGTTTGAGTATGGAATTTAAGCATCATAGATTTTGGATTTTTAGCTCCAAATCTATCTTTCATTATTCTAGCCCATAATCTTCTTGCTGCTCTATATTTAGAAACTTCTTCTAATAAATCATTATGAGCATTAAAGAAGAAAGATAATCTCGGTGCAAAAGAATCTACATCTAGTCCAGCTTTAATTGCAGCCTCTACATATGCTATACCATCTGCTATTGTAAAACCTACTTCTTGAGCTGCTGTAGAACCAGCTTCTCTTATGTGATATCCAGAAATACTTATTGTATTCCATTTTGGAACACTTTTTGAACAATATTCAAATATATTAGTTATTAATCTCATTGATGGTTCAGTAGGGAATATATAAGTACCACGGGCAATATATTCTTTCAAAATATCATTTTGAATAGTTCCTCTTAGCTTATCTTGTGATACCCCCTGTTTTTCTGCAACTGCAATATACATGGCTAATAAAACTGCTGCAGGAGCATTTATCGTCATCGACGTACTTACTTTATCTAAAGGTATTCCTTCAAATAATAACTCCATATCTTTTAATGAGTCTATTGCAACTCCAACTTTTCCTACTTCACCTTCAGCTAAAGGGTGATTAGAATCGTATCCTATTTGAGTAGGTAAATCAAATGCTACAGAAAGTCCTGTTGATCCTTGTTCTACAAGGTATTTATATCTTTTATTTGATTCTGCAGCAGTAGCAAATCCTGCATACATTCTCATTGTCCATAATCTTCCTCTATACATAGTAGGTTGAACTCCTCTAGTATATGGAAAATGTCCCGGATATCCTAAGTCTTCTTCATAATCTAATTCTTCAATATTTTCAGGCGTATATATCCTGTCAACCTTTAATCCTGAGCCAGTGGTGAATTCTTCTTTTCTTTCTGGGAATCTTGAGATAGCTTTATCTACAGTAGTTTCTTCCCATTCTTTAGTTGAAGCTTTAATTTGTTTCATTTTTTCATCTTTAATCACAATTAGGCCTCCTTTATTAAGAGCTAAAAACTAATTAAGAAAATGTTTTCCTTTCATAAATCCTCTCTTATTCATAATAACATAATACTACTCTATTTCTTAGGATTAATTTAAAAACATTTCTAAAATTTAATCAATGCTATTTTCTATAATTTAATTTCTACATTAATTTATATCACACCTTCAATAGATGCTAATGTTAAAGTTTTTTAATATTCTTTATTTTTTCATTGTTCCACTATCTAAAAATTTCTTATGCCAAGACAGTGACTTATCTATACTATGAGGAGTATGCTTAGAGGCACAAATTTCATAAGATCCATTTAAGTATTCTAATAATTGCTCTTTATACTCAGGATGGGCACAATTGTCTATAATTTCTATAGCTCTTTCCTTTGGACTCAGACCTCTTAAATCAGCTACTCCTTGCTCAGTAACAATTACATGAACATCATGTTCTGTATGGTCATGGTGAGATACCATAGGTACAATGCTAGATACGTCTCCATTTTTAGCTATAGATTGAGTGGTAAATATAGATAAATATGCATTTCTAGTAAAGTCTCCAGATCCTCCTATACCATTCATCATTTTACTTCCCATTATATTTGTAGAATTAACGTTCCCATATATATCCACCTCAATGGCAGTATTCATTGCTATAATTCCTAATCGTCTTATCACTTCAGGATTATTGCTTATTTCTTGTGGTCTTAATAATACTCTATCCTTATATTTATCAAAATTCTCATAAAAATCATCTAACCTCTCAGGGGATACTGTTAAAGAAGTTCCCGATGCAAAGGTTACTTTTCCAGAATCTAATAAATCTAATGCAGAATCTTGAATAACTTCTGAGTATATCGTTAAATTTTCAAAGTTTGAATCTACTAACCCCCCTAGAACAGCATTAGCTACACTTCCTACCCCTGATTGTAAGGGTAATAAATTTTCAGGTAGTCTTTCTTTTTCTACTTCTTTTTCTAAAAATTTTATTAAATGCTTTGCCATCTGTTTTGATATATCATCTATGGGAGCTACTGGTCTAGTTTTATCCTTTATATCAGATATAACTATCGCTACTATTTTATCAGGATCACAAGGGATATAATCTGTCCCAATTCTTTCATTAGTTTTAGTTAAAGGAATTGGTTTTCTATTTGGTGGATTTTCTGGACTATATATATCGTGAACTCCTTCTAATGATAATGGCTGACTAGTATTTATCTCTACTATAACTTTATCTGCCTTTTCAACAAAAACATTTGAATTCCCTATTGAAGTAGATGGTATTATTCCTCCATCTTCCCTGATAGCTACAGCTTCTACTAAAGCTATATCAATATTGCCAAAAAAACCAGATTTAACCCATTGAGGTACATGACTTAAGTGCATGTCTGCATATTGGATACTCCCATCATTAATTCCATTCCTAGAATTCTTATTTGTTTGATAAGGATATCTTCTCTTAAGCACACCTGCTCGGGACAAAGCTCCGTCCAATTCATCTCCTACAGATGCTCCGGTGATAATAGTTAATCCTAAATCTTCTCCCTTTTCTCCCCTTTCTGCCAATGCTAAGGGAACAGATTTCGGGTATCCCGCTGGGGTAAATCCACTGGCACCGACTACCATGTCTTTTTTAAAGAATTTAGCTGCTTCCTTTGCTTCCATAATTCTATCTTTAAGGATTTCACAACGCAATCTATTTTCTATCAACTTATTTCCCCCTTCAGTTTTTTATAAATCTCCTCTTATTTTTTTATAATTCTTATAACAAATTTTAATAGCTGTTAATATTGCTTTTTTTGCTGATCCAAAATAATGATGTCTAAATTTATTCTCAATATGCTCTATATTATTTAACTTCTCTCCTACTAGTAATTCTTTAACGAAAGTTCTAGCAAGGTATGTAGATAAAGTAGGTTCAGCATCTAATATCTCACTAGTTTCTCTATTTACAGTCATCCCTAATGCTACCACTCCATATAATTCCCTTGCTGTTATTCCTTCTGGCAATTTTGCATATCCTGTCAAAAATATTTCATTCTTTTTCAAAATATCCACTCCAATTTAATGCTTTTATTTATATTTTAACAGAATAAAAGCTACATGGGTAATTTGTGAAGAATAATTGTAAATAATACCATACCAAGTAATGCAAAGGGATAGGTAGCTCCATAACCAGCTGCCGGTTCATCAGTTCCTGCAGCTTCTATTGCTGCTCCTAATCCTGGTGTAGATGTCATACCTCCACATATTGCTCCTGATAACATAAGCCAATTCAACTTAAATACATATCTTCCTATAAAGAATCCTATAAGCATACCTACAACACCTACTACTACTGATACTAATGCTAAATATGCTCCCGCAGTTGAACTCACAACAGAATTAATAACTGTAAACCCATACCTAAGTCCAACTATCCCAAGGAAAAATGCTAATGATAATTGTCTTACAACACTAAGAATCTTACTATCCATTCTAAAATGTAGAGAACCTATTTTACCGATATATCCTAATACTAAAGATCCTATAAGTACACCCCCAGTAGAACCTAAACTAAAATCTCCTAATAGTCCAAGAGGAATAGTTATTTGTCCTATAGTATAACCAAATAGACAAGCCACAGTAAAAGCAATCAAATCAAAGCTAACAGTATTTATTTCTTTTATATTTGCTGACTTTCTAGCAGCAGCCATTTCTGCTCTATATAATTCTCTTTCCTTTTCTACATCTATTCTAAATATATTAGGAAAGAAATTAACTGCAAGTATAACTATAAGAACACCAAAAGGATATCCAATTGCATGACCCGTACCAATCCCTGCTTCTGCATTTTTGATAAATTCCTTCTTTTGTTCTGTAGTTAGTTGAAAATCTGATTCAGTACTTACTTCTGTAGCTATTCCTAGTTCTTTAGCTATTTTTTTCTTTTCATTATCATTCATTTCATTAAATGACTCAATCTTTTCAGTAGCATGATCAGTAGCAGTTTCTATAGCTGCTGCTAATCCAGGAGAACTAGTTAATGCTCCCGTATATACCCCTGCAACTTCATAAGGGTCTGAATCCTCACTTAAAAGTGTCATTGCATATGTCGCTCCTGCGGATATACAAGTAATCACAATGCCTAATAAAATAAACTTTGCACCATATTTCTTAATAACAACATTCATATCCTTTGCTGCTAATAAGCCTACTGCTGCTACAAATAATATTAAAAACAAGCTAAAAAAGTTTTTAGGAATTACTCCTACTGATAACATGCTTTGAGCTGAACTATATCCTATAGAACTTTCAGAAAAACCATTTGCATATTTGGTTATTATCCATCCAATAATTATTCCTGTAAACAAAGTTCCTGACACCCCAAAGTTAAATCTTCCAAATTTAATTTTCCCAAAGAGGAGTCCAGTAAATACAGCCAAAAACATTAATATAAAAGGATTGGTTATCCATCCTACAAAGTTGAAAAATTGATAATTCACACTCATTCCCCCTTTTTTATTTGCAATATAAGGACTTAATAAGTCACCTCCTTTAGATATTTTTTTAACAAAGTTTAATGACAATAAAAAAGCACAGTAAGACTAAGGTATACACCATAGACTACCGTGCTATAGTCATTTTTTGATAAAATTTTGTTTTATCACCATAACTATATGGTATCTTTATTAAATTTTCTTAACTTCTATATATTTAATTATAATAAATAATTAGGTATAAATCAAGTAAAATTTCTTACTGATCTATTTAATCTGTTACTTATGTATTGTTCGACATTCATATACATTTCCCGGGAAATTACGACTACTTTAGTTTGTCTAAGAACTTTTTCACATTAATAATATATCTTGTATGAGTTCCTTCTCCTATTTTCTTGTCTTCATCATATGCTGTAACATTGAAATATAATTTTTTACCCTCTATTTTTGTAAGTATAGCTTCTGCACTTACTCTTTTACCTAAGGGGGTTGCCGATATATGATCTACATTAACATTGATACCAACAGTAGAGTATTCTTCGCCTAATGCTTCCTCTACTGAGTTTAAAGCGGCATTTTCCATTAACCCAATCATCATTGGTGTAGCATATACATATATGCTCCCACTTCCGAATTTTGCAGCAGTGTTTTCTTCTACAACTATATCCTCAGATTCACCTTTCATATTTAATTCTAAATTAAATTCCATATCATCACTCCTCATGTGTTTTAATATATATATTATAACCTAATTTTAATTATAAGAAAAAGAAAAAATGGTCACCTAGGTGACCATTTTATATATTACTTTTCATTATTATCTATATCTTCATTATTTGAAGTCTTATCTAAATCAATTTTGTCAAAAATATTATTAAATTCTTTCTCGTTTAATGTTTCTTGTTCTAATAATTTTTGAGCCACTTCATGAAGTTTATCTATATTTTTAGTAAGCAATTGCTCTGCTTGTGTATAAGCTACCTCTATTATTCTCTTCATTTCATGATCTATTTCTGCTGCAACTTCTTCACTATAATCTTTGCTTCTTCCTATATCCCTTCCTAGGAAAACTTCACTATCATCTTTTCCATAGGTCATAGGTCCAAGCTTATCACTCATACCATAGTGAGTCACCATATCTCTAGCTATTTTAGTAGCTCTTTCGATATCATTCGATGCTCCAGTGCTTATATCATTAAGAATTAATTTTTCAGCAACTCTACCACCAAGTAACTCTACTATTTTTTCTTCCATCTCTGTTTTTGACATATAGCTTCTATCTTCTTTTGGAAGACTCATAGTGAATCCTCCTGCTCTACCTCTAGGCATTATAGTAACCATATGAACAGGATCAGTATTTGGTAGTAATTTCCCTACAACTGCATGACCAGCTTCATGATAAGCAGTAAGTTTATTTTCCTTCTCACTTCTTACTCTACTACGCTTTTCTGGTCCAGCAATAACTTTAGTGATTGCTTCCTCTAATACATGCATAGGTATTTCTTTTAAATCTTCTCTAGCAGATAATAAAGCTGCTTCATTCATTAAGTTCTCTAAATCTGCTGGTGTGAATCCTATAGTTCTTCTAGCAATAACATTTAAATCCACATTTGATGCTAAAGGCTTGCCCTTAGAATGTATCTTTAGAATAGCTTCTCTACCATTTATATCAGGAACTCCAACTTGGACCTGTCTATCAAATCTACCGGGTCTTAATAAAGCTGGATCTAATATATCTGGTCTATTAGTTGCTGCTATTATTATAATCCCTTCATTAATTCCAAATCCATCCATCTCAACAAGTAATTGATTTAAAGTCTGTTCTCTTTCATCATGACCACCACCTAGGCCTGCACCTCTTCTTCTACCAACTGCATCTATTTCATCAATAAATACAATACACGGAGAACTTTTCTTTGCTTGTTCAAATAAGTCTCTAACTCTTGATGCTCCAACTCCAACAAACATTTCAACAAAGTCAGATCCACTTATACTAAAGAAAGGTACACCTGCTTCACCAGAAACAGCCTTAGAAAGGTAAGTTTTACCTGTTCCTGGAGGTCCTACCATTAAGACTCCTTTAGGTATTCTAGCTCCTAGATGCATAAATTTCTTTGGACTTTTCAGGAAATCCACTATTTCAACTAATTCCTCTTTTTCTTCATCTAAACCTGCTACATCGTCAAAAGTGATTTTATTCTTTGGATCTTCCTTATGCAATTTAGCTTTACTTTTCCCAAAGGACATTACTCTTCCTCCGCCACCTTGAGATTGTTGCATAAATACAAACCAAAACACTACAAATATTAAAACCATAAATATAGTAGGTAATGCACTAATAAACCATGGTGTTCCTGGATCAGGTTCACCTTCTATCTCTAAACCTTCATCTAAACTCTCTAATTCATCTTTATATTCTTTTTCTACATCAGGGATATATGAAGTGAATTTTGTATTATCTTCATCATCAAATGTTCCCTCAACTTTATTTTCTATAATAGTTATTTCTTTTATATTCTTGTCTGCTATCTCTTGCCTCAAGTCTGTATAGCTTAGCTCAACTATATTATTTTGCCCCGTATATAGTAATTGTACTATAAATATTATAACTACAAATATAAGCAAATAAGCGCTTATACCTCTAAAAAACTTCCTCAAAAATGCTCCTCCTTCCGATTAACAAAACTAGTATTAAACTATTCTAACATATTTGAAAATAAAATACAATAATAGGTCTAGCTAAGGTATATTTCCTCTTTAAGTATACCTATATATGGTAGGTTTCTATATTTCTCTGCAAAGTCTAACCCATATCCTACAAGAAAAGCATCAGGCACGATAAATCCCACATATTTTACCTCCATATCTACATTTCTTCCTTCAGGTTTATCTAATAATGAACAAATCTCCACACTTTTTGGAGATCTAGATTTTAATATTTTCATTAGATAATTAAGAGTTAATCCACTATCGATTATATCTTCTACTATCAATATGTTCTTACCCTCAATGCTAGAATCTAAATCTTTAATTATTTTAACTACTCCTGAAGAGGTAGTTTGGTTTCCATAGCTAGATACATCCATGAAATCTATTTCGATAGGTATTTCAATATTCTTTATTAATTCCGTCATAAACATTACTGCACCTTTTAAGATACATATGACCGTAAGACTCTCGCCTTCATAGTCTTTAGATATTTGCTTTCCTAACTTCATAACTTTATTTTTTAATTGTTCTTCATTAATTAAAACTTCTCTTATATCTTCTTTCATCAGTGTCCCCCTATTTATTAATTGAAATTTTTAATACTTTTTTTGTGCTTTTATCTATTTTATAATCTTCGCTTATTCTGTGACCTACTACCCATAAAATTCCATGTTTATCATAAATCAATGGGGTACTATCTCTTTCATCTCTAGGTATTTTTTCATCTATAAAATAATCCTTTAATTTTTTAGTGCCTTTCATGCCTAGAGGCTTAAATCTATCCCCTGATTCTCTATTTTTAATAAATAAGTCGCCTTCTATTTTATCATAATCAAAATATTTAATAAACATATCTTTTGATTTTATATTCTCAATATTATTTTCAATTATCTCAAACCTTATATCTAAATCTAATTCCGATATATAATTTGAATTATTCAAATCTAGTATAGAGTCTATTTTTGATATATCTTTTTCCTTTTTTGTTTGTAAAATCAGCTTGTCATAACTTATGTAAGCTTCAACATTGTTAGATATTGTTATTTTTTTGCCTGTAGTATTATTTGTGGCAATATTTATTATTGATTGTATATGCACTTCTTCTACTCCTTTTAAATGCCCTATTACCTGTTCAATAGATAGTCTAATAAGCCTATATTGGATAGCTTTATGAATCTTCATTAGATCTTTAGTATTTATTTGTACATTATTACTAGTAATTTTTACAATATTTCTGAATATATCATTAGTATAATCATTTATAAAATTCGAATCCCTCTCCATGATCCACGAGGTTCTATAGAGGGTATCTATAATAGAAGGATTATAATCCTTCTCTATCATTGGAATGAGATTTAATCTAATACTATTTCTTCTATAAATATCCATTTTATTAGTTTTATCTATTCTTACAGATATTTTATTATCCTCAATATATTTCTCTATATCATCTCTTGCTATATCTAATACTGGTCTTATTATATCATTGTTTTTATAATCCATTCCTTTGAGTCCATCTATTCCAGTACCTCTTATAAATCTCATTAATAATGTTTCAGCTTGATCGTTTCTATTATGGGCTACAGCTATACTGCCTTTACCATATTTAGCTAATGTTTTTCTAAAAAATCTATATCTTAATTCTCTTCCGGCCTCCTCAGATGTTAGATTATTTTCCTTTGCATATTGATCCATATCAACCTTTATAGAGTAAAATGGTATATTTAAATCTTTACATGTATTTTTTACAAACTCTTCATCTTGATCAGATTCTATACCTCTTACTCCGTGATTTACATGACAAACAATTATATTAAAATCTTCTATCTTTTGTATCTCATATAATATTGATAATAAAAACATGGAGTCTGGTCCTCCAGATACCCCTACTATCACACTATCATTTTTATTAATTAGATTTTTTTCTTTGATTGTTTTTAATACTTTTTTATACATGTCCTCACCCTATCATTTAAAAATATACATTTTGACTGTAAAAATAATAAAAAATATGAACATACCTATACTACCCCAATATAAAGCGTCTATCCAGTTTGAACAATACTTACTCTTACTAAACATATTTTTTTGAATAATTTTCTTAACTGTATATTTATATTTCTCTATATTATAGTCACCTATTAATCCATTAATTAGCAACTTTTTTATACCATCATTAAAGTCAGAAGTCTTTATTTTATATATTATATCTTGAATACTATTTGTCAATGGATTAAATTCTTTATTATATAAGAGAGAAATAAGAATCATATTAATAGAAAATATCAAACTTTTATCATCATAATATGGTTTATCCCTCCAACAATGAATATTATATGTAGGAGTATATTCTTTTATAGATTGTCCTATCTTTGATACCCCTCCAAAATCAATAACCCTTATACTCATATTGATTCTGTCTACTAGAATATTCTCTAACTTAATGTCCCAATATATATATCCAGAGTCATATATCTGTTGAAATATTTCAGTAATTATTAGAATTATTGATAAAGTCTTCTTAATACTTATATTGTTTAATAGATATTTTTTTAACGATATACCTTCTATATATTCCATGATTATGAAATGTATATTTTTGCCCTGTATATATCCATCATCTAACTCGTAAGCTTTAGGTATAGCACTTATATATGAAAATTTATTAAGCATCTTATATTCTTTGGTAAGAGATATAAGGTCTTCAGAAGATTTTAAGGCGAATTTCTCACCTCTTTTATTCACTACCTTATACACATATCCAACGCTACCTTGACCTATGCAATTCTCTACATAGTAGATATTTTTATTCCATTTTCCTTTTACAACATCTATATATTTCATTTCAGTCTGCCTCATTTTACATAAAATAAGGATTTAGGAAAAACCTAAATCCTATAGTACTAAACAGCTTTCTAATTTTCCGTCTAATATCTGAAGTGCTCCTTCTAAAGCTTCAGCAGTAGGAGTCATCCCAGAAGTAGTTATAATACTTAAACTCTCTTTTAATAAGCTTATATCTTCAGTAAAGTCACAAATTAATTTATAATTTTCTCTTTCTATATGCGGAAATGCTATTACGGCTATTTCACTTTTTCCTTCTCTAGAATTTAGTATATTAAGTAAGCTCAAAATACTTTTTTTTGCTATATTTATTTTATTTGTCATGCTCTTACTTGTATCTAATAGAATAATACATTTCAAATTAATAGTATCTGATAAGTTATCCATTAAATCCATAATTTTTTCTCTAGAATTAGGGTTCAAATCATTAACTTCAGTATTAATTATAGATTTCAATTCTTTATTAACTGCTGTTTGTATAGTTTGATAAATTGATTTCTGAGTTACCATCTGCATTGTTTGTTGGAGTTTGCTTAATTCTGTTAATTCACATACCCCTCTACCTATTTTTGCTATTTGTTCCACCTCATATTTAGATTTTTGACTGCTATTTTCACCAATGATACCTATTGTGCTTATGGTTATACCTTGCTCCGATATCATATTAGCAATTTCAATAGGATCTCCTTCACCATTTGATTCTCCATCGGTCACTAATATTATTTGTTTGAATAAAACTTCTTTTTCCAATTCTTCTACCCCCTATCGCTATTTACTTTTGATTATTACCAATAGGGATTTATCTATACAAAAAAGATAAGGCTAAAAACCTTATCTCTTTTTCCATACTTTAGTAACTAAAACGGTCATATCATCTTTGTTATTTTCCTCTGATATATTTATTGATTCATCTAATATTTCATCAGCTATTATTTGGGGATTTCCATTATTTATATTGTTTATAATATTTGACATCCAACTTTCTTTATCATCAGAAGATGCATTAGAGTCTAGGATTCCATCAGACATCATTATTATAAAATCTCCATCCTCTATATTACTTTCATAAATATTAAAATCTACTTCTTTAAGTATCCCTACTGGTAAAGTATTAGAATTAATTATTTCTACTCGATCTTTCTTTTTTATAAATGTAGGGGCTGATCCTATTTTTATAAACTGAGCATTTCCTTTATATAAATCTAAAACTGACATATCTATTGTAGTAAAAACTTCTTCACTGGATTTTAGTACTAATATGGAATTTATAGTTCTTAAAGCTAATTCTTTATCATAGCCTGCTTCTAAAAATTTTTCTAAGAGATTAATAGCTACACTACTTTCTTCTTTAGCCTTTTCTCCTCTTCCCATTCCATCACTAAGTACTGCATAGTAATTATTTTGTCTCTCCCCAAAGGTATAGCTATCCCCAGATATATAATTATTATTATCATGATATCTTGCTACCTTTGTAACTGAATTATATCTGTTAGATTTAATTAACTTGAATTTAACTCCTTTTCCATAATCTAAATCACTAGTAGAAAACCTATCCCTAATTAATCGGTAACCTACTACCTCAGAGGCTATTGCTATCACTTTTTCTATCATCCTTTCTTTGTTATATGTAATATTTAAATCAATATATATTTCAAATTTACCATCTTGAGATTCTGTTACAGTTATCTCCTTTGTAGGTATATCTTCTTTTTTTAACTCGCTATATATTGCTCTCTCTACCTCTTCCTTAAATCTTATTTCTGTATATATCTCTTTTGCTAAGTCTTTAATTATACTACTAACTCCATCTAATTGCTGAGATACTAATTGTCTACTTTCTAATATTTTCTTTTCCCATTTATAATTCAATTTATATATATTAAATATTTGGTTCATGGTTTCTATTAATTTTTCAGGTTTGATGCATCTTTTATCTAATAATTGTGGTAAATCATCTTCCGTTACATATCCTTTATTTTCTAGTTTATTTATAAGGTTAAATACTGAATGGTAGGTATTATAAAAGTCATTCTCCCAGCAAACCCTATGCATAGAACAATTTATACAAGTCTTAGATGCAATAGAATCCATAAACTTAGTTGTATCGTTTTCTTCTAATATTTTTTCTCTTTCTGATACCTTCTTAAATATATCTGATAACTCTTTAAAAACTGTAGAAAATTCTTTTAGTCTTCTAAATGTCATATCTTTTATCCTATTGCTATATACATCTTCTATCAAATATCCTCTATTACTTCCTACAATGATTCTATTTCCAAATTTAGATATATAATTTGATAATAACAAGAAGATTATAGATGCTAAAATCATTTCTTTAAATCCTATAATTTCTTGTGATAACCCATTTATATAAAAAGACATAATAACATTTCCTAAGGCAAAACCTATTATTATTCCAATCCTACCTATATCTTTAAATACGCCCGATAAAAGTCCAGCTATAGCATAAATTGATATAATGTATGGCATGTCCACCTGGGACATAGAACTTATTAATCCAATATTAACCCCTATAACAGTCCCCATAGTAATTCCTCGAGTATAAGAGAAAAATAATATAAGAAAAACGCCTACAATATCCATTATAGATAAGCCTAAAAGAGAAATCTCTCCTATTCCAGCTACTCCCACCGAGATCATTATAACCGCAGATATCATCTCTTCGTTAGTAAACAGTCTATCTTTACTGGATTCAAGGGCATTTATACTATAAGTAAATATAAATGTTAATGCGAATACAGCAATCCCTTCAAATAAATAAATCATTAAATCATACATATAAAAATTGGTTCCTAATAAAATAACTGATCTAAATAACACCAATACAGAAGCAGATATTATAGAAATACTCATATTTGATTTATTATGTCTTAATACATTTATAATAAAATATATTAAAATCATAGGTATTATATATTGATAACTATTTACTCCATGTATGCTGACCATACCAAACATTGCTGCTATTAATACAGATATTTTAGATTTTTTCTTTGTAGCATAAGAAGAAATGAATGCTATACCAAAAGGTGTTAAATTATCCATTATAGATGCTCTAGCTATAAAAAAGGCTATTAAAAATAATATTATATTTTCATGAGTGATACTCCTTTTATGAATGTTTTCTATTAGCAGTCCCGATGCCCACCTCCGCCTTTTTTTATGTCTTAGGTTATTCAATTCAGTATTTATCATTAGAAACCACCATCCCTTTGTGTGATGTGTAGTTAATTGTATCAGAGGATAAATGAAATATTTGTCAATTAGGGTTGTCCAATCTAAAAAAATTTCTGACATATAACTCTGTAAAAATATAAAATACTCCATTTTTTTAATAATAATTTGTTATAAATATCTAATTGATGCTCTAATTATAAACATTCTACAAATTTTATAGTTATTATATATTTAAAACAACAATATACTAATATAAAAAAATTATGATAAAATGTATTTTACAGAGTTTTTCGAAATCTTTTTTAAGGGGGTATGACAAAATGAATTTGTCGAAGGAATTAAAAGGATATATTGGTTTACCTAGAAGTATCTATGTACTATTTTTTGCTCGGATTATAAATAGTTTAGGTGCATTTGTATTTCCATTTTTGGCTATATTTCTAACTAAGAATATAGGTCTAGGAGAAAAGGCCTCAGGATATATAGTATTTGCCTCTGCCCTATCTTACATACCAGGTTCGCTTTTAGGAGGTTTTTTATCTGATAGAATAGGTAGAAAAAAAATCATGATCGTATTTCAAGGATTAGCAGCATTATGTTTTATTCCTTGTGCTTTTCTAGGTAATTCATTAATAATACCTGGTCTATTAATTCTAGCTGGTGTTTTTAGTGGAGCAGCTCAACCTGCCAATAGTGCAATGGTAGCAGATCTAACTAATACAACCAATAGAAAAAGTGCTTTTTCTCTTTTATATCTAGGAATAAATGTTGGCTTTGCCTTTGGTCCATTAATTGCTGGTTTTCTTTATAAGAACTATATAGAATGGATTTTTTTAGGGGATGCTATAACAACCATTCTTTCTTTGATTTTAGTAGTGATTTTTGTAGAAGAATCTATACCTTCGAAAGATGAAATAGAAAAAGGTAAAGAATTAAATTCCGATGAAAGAACGGAAGATGGTAACTTATTAGAAGTATTTATGAGACGTCCCGCTTTACTAGCATTTGCTTTAGTTTCCACAATATATTCCTTCGTATTTGCTCAACATGCCTTCGCACTCCCCCTGCAAATAGATAACATCTATGGAGATGTAGGAACAAAAATATTTGGAACTTTAATGACAACCAATGCAGTAGTGGTACTTCTTATGACTTTATTTTTAACAAGTATAACAAAAAAATTAAAACCAATATTAAATATTGTAATTGCTGGTTTAATGTGTTTTATAGGTTTTGGTATGATTTACTTCATAAAAAGTGTTCCTCTTTTTATAATTTCTACTGGTATATGGACATTAGGAGAGATATTGCAAGTTACTAACTCTGGAATATATATTGCTAATCATGCCCCCATGAGTCATAGGGGTAGATTCAATGCCGTACTTCCTATTATAACAGGCTCTGGATGGGCATTAAGCCCCTTAATAATGGGAGGATTTATAGAAAATAATGGTGTAAAAGCTGTATGGCCTATTACAGCATTACTTGCTATCATTGGATCTTCACTAATGTTTGTTTTATATTTAAAAGAAAAAAAATATGATAATAAACGGACAACTATATAAGTTGCCCGTTTATTATCATATTTAAAAATTGATATAATTATTCCAAGCCATAAAAAAACGGTATTTACTGGTTAAATCTAGATTATTTTATACCTTTAGAACCCATACCTTTTTTTGAATCTCTTGATTTAATCTGGTCTTGTCTCTCAGTGCTATCTTTTAAGAACTTTGAAAGTTTGTCTTCAAAAGACATTCTTTTCATCTTATGGTCCTCTTTATTTGACCAATCAATTTCAGCAGGTTTATTTGTTTTAGGTTTAGCTTGTCTAATAGATAAACTAATCTTTCCTTTTTCTACAGATAATACTTTAACCTTAACCTTTTGATTCTTTTTAAGGTAATTATTGATGTCTTTAACGTAATCATCAGAAACTTCAGAAATGTGTACTAATCCTGTTTCTCCTTCTGGTAGTTGAATAAATGCACCAAAATTAGTTATTCCAGTTACAGTTCCTTCAACTACATTTCCTACTTTAACGGGCATAAATATAATACTCCTCCTTTTAAAATATAACTATTAATCTACTAAAGTATATATTAAGATTAATTATATGTCAATATAAGTGATTGTTTAAGGGTTATCTTTAAAAATATTATTTACTTTTTTCTTATCTATATATATTATTTCATTAGGCTTAACCATATAAAGTTCTTCTCTTGCCATATTCTCTATATATTCTATTATACTTTCATACTCTTTAATTTGTTCCTCATTATCAAGGGACTCTATATATTTAATAGGATCTTTAGATGAAGATATCTTGTTTAAGTATTCAGCTTTCTTAGTATTATCTTCTATGTACTTATCCAAAGTTTCCTTTTGTTTTTCTTTTTCTTGAATTTTAGCTTGAATTTTATTTATTTCAAACTCTTGTCTTATAAAGATACTACCTAAATAAATTGCTAAGCCAAGCATTACAATATATTTGATTTTAAATTTTTTTCTCTTCTTTTTTTTCATGACCTTCGTCCTCTATTCTATTAATTTAAAATCTTTTTACCTTTATAATTATATTATATGTTAAACCTTCCATTTTTTAAAGGTATAAAATATAGAACTTTGTCCCTGTTTTTTAAGTTTTTTAAGAAACTATTTTTTCTTAATTAAATTTTTCAACTGTTTTTTATAATCTTTTGTGATTATTCCTGGAATTTTAAAATATCTTCTTGCTTTTTTATACCCTCTTCTTCCCTTATTAAAAATTTTATTTGTTGGTTTTGATAATAGCTTAATAACTATTCTTATCGGATAAAGAACAATATATACTATTTTTTTTATTAAATTAATAATTTTTCCAAATATATAATTTAAAATTTTGATTATAATATCACTTAATAGTTTTCTATAAAGAAAAAAACCTATAATAAAACCTAAAAAAATATACCATCTTAATTGTGCCCAATTACTATAGAACAATAATACTAGAGTAGTTATTGATATTATTATCCAAAATATGGTGTCTTCTATAAAAGTAGCAACTTTCTTAGGTTGACAATAGTATCTAAATATTCTATATAGGTCATAAATAAATCCTATTATAAGACCTCCATATAACGTTGTAAGAAATACATGAAATTGATTTGATACTAAATTTTCCATAATACTCCCCCAATTAAAAACAATAAAAACCAATCAAAAATTAAACCAATGGTTAAAACCATCGGTTTATTTAAACATTTTACCTAAAAACCCATTACCTTTGGAACTAGAAGAAGATTTATTACTATATATTAGAGATTCGATCATACCTTCTATTTTTACATTCCCATCCTCCAAATTTAGTTTGCTTATATTTAAAGATTCTCCTTTAATGACCAAGGAACCTCTTGCCGTGTCAACAATAATTTGATTTTCATTAAAACTCTCTACATGTTCTACTCCTGAAATACTTAATCTTTCTCTATCTTCTAGAATGAGATTTTGTGATTTAATTTTATCTTCCATAATATCCCCTCCCATTATTCCCTATGTATTAACATATGAAAATCTTTTATATATTATTACATAAAAACATCCAATAAATCTGATGATTTATTGGATCTTTTTATGTAATAACTTTATACATTTCTTGGGATTTGTCTTTAGGAGCATGTTCTAATAATTCTAATACTTCAATTTTCATAGTATTATTACCAAAGTTTATTTCAACTTTATCTCCTTCAATTACCTCTGTTCCTGCTTTAGCTTCTTTATCATTTACAAATACTCTTCCAGTGTCACAGGCTTCTTTGGCAACTGTTCTACGTTTTATTATCCTTGAATTCTTTAGGAATTTATCTACTCTCATGATATTCCTCCCCAATTTAATGATTAAAGAAAAATCAGGTCAAAGACCTGATTTTTCTTTTTCATAAATATTAATTACTTATTAACAGACTCTTTTAAAGTCTTTCCAGCTTTAAATACTGGAGCTTTTGATGCTGGTATTTGAATCTTCTCTTTAGGATTTCTTGGATTTCTTCCCTCTCTAGCTTTTCTTTCTCTAACTTCGAAAGTTCCAAAACCAACTAATTGAACTTTTTCTTCTTTAACTAAAGCTTCCTCAACGCTATTCATGAATGCATTTAATGCACCTTCTGCGTCCTTCTTAGTTAAACCACTTTTCTCTGCCATACTTGTAATTAATTCTGCTTTGTTCATTAATAATTCCTCCTTATATTTCATTAAGTATTTAATATTATGCAATCCATTTTATGGAAAATAGATTTCAAACATCTTCTTCCATTTTGATGGATTAAAAAATGCTTTAAATAGCATATTCTAGTTTTTTTGTGAAATTCCTTCTTTTTATGAATAATTTTTGTCTTTTTTTGTGTTTTTTAAGTATTTAGCCCTATTCCACAGCAAATCCATTTCTTTTAAAGACATTTCTTCCATTTGTTTCCCAATGTTTTTGCTGCTATCTTCTATATACTTAAATCTTTGTATAAACTTATTTATTGTATTATTTAGAGCTGTTTCTGGATTAATATTTAAAAACCTACCATAGTTCACTAAAGCAAATAATACATCTCCAAATTCCTCTTCTATTTCATCTACTTTATTATTATCTATAGCCTCTTTAAGTTCATCTATTTCTTCTTCTACCTTTTTATAAGCATCTTCCTTATTATCCCAATCAAAACCTACTTTAGATGCTTTTTTTTGAACTTTATAAGATTTTAATAATGAAGGCAATCCTTTTGGTATATCTATCATACTTTCAGTAGGACTTGTTATATTTTTAGATTTATTCTTCATATAATCCCAATTTTCATTGGCTTGCTTTATATCTTTAGCTTGAAAATCTTCAAAAACATGGGGATGTCTATATATTAATTTTTTTGAAATTGATGTTATAACATTCCATATGTTAAAATATCCCTCTTCTCGGGCTATTTGACTATGAAATACTACTTGTAATAATAAATCGCCTAGTTCTTCTTCTAATAAAGACATATCATCTTTATCTATTGCATCCACAACCTCATAGGCTTCTTCTATAGCATATTCCCTTAAAGACTGATGACTTTGCTTAATATCCCATAGACAACCCTTCTCACTTCTTAATGTTTCCATTATATCTACAAGATTATTCATATCATAGATATTTTTTTCTGTTTCATTACATGGAATATACACAACAGTCATATGATTATACTCTTTAATCCTATCTAATTGGTATAAGGGTATACTTTTTATACCTCCAACATCTTCGAAATCATTTATTACTTTTATAGGATATTCATCAGTATATATTTCTTCTAAATATATTTTTACTTCCGATGCAATAAGCTGGTCATATACTTGAGTAATTATAAAATCACTATTGATATCTATATCTGTAGATTTAATATCTAGACTATCAACTAACTTGATACCATTTTTCATTGATTTACCCAATACATTATATACAGCTTCTAACATTCCCGAATTATCAATTATTCGTACCTGGACTCCTAATTTATCTTTACCATCTAATAATATCTCTGTAACCTTGTCAGATAAAGTAGGACTACCAGGAGCACAATAATTAATAGTAGAGTATTCTTTAGACTTTTGAACTAAGTCATTCACTATGTATTCATATACATCTTCAAAACTTTCTAAATCTTGATATATGCTGTCATAGCTTTCATAATATATATTATTGTTTTTTAAATACTCTATAATAGGACTTTTTTCTGTTCTAAAAAAATTTTTATATTTTTTTATTGATTCTATACTATGAAGGGTCATCCTGTTAGTATCTCCAAATCCCAATCCTATAATATTTATTATAGCCATAACATCCCTCCCCATCCTAATTAATATAAAATTCTAATCTAATAAATGTATTCTTTTTAAAATAGGTATTATTTGCTCATGGTAAGGTAAAAAAGATAAATATCTTTCTTCTATACCAATAAACTTAAATATTAGGATACTATATACTAATACCCCAATTACTACAGATATAGCAATTGATAGTATATTCTTTACATCCTGTAGAATAATATACTTAGTTATAAAAACTATATAACCCATTATTATTGATGATATTAGTGGCTTTAGAATAAGTTTTTGTATATCAATCTCTATATTAGTATATTGCTTGATTGCAATAAAATCAAGGATTACTATAATAATATAGAAAATTATTGTACTAATAACTGACCCATACATCGCAATCATTCTATAACTTAATAATATATAAGTCAAAATTAATTTAAATACTCCCGAAATCATTATGTTTCTTATTGGTATATGAACCTTTCCTAAGCCGTTTAGATATACATTCATACATTGGGTTACCATAATAAAAATAACACTTATTGACGATATTGACAGGAGCTTTGATGTTAACTCTATGTCATTAGTAGATGTAGAAAATAGCAACTGTATAATTGGCTTAGATAATACCCATATACCCAAAGAAGAGGGTAATCCAATCAATATTATAATAAATAAAGAAGATTTAATTGTTTTATTTAAATCTTCTTTATTTTTATTTGTCATATATTCTGAAATAACTGGTAATAAACTGGTGGATAAAGATATAGAAAAAATTAAAGGAAAGTTAAGTACTATTCTTCCTAAAGCTATTTGTCCAATTAAATCCGCTGCATCCTCCTTTAAAAAGCCTAAAGTTAATAGTCTCCTAGTTATCATAGCCTTTTCTATAAAACTTATTAGAGGCATCGCTATGGCTCCTAAAGATAGAGGCACAGATATTTTTAATATTTCCATTATGATAGCTTTATTAGTTTCTGATTCATCCTTTTCTGATCTTATATACCTATGATCTCTTTTTTTTCTATGAAAAACATATACAATTGCCATATATAATAATGCTGAAAATGCAGCAATAGATACCCCTAAAGATACCCCTCCAGAAGCAATATCTATTCCTTTAGTTATGAAGATCCAACCTAATAACAATCCAGAGAATATCCTAAATACTTGTTCTATTATTTGGGAAACAGCTGTATGAATCATATTATTGTGACCTTGAAAATATCCTCTAAAAGAAGACATTATTGGTACAAAGAGTAATCCTGGAGCTAGAGCTATAATCGAGTAATACACATTATCATTTTTTAAAAATTTAGTTAATAAGTCTCCACTAATAAACAATAAAATTGATAAAATTAAGCCAACTATTGTTCCTATTAATAAAGCTATTTCAAAAACCCTCTTTGCACCATAATAATCATTCTTTGCTAACCTCTCAGATACTAATTTAGCAATAGCAATATTTATCCCAGAGGTAGAAAGTCCAATAAACAGATTATATATATCATTGGCTATCGTAGCATATCCAATCCCTACAGTAGTTAGTATGCGACTTAAAGGTATTCTATAAAATACTCCCAATACTTTTATAATAATATTAGATAAGCTTAAAATTACAGCTCCTTTTATGAACTTGTTTTTCATTTGATTGCCTCCATATATTATTATATCCTTAATAGCCTACAATACACAAAGAAAAAACAGCTGAGAATATCAGCTGTTTACTTTCTTAATAGACCAATTCTTCTTAATTTTATTGATAATTTATTTCCACCGGGAAGTAATTCAAAGTCTCTACTAGTTATTGCTCCAGTCATTAATAGAGCCAATCCATAACTTATACCACCAAATCCAATAGCTACTAATGTAGCTAGTTTATTTCCAATCATTGAGTTAGTTATATTATATGAAAACCATACTATAATAGTCATAATAGCTACTGATGCTATAGGTTTGATTACCATATTTATTATATTAAATTTAATTTTAGTATATCGTTTAACAGCAATAAAATTCAAAATAGCTGCTATAGAATAGGCGGTTATAGTACTTATAGCTGCTCCTTTAATACCTATTTCTGGAATTCCAGTTAGAACGTATACAATAACTACTTTCACTAATGCACCAATGATAAGGTTCCTGACTGGTATAAATGGTTTACCCATACCTTGTAATATTGCAGTTAATGATTGAACAAGGGTCAAGAATATTACACTAAAAGCTAATACTTGCAGTATTGATCCCGCACTTTCTTGTACTTCAATAGGATTGCTAAAATACAACAGTTTTACTATAGGATTAGCTAATACGAAAAGTCCCATGGCAGCGGGTAATCCTATCAGTAAAGTAACCCTAAATCCAGATGTGGTTGTTTTTCTTATTTCCCTAAAATCCCTTCGAGCAAATGCAGTAGAGATAGCTGGTACTAAACTAGCAGCTATTGCCACTGAAAAAACTTGAGGGAAGTTTATCAAAGTTTGGGCCATACCTGTAAGTTGACCATATAAGCCAGAGGCTTCCACTTCAGTATATCCTATATCCTGCAAACGTCTCATTACAATAGCTACATCTATCGTTCCAAATAAGGGAATAACAGAAGCTCCGATAGTTATGGGTATAGCTATCGACAAGATGTCCTTTATTATTTTGTTTGTACTTTCTTTATCAAATCTTGGAGATTTTCTTATCTCTCTTCTTATTTTTCTTCTTCTTTTAAAATATATATATAATATAGTTATAGTCCCTAAAAGTGCTCCTGCTGAGGCTCCAAAGGATGCCCCTCCTGCCGCCATAGGAAGTCCTTTATCTAATTTTAGTAAAACAGATACTAATATCAATCCCACACTTACACGAGATAACTGCTCAATTACCTGTGATACTGCTGTAGGAGTCATATCCTGTCTGCCTTGAAAATATCCTCTAAATGCAGACATTATAGGTGTAAATAAAAGTGCTGGTGCAAGAGCTAACATCGCATAATATGAATTTGAATTACCTACTTTATCAGCAATAAACTTTGCTCCAATAAATACAAAAGATGAAGTTAATATTCCACCAATTGCAAGGCCTATAAATGAGATTTTAAATACTCTTTGAGCCCCTCTATAATCTCCTAATGCATTCTTTTCTGATACTATTTTTGCTATAGCTACAGGTATTCCTGCTGTAGATAATGCAAACATTAAAGTATACAATGGGTATGCTGATTGATAATATCCCATACCCGTATCACCAATCATATTTGCTATAGGTATTCTATATATTGCTCCTAATATTTTTACTATGAAGCCTGCTATACCTAATATCGCAGCTCCTTTTAAGAAATTACTCTTACTCATTTACCTTTTACCTCCTAGGTTGATTATCTAATGTTAAAAATCAATACTTAGATTATATCAGAAACTTTATAGGACTAAAAGATATATATTAATTTGGTAAGAATAATATACTCTTTATTATTTCATAGTAAAAAACCTACCATTGGATAGGTAGGTAAATAATTATTGTTCCATTTGTTTTGATAGGAAGCTAGATGCTGTTTCAACTAATTTAACCTCTATTTCTCCCATTTCTGAATCAGAATCTTTGGATAACATAATCACAGAACCTATTGGATCTCCTTGAGTTACAATAGGAGCTATTACCTGAGTAGAATAATCTTCAGGATTGTATTCTTCTACAGTTATTCTAATAGGTTTCGTCTTCCCTTCTGTCAAATAAATCTCTCTTCCTTCTATTAATTTCTCTAATTCGGGACTGACTCTTTTATTTAAATATTCTTTTTTTGACCCTCCAGCTATTGCTACTACATTATCTCTATCACATATTATTGTCATATGTCCTGTAGTTTGATTTAATGATTCCGCATATTCTGTGGCAAATTCATTTAACTCTCCAATAGGTGAATATTTCTTTAATATTACTTCTCCTTCTCTGTCAGTAAATATTTCTAATGGGTCCCCTTCTCTAATTCTCAAAGTTCTTCTTATTTCTTTTGGTATCACTACTCTTCCTAGGTCATCTATTCTTCTAACTATTCCTGTTGCTTTCATATTCTACCTCCCTATGAAAATACTTATGTTTATGTTGGTTTTATTATTTTACTTTTTACCATTATTTATACATGATTGTTAATTTATTCTGTAAAGTCTTGATTTAGCTAATTTTAATATTTATTCTAACTGCACATAATAAAAAGACTACCAAAGGTAGTCTTTGTATATATATTATTAATTATCCTCTTCTGTCTCTGGAGAATCATCTGTTGTATTCTCTGTTTCCTCTGTATTCTCTGTTTCTTCTCCATCTTGCGATTCATTATTTTTTTCTTCTGTAGTTTTTTTGTCAAGCTCTAAAAGAATCTCTATCTCAGCATTATCTATTAATTCTTGAGCCTTCTCATTAAACTGTGCATTTTGTAAATTATCAATAATTTCTTCTTTATTAGCTTCAAAACCAGTCTTCTTATCTATTAATTTAATTATATGGAAACCATGTTGAGTCTGTACTATATCGCTTACTTCACCTTCTTCTAAACTAAAAGCTGCTTCTTCAAATTCAGGAACCATTTGCCCTTTTGCAAAGAATCCTAAATCTCCTCCATTCGCTCCACTTCCATCTTCTGAGTATTCTTTAGCTAATTCAGCAAAATCTTCTCCAGATTCTAGCTTTTCTTTGACTTCTTTGGCTTTCTCCTCATCTTTTACTAGAATATGACTAGCTTGAACTTTATCATACATCACTTTATTCTGTTCGTATTCCTCCTTAGCTTTTTCTTCGTCTATGTCTACTATCTTTTCTACAAGGGCTGAAATTATCATTCCCTTTTTGTACATTTCTTCAAAATATTCTTCTGAGATACCCATATTTTCTAAGTATTCTTTAAATCTATCAGTATTATCATCAGTATCTTTATATTGTTTTAGTTCTTTCTCTACTTCTTTATCCTTAACTTCTATATCTAATTCTTCTGCTTTTTGTAATAAAACTTCTTGATTTATTAAATCTTGTAATGAATTTTCCATTAATTGTTGTTCATATGTCATTCCTTCTGATGCTTCTGTTTCCCACATTTCTGGTGCAACATATCCACTAAGTTCTGCTTCTTTCTTTCTATAATCTACATATTTATCTAATTCACTTTTACTAATTTCTTCACCATTTACTTTAGCTACTGCTTCTCCCTTTGATTCATTACAACCAGAAAGAAAAACTGAAGTAGTTAATAGTAATATCATTATTAAAACAATTCCCTTATTCCACTTATTCAAATTTACCATCTCCTCTGAATTTAACATCTTAGTTACAATATAGTATTATATCTCAACTTATTACTTATTTAAACTCTGAATTTTTTCAAGTATTTCTTCAAGTACTGTTAATACTTTATCTTGAGCATAATTATTAAGTTTATATTTCAGCGCTGGGGTTTTAGAAAGATCAAAAGTCATGTTTCTTCCAAAATTATCGTACAATGCATTAATTATTTCAGGAGTTATTCGATTGACTCTATCAAACTCAAGTACAAGAATATCATTCTTTTGTGAAATATTTGTGAACATTAATTTATTAGCTAAAGATTTTATATATCCTATCCTTAATAAATTATCTACTGCTCTTGGTATATCGCCATATCTATCGATTATTTCTTCTAATAAATCACTATATTCATCCTTGCTTTCTATAGATGAGATTCTCTTATACATTTGAATTTTGTGCTCACCATTTGCAATATATTTATTTGGAATATATCCATCAACATTTACTTCTATCGTGGTCTCTACCTTTTCTACTTCTACTTCACCTTTTAATTTCCTTACAGTCTCTTCCAAGTATTTCACATATAAGTCATATCCTATGGCTGTCATGTGACCATGTTGTTCTGCACCCAAAAGATTACCTGCTCCTCGTATCTCTAAATCTCTCATAGCGATTTTAAATCCAGATCCGAATTCCGTAAATTCTTTTATAGCCTTAAGTCTTTTTTCTGCTACCTCAGATAATACCTTATCTTTCTCATAAGTAAAATATGAAAAGGCTATTCTGTTTGACCTACCAACTCTTCCTCTTAATTGATATAGTTGAGAAAGTCCCATTTTATCTGCATCATGAATGATCATCGTATTAACATTAGATATATCTAGTCCTGTTTCTATTATAGTAGTACATACTAATACATCATGCTCTCCATTCATAAAATCAAGCATAACTTTTTCAAGTTCCCTCTCACTCATTTGACCATGTCCTACAGTTATTCTTGCCTCTGGAACTAACTCTTTAAGTTTAGCTGCCATTCTCTTAATACCTTTTACTCTATTAAATACAAAATACACTTGACCATTTCTATTAATCTCTTTTATTATCGCTTCTCTAACCATATTTTCGTTATATTCTACCACATAGGTCTGTACTGGATACCTTTCCTCAGGAGGCTCTTCAATCACAGACATATCCCTTGCTCCTATCAATGCCATGTGTAAGGTTCTAGGTATAGGGGTTGCAGTTAATGTTAATACATCTACTGATTCCTTAATTTGCTTTATAGACTCTTTATGCTTCACTCCAAACCTCTGTTCTTCATCAACTATTAATATTCCTAAATCTTTAAATTTAACATCTTTAGATAATAGCCTATGGGTTCCAACAATTATATCAATATTTCCACTTTTAATTTCTGATATTATTTTCTTTTGTTGATTTGGAGTTCTAAATCTGCTTAACATTTCTGCATTTATAGGGAAATCACTAAAGCGTTCTATAATAGTATTATAATGTTGTTGAGCTAAAATTGTAGTGGGTACTAATATAGCTACCTGTTTACCATCTAACGTAGCTTTAAAAGCAGCTCTTAATGCTACTTCCGTCTTGCCATATCCTACATCTCCACATAGTAATCTATCCATAGGTCTCATTTTTTCCATATCTTCTTTGATATCTTCAATACATTTTAATTGATCATCAGTTTCTTCATAAGGAAAGGTATCTTCAAATTGTTTTTGCCATGGTTGATCCTTAGAATAGGAATATCCTTTTACAGTGCTTCTTTTTGCATATAGCTGCAACAAATCCATTGCCATATCTTCTATAGCTTTCTTAACCTTGTTTTTAGTTCTAGACCATTCTCCACTACCTAGTTTACTTACTTTTGGTTTTCCTGCATCTGCACCAATATATTTTTGTATTAAATCCATTTGATCAACAGGTATATAGAGTCTATCCTGACCTGAATATTTCACGGTTAGATAATCTTTTTTTACTCCTTGAACATTTAACTGCTCCATACCAACATATTTACCTATACCATGACTTTCATGCACGACAAAATCTCCTACTTTTAATTCTCTGAAGGAAGATATCTTTTTCTGATTTTTTTTACTCTTAGTTTTCCGTTTTCTTTTTATGGTACCGAATACTTCTTTATCACTAATAATAATATATTTAATCCGAGGATACTCAAACCCAGCAGATATAGTTCCTGGTACAATAATCACTTGACCTGATTTAATGTCAACATTACTATTTCGAGAGTATAGGCAGTCTATTCCTAACTCCATCAAATTATGAGCAAGTCTTTTGCCTCTTTCTTCAATTCCAGATAATATTACAATCTTATATCCTTTATACTTTAAATCTTTTAATTCATTTTTAAGGATATCTAGTTTATTATGAAAAGCTTGAACACCTTTAGTTAGAATATTGATTATTTTTTTAGGCTTAAAATCAGGATTATTCTTTAGTAATCCTGTTACTGTTACTATTCTCTTCTCATTAAGTATTTCTATCATATCGTCATAAGGAAAATATATATTATGATGAGATTTCAATACCTCTCCTGAGCTATATAGTTCTCTATATTTTTCTATGAAATCCTTATTTAAACTGTCTACGTTCTCATGAATTCTTGTAGGTTCATCTACTAAGGTAACTACATCATCTCCAAAGTACTCTATTACGTTTGACAAGTCATCAACCATATAAGGCAAAATTACATCTACATTCTCAATAGTTAGATTATTCTGTATTCTTTCTGTGTAATGACTAAACTTATCTTCAACTCGTTCACTTGCCTTCGTATCTTCAGACTTTTTAAAGTTTTTAATTGTTTTATTCAATTCTCTTTTTATCTCTTGAACCATACTAATTTTTGATGATTCTTGAATAAATATCTCCTTAGCAGGGGTTATTCGAGCTATATCATAATTTTCAATAGATCTTTGGTCTTTTATATCAAAGGTTCTTATAGAATCAACTTCATTATCAAAAAGCTCTATTCTATAAGGGTTATCATTAGTTATTGGAAAAAAGTCGATAATTCCTCCCCTTACACTAAATTGTCCATGTCCTTCAATCATATCTACTCGCTCATACCCTTGTATGACTAAAGCTTTTATTATATCTTCTAATAGAATTTCTTCTCCAAATTTTATTTCTTTTTTATATTTCTCAAATAATTTTTTATTCATTACTCTATTCAATATAGATTCAATAGAAGCAACTACTATAACCTTTTCTTTATTGATAAGTCTATCTAATACCTTTAGACGTTGATTGGAAATATCATGACTGACTGCATCAAAATCATAAAATACCATCTGTCTAGCAGGATAAATCTCTGAACTTTTTTGATCAAATAATGTTAAATCTTCTAGAATTGATTTAGCTCTTAATTCATCATAGGTTATAATCAGCACTTGATTATTGGTATCTTCTTTTATAGCATAGGCTATATGAGATATGTTCTCTTTAGAAAGACCATGAAGAGATATAGGAGAAATTTTTTCTTCTAATCCTTTAATTATCTGATTATACGAAGGAAGATTTTTAAGTTGATCTGTAAATATATTCACACTATCAGCTCCTTGCAAAAACACCTATAGCCCAGGACCGAAGTCCTGGGCATATTAGTTACTTTATTTCTTATTAACCATTATACATATTCATGGCTTTATCTATATCTGTTTTAATAATTTCTTCTACCGATTTAGCAGCCTTAAGGATAATATCGTCAACTTTTTCCCTATCCTCTTTATTAAAGCCCCCTAAAACATGATCTACTAGATCTCTATTTTCTTGAGGTTTTCCTATACCTATTCTTACTCTAGGAAAATTATCATCTTTTAAATGATATATTATGGATCTCATTCCATTATGACTACCTGCACTACCTTTTTTTCTAATTCTTAAAGATCCTATATCAATATCAATATCATCATATAAAACTATAATATTTTTAATAGGTATCTTATAATATTCTACTAATGATTTAACTGAAACTCCACTATTATTCATATATGTTTGAGGTTTTACTAATATTACTTTTTCTCCACTTAGGTTAAATTCTCCATAAATAGCTTGATGTTTTATTTTAATTACTTTAACATTATTTCTTTGGGCTAAGCAATCAATAGCGTCAAACCCTACATTATGTTTTGTATAATTATATTTTTTGCCTGGATTTCCCAATCCTATTACAGCATACAAAATATCCAACTCCTCAAAATATTAATCAAACAGCTTACTCACTGATTGATTCTCATAAATTCTCTTAATCGCTTCTCCAAATAATGGAGCTACAGATACTGTTTCAATTTTATCAATCTGTTTTTCTTGGGATAAAGGTAATGTATCTGTTATTATTAGTTTCTCTATAACAGAACCTTCTATTCTCTCTATTGCTGGTCCAGACAATACTGCATGAGTACATGCTGCATACACATTTTTTGCTCCAAAATCTTTCAACACTTTAGCTGCTTTAGTCATAGATCCAGCAGTATCTATAATATCATCTACTATTATTACATCTTTGCCTTTTACATCACCTATAATATTCATTACTTCAGATACATTGGCTTTAGGTCTTCTTTTTTCTATAATAGCTATAGGTAAATCTAGTATACTGGCAAAATTTCTAGCCCTTCTTACTCCACCAATGTCTGGAGATACCACAACAGTTTCTTTACTTATTTTATCTTCAAAGTGTCTCGCTAAAATAGGCACTCCTAATAAATGATCTACTGGTATATCAAAATATCCTTGAATTTGAGTAGCATGTAAATCCATAGTAACCACTCTATCTGCCCCTGCTGTAGATACTAGATCCGCCACAAGTTTTGAAGTGATTGGATCTCTTGCCTTTACCTTTCTATCTTGTCTAGCATATCCATAATAAGGAATCACCGCATTGATTCTGCCTGCTGATGCTCTTTTTAATGCATCTATCATTATTAATAACTCCATTAAATTCTCATTAACTGGAGGACATGTAGGTTGAATTACAAATACATCTGCACCCCTCACAGTTTCATTAATATTTACAGATATTTCTCCATCACTAAATGTACCTACATGTGAATCTCCTAAAGGTACTCCAACTTCATCACAGATTTTTTGAGCTAATTCTTTATTAGAATTACCTGAAAAAATCTTTATGTCTCTTCCCATAATATACATATCCTTATCCTCCTAGATTTCTATTTATTTTTCTTGTTAAAAACCCAACCCTGTTTATTTATTTGTCTAGCTCTAGCTATTGACAAATCTCCCTCTTTTACTTCATGGGTAATCGTTGATCCAGCTGCTATATATCCACTATCCCTAACCTCTACTGGTGCTACTAGGTTAGAATTACTTCCAATAAAAGCATTGTTTCCTACAGTTGTTCTATACTTCTTCTCTCCATCATAGTTAACAAATACTACTCCACAGCCTATATTAACATTCTCTCCTATATCAGCATCACCAATATACGCTAAATGAGAAGCCTTTGAATTATCTCCTACTGTGGAATTTTTAACCTCAACAAAATCTCCTATTTTAACAGAGTTGCCAATAATACTTTTAGGTCTTAAATATGCATAGGGACCTATTTTAGTATCTTTCCCTACTTTACTTTCTGTTAATGTAGAAGATTTTATGGAAACTCTATCTCCTATGGTACTATCTGTAATATTGCTATCACCTTCAATAATACAATTTTTACCAATTTCAGTATTGCCTTTTATAATAGCTCCAGGGTATATTATAGTGTCTCTTCCTATTTTAACACCCTTTTCAATATAAGTATTATCTGGATTTATAAATGTAACTCCCTGAAGCATATGATAGTTATTTATTCTACTTCTCATTATTTTTTCAGCTTCAGCTAATTGTACCTTTGAATTGACTCCAGATATTTCTAAATTATTTTTAAGGATGTAGCCTCCTACTTTATATCCTTTATTACTTAAGATTTCTATTGCGTCAGTTACATAATACTCATTTTGAGAATTATCATTAGTTAAATTTTCTAATGCTTCTTTTAAAGCTTTCCCTTTAAACAGAAACATTCCAGAATTAATCTCTTTAATTTTTAATTCCTCTTCCGAAGCATCTTTATGTTCTACTATACCTATTATATCTCCTGCTTCATTTCTTTTTATTCTTCCATATCCAGTAGAATCTTCAAACTCTGCTGTTAGAACTACTCCATCTAGATTATTCTTCGTACCATATTCTACTAATTCTTTTAAAGTATTTCCTTCTATTAAAGGAGTGTCCCCAGTTAATATTAGTACTTGATCTTTATCAGATATATAGTCCTTCGCCTGCATTACTGCATATCCAGTGCCATAGGGAACATCATCTCCTATAGGTTGAGATACATACTCCACATCATCAGCCTTTACTGAATCAATCACCTTTTCTTTCCCATGTCCTACAATTAAAATATTCTTTTCACAAGAAGCTGTTCTCGCTGCATCTATAACATGATTAACCATAGATTTACCACACACTTCATGAGCTGCCTTTGGTATGTTGGATTTCATCCTGGACCCTTCGCCAGCTGCTAATATAACAGAAAGTATCATTTAAACACCTCTACTTAAATTATTTAAATTTGAATGTATACAATATTACAGATATTATTTCCATATATAATATCTGTAATCCTTTATTAATTTAGTTAACATTTCGTTATAATTAGAGTCTACTATTTTCTACTTATTTTTTCTTTTATATTATAACAGAAAGATATATGATTTTATAGGGTTATAAGTATTATTACATATTATTTTTATATATTTATAACCTTAATGATAATTATATAAAAATAATATGTAATAAAAAATACCCCTGATTTAACTCAAAGGTATTTTGGTGGTATTCTAGAGAAAGAATCTATGCAAGTTCCTCTGCTTCCATTTGCAATTGGTTTTCATATTCCGCAAAAACTGCATCTTGAATTTTAGACCTAGTATCTGAATTAATAGGATGAGCAATATCTCTAAACTCACCATCAGCCATTTTACGGCTAGGCATAGCTATAAAAAGACCATTTAATCCTTCTATTATTTTTATATCATGAACTACAAACTCATTATCAAAAGTAACAGATACTATAGCTTTCATCTTTCCTTCCTCATTAATCTTTCTAACTCTTACGTCAGTTACATTCATGCTCTCACCACCTTCCCCCAACACAATCGATGATATTCAAAACTATTCTATAGGTAATATTCTCTATATATTTATGAATTCCTTCTTTTTTGATAAACTTTTATTAAGTTTTTTTAACACTTATTAAAAATCCTAAAAGATATCATTGTTAGGGGTAAGTCTTATTTCATTATTTAAATCGTTTATACTTTCTAAGTTAAGAAGGGCAGTATATTCTTTTATTAATTTTTCTTTTGGCTCAGGTGTAGATATCAAAACACCAGTACCTACAACTTCTGCATTAAATTCATTCATCATATCTTTTATACCTCTTGCTGTTCCCCCAGCTTTCATAAAATCATCAATAATTAAAACCTTTGAATTCTCTTTAAGAGCTTTTCTAGATAATGACATGGTTTGAATTTTCCTTGTAGATCCTGTAACATAATTTATACTTACTGTAGGACCTTCTGTAACTTTTAAGTTTCTTCTTATTATTACTAATGGAACATTTAATACCTTCGCTGTCATCATTGCTAATGGTATACCCTTAGTCTCTACTGTAACCACATAATCAATATTTTCATCCCAATATTTAGTAGCAAATATTCTTCCGATTCTATAGGAAACATTTGGAGAATAGAGTAAATCTGTCATATACATAAATCCTCCAGTAATAATTCTATCGTTATCACGAAGCTTTAAGCTGATATCATTTAAAAACTTTTCTGCTTCTTCTTTTGATATAGTAGGAATAAATTTAACTCCTCCACTTGCTCCTGAAATTGTTATTATCTTTCCTAATTTTAGATCTTGGACTAATTCTTTAACTATCATAATATCTTCACTTATACTAGATTTAGCAGTACCAAACATCTCTGTAAAATAATTATAAGTAAATACATGGTTTGTTTTTTCAGTTAATATGTTCATTATAGCCGCTACTCTTTCTTTTCTATTAAATTTCTTCACTAATTTCCCTCCTAATACGAATGATACCTTTATTACATACCATTTTATTCGTTTTTTTATCATTTATCAACAATAATCTATTTTTCATTTTATATCCCCTAAGATTATGGTATAATCATCACAGTGACTAATCTTAGTAACATTGTGTTAGTAGTACTAATTTAAAGTGTATATATAAGTAAAGATTATAATTACCTTTATAGTCATGTTAAATATCTTTTATGAATAAAATAATTAATGAATAATTTGGAAATAATATGAATTATATAAGTCAGGGAGGAAACAACCATGTTAAATTTTAATATTGATAAATCAGAATATAAAAATGTTCACTTTATTGGAATAGGCGGAATTAGTATGAGCGGATTAGCTGAAATTTTACTGAATAAAGGCTATAAGGTAACAGGCTCTGATATGAACGACTCCAAACTAATACATAAACTGAATAAAAAAGGAGCTAATATACGTATAGGTCATGAGGCTCAAAATGTTATAGGATCAGACTTAGTAGTATATACTTCAGCTATAAATGAAAATAACCCCGAGTATAAATATGCAATTGATAATAATGTACCATTAATGGATAGAGCTACATTTCTAGGGGAGTTAATGAAAGCTTATAAGGACTCTATAGCTGTAGCTGGAACCCATGGAAAAACAACCACTACAGGAATGATAGCATCTATACTAAATCATTCCGAGTTAAATTCCACTATACTTTTAGGCGGAGAATTAGATAGTATTGGGGGTAATGTGAAGATTGGTGGTACTGAACTATTATTAACAGAAGCCTGTGAATATAGAGGGAATTTTTTGAAATTCTACCCTACTATTGGTATAATCCTAAATATTGATGAAGACCATTTAGATTTTTTCAATGGAATCGATGATATAAAAGATACTTTTAAGAAATTCATCGATATAATACCTGATTCTGGTTATGTAATAGTGAATGGAGAAGACGAAAATATTAACTCTCTAATAGAAAAAAATAAAAAGAACTTCATAACATTTGGTCTTGCTAACTCTAATAATTATTATGCTAATAATATTGAATATACGGATAAAGGATATCCTTCTTACGACTTATATATCAATGAAGATTATATAGACAGAATTAACCTTAATGTAGTAGGAAAACATAATATATATAATTCACTATCAGCTATAGCTTCTTCAAATATCGCCGGAGTAAAAATAGAAAGTATAAAATCTGGTTTAGAAATATATAAGGGTACTCATAGAAGATTTGAAGATAAAGGTATAATTAAGGGGATACAAGTAGTAGATGATTATGCCCATCATCCTACTGAAATAAAAGCAACTTTAGAGTCAGTAGGAAAAAAATATAATAAAGTATGGTGCATTTTTCAACCCCATACATACACTAGAACAAAATCATTACTAAAAGAATTTAGCCAGTCCTTTACCGGAGCTGACGAGGTAATAGTTACAGACATTTATGCAGCTAGAGAAAAGGATACAGGTCTAGTTCATTCAAAGGATTTAGTTACAGAGATTGCAAATAATAATATTAATAGCAAATATATTAAAACTTTTGAAGAAGTAATAGATTATCTAGAAAAAAATGTGGATAAAGGTGATATCCTTATCACAATGGGTGCTGGTGATGTGTATAAAATTGGGGATATGTTTAAAGAAAAATTTATTTTATAAAAAGTTATAAAAATAGGTTTAAAAATTTTTGATTTGGTTATAAATATACTATACCTTAGTCCCCACTCCCCCATAAAAAAGGACTTCCAATTTGGGAGCCTTTTTTTAATTTATATTATTCATTTTTATTTTCTTCCAACTCACTTACTCCATATATTTCTTCCATAAGTTCCCTAGTCTTTTCTGAATCATGAGAAAAATAAGATAGGGTCCAGCCATCAAATGTCATTGATTCTGCTTCACCTGGAAGTACATGGGTATTTACATCTTCCATATTCATCCCTATTGCCTTTGTAGCATTAGAAGTTATCTGGAACACACTCATATCTGTTTTTACCTCTTTTGCAGCAGTTAATGCCACCTTTGGCAAATTAAATCCTAAAGCTTTTTTAAGGGCTGCTTTTATAAATTTCTGCTGAGCTTGAACTCTTCCTATATCTCCATTAGAATAACCTTTTCTAAACCTTAAAAAACCTACAGATTCTGATCCATCTAATACTTGGGTTCCTTTTTTAAGAACTCTCATTTCTTTTCTTCCATCTGAATGGAAATACTCATATTTCATATTTTGAGGTACATCCATTTCCACTCCACCTAAAGAGTCTACTATATTTTCAACTCCATCATATGATATGGTAGCATAATGATCTATAGGAACTCCTAATATTTCTTGAATAGCATCCATTGTTTTCTCAGCAGCTACATTATGTCCCTCTTTTAAGCTCCTAATATAAACTGCATTAAGTTTCCTATGATCTGCCGAATTATACCCTTCATCATGATAGTATGTATCCCTAGGTACAGATATCATATCTACACTTTTAGTATTTGGATCAAAACTTGCAAATACCAGAGTATCACTTCTTCCTTCCTTCTCTACTCCAATTAATAATACATTTACTCTATCACTATTTGCTATCGCTTTTTCAAAGGGTGGTAATTTTTCTATTTCTTCTTCTGATAGATTTTTCATTGGATGTTCATCTCTTCCATCATCAGCTTCTGCAGTTGGATCAAATACTTTAAAATAAGTATACAATCCTGCACCTATCATCAATGAAAAACATAGAAAAGCAATTGAAAAAACTTTTAAAAAATATTTCATATTTATCATCTTCTCCTTAATATCAAACATATAAAATAAAATTTCCATATACCAGTTTTCTTCCAATATCAATTTAGTCATCATAAAATATATTTAAATTATACCATATATATGAAAATATAATATTAAAATATAAATACATTTTTTATTACAAGATAAAATTATATCATTTTTATTTTAATCAATCAAACAATAAAAATAAGTTAGATGTCTTTAAAGACATCTAACTTATTTTTATTTCTTTATTATATACCTTAATAAATCCCAATACTAGAGCTAGGAATTCATATGGTTTTTCATACATTGAAGCATGACCTGCTTCTTTTATAACTGCAAATCGTGAATCTTTTATCTTATCATGAATTTTCTGTTGATATTTAATTGGCGTAATAATATCCTCTTCTGATCCAATTATTAAAGTGGGAACTTTTATATTTTCCAATTCTTCTGTTACGTTTAAATCTTCTGCACTTAATGTAAGTCGTATAAATCCTTCATACCATTCTTTCGTGAAAGCTTGTCTAAATAACTCTTCTCTTTTTCTTAACCACTCTATATTTTCTTCATAAAATTCTGTAGAATATATAACAGGAATAGTAGTTTTAAAGAAGTTTGATCCATTACAAGTTTTAGCAGCATTTATCCATGACTTTCCAATATCTTTTAAGTTGTGATTTGTATAGCTAGTGGTATTAGCTAATGTCAAAGAATTTAATCGTTCTTGATATTTTAATGAAAATTTCATAGCTACTTCTCCACCATAGGATATACCAACCATATGAACCTTATTAATATCTAAATAATCTAATAATCCTACTAATGTTTCTACATGAATATCTTGATTATAATCTATATGTGATTTATCTGACTGCCCTTGATCAATAAAATCTAATAATATTAACTTGTTGTTTTCTGCTAATACATCTACAAAACCTTGCCAACTAGTCGTACTCATCATTATTCCATTTAAAATAATTAAGGGTTCTCCCTCTCCATGAACTTCGTAATATATATTTTTATCATTAATTAATATTTTAGCCAATGTACTACCTCCTTACCAGATCATAAGTTCCTTTGCTTGTTGTTTAAGCTCTTCTCTAAAATCAGGGTGAGCTATATTTATTAACCTTTCTACTCTTTCTAAAACATTAGTACCTCTTAGGCTAGCTACTCCATACTCTGTTACTACATAATCCACATCATTTCTAGATAAGGATACTATAGAACCTTGATCTAATCGTGGTACAATTTTAGATATTCTCTTTCTTTCATCTCCATTACCGACTCTTATATTGGCAGTAGAATATAAAGCTATTATTGATTTCCCTTCATCAGAATTTTGAGCTCCAATAGCAGTATCAGCTTGCCCTCCTGTGCCACTAAATTGCCTATGACCTATTGCTTCCGATGCACATTGTCCAGTCAAGTCAATCTGTAATGTGGTATTTATTGATACCATTTTATAGTTTTGTCCAATTATGTAGGGATCATTAACCCATTTTCCTCTCATTATCATTACAGCAGGATTATCATCAATAAAATCATACAATTTTTTACTTCCCAATGCAAAAGTAGCTACCATTTTGCCAGGCATTAATGTCTTATTTCTTCCAGTTATAACTCCAGCATTATATAAGTCAACCATACCATCAGTAAACATCTCAGTATGAATACCTAGATCCTGTTTATCTACCAACTCAGCAGCAACAGCATTTGGAATGCCTCCAATCCCTAACTGTATTGTGGAGCCATCTTCTACTAAATCAGCGATATATTTACCTATCTTTCTATCTTTATCACTAGATAATGCTATAGGAAGCTCTGTCACATCATAATCCACTTCCACAAAGTAATCTACTTCATCTATATGTATAATTGTATCACCAAAAGTTCTTGGCATATTTGGATTTATTTCTAATATTACTATATTAGCATTTTCTATCATTTCTCTTTCATATGTAGCGCTTAGAGATAAGGATATATATCCATGTTTATCTACTGAAGAACAAGTCCCCATATATATATCAGGCTTTCTATGATCAAGTCTTTTAACTGCAGATAAATGTAGATGATTTGGAATAAAAGATACATTACCATTTTTATGTGCTTTTCTTATGGGAGGACTATAGAACCATCCATCCATATGAAAATGTCCTTTATTAGTTGGATCTACAAAGTAATCATAGGCTCCCATAGGTAAACATGTAGCCACATTAACCCCTTCTACCCTGTCCCTAATCGTATGTAGCTTCTCTAAAATTCTTTTAGGTTCTGCTGCAGCGAGTCCCGATACTATATTTTGATTTGATTTAACTTTTTCTAATGCTTCATCTACAGTAATAACTTTTTTTCTATATACTCCATTTATGTTCATATTATAATCCTCCTTTTATGCTTAATTATCCCCAACGGATAACGTTTGCCGCCCATGCATATCCTATTCCTGCGGATATCATAGAAATTATAGTACCATCTTTAACTTTACCTTTCTCAAGGGCAAGATATAAAGATAGGATTTGATCTACTTGACCCATATGGCCATAATCACTTAAATATACACTTTGCTCTTCATTAAGCCCTAGCTTATCTAACATGAATTTATGCATGGACTTTTTAAAGTGTAATACAGCCAGATACCCAAGTTCACTTTTAGAAACATTTGACTTCTCAAAGGCTTTGTCTATACATTCAAACCAATTCTTCATAGAAACTTCATTTAATTTATCTTTCATATGCTGAGGATTCATAAGTCTTAAAGATTTATATGCTTCATCGATATTATTTGAATTAATAGGATTAATTGTACCTCCAATTTCAACCCCTGCATCTCTAGCCATAGAACCATCTGATTTAATATGACTTCCTAATAAAAGATTCTTGTCATAATTTTTCTTTAGAATAATTGCGCCTCCTCCAGCTGATAAGTTATACATCATAGACATATTAGGATCTGTATAGTCTACAAAATCCCCATTTCTATATCCCCCTACTACCATAGCTGTTTTAATACCTTCATCTGCTATCATCATATCTTTAGCTATTTTAAGTGCAGCAACTGTAGAGCAACATCTTTGTTGAATATCTATAGCCCATGCATTTTTAGCACCAATCTTTTCTTGAATATATATTCCAGAAGTAGTTAAAGGATACTCCTTCCACTCTTCTCCCATACAAAGAATAAGATCAATCTCTTCTGGATCTATTCCAGTATTCTTAATTGCATCCAATCCTGCTTTTACTCCCATCTCCTGGGTTCCATCCTCTGGCCCAGGTATTGGTTTTTCTATTATACCTAATTTTTCTTTTACTGCTTCTTCTGTCCAATTGCCATTGGTAGCATCAGCTATATCTTTAGCTGTCATTTTTGTTTCAGGTATATATATTCCCATTCCTACTATTCCTACATTAGGTCTATTCATATGAATCCTCCTTATACTTAACCTTTTAGTTATATATTGCATAAATTATGCCAACACATACCAATTACAACTCCTGTGATTTAGCCATTTATAGAAGATTACCCTAGACCTTGTAAGAGAGCTTTTTTTAATTTGTGCAATATTCAGACAAAATGTGTCTAATGGTAGATTATAGTTATTGTACTTAAATCATACATGTTTGTTATTAAGACATTGTTTTTACATATATTAGTAAAAGAGCTTACCTTTGGTAAGCTCTTTTAAAAAGGGGTACTACTAAATTTATTTAAATTCCATAAAATCTGTCATCTGCTCAAATATATATGTACCATCAGATTCTGAAACTTTACTTACTGACATTTGAGTAACACCTTCTCTAACTCCTTCAGAGTAAGATATTTCAGCAGCTAAACCATCAGTATAATTAAGTCCATTCATTGCTTCAATATATCCATCCCAACTCAATTTATCTCCTGCTTTTTCAAGCCCTGCTACAAATGTCTCTCCTGCTACCCAACCAGCCATTGTATAAGCATTAATAGGAGTATCTGGGAAGTGTTTTGCCATTGCATCATTTAATGGTTGCAGAGATTCTTCTGTAACTTCAAGCCATCCCATTACATGAAGATTATTGATTGCATTAGGTGCACCTGGAGCAGCTACTGCTAAGAATGATGCATCCGCGTTAGAGTAAGTAGTTAATGTATCTACATCAGTCATACCTAAGTTTTCCATTCCTTTAAGTATCCCTGCTGTTCCTGTACTTAACCCATAAAGTATTATTAAATCAGGTTCTTGCTCTTTAGCTTTCTGAATAGGTACAGTAAAGTCTGTATCAGCTCCACCAAAAGCTACTTCTGCTTTTAATCTACTATCTTCTCCAAGTTCCTTTAATCCATCTTTAAATCCATCTAATCCATCATTACCTACATCATCATTTTGATACATTATTACTATATTTTTTGCATCAAATTCTTCAACAGCAAACTTAGACATTAATTTACCTTCATACAAATAGTTAGGTTGAACTGGGAAGAAATTCTCTCCAGCTTTAGTTAAAGATACCGCTCCTGAACCAAAGTATACAGAAGGTATACCTTCTTCTTTAACTATTTCTTGTGATGCTACCACACCAGGAGTTCCTAAATGACCCACTATAGCAAATACTTCTTCATCAAATATCAATGACTCTACAGCTTGAACCGATTTATCTGGCTTGAACTCATCATCTTTTTTAATTAATTCAATCTTTCTTCCATTAACTCCACCATCTTCATTAATGGTCTTAAAGTAAGATTCCATTCCAGCCACATATGGAGCTCCTATAAATGATAATGCTCCTGATTGTACTGCTACAGTACCTATTTTTATTGAATCTTCTGTAATACCTTGAGCTAATTCAACTTCTGTTGAACCTTCTGATGAAGTATCTTCTGATTCCCCATCTCCACAGGCTACCATAGAAATAGATAAAACTAAAATTAACATTAATGATATTAACCTTTTAAACATTATAATTCCTCCTCTTTTCTATTTATCTATTAAAGGGATTTCCCCTTAATTCCCACCTAAATAAGCTTTCTTTATATCGCTATTTCCCAATAATTCTTTAGCACTTCCCTCTGATACAACTTTTCCTGTTTCTAATATATATCCATAATCTGCTATCGATAGAGCTTGATAAGCATTTTGTTCTACTAAAAGAATAGTAGTACCTTCTTTATTTATCTCTTCAATAATCCTAAAAATATCTCTAACTATAAGGGGAGCTAACCCTAAAGATGGTTCATCTAAAAGAAGTAACTTAGGCTTTGCCATTAACGCTCTTCCTATAGCTAACATTTGTTGCTCTCCTCCGGAAAGAGTCCCAGCATATTGCTTTTTCCTTTCTTTTAATCTAGGAAAATAATCGTAAACTTTATCTAATGTTTTTGCTATATTCTCTTTATCTTTACGAGTGTATGCTCCAGCCTTTAAATTTTCTTCAACAGTGAACTGAGGAAATATTTGTCTTCCTTCAGGAGATTGAATTATACCCATTGACACTATCTTTTCAGGAGGATAAATTAATAAATTTTCTCCATTAAATGTTACTGATCCTTTTACAGGATTTAGTAGGCCTGAAATAACTTTCAGTGTAGAAGTTTTACCAGCTCCATTTGCTCCTAATAATGTTACAATCTTCCCTTCTTCAATATTTATAGAAAAATCTTTAAGTGCATGTATGAATCCATAATAAGCATCTATATTTTCTATTTTAAGCATTAGGCTTCTTCACCTCCTAAGTATGCTTTTTGAACTTCTATATTTTCTTGAATTTCTAAAGGGGATCCTTCTGCTATCTTTTTTCCAAAATTAATAACACATATTTTTTCACAAACTTCCATTACTAGACTCATATCATGCTCTACTAATAAAATAGTAATGTTTAATTCATCCCTTATACGTTTTATTAATTTTGCTAATTCTTCAGTTTCACTATGATTCATACCGGCAGCTGGTTCATCTAGAATTATTAACTTAGGCTCTGATACCAATGTTCTTCCTAGCTCTATAAGTTTTTGTATTCCATAGGGCTGAGATGCGGCCAGGTGATTTTCTAATCCTGTAAGTCCTAGAAATTCGATAATTTTCATTACTTTATCTTTTACTCGCTCTTCTTCTTTTTTTACTCCAGGAAGTCTAAGACCTTCTGTAAATATATTCCCTTTGGTCTTAGAATGAAGACCAATCAAAATATTGTCTAATACAGTCATCGTTTTTACTAACTCAACATTTTGAAAAGTTCTAACTAAACCTTTTTCTATTACTTGATAGGTTTTATACTCTAGTAAATTATGCTCTTTAGTATCATTTCTAAATATAATTTCTCCTTCATCTGGGGTGTAAAATCTACTAATGCAATTAAATACAGTTGTTTTCCCCGCACCGTTAGGACCAATCAATCCATAAATACTATTTTGTTTCACTTCAAAACTCAGACTATCTACTGCCTTAAGTCCCCCAAAACTGATAGATAAATCTTTTACGGTTAATATATTCATGTCATTCCTCCTATACTACTTCTTGGTCTTCTAACTTTTTATTTCTTCGTGTTTTCTTTACTAAAGGTTTAATTTTATATGTGATCCTGGATAGGCCATGAGGTATGAACATAATTACTAATATCAGTGCTACGCCTGTTAATATCATTGAGAAATTTCTTATCTCCCCTATGAGAGGTATCTCTTTTAATATTTCAGGAATCACCGTTATAAAAGCAGCACCTAACACACTACCCAATATACTTGCTAGACCTCCTATTACTACCATAGCTAATAAATTAAGAGATAACTCTACACCCCATTGGTTTGGTTCTACAAACCTTATTAAATGTATATAAAGTCCTCCCGCAATGCCAGCATAAAATGCACTTAAAGAAAATGCTATTAACTTATACTTAAAAAGACTAATTCCCATGGCTTGAGCTGCATGCTCACTATCTCTCATTGCTATTAATCCTCTACCTATTTTAGACCTTATTAAGTTATATGAGAATATAGATAATAACACTAAAATAACTAGTGAGAAAATATAAAAAGACTCTCTACTTCTTAAACTTATACCAAATAAATTTATAGCCTTAGCATTCATTCCTGAAAAACCATTTGTAAATCCTGTCCATTCTTTAAATACTTGCTGTATGGTTACCCCAAAACCTAATGTTGCTATAGCTAAATAATGTCCTTCTAAACGTAAAGCTATCAAGCCTAAAATTAACCCTATGGCTAACGGCACTATTCCTGCTAATAGTATACCTAAAATATATTCTAAACCTCCCATATCAGGCAAGGTATTGGTTATGTATGCAGATACGTAAGCACCTAACCCCATAAAAGCTGCATGACCCAAAGATATCTGTCCTGCATATCCTAAAAGTATATTAAATCCTAGGGCCGCAATAGAGTAAATTACCACTGTATTTATCATTGTCATGGTAGATCTGCCAAACCCTAATAAGAAAGGTAATATTGCTAAAATTAATATTATTCCACTATAGATTAAAATTTGTTTTTTCGATAGATTCACTTTTACACCTTCTTTCTATGGGTTTTACCAAATATTCCTGTAGGTTTAACTATAAGTGTAACTATTAGAAGTCCATATACGATAACCGTTTTCCAAGTTAGAGATATATACATTCCTACTAAATTATCTAGAATACCAATTATTAAACCTCCTATAACAGGCCCATGAAAGGATCCAAATCCTCCTAAAACTGCTGCAATGAATGACTTAAGATGAACTTCAGCCATCATTGTAGTAGATACATTTGTAGTAGGAGCCATTAAAATTCCTGCTATTGCTCCCAATATTGTAGCTATAATCCAAGACATTGAATATACCTTAAATACTGGTATCCCCATTAATCTAGCAGTTTTTTCATTTTGAGCTGTAGCTCTTATTGCAATCCCTACCTTAGTTTTATTAATCATATAAAATAACCCTGCCATGATTACTAAAGTAATTGCAATAATAAAAAGAGCATTAGGTTGAACAACGACTCCTGCTGCATCTATACTATCTGCTGAAATTGCTTGTCTAAAGTAATAAGAGTCTATACCAAAAATAGCTGATGCTAATCCTCCTATTATCATTATCAATCCTAGGGTTATTATCATTTTACTTACTAAAGATGCATCTGATGCTGGTCTTATAAAGATCCTTTCTACTATAAAACCAAATAATAATGCAAATATTAGTGCTCCTATTACCGCTAATGGATAGGAAAGTCCCAACCCATCAAACAATGTAAATGCAACAAATGTGGAGAACATCGCCATTTCTCCTTGGGCAAAGTTAATAACATCTGAAGTTCTAAATATTAATACTAATCCTAATGCAGCTAAAGCATACAAACTTCCCGTTTCTAGTCCAGCCATTATATTCTGAAAAAATATTGCCATCTTATACCTCCTCATGTAATTATTCGAGAACTAAATTTAATTTTAAAAAAACGTTTTCTTAATAACATTTTTATATAATAGATTTTTTATAATATATGATATTGCAATTACCATGCCATTACATCATCAAATTATATTGTGCTGTAAAATTACACAAACACATGCCATATTTAATCTTTATTAATTTATTCATTCATAAGACCTTTAGAACTTTAGATATAAAAAAAGATAGAATTGTCTAATTTTAAGACAATTCTATCTTTTTCTATTAATCAATGGTATATAACTAACTATTTGGTAATGTAGTATTTTCATACACTGTATTTTCATACTACACTTTAATACTATATCTTTCAATCTTATCATACAGACTAGACCTGCTTATGTTAAGTAACTTAGCAGTCTTTAACTTGTTTCCATTTGTATATTTTAATACGGAAGTTATTGCATTTTTTTCTGCTTCTTCTATTATATCTTTCATGGATTTTATAGGTCCAGAGGATTTGCTTTTCTTATTTTCCATTAAATATTCAGGTAGATATGAAGGTTGTATAGTATCACAATCTGTTAAATTTACAGCTCTCTCTAAAACGTTTTCAAGCTCTCGTACATTTCCAGGCCAAGAATGCATTTTTAAATATTCCATAGTTTTAGGTGAGATATTATTAACATATTTACCTAACTGCTTGGATATTTTCTTTAATAATAAACTTGACAAATCATCAATATCATCACATCTTTCCCTTAGTGGAGGTATTTCTATAGTCATTACATTAAGTCTATAATATAAATCTTCTCTAAATTTCCCTTCTTCTACTAATTCCTTTAAATCATGATTTGTAGCTGCTATAACTCTTACGTCAATCTTTTTTGTTTTATTACTTCCAACCTTTTCTATTTCTCTTTCTTGTAATACCCTTAATAATTTAGATTGCATATTTAGTGGCATATCTCCTATTTCATCTAAAAAAATACTTCCTCCGTTAGCTAATTCGAATTTACCTATCTTTCCACCTTTTTTTGCTCCAGTAAATGCCCCTTCTTCATAACCAAATAATTCAGACTCTAACAGATCAGCAGGTATAGCTGCACAGTTGACTTTTACAAAGGGAGCTAAATGACGAGAGCTATCATTATGTATTGAATGAGCATACAACTCCTTACCCGTTCCACTTTCTCCTAATATAAGAACATTAGAATTAGTCATAGCAACTTTTTTACCTATGTTTTTGATTTTAGACATCTTTCCATTATTCCCTATTATATTCTCCCAGGAATACTTTGCACCAGAAAGCTCCTTTAGTCGTTTTTTATAATGATCAAGCTCTGTTTCTAAGAGCTTATTCTTCTCAATAATATGCATAAACTCTTTCATATCTTCAAATAAAATCATACCAAATCCATAACTGACTTTATCCTTTTCATCAAGTACTGGAATCCTATGTACTATCGCAGTATGACCATTTTCAAATTTATGCTTCCAAGCTATTTCAGCTTTTTTTGTTTGAAACACGTAAGGAAATCGACTATTTCTATCTACTTCTTGGACTTTCTTACCTAATATTTCCTCCTTTTCATATCCTAAAAAATTAGCAAAGACTTTATTAATCATCCTTACCTTTGTGTCTTCATCTATTAATATAATCGGAACTGTTATAGGATCAAAAATTTTTTCCATAGTGGAAATTAAATAATCATTTAACTCTAACTCTTTAGTCAAAATCCCGCCCCCCTAATTATGAAATTACAAATTATGTTTATTATATATTAACACAATATTATTAAAATTCATAATTCTTAAATTTCTACACAAAAAGAAAAAGTTCTGTATTTATTTGGCATTTAGAAAATCAGATGAATTAGCTTAACAACACAATAAGAAAAGCATTCGTGTATACACGAATGCTTTTAAAAAATAAATTATCTTTCAACTATTAATGAGGTACCTTGGCCTCCACCAATACATAATGTTGCAAGACCTGTCTTAGAATCTCTCTTCATCATTTCATATAATAATGTAATAAGAATTCTAGCTCCACTTGCTCCAACCGGGTGACCAATCGCAATTGCTCCACCATTAACATTTACTTTTTCAGGATCGATTCCTAAGTCTTTAACTACTGCTAAGGATTGAGCTGCAAATGCCTCATTTGCTTCTATTAAGTCAATATCTTCTATACTCATATTAGCTCTTTCTAATGCAATCTTAGTTGCAGGTACTGGACCATATCCCATAATTCTTGGGTCTAATGCTGCAGAACCATAAGATTTAATAGTAGCTATTGGCTTGATGCCAAGCTCTTCAGCTTTTTCTTTAGACATTAGAACAAGCATTGCTGCTCCATCATTGATTCCTGATGCATTACCAGCTGTTACAGTACCATCTTTTTTGAATGCTGGTCTAAGTTTAGCTAATTTTTCAGAAGTAATTCCATGCTTGATATATTCATCATCTTCTACAACTATTGGATCCCCTTTTCTTTGAGGAATTTCTACTGGAACTATCTCATCTTTGAATCTTCCCTCTTTTTGAGCTTTCTCTGCTCTATTTTGACTTCTAGCTGCAAATTCATCTTGATCATCTCTCGTTAATTTCCATTGATCTGCAATATTTTCTGCAGTTATTCCCATATGAATATCGTGGAATGCATCAGATAACGCATCATGAATCATACTATCTATTATTTGTCCATGACCCATTCTTTGTCCCCATCTACCTTTGGGTAATAAATATGGAGCGTTACTCATACTTTCTGTTCCTCCTGCAAGGATAACATCGGCATCACCTAGCATGATAAATTGTGCTGCCATACTTACTGTTCTAAGTCCTGATCCACAAAGTTTATTTATTGTCATAGCTGGAGTAGTTTCTGGTATTCCTGCATTAATGGCAACCTGTCTTGCTGGATTTTGACCTAATCCTGCTGATAGAATGTTTCCTATAAGAACATCTTCCACCATTTCTGGTTTAACTCCTGCTCTTTTCATTGCTTCTTTAGCTGCTACAACCCCTAAATCTATTGCTGATAATTTTGATAATGTTCCTCCAAATGATCCAACCGGTGTTCTAGCGGCACCTACTATTACTACATCTCTCATTTATAATTCCTCCTTAAATTTTATTATTAATATATACTTTTACAACTCAGTCTATTCAGACTAAGTTAATACTTTAACAATATCTCTATACAACAAGAACCCTGTATTTACAGGGTTCATAATTAATTCATATTATTTGCTATAGTCATAGAATCCTTTTTTAGTCTTTCTACCTAATAATCCACCTCTAACCATCTTTCTTAATAATGGATGTGGTCTATATTTAGTATCAGCAAACTCTTCATAAAGAATTTCCATAATTGCTAAACATACATCTAGACCAATTAAATCTCCTAAAGCTAAAGGTCCTATTGGATGATTTGCACCCAACTTCATAGATTCATCAATATCTTCTGCTGAAGCAACTCCATCAGCTAATATTCCAACAGCTTCGTTAATCATTGGAACTAATATTCTATTTACTACAAATCCTGGTGCTTCCTCTACTTCTACAGGAGTCTTTCCTAATTCTTTAGTCATTTCAACAATTTTTTCTTTTGTTTCTTCTGATGTTGCAATACCCTTAATGATCTCTACAAGTTTCATAACTGGTACTGGATTAAAGAAGTGCATACCAATAACTTTATCCGGTCTATTTGTAGCACTAGCAATTTCAGTAATAGATAAGGATGATGTGTTAGAAGCTAATATTGTATCTTCTTTACAAATTTCATCTAACTCTTTAAATATCTTTTTCTTGATATCCATGTTCTCTATCGCTGCTTCAACTATAATATCAGAATCCTTAATATCATCATTTGATAATGTTCCAGAAACTCTTGAAAGGATTTCTTCTTTTTTATCAGAAGTTATTTTTTCTTTCTTTACTAATCTATCTAAATTTTTAGATATAGTATTAATACCTCTTTCGATATTTTCTTGTGCTATTTCCTTTAATACAACTTCATGTCCTGCTTGAGCAAAAGCTTGAGCTATTCCTGCTCCCATTGTTCCTGCTCCTATAATACATGCTTTCATTAATATACCTCCTATTATTAAATTAATATTATTTGTTTTTGAAATCTGGTTTTCTTTTTTCAGAGAAAGCTGTCATTCCTTCAGTTTGGTCTTCAGTTGCAAAACATAATGCAAATAGATCTTTCTCTATCTCCATACCTGTTTCTACATCAGTTTCTATTCCTCTATTTATAGCCATCTTAGAATATCTTACAGCTAATTGAGCTTTAGATGATATCTTCTTAGCTAATTTCATTGTTTCATCCATTAATTCTTCAGGGTTTACTACTTTATTTACTAGCCCTATTCTTTCTGCTTCTTTAGCATCTATTACATCACCAGTAAAAATTAGTTCTTTAGCTTTAGCTGAACCAACTAATCGTGGTAATCTTTGTGTACCTGCAAAACCAGGTGTAATTCCTAAGCCAACTTCTGGTTGACCAAACTTAGCTTTTTCAGATGCGATTCTCATATCACATGCCATAGAAAGTTCACATCCACCACCTAGAGCAAATCCATTAACTGCTGCAATAACTGGCTTTTCTATCATTTCAATCTTTCTAAATAATTCAATACCAACTTTTGCAAAATCTCTAGCTTCATTAGCAGTTTTTTCTTTCATTTCTAAAATATCTGCTCCTGCTACAAAAGCCTTACCTTCTCCTGATAAAATAATAACGTTTACATCTTGGTCAGACTTTAATTCTTCTATTGCTTTATCAAGCTCTAATAATACTTCAGTGTTTAGTGCATTTAATGCTTTAGGTCTATTGATTTTAAGAATTGCTATCTTATCTTCTTTTTGTAGTGTTAAACTATTAAATTCCACACTATCCCTCCTTCACATTCTATATATATTTTATATTGCAAATAGCATGCCAAACTTATACAAGCTTGTAAATCGCTATTTTCTCACCTATAAATATAATACCCAATATCTATACAAAATAATTTCGTCTGTTTTCTCGGACATGTGTATAAAAAAATATACACTAAGTTTTTATTACCTTAATGTATATACCCTAGTCTATTATAGAATAACTTTTCACTATATTTTTTCTAATTACAATCTAATACTTTTAGTTAGCTTTATTTATCATGCTGTTATAGGCCTCATTTGCTTTAAAAACACCCATATATTTATTTTTATTATTTGTTACGGGTAACATAGTATTTCCTGTTCTAAACTGCATCTCCAAAGCTTCCATTATAGTTTTATCTTCGTTTATAGATTCCATAGGAATAATATTGTTTTCATCAAATACAGGTTGACTTTTCATATCATAAACTCCAATATACTTATTTTTTTCGTCAATTACAGGTATATATTCTATTTCTTTATAATTTATTTGTTTTAATATATCCTTGTCTTCATTGATTTTGATAACAGGATAGACTTTATTTATTGCTCCTTTAACCCCAGTTACTCCTACATAGGAAGTAAAACTTTTAATGCCAAAAAATTTATTAAGATAGTTATTTTCTTGATTAAAGAATATATCTTCTCTACTTCCTGCAGTAATAAGCTTGCCTTCTTTTAATAATACAATTCTATTTCCAAGCTTCATTGCTTCATGAATATCATGGGTAACAAACACTATTGTTTTATTTAGTTTTTTATGTATCATTATAAGCTCATCTTGAAGTTTCTTTCTGGTAATCTCATCAATAGCTCCAAATGGCTCATCCATAAGGATTATAGGAGGATCTGCAGCTAAAGCCCTTGCTACTCCCACCCTCTGTTGTTGGCCACCACTTAATTCTCTAGGGTATTTGCTAAGATGATCTTTATTAAGCCCTACCAACTCTATTAGTTCTTCTGCCCTTTTCTTTCTGTTAGTTTTATCTATCCCTTTAATCTTAAGTACATAAGTTATATTATCTTGTATACTAAGGTGAGGAAATAAACCAACTTGTTGGATTACATAGCCTATTTTTCTTCTTAACTCTATTTTATTCCACTTAGATAGTTCTTTGCCTTCAACATATATCTCTCCAGCAGAAGGTTCTATTAGCCCATTAATAAATTTAAGAGTAGTGGTTTTCCCACAACCAGAAGGACCTATAAGTGTTACAAAGTCTCCTTCATTTATTTGAAGATTAAGATCATCTACAGCTAATTTTCCATCTCCATAATCCTTAGAAATATTTTTAAATTCTACAATTGCCACTATAATAACCCCTTCTCTTTAAGGAATTCTTCAGCTACATCTTTAGGCTCTTCATTTTTTCCCTCTACTTTATTATTTAACTTTCTTATTTCCTCTTCACTTATTTGTCCACCTAATTTATTAAGTACTTCTTTTAATTCTGGATATTTATCTAAGGTTTCTTTCCTTACTATAGTTGTAGCATAGTAAGATGGAAAGAAATTCTTATCATCTTCTAATACTTTTAGTTTGTATTCATCTAATAAGCCATCTGTAGAAAAAGCATTTATTACATCTACTTCTTTTGATTCTATAGCCTTATACTTTAAACCTATGTCCATTTCTTTAGTATTCTTAAAGTTTAATCCATATTCTTCTACTAATTCATTATAACCATCATCTCTTTCATAGAAATCATACTCAGCACCAAAGGTTAACTCATCACTTTTATTAGCCAAATCTGAATAAGTTTTAATATTTAATTCTTTAGCTTTTTCTCCATCAATAGCTAAAGTATATGTATTATTAAACCCATATTGGTCTAACCAAATAACATCAAATTCTTCCTCATATGCTTTCTTTGTTTCTTCATACATTTCATCAGGATCTTCTATTAAATCATTTTTCAGTACAAACATCCAGCCGGTTCCAGTATATTCAGGATAAAGATCTATTTCTCCTGATGTTAATGCTGGATGTAGATTACTAGTTCCACCTGCTATGCCAGTTTTCATTTCTACATTTATATCCGTGTTTTCTTCTACTAATAGTTTTATCATTTCTCCTATTATATATTGTTCTGTCATTGGTTTAGTTCCTATAGTTATACTTTTATCTTCATTTTTTGCTGAAGTTTCTTCTGTAGTATTTTCTGTGTCATCATTACCACAACCGCTAACTATACCCATAACTAAAAATAATACTATTAATAATATTCCTATTTTCTTATACATTTATATTTCCTCCTTTTATATTTTTCCCTTGTACTTTTTTAATAACTATCTTTTCAATAAATTCTAATATTCTATCAGCAATAATAGCTAATAAAGCAACCAATATACTACCTGCGAATAATAAGTCTGTATTATATGTGGATATACCTCTCCAAATCGCTGTACCTATACCCCCTGCTCCAATAAATGCAGCTATAGCTGTCATAGCTATAGTCATAACTATCATAGTTCTAAGTCCAGCTATAATAACAGGCAGAGCTAAGGGAAGTTGAATATTAAATAGTAACTGAAATCTTGTACTTCCCATTCCTTGGGCAGCTTCTATAATAGATTTATCTACTTCAGTAATGCCAACATAAGTATTTCTAACAACTGGTAATAATCCATATATTATTAAAGCCAAAATAGCATTAGTTGTACCCAATCCAATAATTGATACCATTATTCCAAAAAAGGCTATAACAGGTATTGTATATAAAAAGTTAGTAAAACTAATCACAAAAGGTGCTAATTTCCTATATCTTGATATTAATATGCCTAAAGGTACTCCTATAAAAAATATACATAAGATAGCTATTAATGAGATATTTATATGCTCTAATGTTATTTCTAAAAAATAATCTCTTCTTTCAATATATGTAATTATTAATCGAGAAATTAAGCCCAATACTGGAATCTCAGTTAAAGAATTTAAAAATTCCATATTTCACCCCCATCAATTTTTATAATCTTCCTATACCCCTTAATTTATTTTTATAATCAGTATCAATTCTTTAATGATTTATTCTTCATAAATCATTTTCACTGTCATTCCTCCATCAATAGTAATATTTTGTCCAGTTATAAATCCTGCTTTTTCATTATCACATAAATACATTATACCTTCTGAAATATCTTTTGGAATTCCTACTCTATTAACAGGATGTTGTTTATGATCTTGTTCTGTTAATTCTTCTTGTTCTCTTTCATCTTTCTTTTTCCACGAAGATACATCTATCCATCCAGGACTTATACAATTCACTCTAATTTTCTTTTCACTTAAACTTACAGCTAAAGAATGAGTTAATGCTTTTATACCTCCCTTTGATGCTGAATAAGGTTCGGTATTTTTTTCAGACATCAATGCTCTTGTAGATGATATATTCACTATACTCCCACCCTCATTCATATGGGGTATAGTATATCTACTACATATGTATGGTCCTGTTAGATTAACCGATATAATCCTCTCCCATTCTTTAACACTCCTATCTAAAATAGATTTTCTGTCTATTATGGCAGCATTATTTACCAATATATCAATAACCCCTTCTTTAGCCACTATATCTTCAATTATCTCCCTTACATCTTTCTCGTTTGAAACATCTGCTTCATAAAACACAGCTGGGATTCCCTCTTTTAATAAATATTCTAAATGTTCTCTTCCTGCCTCTTCATCCACATCAATAAAATATACTTTTGCCCCTTCTTTACCAAAAGCATAAGTGGTATTCATACCTATTCCTTGAGCTCCCCCCGTAACAAGGACTACCATATCTTTAAATCTCATTTTATCCCTCCTAACAAATATATTATTATTATTTAATTACCCACATTACAAGTTTAGACTCATAAATAGATTTCATACTAATAACTTGTTTCGTAAATAACCCCAGGGGTAAATAGATAATTAACTAAATATTATAAAATTTTTTAGGAGGTAATATATTATGGATAATACTTTACAAATATTAAAGTATGCTATGGAAATGGAAAGACAAGGAAAGATGTTTTATCTAAAGTATAAAGATGAAATCCAAAACGAAAAAGCAAAGAAAGTTTTTGCAAACCTTGCAGAAGTAGAGGAAGAGCATTATAATATTTTAAAGAAGCATTATGATGGATTAGAATCTAATAAAAACTGGAGTTCTACAGACCTTGAACTTTCCTCTGGAGAAGAAATATTTCAAAAAGTTTTAGAAGAAGAAAAAGATAAGATGACAGAAGAAAACCTTGACTCTAATTTCTCTGATATGGCTATCATGAGAATGGCTTACCTTATAGAAAATGATTTTGCTAATTATTATAGAGATGCCATCAAAAAAGCCGATAATGAACAAGCTAAAAACTTACTTAAGACTCTAGCTGAATGGGAAGATAAGCATAGAGAATATTTCTACAATGAATTCAAAGGATTTATGGAGGAAAGCTGGTTTGATCAAAATTTCTATCCATTCTAATTAAGGAGGTATCATTTTGACAAACTTAGATTTCATTTACAAAAGAAAAAGTGTAAGAAAATTCACTGATGAAGTTATAAGTAATGAAGCTATCAAAACATTGATTCAAGCAGCTACCCAAGCACCATCAGGTAAAAATCTACAAAATTGGCATTTCATAGTTATAAAGGATAAACAAAAAATTAATCAAATAGCCAAAATAGTAGAGAAAAAAAATGATGCGCTAGCTTCATACTTAGATAATGAAGATGAAAAAAAGAAATTAACAAAATTTCTAAAGTATCATACTATATTTAAAAATGCTCCAGTTCTTATACTAGTATATGCTGGTTCTTATATACCAGCAGGTTATAAGGCATTACAAGCTAAAGGAGCTTCCAGGGAGGAAATAGATAATCTCCTTAAACCTTCACCAGGGGTACAAAATATAGCCGCTGCTATGGAAAATTTACAACTAGCATCAGCCCAAATGGGATATGGTACTTGCTGGATGACAGGTCCTTTATATGCTAAGGAAGAAATAACAGAGTATATTGGTTTTGAAAAGGATGGTTATTTCTTGGCAGCCATGACTCCTATAGGAGTACCGGTTGATGAAGATATAAAAAGTCCTCCTAGAAAACCAGTAGAAGATGTACTAACAATAATAGAATAATAAAAAGGATTGCAAATTATAATTTGCAATCCTTTTTATTATAAAAACTAATACTTGAATTTACTTATACTAATCTTCATTTCATTGGCTATTTTAGATAAGGCTTCACTAGCATTAGCAAGCTCTTCCATCGATGCAGTTTGTTCTTCTACAGATGCAGATACTTCTTCTGTTGAAGCAGCATTTTCTTCTGAAATAGCAGATAAATTTTCAATTATATTTATAATTTCATCCTTTTTAGATTCCATGTCATTTCCTGATTGATTAATATTTTTTATTACTATTTTCATTTTTTCAATAGCATTATCAATTCCTTCAAATTTGGTATTGGTAAACTTTACACTTTCTGATTGAGAATTCATTAATTTATTAACTTCTTCCATCTTATTTACAGCATATGTTGTTTCCTTTGCTAAATTATTAATAATATCAGTAATCTCTTTTGTGAATTCATTGGATTGTTCAGCTAACTTTCTAATTTCTTCCGCCACTACAGCAAATCCTCTGCCGGACTCTCCTGCTCTAGCTGCCTCAATAGCTGCATTTAATGCAAGTAAATTTGTTTGCTCTGCTATATTTCTAATCATTTGACTGGCATTTTCTATTTTGCCTGCACTTTTATTAGTATTTATTATTATTTCATGGACTTCTTCTACAGCTATGTTATTTTGATTATTTTGTTCTACAAGATCATTTAATATTTCAGATCCCTCATTTTTTAGTTTATCTACTTCAATAGTAGAAATATTAAGCTCATCTACTAACTTTTGATCCTTTTCAATCAATTGTCCTAATTTATTAATATGAGAAGCTCCTTCTTCAGTTTCCTTAGCTTGATCCGTAGCTCCCATTGCTATTTCTTCCACTGTTCTACCTATTTCCTCCGCCGCCACAGAGGACTGCTGACTAGTTATAGTTAATTCATTAGAAGCTGATGCTACCTGTTGAGAATTATTGTTAATATTTTTAATCAATGAAATGAAATTTTTCTGCATAGTTTCTAATGACCTGGTTATTACTCCTATTTCATCTTTTCTTTTTAAGTACTTTGATGTTTCTCTTTCTTCACCTAAAGATATATCATAATTAGAGAGGGTCTCTATATCTTTAGAAAGGTTAACAATTGGAACTGCAATTCTCTTAGACATTATATAAGCAATAATAACAGCTAAAATCATACCTGCCAAGGTTATGATAATAAAAGTACTTCTTAACTCACTTAAATATTTACTAACTAAACTATACGCCTTATCTTCTGAAACACCAACAAAAAGAATACCTATTATTTCTCCAGACTTATCTATCAGAGGCTTATATGCAGTTAAATAGGGTTTATCTAAAATATTTGCTTTTCCAATAAATTGATCTCCATTTATCATGTCAGTATAAGCATTACTTTCTTTACCTAGGTAAGTACCTACAGCTCTATTTCCATCCTTATCAATAATGTTGGTGGTAATTCTTTTAAAATCATCTCCATCCTTAACAAACACAGTTGCTAAGGCACCCATGTTCTTTAATATGTCATCTACCATATCATTCTTATTCTCAATACTTTGTCCTTTTTGATCTAATAGTAATCCATCATCATACCTTAAATTACCAAAGTAATTATTTAAATATACGTTAGCAGATGAAATATCTCCTTCTAACTTTTCATTTAAAAGTGAGTCCTGTAGTTCTTGCATTCCACTTACGCTTTTTCTATAGCCTAGAAAACTAATTATTGTTGTGGTCATAAGTGTAACTGCACAAAAGTAAATAATGATTTTAGTTTTTATACTTTTCATGAAATCCCCCCATACATTTATTACTATACTCTTTCGACAAATTTTTCCTAATTTCCTTCTATTGCGACAAATTTTTTTCTGGTTATTTTTGGATGTTAATCTAACACATTCATTTATTTTTCAATATAACAAAAATATAGCTATCCAAATTGGATAGCTATATTTTATTAAATACTTCTTTAATTGCAATATCAGATACAACAGGATGAAATTGTTTACCACTTTCAGATTTTATTATGTTTATAGCTTTTTCTTTATTCATAGCTTTTCTATAGGATCTATCGCTAGTCATAGCATCAAAAGCATCTGCCAATTGTATTATTTGAGATTCTATAGGAATCTCAGATTCCTTTAACCCAAAGGGATATCCATTGCCATCATAATGTTCATGATGCAAATGAATCACATCAACTATATGAGAAAGTCCAGAAATCTTTTCAATAATTTGTTTTGAGAATTCAGGGTGCTTCTTTATAACCTCATATTCAATATAATTAAGCTTATCAGGTTTATTTAATATTTTCCCTGGTATTCCAATTTTGCCCACATCATGAAGTAATGCAGCAATATCTATATTCTTAATTTTTTCTTCTTCTAATCCACATGCTTTAGCTATTTCTATACTATATTCTCTCACCCTATCTCCATGACCCTTTGTATATTTATCTTTAAGTTCTATTGCTGATACTAAAGCTTTAACTGTCTCTAAATAAGTATTATGTAATTTGTCCTTTTGAATAGCCTGACTATAAAATTCTGATATTAATTGAGCATAATATCTTAAAATTTTTCTAGAGTCCTCAGAAAAAGTAGGTAGACTAAAACTGTCCAATGAAATCATACCTATAATATTACCTTCTGATATAATTGGTGCATAAAGAGTATCAAATTCAGTATTAGTTCCTAATTCATTTAATAGCTCTATAGTAGTTTCTGGTAAAGCTTTGTTGCTGTCTTTAGTTAGATGATCTATGTATGAATTAACCTTTTTAGAATCTACATCCTTTGCATCTATAAAGGTTTCTCCCTTTTTAAACTTAAGCTTATTAAGTATATCTACATTATAACCTTTACTCTCTATAGGATAATAATACTCATCTCTAAGTTCAAACAGAGTACCCTTATCTGCTTCTTCTATTAAGGTAAAGATAGATTCAAAAGACCTTTTTATGAACTCATCTTTTCTCAATTTATACACTTCAATGAAAGAATCCATAATTTCTTCTAATCTATTAGATAGTACTTTTACTTCTTTATTAGATTTATCTAGCATTTCATTTTGAGCTGTTATCTCTTCTTCATTAATTCTTAAATTTTCTAATAATACATAAAACTTCCCTTTAAAATTTTGTAACTCCTTAACTTCTCCCTTATTATTTATCAAGTTTTTAAACTCATAGCTTTGAAAATTATCCTTTTCAATACTAGATGCAAACTGATTTAATTCTTCTAATGGTTTTAATAAGCGTTCATTGAGTAAATAGTTAATTAAAATAAATATTATAATAAAAAATATAAAAAATATTATTGCCATTATACAATACGTGTTAGCATCCATTACTTCTCTTCTACTATTTATAGACATCCTATAAGTTGATGTAATAATTATAAAAGTAATTATAAAAATAATAGATAGGCTAGTATTTATTAATTTTCTTACCGTCATTTATTCTCCCCCTGTAATTTATCGGACAAGATTATTCTATAACAAAACCTCTATTATATACAAATTATTTTCTGAATTGTTATAATTTTTTCATAAATAAATACTCTCCCTTAAGGGAAAGTATTTATTTATTCTTTTATTCTTTTATTCTTTTATTTAATTCTTCTCCTAATTCTTCATATCCAGGTTTTCCTAATAAAGCAAACATATTCTTTTTATATGCTTCTACTCCCGGTTGATTAAATGGATTGACACCTAAACTGTATCCACTTACACCACATGCCTTTTCAAAGAAATAAATAAGATTACCAAAATAATATTCATTCATTTCTGGAATATTGATAACTAAATTAGGCACTCCTCCATCTATATGAGCTAATAAAGTACCTTCAAAAGCTTTTTTGTTAACAAAGTCCATAGTTTTTCCTGCTAAATAATTAAGTCCATCTAAATTCTTATCATCTTCTTCTATATCCATATCAATATATGGATTATCTATATTTAGAACTGTCTCAAATATATGTCTTCTTCCTTCTTGAATATATTGTCCCATAGAATGTAAATCAGTAGAAAAGTCCACAGCCGCAGGAAAAATCCCCTTTCCATCTTTTCCTTCGCTCTCTCCATATAATTGTTTCCACCACTCTGACACAAAGTGTAATGAAGGCTCATAATTTACTAAAATTTCTATTTCTTTGCCTCTGTTATATAAAATATTTCTCACAGCTGCATATTTAGATGCCATATTTTTATCTAATTCTTTTTTACTATATTCTTCTCTAGCATCCTTTGCACCTTTCATCATATCATCTATATCTAACCCCGCAACAGCTATAGGTAATAGACCTACAGGAGTAAATATAGAGAATCTACCACCTATATCATCAGGAATAATAAATGTATCATAGCCCTCTTCATCAGCTAACTTTCTTAAAGCACCCTTTGATGAATCTGTGGTAGCATATATTCTATTCTTTGCTTCCTCGCCATATTTATTTTCTAGGTATTTTCTAAGCACTCTAAAAGCTAAGGCTGGTTCTGTAGTAGTTCCAGACTTTGATATAACATTAATACTTACATCCTTATTTTTAATTACATCTAATAACTGTTTCATATATCTTCCACTTATATTATTGCCTACAAAATAAATTTCAGGAGTATTTCTATCTTCTTTACTTAAACTATTATAAAAAGAATGACCTAAAGCTTCTATTGCTGCTCTAGCTCCTAAATATGATCCTCCGATACCTATTACAATAAAAACATCAGAGTCATTCTTTATTCTATCTGCTGCTTTCTTTATTCTACTAAATTCTTCTTTATCATAATTAATAGGATAATCAATCCACCCTAAATAATCACGCCCCAATCCATTTCCTTCATGTAATAATTCATGGGACTTTTCAATTAATGGTTTTATTCCTTGTATTTCTTCTTCTGTTATTGAAGTATTAGAATAATTAAGTGTAATATTGTCCATTTCTTTCCTCCTTAAATTTAGTATCATTATGTATCTCACTATTATAATTATACCACTTTAACTATTATATAATTAAAAAAGATGACTATAATAGTCATCTTTTAGTATACAATATTTAAACTAATATCTAAAGCCTTTACAGAGTGAGTTAGTCCTCCAGAAGAGATAATATCCACTCCAGTTTGAGCTACTCTTTCTATTGTATCTAACTCTATATTCCCAGAAGCTTCTAATATAGCTCTACCTTTATTTATTGATACTGCTTTCTTCATGTCTTCACACTCCATATTATCCAACATTATAATATCAGCACCTGATTTAAGAGCTTCATTTAATTGATTTAGATCTTCTACTTCAACTTCTACCTTTATAGTATGAGGTATTTTAGCCTTAATTATATTTACTGCTTCCTCTATTCCTCCAGCAGCCTTAATATGATTATCTTTAATCATAACTGAATCTGATAGATTAAATCTATGATTATGTCCTCCACCTACTCTTACTGCATATTTTTCTAGCATTCTTAATCCAGGAGTAGTCTTTCTAGTATCTACCACTCTACAATTATAACCATTTACCTTCTCAACAAAGATTGATGTTTTAGTAGCTATCCCAGATAACCGTTGCAATATATTTAATGCAGTTCTTTCTGCTGATAATATAGCTCTTGTACTTCCTTCTAATGTAGCTATAACTGTATCTTTCGTTACCTTATCCCCATCAGCTCTTTTTTTCTCAAAAGATATATTTTTATCTAAATACTTAAATACCTCTTTAGCGATATCTACCCCTGCAATAACTCCATCTTCCTTCACTTTAATTTCTGCTTTAGTCCTACTATTTTCATCAACTAAATTATCAGTAGTTATATCTCCATTATTCATATCTTCTAATAAAGCTTCTTTAATGATTTCTTTTATTTTATAGCTTAACATAGCATCTCCCCCTTAATTTATTCTATAATGGCATCCTATACTTTCCTTATTGTTTATACAGCTTTTTACAATTAAATCTGCTATCAAAGCCATATTTTCTAATTCCTTATATTCTTTGTTTTTTATATTAGTTTTTTTCACTTCATTTAATATCTCTTTAATCGTATCTTTAGCTTTGTATAAATTATTTTTACTTCTCATTATACCTACATACTTATCCATAGTCTCTCTTATGTTGTTTTTTGTAGTTTCTACTTCATAATCTTCTATATTTTCTTTTATATTCTTTACAGAGATACTCTTACTTAGTGGTACCCTATTAAAGTTAAGATTTAGATGATTAGCAACTTTCATCCCAAAAACTATACATTCTAATAATGAGTTACTAGCTAATCTATTAGCTCCATGTACTCCTGTATTTGCGCATTCTCCACAAGCATAAATCCCTTTAACATTTGTCTTTCCTTCTACATCAGTCTTTATTCCTCCTATAAAATAATGCTCTACGGGGACTACAGGAATAAAATCTTTTGCCATATCTATTCCTTCAGCTAAACATTTATTATATATAGTAGGAAATCTGTTAATTAGATAATTCTTATCTTTATGGGTGATATCTAAAAAGACATGGGAAATATTATTTTTCTTCATCTCATTAAAAATACCTCTAGAAACTATATCTCGAGGTGCCAACTCTGCTCTAGAATGAATATCTAACATAAATCTTTCTCCATTACTATTTCTTAAATAAGCCCCTTCGCCCCTGACTGCTTCAGAAATCAAAAATTTTTCTCCAACTTCTTCACTATAAAAGGCAGTAGGATGAAATTGAATATACTCTAGATCATCTAATTCACAACCTAACCTATAAGCTAATGCAATACCATCTCCAGTGGCTATTCGAGGATTAGTACTATTCTTATATATTCCACCTATACCCCCAGTAGCAATAACTACAGCTGAGGTAGTAAGCTTTATGAATTTATCATTTGTTATCAGTTCTAAAGAAAAATAGTTACTTTCCTTTTTTATATCAATGACCATAGAATTATGTAATAAATCAATATTAGATTTATTTTCTATCTTATTCCTAAGAGCATATATAACCTCTTTTCCAGTAGCATCCCCACCTGCATGAAGAATCCTACGGCTACTATGTCCACCTTCTAAAGTAGTTTTTAATTCATTATTTTTATATTTATCAAATTCAACACCTAAATCTATAAGTATATCTATATTATTCTTAGATTCTAGTATCATAGTTTTCAAGGCATCCATATTATTTCGTTTAGATCCTGCTACTATGGTGTCATTAGTGTATAATTTAAAATCATGTTCTTTGTTTAAACAAGCAGCAATACCACCTTGAGCTAAAATTGAATTTGTATTTTCAATTGTGCCTTTTGATAAAACTAAAACATTTAAACTATTATCAATATTTATAGCAGTATATAATCCTGATATTCCACTACCGATTACTACTATATCCGGTTGTCTGATATCTTTCATTTTCTCTCACCTCAATTTTATAAACTTAACATTCTATTCAGAGGTTTTAAAGCCTTTTTTCTTATATCTTCTTCAATTAAAACACTATTTTTTTCTTCTTTTAAAGCATTATATACATCCTCTAAACTAGTCTTTTTCATATTAGTACATATAAGACCTGGAGATAATAAATAGAATTTCTTATCAGGATTTTCTTTTTCTAATTTATGAAGTACTCCCATCTCTGTTCCAATTATGAACTTTTTGTTATTAGACTTCCTTGCATAATTTATAATTTGAGAAGTACTTCCAATAAAATCTGCTTTCTCTACTACTTCTTTGTTACATTCAGGATGCACTAATATCTCTGCATCAGGTTGAGCCTCTCTAATCCTATCTATTTCTAATCCTTTAACTCTATGATGGGTTATACAAAATCCTGGCCATACTTCAACCTCTTTATCTTTAACCTTTCCTTTAATAAAATTACCTAAATTTTTATCTGGAACAAACATTATCTTATCTTCCTCTAAACTGTTTACTACCTTTAAAGCATTAGATGAAGTGCAACAAACATCACTTTCTGCCTTTACCTCAGCAGAAGAATTTACATAGCATACTATTGCTGTATTGGGGTTGTTTTTTTTATATTCTTTAAGCTTATATGCTGTAACCATATCTGCCATAGGACATCCTGCATCTATTGCAGGAAGTAATATTTTCTTTTCAGGAGATAATATTTTAGCACTTTCTGCCATAAAGTGTACACCACAAAATACTATGATCTCTTCTTTTGCTTCAGCTGCAGCTTTGCTTAGGGCTAACGAATCTCCTACTATATCTGCTACTTCCTGAACTTCAGGTATCTGATAATTATGAGCTAAAATTAAAGCTTTTTTTTCTTTTTTTATTTTATTTATTTCATTAACCATCCACTGATTTGTCATTATGATGCCCCTTTCCATATCCATGCTTAACATCTGTCTTTACACCTGTACAGTAAGAGTATAACACTTAATTTTTATGGAATCAAACAAAAAATAGACAAAAAAAAGAAAAGTTATTATGCTATAACTTTTCTTCCTACTCCAGGATATGTTGGTTTATTAGGATCAGTATCTTCTTTTATATAATTATATATATATTCTTCAGGCCTAATTCCCAGATGCTTAAGACCTTCATTACCAAATAATACATTAAATTCTAATATATAATATTCTCCTTCAACTTCAATCACATCAAAACCTGCATGGTTTATCCCTAAGGTTTTCGCTACCCTATCTACTAAATCTACAGCAGGCAATGGTATATTATCAAAAGAATAACTACCCCCTTGAGCTATATTATTATGAAAGTTGCCTTTTTCAGCAATCCTCCAATAAGCAGATATCACTTTATTCCCTACATAAACTACTCTTAAATCTCTATCAATAGGTAAGTACTCTTGTATATATAAAGTATCATTATTTTCAAGATATTTATTTAATTCATATTTATCTTTAATAAGATATACACCTTGTCCCATAGAATTCTTTATTTCTTTAGCTACTACAGGATATCCAAATTCTTCTTCAATAATATCAACTGTGGAACTGTTTTTACCCATAATTCTCGTATAAGGTACATTCTTAGGATATGTTGCCATAAGGGCTCTTGTCATCTCCACTTTATTGTGTCCTAAGTGAAAAGTACTTATATTTGGAAAAATTTTTTTGTTAAGTCCATACACTAGTGAATTAACTTGCCAATATTCAGGAAACAAGATGTAGTCAGCATCTTTAATTTTATCTATTTCTCTAAACATATTTTCAGGCTTAATATAAGTTATATCTTTCATACCGATAGTTCTAAATGGGTTAAAGGATATGATCTTCATTTTGCATACCTCTTCTCTATTTTCTTAAGCATGTAAATATATTATAGAGTCTTCAACCAGTTGTCAATATCACATTTATTACATTTTTTTATGTAATAAAAAAGATGACTCTAATTAGCCATCCTTCTTTATAATGTTTCAATAACATAATATTTATTATTAATTTATGCTAACCTGTAATAAGGCTATATCATCTTGAGGCACATCATAATGGAACTCATCCATTGCGTGTTGAATAGATTCAATAATATTACATTTTTTATCTTCTATGCTTTTTTGTAGCCTATCAATCCCAAATTCTTCTCCAAATCTATTTCTAAGCTCTATAATTCCATCTGTGTAGAATAATATTTTATTATCTTTTTCTACATTTATTGTTTTTTCTTCATACTCTATCTTATCAAATAAATAGCATATAGGATATCCTGAGTTCTCTAATATATGAATTCCTTCTTTATTTATAAACAAAGGCATGCTATTATGTCCAGCATTAGCATAGGTAAAAGTCTTTTCTTTATTGTCTAACACACCATATATTATTGTAAAGTATTTATCATCATCAAAATTTAAATCTAGGAAACTTTTATGGAGTTCAGATAATACTTTAGAAGGCTTAGTTGTCATATCCATAATGGCTCTCATAGTCTGCCTTACAAATATAGTAAGTATAGAAGCAGTTACTCCATGGCCTACCACATCACTTATATATATACCTGTATATCTATCATCAATTTTAAACACATCAAACATATCCCCACTTAGAACTTCTGAAGGACTATATATATAATCTATAGATACTGATCCATAATTCCCTCTAGTCGGTAGAATTTTCTTTTGAATAGCTCTAGAATATTTAAGGTCTTTATTCATCATTTTATTTCTTTTAAGTACTTCTCTTTCAAGGTTTCTTTCTCTTGTAACATCTCTAAACACTTCTACTACAGCATATATATCTCCATCAGAATCCTTTACAGGAGAACTCTTTATAGAAAAAACCCTATTCCCTATAGTCTGTTCCTTTTCAGATGTAGCACCCGTAGCAAAAGTTGTTTCAGTTATACATTTTTTACATGTGCAAGAGCTCCCTAGAGAAAAATAGCATGACTTACCTAATGAATCAAACCCAATCTCATTTTTCATAGTTTGATTCTCATATATCACCATTCCATTTTTATCTATTACTCTTACCCAATCAGCCATACCATCTAATATATCATGGGACAGCTTATGATGGACTTTATTAGTTTTATCCATAAACATTTTAATTTTATTGTCCAATTCATTGCCCCCTTTTCGGATAATAAGACCTCAAAGGAAATAGTCGTATCCAATATATATAATTATATCATAAGAAAAATTTTTATTTATATTTATTTAATTATTTATATGTTAAATTATATTCAATAATAGGATTTCATTATAACTTCTAAAGCATTAGATATAATCAATAAATCCTCCTTATGATTAGATAATAAATTATTACCTTTATCAGTTAATCTATAATATTTTATACCTTTATCCTCTTTATATAAAAATATGCCTTCAATTAGTTCATCTATAATCATAAAATTTATTGTGGAGTATGCACTAGACCTATTTATATTTATAAAAACTTTTTCTATAATGTCATATATTCTATTTGATTGAACTTCTCCTTTAGTTAATATAGATAAAATAAATATAGGTAATATATCTCTCCATATTTCACTAGTTTTTTTCATAAAAATTCCCCCTTTGAATAATTATATATGCTCAAAGGGGGAACTATTCTTATTTATCGAATTCTACTTCTTCAAACTCATCTTCTAGATATCTCCCTAAGGAATATAATAAATCCGATAATCTATTAACATATTTCAATAGATGTTCATTTACATCAGCTTCTCTAGCTAAACTTATTATTCTCCTTTCTGCTCTTCTGCATATAGTACGACTTACATGCATAAATCCAGCAGCTTTTCCTGCTCCAGGTATAATAAAATGGTCTGGAGTTTTAACCATGTCCAAATATTCATCTATTTTACTTTCTAAGAATTTTACATCTTCTTCTACCATTTCTAATTTTAATTTTGATTTATCCTCTGTGGCTAATTCCGCAGCTACATCAAATAATTTTCTTTGAATATTGTGTATTAGTTTATGTGTTTTTTCATCCTCTATAAAATTTTTAGTTAGTCCTAGATAAGAATTCAATTCATCAATTGTCCCGTAACTTTCAACTCTTATACTATCCTTAAATACTCTTTTACTATCATAAAGGCTAGTCTTTCCCTTATCACCTGTTTTAGTATATACTCTCATATAAACACCTCCTAAAGATAGATAATTTATACCCATTTAATTTAAACTTAAAATATCTATTATAAAGTAATAATAACAAAAATAAGATTAATAATTGCATATAGTATTAGAACTAAATAACTACTACATCCTAATAATATTTTCTTCGATTTATCATCGCTAAATATTCCTTTATCTGATACTGACTTTCCCATATTCTGTATGTGTGTAGAAGTTTCACTTATTAGATTCATTCTTTGATCCCTACCTTCAATAAAGTAAAACCCCCATTATAACTAAACTAATAACAAATCATATAGTAAAAAACTCATTTAGATCATTAACATTAAAATATAAATATGATCCAAATTCTAATACACCTAATAAAAGTATTCCATAAATTATTTTCATTATTCTCACCCTTCCAAATAATATTCCCTTTATATACATTATTTTACTATATAATACTTTTTTATTTAATTTTATATTAATTGAATATGGGAAAGGTATAATATAAAATAGTGTTAAGTAAAGGAGTTGATAAAATGCCTAATAAAAAAGATATTATTAAAACTCTCAAGGATAAAGGATATAGATGCACAAATCAACGGGAAGCTATATTAGATGTTTTATTAAATAATGAAAATCATTTCATTAGTGCTGAGGATATATATATTAAAACTAAAAAATATTATCCCAAAACAAATTTTTCTACAGTTTATAGAAATCTTGAGGTACTTGATAACTTAGGGGTAATTCATCGTACTAATACTGATGGTAAAAAAGCTATGTACGAAATAATATGTGAAGATAGTCATCATCACCACATAATATGTAAAAGCTGTGGTAAAACAGAAATAGTAGACTTTTGCCCTTTTTTGAATATAAAGGAAAAATTTTCTAATGATGGTTTCAAACTTACAGATCATAAATTTGAATTATACGGATACTGTGAGAAATGCAATGAAGACAATTAATAAATCTAGTAAAATAGTGTTTATAATATTGATGACAGTATTAATATTATTTATCACGAATATATACTATCCTTTAAGAAGTTATATCATAATGTATCCAGTAAAAACCTATTATAGAAACACGGGATTATTTAATGATATTCCCCTTAAAATACCTAGCGGGAAAATAAGCAATAAAGAGAGTTTCTATCCTTTTGTTCTTTACTTTAATTCAAATGAAGGATTTAAATACTATGTAGATAGAGATGTAGATTTAAGTATAATGTATAATTTCGGTGGATTTAAACTAGGTAAGAAAAACTCTAGTTATTTTGATCCTAAATCTGATTATTATTCATCCTTCTATGGAGCCTATGCTATAAAAACAGATAATAGTACTCCCTTTGGATTTGATAAAGATAAAAATATAAATATAGATTTATTATCTAAAGTTCCAGAATATGACCAAAAATATCTAGTTATGTCATCTATAGGTCTATCTCCTAATAATGTAACATTTGATTATAATATAAAAACAATTAAAGAAGATATTAAGTATATAAACTCTATGGATTGGCTTATGGTGGACTCTCAAATAAAAACTAATGCTCCTGTCCATAAGTACAAAAAACATTATAATGGGTACTTACAATATGGTATCCCTAAAGAATTGAATAATCTCTCTAAAGATTATCCTATTATGAAGCTTCATGGGAGAATGTATATAAAGTATTTTAAAGAATATGATTCAACAATTGTATTTTATATTTTAGGTAAGAATAAAGATATAGTTGATAGAATAGATGAAAATATTGTATCTAAATCATATTTTAAAAAATAAACTCAGAGAATATTCTCTGAGTTTATTTAAGCCATTCAGGAGCTGTTCTTATATAGGGTCTTATACCATGTTTTTCATCATGCTTTCTTAATGCTACATCTATATCTTCATCACTATTAATATCATCCAAATTTTCAATCCCCTGACTAAATGGGCAACTAGAAATACATATTCCACAATCGGTTCCTAAGCTTCTCCATATATTATAGCAATCTTCTTGATTTATTTGCCATCTTTCTATACCATCAATGTTTTTCATATCCTCTGGTATAGCTTTTCCTGGACAAGTTCTCATGCACCTATTGCATCTTTTACAGAATTCTGTTACCCCAAAATCCTCATATTCATCTTCTAATAAAGGTAATTCCGTAGTAACAAGACCCAACCTTACCATTTGTCCATATTCTTTAGTTATAAGAATACCATTTCTTCCTATATCACCAATTCCAGCATCTTTTGCAACTAAAGGAAGTACCGCTAGATAATTAGCATCCATATGGTTTCTAGCTTCATAGCCCAACTCTCTTATAAAATAAGATATTTGCATACCAATCACAGCAGCATCCACATAGGCTCTAGATGTATCTATTATTTCTGAAACTTGGGGAGATCTATTCAACATTTCCTTATCCATTTGGACTGCAAATACTATTCCGTAAGGATGTTTTATATCAACTTTATTCCCATAGTTCTCTTTATGCCTACCTCTATGGGAATACCAGTGGTAATCCTTCATTTTAGTTACACCTACAAGTTTAGCACCATAATGCAAGGTAAGTCCTTTTATTCTTTTTGTAATAGTTTCTTTATCTATATCAACTTCCTTTTCTGCGGGATTTCCTTCTGATAAGCTCTTGATATCGTTTAAAAATTTAAAATTGGCCTCAGCAATCTTAGAGTTTACTGGATCATAAGTGGCTGTACCTTCTCCACAGATCTGAGGTCTTTGTCTTATATTATCATCTTTTTCTTTTTTATCGGGATTTTTATTATAATAATATTTATATTCCTCAGAATCCTTTTCTAAGCTCATTCGAGAAAACATAGTATCCCTTTCATCAATTCGCTTCATAAATTCACTCCCTAAGCTAGATTCTCCAGTGCATTAAGATCTTTTATGATTATTTTTTTGTTTCCAATTAGTTCTATAATTCCTTCGTCTTGAAGACTACTTAGTTTTCTACTTACTGTCTCTCTTGTAGAACCTATATAGTTGGCCATATCTTCTCTACTAAGAGGTATATCTAGTTCTACTATTGTATCCATTGGTGTTCCAAAATCTTTTATTAAGCTTAAAAGTAGTCCAGCTAATCTTGACTCTATATCCTTTGTTCCCAGTCTCTGGATTTGATCCTCTAAATTAGCAACTCTTTCATGGATTACTTTTAATATCTTTAAAGCTATATCTGGATTATTTAAGAGAATCTTATCAAAATCGTCCTTAGTAAGTATACATACATTACTATCCTCCATAGCCTCAGCATTAAACTTAAACTCTCCCTCTTTTATAAGGCTCATATCCCCTATAAAATCCCCTTCAGCTAGGATATATATAATTTGTTCCTTACCATCCTTTGTATATCTAAAAGCTTTAATCTTTCCTTTATTTATTAAAAATAATTTATCTGAAATATCTCCTTCAAAGAAAAGCATTTCACCTTTTTTAAATTTTTTTATATTTATTTTATCTGTAACTTCAGCTAATTGTTCTTCTTGAAGTATTGAGAATATGGATACTTTTCTTGCACAATATCTACCTTGACATAAATTGCAGACTTGCTTACATTGATTCATATTTTTCCCACCTTATTCTATAGCTATATTTATAACAACTTAAGTAAATATATTATATCATATGATATTTATTTTATATAATCATAAAAATAAAAAATAGGATGGTTAACCATCCTATTTGTGACCTTCTTCTGGTACTATACAGATAAATCTAAATTTACCTTCTCCAACATTTTTAAATTGATGTAATTTATCTGCTGGTACATATGCAAAAGATCCAGCTTCCACTTCATGATCTTCTCCATCTATGTGTAACACACCTTTACCCTCTAACATATAGTTTATATGAGGCCATGGATGACTATGTCTAGGAGTATAACCTTCTTCTCCAACTTCCATAACTCTCATTACATGACCATCCCACCCTTCTTTAGGTGAAATTAAGGCCTTCATTACGGCATTTTTAACTTCAGGATTCTTAACTTCTACACCCTTAATGTCCTTTTCATTAGATACTATCATTATATATCCCTCCTCATTAATAAATTTATGTTTATTTACATTATACACCAAGATAAAAAGTAAATCATATTTTATATGTTTAATACCCATAATAATGGTTGACTTAAAATAATTGTTTTGATACTCGAAATAATTTTTGATATAATTTTCTTAATGCTATTATATTTTGGGAGGGCTTAATGGACTATTCTAAGAAAAGAGATTTAATACTTAATGGCAATATGGCCAAAGTAATATTAATATTATCTGGACCCATAATGCTAAATAATTTAATACAAACTATATACAATCTAACTGATACATATTTTGTTAGCAGACTAGGAGATCTTGAAGTAAATGCAGTAGGATTTGTATGGCCAATCATATTTTTCATGATGTCTATTGGAATAGGAGTTTCAATAGCTGGAACAGCTTTAATATCACAATATACTGGCTCTGATGATAAAAGTGATGCTAGAAAAGTTGCAGGTCAGATATTATCCTTTTCCTTTATATTTTCTATAGGATTAGGAATCATCGGATTTTTTATTACTCCTTTTATTGTAAAAACAATGGGAGCAGAGGGAGAAATGTTCAGACTTAGCGTTGAATTTTTAAGGATAATACTTTTAGGTATGCCTACTATGTTTGTATTCTTTGCTTTTAATTCTATTAAACAAGGTCAAGGAGATACATATACTCCAATGATATTTGGTGCATTATCTGTAGGTCTAAATATAATCTTAGATCCTATATTTATATTTGTACTTAATTTAGGTGTAGCTGGTGCAGCTATTGCAACTGTTCTAGCTAGAGGAATATTCGCATTATATGCTGTATACACTCTATTTATAAAAAAGGAAGGTATTCAACTTCATAAGTCAGATCTAAAGTTAAATAAAACTCTATTACAAAAAATAATATCAATAGGTTTACCTTCATCCATAGGTCAATCTACCACTGCCCTTGGATTTGCTGTACTAAATATCTTTGTTAAATCCTTTGGTGCTTCTACTTTGACTGCTTTTATTATCGGAAATAGGATTAATTCTTTAATATTGATGCCTGCCATGGGAATAGGTCATGCTCTATCTACTATAGTAGGTCAAAACCTTGGAGCAGATGATATTAAAAGAGCTAGAAAAGCAGTAAAAGTGAGTACTATTTTAACCACTATATTTTTATTAATAGGTGGATTAATCGTATTCATTCTAGCAAGACGAATTATAATGATATTTACAGATAGTGAGGAAGTTATAACGCAAGCCACATTCTATTTAAGAGTGATTTCAGCTTCTCTACCTCTTATGGGAGTATTCCAAATATTTAATGGTACATTCCAAGGTTCCGGTCATACCATAATGGCAATGTCTATGATGACCTCTCGACTGTGGTTATTTAGAATTCCTCTTATAATATTATTTAAAAACTTTACAAATCTTCAAGAAAGATCAGTATGGTATGCAATGATATTAAGTAATGCTATAGTCTGTATAATAGGTTTGATTTTATATTTATCCCGCAAATGGGAGCATAAAATCATAAAAAAAGCTCCAAAGATAAGATAAAGGATTGAGGTTAACCTCAATCCTTTATCTTATCTTCTAGTTATGAATTGAACCATTTTTTGTTGATGCTAATATAGCTTCGTGAATAGATTCAGCTGTAGTTGGATGAGCATGTATTGTATTGATTAAGTCTATATCCCTCAAATTATTTTTAATAGCTACAGCTATTTCATGAATTAAGTCAGTAGCATGAGGACCAATTATTGCTCCGCCTATTATTTTATCAGATTCCTTTTCCTTAATTATTTTTACAAAACCTTTAGCTTCTCCTAATGTTAAAGCTTTTCCATTAGCACCAAAGGGGAATTTTCCAATAATCACTTCTATTCCTTTATTTTGAGCTTCCTTTTCACTTAAACCTACTACAGCTATCTCTGGATCAGTAAATATTGCACTAGGGATAGTATTATAGTCCATTTTTATATCTTTACCTAATATATTTTCTACCGCTACTATACCTTGATGAGAGGCTACATGGGCTAATTGAATTTTATCTGTAACATCACCTATAGCATATATATTTGGTATAGAAGTTTGCATTTTTTCATTTACTTTTATACCTCTTTTATTATCATTTCTCTGAATTCCATATTTTTCTAAATCTACTCCTCCAATATTAGGATGTCTACCTACTGATAACAAAATAGTATCTCCTGTTATATAATGCTTTTTTTCTTCTTTCTTAAATACTACAATACTCTGATTATCCTCAGTATCCATTATTTCTTCTACTCTAGAAGAAGAATATATTTTTATACCTTCCTCCTTTGCTATATCAGAAATTTCCTCTTTAATATCCTTATCTAGGGAGTCTAATATACTATTTGCATATTCTACAACTGTTACATCTACTCCAAAGTTATTGAATAAAAAAGCAAATTCCATACCAATAACTCCGCCACCTACTATAATAAGTTTCTTTGGTATTTCTTCTAAATCAAGAATCTCTTTACTTGTTAAAATATTTGATGAGTCAATACCTGGTATTGGAATTCTAGAAACCTTTGACCCAGTTGCTAATATGATATTTTCTGTATTAATAGTCACTTCTTTATTTCCTTCTTTGACGAAAATAGTATTATTATCTACTATTTCACCTTTCCCCTTATATAAAGAAATATTATTATTCTCCATTAAGTACTCAATTCCATTAGTTAATTCCTTTACTATCCCATTTTTTCTTTCAACTATTTTTTTCATATTAGCCGATACATTTTCTGCATATAATCCAAAGTTTTCAGCTTTCCTAATATCTTTATAAGTCTTGGCAGAAGTAACAAAGGCTTTAGTAGGAATACATCCCCAATTTAAACAAGTTCCACCCACTCTTTCTTTTTCAATAATTGCAACCTTGGCTCCCATTTTTGCAGCCTGAATAGCAGCAACATATCCTCCTGGACCAGCTCCAATAATTGTTATATCTCTATCTACTTCTTCTTTTTTAGGTTTCATTAAATTCCCCATATAATTAAAAGTGTTAGTACTCTTATTGGTTTTTGGTTTTGATTTAGTATTATCTTCCTTTTTTACTTCTCCTTCGATCCTTACTAATACCTCTCCTTTTTTTACAGTGTCTCCAGTTTCTACTTCAATAGACTTAACTATTCCACTCGCATTGGAAACAATGGTTGAATTACCTTTGTTTGACTCAACTTCTAATATTTCATCACCAAATTCTATATTATCATTAATGTTCACATGTACCTTACCAACTTTCCCACTGTTAGCATGGCCTGATAGTTTTTCAAGTTTAATATCCAGTAACATACCTTTCCTCCATTCCTAATATATTAGAGAAAGACAGTATCTCTACTGTCTTCTCTCCTTAATTTATATTATTGAAAATCCTTCTCGAACTCATTTAAAGATTCTTTTAATAATGTAACACTATATGCTATGGATGGTCCTCCTCCAAAAGCTACAGCCACCATTGCAGACTCTAAAATTTCTTCTCTGGTTGCTCCTGCCTCAAGAGCTTTATATGTATGGAAGACAATGCAATATTCGCATCTATTATAACATCCAATAGCAATACTCATTAACTCTTTAGTTTTTAAATCTAGAGCTCCTGGCTCATATGCTGCTCCTAATAATCCCATAAAAGCATTTACATGCGCTTCATTTGTTTGAGCTAATTCCTCTAATCCCCCTGTAAAATCATTTAACATTTTTCTTACATCTGCCATTTAAATCTCCTCCCTAAATAAAATATACTTGCTATACTAATAATTAGTATAGCAAGTATATTGTTGAAAGTCAATCAATATTGTTTATAAAAAAGAACACTTACCCTATTCTTGAGGTCTGTGTTCTTTCACATTACTAACCATTTTATCCAAAACCGACATAAATATTTTCATATCTTTCTCTGGAATACCCTTGGATACTATATCGTTAAATTCCTCACCTTTAGGAAGTAATTCTTTTCTTTTTGCCTTTCCTTTTTCAGTAAGGACTAAGTTCATAATTCTTCTATCCTTCTCATTTCTCTTTCTTATCACTAGTTCTTCTCTTTCCATACGATCTATTAACCTTGCAATAGTTGATTCCTTTATATTCATCACATCTGCTAAATCTCTTTGACTAAATTCTTCATCATTACCTAAATAATATAGTGCAATCCATTGCACTCGTGTAACTCCTTCTTTACTAAGAATATTATCAAAAACATCAGTAATAAACTTAGTAGAGTTATTTGCTACATAGGATACTCAAATATCTAGATTAAACAAAACTATCACCTCTTATTAAATCATCTTCTGCTATAATATACTTTAGTTTATCAATCTTCTTTTATTATAACAAGTATAATTATTAGGAAATATTTTTTTCTTTTTATCTATCTTTAGCTTGTTTTGATTTTTCCCAATATTATAATTAACTTATCTTTTTAATTAAATAACAAATAATAATATAATTATTTAGTGGTAAGATTAACTTTTATCTATGTATATATCTTCATAATCTTTATTTTTCTATTTATATTTTACTTAAAAATAAAATCCCTATTCAAAATAGAGGTTTTATTACATTTCATTAGAGTACTTATATAGATATCTGAAGTATATTCCATACCCTACAATATATGCACTTACTATTAATAATATGAAAATTAATTCTGCTTCCAATAGTATAAATATTAACATTAGAATACTATATACTATGCTCATAATATCAAAAGCTTTACCTTTAGCTGTATTTCTAATATATATATTTCTTTCGTCTTTTTGTTCTATTTCTAACTTTTTGTTGTATAATGGATCCTTCTGTATCAACTTATTTTTTATTAGTTCTCCGCCACTCATTCCAAATAAGCCAGCCCCTACTCCTATTAGAACTCCAGAAAGAGCTTTTAATTCTGGATTTTTAACTACAAAGCCTCCAATGACTACTAAAATCACTCCTAAAACTAGTAACAAACCATACATTTTCATTTTTTTAATTTTCATTATTTACTTCCTCCTCATAAATAAAAATATCTTCAATACTTAAATTAAAAAATTTAGCAATCTTAAATGCAAGTACTATAGAGGGATTATATCTTCCATTTTCCAATGATCCAATTGTCTGCCTAGATACCTCTAGCTTATCTGCTAATTGCGATTGTGTAATTTCATTATCTTTTCTTATTTGTTCTAATCTATTTTTCAAATTAATTCCTCCACACCATAATGTTAAGTTAACTTTCCACCTTAATAATATCATATGCAAATATTTGTGTAAAGTACACTTTCCATTAATAAAAAAAATAAGAAGCTATTTTCATAGCTTCAATACCATATACGAAAGTTTAAATTTTTTATAATTTTTTATAATAAAGAAATCTCTTAGTTTTTACTTCCTCGTTATCTACAATTCCGACTTTCATAAACTCTCCACTTTTTTTAAACCTTAATTTTTCTAAACATCTTAGAGAATTAATATTATCAGGTTTAATAGTCGCCCTTAGCTTTAAGTATTTATTATCTGACTTTATATAACAAATTAATTCATCGATTACCTTAGGTACTATTCCTTGTCCCCAATATTTTTCATTTAGACCATATCCTAATGTAATTACTTGAGGATCTTCTTTAATTAAAAATCTAATAATACCTATAAGTTTATTAGTTTTACTCTCACAAATACCTAAGTAAACATTATCTCCCTCCACCATCCTATCTTTTAATAATTGGATTAACTGTTTACTGTCATTTAAAGTAGTATGAACTTTTCTTACAATATGTTTTGATATCTTTTCGTTACTATATATATCAAAAATATCTTCTATGTCTCCATCATCAATGTATCTTACTAAGTATTTATCTCCTATTAATATTGGTAATTTACTTTGAAGCCCTTCTAACATTACATCCCCCTTTATAAACCAACTATAAACTCTATATTTGAATTCTCATTTTCATCTATTACCTCTACAGCAATTTCTTTAACAATCATTTTAAATTCATCTTTAACATTAACTACTTCCTCTAAAGCTTTAATGTAGTTATCCTCAGCATCTAAATGTCCTACTGTAATATGAGGTATATAGGTTAACCTTTTATAAAGATACTTCTCTAATATACCCGAATATAGTCTGTCATGTAGTTCGATTATTTCATCATTACCTTTTTTTAGATTTAAAAATAGATAATTATCTCCTGCTCCAGTTATATCCCTTAAAGTAATATTAAATGGTTCTATGTCATCTAATACATTCTCCATATGATTCTTTAATTCACCAGAAGTAATATCACTTTCAAAGGGAAACAATAAGGTTATATGAGGTCTTATACATTCATATAAAGGGTCATACTTTTTTCTTATCTCTTGGATTATTTCCACATTGGGAAAATCCACGAATATTATTATTGATCTTTTTTTCATATCCCACCCCTTACTTATACTTCTTCCTTTAAACTTTTAAAATAACCTTGACATCTACCTATCCACTTTACTTCGTACTCTTTTTGACATAATAGCCTATCAGCTAATTCTTTTATACCACTTATTCCTTCATCCCTACACCAGTTTACAAATACCTTTGAAGTCTCTGGATTAACATCTGTATCATTATATACAAACACATTTTTATACCCATTAATATAGGCCTGTACTAATCTAGTGTGCCCATCTGTAGATACATAAGTATCATTAATTTTAACTATAGGTATGATTACCTTTTCTTTTGAATCTAACCAGTTAGATACATTAGATAACTTCTCCTCACTAATATATAACTGTGATGGTTGTATATCTTCAATAGATATCTTCATTAAATTAGCTGGACATTGATTATGAAATTCGCCCTTTCCATAATCAATATATTTAAGGAAAGGGTTCCAGTATAATATTTCATTAATAAATCTTTCAATAAGTTTTTCTTTATTTATATCATCATGATTTAAATAAATATCTACTTTAGCTTTTTCTTTATTAAGTATATATAATTCGCCAGTAGCAATAATCCCTTCTTTATATATAGCTACAAAGAAATTATTGCTCTGAATTACCTTTTTATCTTTACAGTATTCACTATGCTCTTTTAAAGCTCTCATTACTTCACTATTATCAATATCTACCACTCTATCACCTCAGATTTAACTACTTCCTACCACTAATAACTATCATTGGAGATATGCTAAAATCCCACAGTCTTTCTCCATTATCTAAAAGCTTTAATCTTTCCTTATATCTATCATTAATTAATCCAATTAACTCTTCCTCTTCATCATTAGTTAATATATCTTTCTTCATAGATAAGTTCATCCTAATGAATTCTAATATTATATTATATTCATAATCAATCATTACTCTTTTTCTTTCATAAGAATTTCTATCATCGTCAGTACAGCTTACATATGTTAAAGCATCCAATTGAATTTCTTTGAATCCTACTTCCTCAAATAATTTTAATATATTTTGAGGATTATCAAAAAACTCTCCCACTTGTAATTCATTCTTCACTTCCTTTGTGTAGGTACCTATCTTCCTCATCAGTTCCTTTTCTCTTTCTGTTGGCTTGATATTATCTACACTCATTAATGATGATTCAGGACGAACATTTAAAACAGACACATATCCTCCTTCTTTACATACTCTATATTGTTCCTTCAGGAATTCTCTATTTGGTACATGTTCTATTACCGTATGAGATATACAGGCATCAAATGTATTGTTTTCAAAGGGTAATGATAGTGCATCTCCTTCTATATAATTAATATTTTCTAACCCTTCTTTCTCTCCTATCTCTCGACAGTATTCAATAAACTTTCCATCCATATCAAGACCAGTTATCTTTATCTCTTCAGAAAGTTCTTTTTTAAGCTTTCTAGTAAATGTTCCTGGTCCACATCCAACTTCTAATATATTTTTTGATTCTCCAATCCTAGTAACCTCGATTATTTCTTTCATTTTCTTATCTGTAAATCTTAAGTCTCTACTAGTATTTAAGCTATAAATACTCTGTACTTTTTCAGACCAGTTTGTATTTCCCATGGTATCTCCCCCAATTTATATTTCTGTAATCAGTTCTTCTACTACTCTCTATTTCTTTTGTAGTATAGTAACTCTAGGATAAAATCCATATCTCTCATAAAATTTTAACACCTTATCATTTCCAACACTTACCCCTATCCTTATTGAATTAACTTCTTTAGATTCTAACCATTCTATGGAATTTTTCATAAGTTTATCCCCTATATCTACTCCTCTATATTCCTTTTCTATATATAGAGAATCTATTTCCCCTATATTCTTCATATCAATAGTACTTATACAATATCCTACTAATTTATCTATATCTTTATTCTTTACCAAGTCAATTTTTATACTACCCTCTTTTGCTTTTTCCTGTAACCCTTTAGATCTATCTTCAAACTTATACTTTCTAAAGTCTTCAGAAAAGTACTTAGAATTGTTAGTATGATATTCATTCAACTTATTCCATAGTTCTTTTACATTATCTATCAATTCTTCTTTTCCAGTTATATATTGAATATTCATATATTCCTCCATTAATTTTAGATTAATTTATTCTTAGATTTGATAAATAGTATTCAAATAAAGGTTTAAAATCTCCTTTAAATTTTTTAGGATTTTCTTTTAACAATTCGATTATTTCATCTATGCTGAAATAATGAATTTCTGAAATACCATCTCTATCAATATTTAATTCTCCATCATATACTAGTCTATATAGTTTTGAAAAAGAGCTAGTATTTAAATCTTTAGGATGAAAATAACCAATTTCTTTTAGTATCACATTCTCAATTCCTAATTCTTCTCTTAGTTCCTTATATGCAGCCTCTTCATAACTTTCCCTTGAACTTACATGTCCCCCAACTGAAAAATCATAACAATCAGGAAAAATTCTTCTATTTGAACTTCTCCTCGGAATAATCATTTTTCCTTCAGAGTTGAATATAAAAATATTAATAACTCTGTAGTTTTTTTGATTCGAAGAGATGATATTTTCCCTTTCATCCTTGTCTATTACATTATCATCTTCATCCACTAAATCTAAAAATTCAATCTCTTTCATATACTCTCCTCTCTACTCTATTACAAGTGCACCAGCACAAGAAGATAATTGTTCATAATATGAATCTACTCCTATATCCCTTAATTTATTAACCATCTCATCCCCTATGAAATATATTTCCTCTTCATCCCAGTATTTTTTTGATATTTTCTTGCATTCTTCCATCAGTTCTTTGTTTTTCCAAGATATATCGGCAATAATTATCTTTCCATTTTGTTTTAATACTTTTTTTAACTCTAAAATGAAACTAACCTTTTCACTATCATCCAAATGATGGATAGCGTAGGAAGAAACTATATAGTCAAATTGTAATCCTTTAATTTCTTTAGGAATTCCTTGTTTAAAATTATGTTCATAAAAATTTCCTTTTGGCATTTTTTCTTTTGCCTTTTTTATCATTTCCGAAGAAAAATCCACGCCGTATACTCGTCCACCATTCTTATACACCTCGTAAGTTAACAAACCGGTTCCTATACCTAAATCTAAAATTTTAACATCCTCTGATAATTCAACTAAATTACGAACATATTCTAAAACTTTATAATATCCTTCAAAGGGATATCCTGTACTTAATCTATCAATTGATTCATCATATTCTCCTGCCCAGTTATCAAAACCTTTATTATCTAACATGATTAATTCTCTCCTTTTTTTCTTATAATCACTTGTCAATAAATTTATTCTTTAAGAGCTTACTCTATAAAAGACTATAACTATTTATTATATTTTAGCTCCTTAGGTAATTCAAAATATCCTTCCTTCTTTGCAGGAAAGTCATACTCCTTGTTTACCGCATCAATGTTTAATTCATCATATATATGAGGATATTCTCTACCTTCACTATATAAATCCTCCCATTTTATTTCTGACTTAACTTTCTCTTCATCTATACATAATAATACTAATCCTTTAACTCCCTTAAAATTATAATTAGCCACATCTATCACTTTTTCAATAGGAGAGCAGTGGATAAACCCTTCCGATTCTAATGTCTGGGATTTATATATTCCTTCTACTTTAGCCTTTTCCCACTCTTCTTCTTTTACAATATGTAGAATCATAATTCCTCACTCCTTCTAAAACTTCCTCTTTTAAATATGTCTAATATAGATTAAGTAAAACTATTCTAATCAAAAAGGGTTTCAAATACATCCTTTGCTCTAGACTTAAAACATAAATCAATTTGTTTTTTAGTATTTCTTCCTATAGAGAGTTCTGGAAGATTATCTGTTCTAAAAAATCTTGCCTCACTTGTCTCAATATTTCCTATATGACTCCCTTTTATATAATCACACTCTACAAAAACTTTGTATATAGAGTATGGAAAATCATCTTTTATATGCTTTTGACGATCTAGAATAGCTATAATTCTTCTTGGGTTTATTTCTGCTCCTGCCTCTTCCATTGCCTCCTTTACCACATTTTCTTTAATGGAAAGGCCTACATCTGCCCATCCTCCAGGCATAGACCATTTATTATCTAATTTTTCCTTAACCAATAGGATTTCTTCCCCTTTAAATATTGCCCCTCTTACATCTACTTTAGGCGTTTGGTACCCTGACTCATTGGCAAATAAGTCCTTCACTTTATGATGTTCCATTTCAGTATATTCGCTTATAATCTCTACACTTAAATCCCGAATTTGCTGAAATCTTTCTATGTCATATTTATCTTTAGAATATTCTATTCCAGCTTGTGATATAGCTTGTAGTTCTTTTGCCCATTTCAACCATTGTTTCTCCATCAAAAATCCCCTTTCATACTATCTTTCAGCTACTTCATTTATTACACTTCTTATAGTATTCACAACAAGTTTTGGATTATCAATATATATGTTATGCCTACAACCCTTAGCTTCAATTATCTCGCCCCTCATAGAAATGTTAACTTGTTCTTTAAGTAATTCTTGAACTAAATCTTCTAACCTTGTAGCTTCTTCTACAGGTATACCATTATTAACTAAATTATCTATTTCTAAATTCCCATCCCTTACTAGAACCTTTAAAGGAATATTAAGTTGGTTTTCTATCTCTAATGATTTCTTTCTACTTTCAAATAAATTATTAAATTCATTTCTCATAACTTTATATAAGGTAGGTTTAGATAAAAATTCTAATTTACTCTGCTCTTTTTCTGATAGGTTGTCTAGTTTATTATTAAAAATTTGGTGACTTACTTCATCTTTTAATTTCTCATCTGTTTTCATTGATAGTTCATTCCATTTTTCTATCATATTATTAATGTTATATTTTGTATTAATAACTTTTAATTGTTTCTTTAACTTTTCAATTTTATAATTTTCTAAAGGTGTTGAATCTATTAAAATCAATCCTTTAATCCTATCTGGATATTTAGTTAAATAATGTTGCCCACAGAAACCTCCAAAGGAGTGACCTACTATAATGATCTTTTCTGAAATATCTTCTTTGTCTAGTAGAGTGTTCAAGTCTTCTACAATATTTTCTGTTCTTCTATCATCATTAGAATCAATAGTACTTATACCATATCCTGCTCTATGATATATTAGTACTGTAGTATCCTGGGAAATTTCATCTACAATATGACTCCATTCATCCATGGAACTTCCCATACCTAATTCAATTACAACTACCGGTTGTCCTTCTCCTTGTTTACATATTTCTAATTTTTTTAATCCTATGTCTACTAATCTCTTATTCATCCCTTACATCCACCCTTAACTTGTTAATTTATTTTTAACTTAAATTATTACTTATCTACTGTATTATTTTTCATTTTCATTTTCAATCCCTGCAAAAGAAAGACTTAAAGATATATCTTTAAGTCCTTTAATACTTAATAATATTTTACTCCTTAATTTAAAATATTGATTCTGCATTCTCTGGTAGTTCTTTTACATGCTTTAGGAAACTAAATGCCCGTTCTAATTCATCTTCTGGGAATTCAAATCCACAGTTCTCCCCTACATGCTCAGCTGTTTCTTTAAATAAATCATGAAATATAAATAAAGATTCCCATATGTTCTTATATTGATAATCAGCGTATGTCTTTTTATATTTATGCCATACTTCCGGTTCTAATAACTTTTCTAAATTTTTTCCACCTTTGCCAATTGAAAATGCATAGTCAATCTTTATTCCAATGGACCATTCTAGCATTTTAATTAATGGTTTCCTTAGAACGATTTCTATTAATTCTTTTAATAGAGGTAACTCTTTTCTCCATATTGTTTTAGGTATATGAGAACCCATTCCCCATATAAACTCATTACAACAGTCATCATATAACTTTGGATTTGGTTTCTGTATACGATAACTTTCTTCACTTGGTTCAGATAGATAAGGAATAATATCATCTTTATCTAATAAAACCTTTGTTAAGCTATCTTCTATTTGTTCTTCAATTTGGTTTATATTAATAAAAGATATGTCTATTCTATTGCCATCGGTAAACTGCATTAAATATGTATAGTGGCCATCCCCTATAGGAGGTGGTAATATCATATCCTCTGGTTTTTGCATAATCATTATTTCACCAAGGTAAGGTACCACATAGTCTTCATCTTTAAAAGGTTCTACATCATTAACCAAATATACAATGTCAAAATCTTGAAATATATCTTTCTCTATATTTGGGTTCACCCTAGAACCATTCATTAATACTCCTCTAATTCTCTCATCTTGCTTAGCAAAATTAATAATTAAATCCATCATTTCTTTTTCGGTACGCATTTACTCATCCTTTTCTATTTAATTTATATTATTTAATTTATATATTTATTAGAATATTCTATATATTTACCCTATATTCCTTTTAAAATTTGAAAAAAGGCTTAAGAAAATATTTTCTTAAGCCTTTTTTGGTTTTACTCCAAAGTATTGATAATAGTCTACTTTTATTCTACCGTTATATAGTTTTCTTTTCTTTGATGCTTTCTTACCATAGAGTTTTTCGAAGTTCTCATCAGATGTTATGATGTATTTTGACCATGTTCTTAAATCTTTAAACTCTCTTCCCATTTGTTTATATAGCTCTTCTACTTCTCTTTTTTCTCCTATCCTCTCTCCGTAGGGAGGATTAGTAATTATTACTCCAAAATTATTTTTAATATTAATTGTCGAGAATTTTCTTACCTTAAAATCTATACAATCATCCACCCCAGCTTTAAAGGCATTATCCTTTGCTATATCTACCGCTTTTTTATCTCTATCTGAAGCATATATTTTTAATTCTCTATCATGTTCTATTGCTTTAAATGCCTCTACCTTAGCTTGTTTCCATGCTTCCTTAGGTATTCTATCCCACTCTTCAGATGCAAATTTTCTATTTAGTCCCGGAGCGATATTCTTTCCTATCATAGCTGCTTCTATAGCTATTGTACCTGAACCACAGAAAGGATCTAACAATACTCTATCGTGCTTCCAAAAACTTAACTGTACTAATGCTGCGGCTAATGTTTCTTTTAAAGGAGCTTCCACTGCTTCTTCTCTATAACCTCTTTTATGTAGTCCTGTACCACTGGTGTCTATAGTTAATGTAGCTATATCCTTTAATAAAGCTACTTGAATTGTATATTTAGCTCCTGTCTCCTTAAACCATTCTGTATTATATTTAGCCTTCATCTTATCTACTACTGCTTTTTTTACTATTGATTGACAATCTGGAACACTGTATAGTTTGGATTTTATTGACTTGCCTGTAACTGTAAATTCTCCATCTTCAGGTATCCACTCTCCCCAAGGAAGAGCTTTAGTTTTTTCAAAGAGTTCTTCAAAGGATAGAGCCTTGAATTCACCAACTAATAATAGTACTCTATCTGCTGTTCGTAACCATAAGTTGGCCTTTGGTATATCCTCTACTTCTGCTGAAAAAACAACCTTTCCATTCTCCACTTCTATATCAGTAAATCCTAAAGCCTCTACTTCTCTTTTCACTACTGCTTCAAGACCAAAAGTTGCAGTAGCTATTAATTTAATTTTAGACATTATATCTCTCCTATTCTTTAGTGTAACTTCATTTTATCAGAAATATATTTTATTATCTATTATAATGATTCCTATAATTACTTTGTTTAAACCAATTTTTTAAAAAACTTAGTCTAGGCTAATATTTTTTGTGTTAAAAAAGATTTAGGGGGTATATAGATTAGTGAAATGAATTTTTAAATTAAGGGAGGAGTTTTTATAATGAAGAGTTTAGGAAATTTATTACAAAGCGGAGATTGGAAAGGTGAAAAGCACGTTCCAGTAATACATATTGAGGATACAATTAAAGCAGGGGAATTAATAGAACTTAAAGTATCTATTGGGGATGAAATAGCGCATCCAAATACTTTAGAACATCATATTAAGTGGTTTAAGATATTCTTTAAGCCTGAAGATGGAAAATTCCCTATAGAAATATATACAGCTACTTTTGATGCCCATGGTGAGTCTGATATATTTGATGAGCCGATGGTTAAAACATATTTTAAAACTAATAAACCAGGAACTATCCATGTAATGAGCTATTGCAACATCCATGGATTATGGGAAAATAGCAAAGATATAACTGTAGAATAATAGAATCAGTTTTATAAACATTATGTGCTAAAAAACTTTTTTCTACGTAGAAAGAAGTTTTTTAGCACATGCATCTTCATAATCAGTTAATATTATATACTTCAATAAATTTTTTTCCTACATCATTAATTTCATATACTTCTCCAACATATTCAATAGAATTCTCATTTATTGTTACAATTTTATCTCCATCTTGATATCTAAAAATTATTCGGATTGGATATTCCATATAAGCAACATTTTGGTTGCCATTATAAGGTTCATTGCTTAAGAACATTCTAACTATTTGGTTTTTAATTGGGGTTAATTCAATCATTTCTTCTTTTTCTTTCATTAGATATACATTATCAGCTCTAAATAAATATTGAATATCATTTTCATCATAAATACCATTTGGAAATATTTTTTCAAGAGCATTCCAAACATCTTCGGAAATTTTAAAAGTAATGCTTCGGTCGTTATCATTATAAATTTTAAAGTAATTTTTATTAAAAAATTGTAGATTTAGTTTTAGATTATCTTTCATTTTAATTAATATGGAATAATTAGGAAATTCAATATTGTTCTCTCTAAGAAATTCAATATCTTCATTAACATAATTACTTTTAGAAATATTTGATATAAAGTCCTCAATTTGAGTTCTTTGTCTGATTAATTTGTTTTTTGAGAGATCTTCTGCATTAATAGATATTTCATATATTTTATCAGTTATATTTTTTAAATTACGAGAATCATATAATTTACTAGATATTATATTAAAAATATTATTTGTAGATTCTCCGATATAAGTAGTATCATCTATTATTAAGTAATTAGGAGAAAAAACAACATCTTTTTTACTTCCATCCGTTGTTTTCAAATATCCATTAATGGAACCTCCAAAATCAGTGTTATCTTGACTATTATCTTTTGTAAGTTTCTTAATCAATTTATTTACATTAGTAATATCAGAACTATCTTTCATTTTAACTATACCAAAAATCTCGTCTTCTATTACTAATTCTTCTATTTGATCTTCTTCAGCATGAATAAGATTAAATATATCATTTTTAAATATGGTTAAAATAATTATTGACACTAAAATAAGTATAATATAAATATATCTTTTTTTCATTTACATGCCCCTTTTTAAATAAATTAATCTGAACTTACTAATTATAATTAGTAAGTTCAGATTCTATAATTATCTTAATCCAAAAGTTTTAGCAGAGTATCCATTTGAGCTTAACCATGACCAAGTTCTTGTATAGCTTTTAGTTTTATCATAACCACTAGTGGTTGCTTCTTTAGAGTTTACTACTGTTTTATCAGAATTCCAAGAATAAAAGAAAAGAACATGTGATCCTGGCTTAATTAGTATGTCCATATATTTTAATTGGCTAGAAGAAATAGGATCTGACATATCATTTAATCCATAAGTACCATACTTTGACCCAAATTGTAATGCTGCGGATACGAATCCTGAACAATCAAGACCAGCAGTACTTGACTTGTAGCTTCCTGAAGTATAAACATTACCTGCTTCTTTTCCCATTGACATTGCAGAACCAAAATTTGACCAAGAACCTGTTGATGATCTATCATGACCATCAAATCCTCCCCAACAATAAGGAATACCTGTTAAACTACTACCATAAGATGTATTTACTAAATAATCAGGCTTTGTTACATATGAGTAACTAGAATGTTGACCATTTGAACTATTATATGTCCACTTATAACCTGTCATTGAGTTAGCTCTAGAATTAACTGTACTTCTTGATGGAATAGATGGATCATACATAGGTGTAATAATAATATCATCATCATTAGTGTTCTTTTCTTCATCTTCAATAGAGTATTCAGATTTTTTTTGCTTCAATGTGGATTTAAAATTCTTATCTAAGTTTACTTTTGAAATAATAACTTGATTTTCTTCTATGATCATAATATATATATCTCCATTGTTTGTTACATTCATATATTTATTTGGAAATGATATATACCTTTCCATAGGAATTGCAGCAATTCCTTCCAACTTACCTGTTTTATTATATTTTCTAATAGTATGTTCTACTAAAATCTTTGAAGTATCAGCCACATCTTCCACTGATGTATAAATATATCCTTCTTTTGTTATATTATGAATATTTATTGATCCGTATAGTTCTTCAAAAGCTACATCAATTTCTATTCCTTCTTTAGTTTTAATTTTCCCTTTTTTAGGGGAAATAGATTTAACACTAACATCAGAGTTACTAATAATTTTTGAATTTATTATATCATAAAGTTTATTCCCATCATAAACTAAAATTAGATTATTGTTTTTATCAATATTTAGCTGATTAATTTGATATTGTTTTAATTGTTCTGGTTTCTTTATAATTTCATCAATATTTCCATTCATATCTATTCTGTATATAGTATTATCTTCATTACCTTCCAACACATAAATCTTATCTTTTAAAACGATTAAATCCTTTGCATATTCTATAAAGGGTATCTCAATCTTTTTTACCAATTCTTGTTTTTCATATTCTAAAATTCTCTTATTAACTGTGTCAAGGATAAAAAAGGTCTTACCATTATTAGATACAAAAAACGATTCAGGAAATTGCCTCTCTACTTCTGGCATTATTGGGGTATATCCTATACTGTCAATACCTGTCCCCGCCTTAATTATAAGAACATCTTCTATGGTAGGATTTGATGATGTATTATTAAATGCAAACGACTGAGAACTAAAAGTAAGAATTAACATAATAATCAATATTAATGTAATCTGTTTTTTCACAATTGTTCCTCCTTTAATTTAAAATGCATATACATTCAATTTACCTAATATTTATCTTGTAATTATATGGCGGACTAGTCATTTATTTCACCCCTTAAATTTATTTACTTTTATGTAGTTATATTATACATTAATTAGAAAAAATTGTCTACTATACCAGTTAAAAATAAGTCTAAAATAGTTTTTAGACTTATTTTTATATAATTCTATTTCTTTTAAAATTAGGCGCGAATAGAAAATATTGCTAAATAATTTAAATAAAATATAATTAATTATATTTTATTTTTCTCTTTATTATTTGTAATGCAAATAAATCTTCTACTTTGTCCTTTATATATGTATGGGCATCATTCACTCCTTGATTGTATATATCAGGAGCTAACTCTTCTATAAAAAAATCTAGTATCAATGAAGCTGCTAAATCTCCCAAGTCTTCATCCCTTTCTTTCGCAAAATAATCCTTAACTACGTTTATCATTTCTTCTCTTTTAACTTTATCAATTTTTATCTTACTATCCATTTTATACTCTCCTTTAGCGATATTAATAATTTGATTATATCATACTAAATTTTCACTACATGGTTATACTATAAAAAAGTGAATTAGAATCATCTAAGGAGGGTTTTTATGCAAAATTTAGGTCAATTAATTCAAACTGGAGATTGGAAAGGTGAAAAACACGTACCAGTAATTCATCTTCCTAGAAAAGTTAAAAAGGGTAAGGATACAGAGATAAGAGTATCAATAGGAGATGAAGTAAAACATCCTAATAGTTTAGAACATCACATTAAATGGATGAAGGTTTTTTATTTCGCAGAGGATGGAAAATTCCCTATTCAATTATCAAGTTTTGAATTTACTGCTCATGGAGAATCTGATGTATATACTGAACCAGTAGGTGTTACCAGTGTAATATTAGATAAACCAGGTGTTATATATGTTCAAGCTTATTGTAATATTCATGGTTTATGGGAGAATAGTATAGAAATAATAGTAGAATAATCCTTGACATTTTTAATGTATTTATAATATCATATATTAAAACTCAATATAAAACTATGAACATTGAAGGAGACAGTAACTTTTATTATGGGAAATTAGAGACAGATTGGTTGGTGAAAAATCTGCCCAAGATATTAGTGAATTACGACTCTAGAGTTTCAATAGGAAACTGTTGCGCTTAGTCATACGATACATGACTTAATGAGGCATTTAATAAATGTAAATTAAGGTGGTACCACGGGTTTTCTCGTCCTTTAGGACTGGGAAGACCCTTTTTTATTGTTAAAATAATTAAAAGGAGGTATGAAAAATGAGTAATGTATATGACATCCTTATGGAAAGAGGCTTTATTGAGCAGGCTACCCATGAAGATGAAATCAGAGAGCTTTTAGGAAAGGAATCTGTAACATTTTATGTAGGCTTTGACCCTACTGCTGACAGTCTACACGTTGGCCACTTTATTCAGGTAATGGTTATGATGCATATGCAAAAGGCAGGACATAAACCAATTGCATTAGTTGGTGGAGGAACTGCTATGGTGGGCGATCCTTCTGGAAAGACTGAAATGAGAAAAATGCTTACAGAGGCAGATATAGATCACAATGCAACATCTCTTAAACATCAAATATCTAAATACTTAGATTTAGATGGTGAAAAAGGATATGCAGCTAACAATAAGGATTGGCTTAAAGGGTTACAATATATCGACTTTATTAGAGATATAGGTAAACATTTCTCAGTAAATAGAATGCTTACAGCAGAATGTTTTAAATCTAGACTTGAAAAAGGGTTATCCTTCCTTGAATTTAACTACATGCTTATGCAATCCTATGACTTTTTAGAGCTTAATAGAAAATATAATTGTAAGTTGGAGATGGGCGGAAACGATCAATGGTCTAATATCTTAGGAGGAGTAGATTTAGTAAGAAGAGAGGAGAAAAAGCAAGTATATGGTCTTACTTTTAAACTATTAACTACTAGTGAAGGTAAGAAAATGGGTAAAACAGAATCTGGAGCAGTTTGGATTGATCCAGATAAAACTTCCCCATTTGAACTATACCAATACCTAAGAAATATAGACGATGCTGATGTAGAAAATACTTTGGCCCTATTAACATTCTTACCTATGGATGAAGTTAGGAGATTAGGTTCTCTAGAGGGATCAGAAATAAATAAGGCAAAGGAAATATTAGCATTTGAATTTACTAAGATTGTTCATGGGGAGGAAGAAGCTAAAAAAGCTGAAAAAGCTGCAAAAGCTTTATTCTCTGGCGGGGTTGATATGTCTAATGTTCCGTCTACAGATATGGATAAAAGTATATTCGAAGCAGGTATAGGTCTTTTAGGCCTTATGACAGATTTAGGTCTTACTTCATCTAATGGTGAGGCTAGACGCCTCGTAAAACAAGGAGGAGTATCTGTTAATGATAAGCAAATAACAGATTTCAGAAAAGAAATCACTATTGAAGATTTTGAAGATGGAAAGTTAATGATCAGAAAAGGTAAGAAAAAATATCATCAAGTTAAAATATAAATATTAAAAGACAGCCTAGGCTGTCTTTTAATATGTTGATTCTTCATCCTCAGTCACGTATATTTCTAAACCACCAAATTTTGAAGCCAATCCACTATATATTAGTCCAGCAACTACAGCCATTACCCCATAGAAAATAACCATAAATATAGGTAATACCATATAAACAACACCAAATATACCCATTTCAGGAACTTTACCCGCTATACCTATCAATAAAAAAACCAGGCCTACTAGAAACATAATAACAACTGGTATTATCGAAAAATATAAGGCCACTTTAAATAAACTACCTATGCCAAATTTCTTTATTTCTATTTTCTTCATGAATATCCTCCTATATTATACTTAGTTAATATCACTCCAATTTACATACTTATTTAAAGTTTCTACAAACTTTTCTAAATACCTTCCATCCTCTTCATTAAATCTGTTCAATATAGGACTATCTATATCTAATACTCCAATAAGTTTATCATCTTTAATAATGGGCACTACTATCTCTGATTGAGATGCTACATCACAAGCAATATGACCTTCAAAGTCATGAACATTTCCAATAATTTTTGTCTCCTTTTTATCAGCAGCAGTACCACATACCCCATTACCTATTTTAATATGAGTACAAGCAGGTTTTCCTTGAAAAGGTCCTAATATGAGTTCACCTTTTTTATATAAATAAAATCCAGCCCAGTTTATATCCTCTAATAATAACCATAGTAATGCAGAGGCATTAGACAAGTTTGCCAACCAATCTTCTTCTTCACATATTAATCCTGTTAATTTTAGATTTAAATAACCATAAAATTTCTTTTTATCCTTAGTATCTATTTTCTTTATTTGCTGCATAATAAAACCTCCTTAAATTAATTATTAATATTATATAACTTTTTACTGTATTTGTTCAATTAATACTTGACTTTCACTATAAATATAGTTAGAATTCTAATAGTAAGAATTCTAACTATGCGGAACTCTAAATAGATTGAGGTGATTATTTGAAAGATGAATATTTAAATGATATTAATGAAAATCTAATAGAATTTACTTCTTTATTCCATAGTAAAATAAGCAAGGTTTTTAGAAAAAATATAGATGGTGAATATCGATGTAATAAAAATCAAAATAGAGCTATTATGATTATTGGTAATCATGATGGTATTTCCCCTTCTACTTTAGGAAAATATCTTGATATGCGTAAAGGAAGTTTAACTACTCTGATAGATTCTTTAGTTAAGAAAAATCTAGTGGTAAGAGATATAGATAATAATGATAGAAGAAGATATTTACTGTCCTTATCTTCTGAAGGTAAAAAATATATGGAACAAGAAAAAGAAAAATTTAAAGAAGTAATTAAAGAATTATTTGATAAACTAGATGAATTTGAAATAAAGTCATTTTCAGAAAATATTAATAATGTAGTTGAAATAATGAAGAAAGTATGAGGTAAAAAATATGGATAGACAAAAAATGCTAGGTAGTGCTCCAGTAGGTAAACTACTCTTAAAATTCTCAATACCTGCTATAGTAGGTATGTTGGTAAATGCATTATATAATACAATTGATAGGATATATATAGGTAGAAAAGTTGGAGAGTTGGGTATTGCAGGTATTACTATAGGCTTTCCTATAATGATTATCATAATGGCCTTTGGTATGCTTATTGGTATTGGTGCAACTTCTCTGATATCTATAAAACTTGGAGAAGATAAAAAAGATGAAGCTGAAAAAATATTAGGAAATGGTACATTTCTACTTATAATTATAGCTTTAATAGTTTCAGCATTAGGATTGATATTCCTTAACCCTCTATTAAAATTATTTGGTGCTAGTGAAACGGTATTGCCTTATTCAAAAGCATATCTTCAAATAATATTAGCCGGTTCTGTTTTCCAAACAATAGGTTTCGGTATGAATAACTTTATTAGAGCAGAAGGAAACCCTAAAATAGCAATGTTTACTATGCTTATAGGAGCTGTTTTAAATATCATACTGGATCCAATATTTATTTTTGTATTTGACATGGGAGTTAGAGGTGCAGCTATAGCTACAATTCTTTCTCAGGCTGTGGCAGCCATATGGGTATTATCTTATTTCTTTGGTGGTAGAAGTACCTTAGATATTCATATATCTAACTTTAAATTAGAATTACCAGTGGTAGGCAAGATTTTAGCTATAGGTTCTGCACCCTTTTTAATGCAAGTAGCCTCCAGCGGTATCACTGCCCTATTAAATAATAATCTTCAAACCTATGGAGGAGATACCGCTATTGCAGCCTTCGGTATAATAAATAGTATTACAATGTTCATTCTAATGCCTATTTTCGGTATTAACCAAGGGGCTCAGCCTATAATCGGTTATAATTATGGTGCTAAGCAATATGACAGAGTAAAATCTGCTCTTAAACTAGCCATTCTTGCAGCAACATCCATTACTGTTACAGGATATGTAGCAACAAGATTATTCCCCAAACAATTGATAAGCTTATTTGGTAAGGGAGATATGAACCTTGTAAATATGGCAACAGAAGGAATTACTATATTCCTATTTATGTTACCTATCATTGGATTCCAAATAGTTTCATCTAACTATTTCCAAGCAGTAGGAAAACCTAAGCATGCAATGTTTCTAAGTTTATCTAGACAAGTACTATTTTTAATCCCTGCAATTTTAATTATCCCTAGATTCTTGGGACTTAAAGGGGTTTGGATGGCAGCTCCAGTTGCTGACTCCTTATCTTCATTAGTGACAGGAGTATGGATAATGCTAGAGATTAGAAAGTTAAATAATGATCATAATGAAATAAATAATTTCAAACCAATTATTGAACAGGAATAATATGAAAATCCGCAATCATCTAGATGATTGCGGATTTTGTTTAACTTTTTACTTGATGTCTTCTAAAACTAAAGTAAATAAATACTATGGAAAGTATTCCTAATATAATCATAATAGCTACTGCTGCATAGGGATAGAGGATTGGGTAACCGAATATGTTGAGGGTTTTAAATTGATCGAATAAATTTCTCACTTGAGCTATACCGGAGTAATAAAAGCTTTTAAATATTTTCATTATAGGAGTATACCAATATACCATTTCATCTGGTGTTTCAAAGTCAATAAATACTGGAAGTAAATATAGCATTACTCCCATAAAGAATGGAATTATTACTGATTTACTTATAGAGGATATAGCTAATATTAGTAATCCAAAGGATAGTACTGCTATAAAGTTAACTAATATCTGAGTTCCATAAAATTCAATTATACTTATATTATATGGTGAATCTATATATGACCAATAATTCTGTATATTAAGATGTAATCCCTCAGTACCATACAAGGCAAAATTAACTAGTAGATGAATAATCGCTATTGTTGCTGATATAATAAGTGTGTAGATAATTGAAGCAAAGATTTTTGAAGTTATGATTGCATTTTTACCATTTTTACTACTAAGAATCAATCTATCCACTTTGGTGCTATATTCTTCTGTAAATACATTTGATAACCCTAGAAGTACTAGAATAGCCGAGAATATAAACCCGATTCCTTCTATGTATCCTAATAAATTATCCCATAAGCCATTTGAATATATACCAGGTTTAGGCAATTTCTGTAACATATTATATTCAAGTTTTGCTTTTCTATATTCATATTTATTATTACTTTTGCCTTCTAGTTTTCCTATACTTTCTTTTAATTCTTTTATTCTACTTTCTTTTCTTTGCTGAAATCCCTCTGTACGTGCTACCTGTTCATAAATACCTTCCATATCTAGATCCTCTTGATTATATTCATACCATGTATAACCATCGGATTCAGTATGCTCAATAGCTCTTTTTTGAATTTCTTTCATACCTTCTTCAGCTAATTTAATCTTTTCTTTAGTTAATTCTCCTTCAATTTTTTTGAATTCATTCCTGTTATAACTATAATCATTAAAACTTTTATATTGCTTAAGGCTTAGAAATCCATACAATAAAATAACTGCTACCAATCCAATAATCAAAGCCTTCTTACTAAATATCTTATATAATTCAAATTTCATTAATCTTATCATTCTTCAACCTCCTGATCAAAGTAGTAAAGATACATATCCTCTAGTCTTGATTCTTCTTCTATTGATTCTATAGGGGGTTTATCTTTAGATATAATTCTTAATTCTATTTCTTTACCCTTTCTCACTATATTACTTATTTTATAATCATCTTTCATGCTATTAAATTCCTCTTCTGATGCTATGCCTTTCCAAACTTTCCCCTTCATATTTTCCAATATATTTTCAGGGGAATCCACTCCCAATAACTTTCCATCCTTAATTAATATTACTTCCTTCGCTATATACTCTATATCGGAAACTATATGAGTGGATAATATCACTATTCTGTCCTTTGATATCTCAGAGATTAGATTTCTAAAGCGTATTCTCTCTTTAGGATCTAGTCCGGCTGTAGGTTCATCTAATATCAGTATTTTAGGATCATTTAGTAGAGCTTGAGCTATGCCTAGTCTTTGTTTCATTCCCCCAGAGAACTTACCTATTTTTCTTTTTGAATGTTCTTTTAGATTTACTATATCTAAAACTTCTTCAACCTTATCAGGGGATATTGATTTGTCTAGTCCCTTTAATGCTGCTATATACATCAAGAATTTATGGGCAGTAAAGCTTTTATAAAATCCAAAGCTTTGAGGTAAATATCCTAGTATATTCCTATATTTATCCCCCATAGTGGATATATCTCTATCATCTAATAATACTCTACCTCTAGTTGGTCTTAATAAATCTGCTAATACCCTCATCAAGGTAGTTTTCCCAGCTCCATTGGGTCCAAGAAATCCATATACCCCTTCATTTAATTCTGTATTAAAATCTTCTACTGCTACCTTGTCCTTGTATTTCATAGTGATATTTTCAATAATTAACCTCAAATAATCCCCTCCCCTTATGTGATATATTCTTTCTAATAAAAGATCTGATTTGTATAAAACTCATACTAATTCCTAAAATAGATATACCAATATATATAGTTATATTCATCCATAAGATTCTTTCTATTAGTTCATATGGAGTATTAAGTAAAGTACCAATCATACCTATCCAAATAGAAACTATAATAGTCATCGTATAGCTACTTTTAATCTTCATTGATAACCATAATGATATTCCAGATATGAATGTAAAAGGAGCAAACCATATCAAGGTTAATCTTAAGAAATCAACATTACTAATTGAGGATATTATCAGGGAAAAAATTGTATTTAAAACAATATTATAGAACCCTATAATAGTTAGTTTTGATAATAATACTTCACCATAGGATGTCTTGCAGGACATTTCTATTTCCATCATCCCTTTATCCCTACTTTTAAATATTTCTATTAACCCAAATGTAAAAGGTAGGGGTGATATTACCATAGCTAGTAAATAAGGATTAATATATTTATTAAAGTACATAGTTATTAATCCCATTATAAAAAGAATGAAACTCATTATCCAAAAGGGCTTGCTAATAAAGGATATCTCAATCATAGATTTATTTAGTAAATAATGAAATCGATCAATAAAATATTCTTCTTTCTCCTTTTCAGGTACGTATTGTCTTAACTCGTTAATAGTATTATCTATTTCCTCTTCATCAGGATATTCCACTGTATAACTATCCATCATTGACCATAGTTCATCTAATTCATTTTCAGTTATATCTTCATATATATCAAAGTCTATTTTTTCTTTCTTCAATATCCTCACCTCCTAGAAGATTATTTAACTTACCTATACCTTGCCTTAATCTTGATTTAACTGTGGCTTCTTTACTACTTGTTATATCTGCAATATCTTTTAGTTTCATATCATGATAATACCTTAATATCAAAACATCCCTTTGATAATCTGGCAATGACATTATTGCTTTTTTTACTAAGTTTCTCTCTATTTTTTTCTTTAGTAAATCCCATACCTTATCGGGATTATCCCCTATTCTATCCTCTAATTGAGTTTCTTTTGATTTATTCTTATAAGATTTACTTTTATAGTAATCATTACAATGATTAACAGCTATCTTTAGTAACCAATTTTTAAACTTTCCTGTACTCTCATATCTATCTATTGATTTCATCATTTTGATAAATACTTCTTGAGTTAAATCATAAGATATGTGATAATCCCCAACCTTACGATATATGTAGGAAAATATATTCTTATAATACTTCTTAACTAATACTTCCATCGCTGCCTGGGAACCCCTGTGTATCTCCTCAATAAGCTCTTCATCAGTAGGCATATTATCACCCCTTTTCTCTTTTAAGACCTTCTATATATAATAACGACATAAATAATAAGAAAGATTTATAAAATATAATTTTTATAAAAATAAAAATCCCTAATCTTCTTTTATGAAGGTCAGGGATAGAATCTAAATGATTATTTATCTATTATATCTATAAAGTTTTTAGTTATCCTAGCAGTCATACCCCATATTATATAATCTCTATAATTATAGAAGTATACAGGATAAATTCCTGTTCTCCAATCATATGCTTTCCCATTATTTATTAAATGATAAGGAAAATCTTCTCCCACTTGAGGTTCTATTGCCATATTATGTTCTTCTGGCTCATTTTCTAAAAAGTATTTCAATGGTACAGTAAAAATCTCTGATACTTCGTCTATACTAAATCGTATATTTTCAAATTCTATGCCCTTTATTATTCCTAAGAAAGGATATATGCCAATATTAAAGGGCATCACTATATAGTCCGTTTGATTTATTATTTCAATATTTTCTCTTTCTATATTTAATTCTTCCATTGTTTCTCTTATAGCTGCCTCTAAGAAAGTTTCTCCCATTTCTACCCTACCCCCAGGGAAGGATATTTCCCCCGGCTGAGTGCTAAGATGGTGAGCTCTCACTTCATATAATATGTGTAATTCTCCCTCTCTATATATCAGGGGAATAAGTACTGAGAAATCTGCATGAATACCTAATGGTTTTGCTTCTCTATTTTTTATTAAATTAATTATATTATTTAAACTTTTCATATCATCACCCCAAATATATTTTAACATAATAAGACGAGGGATAGTCTATCCCTCGTCTTATTATTATACTAATTTTATTTATCTAAGCATTGGGAATACATATCTTACTAAAAAGTATAAAAATCCAAAAAATATAAGTATGTATGCAAAATATTTGATGAATGTAGCCTGTACCCTGCTAGAATTTCTTTTTTCTTCTACCTCTCTTCTCTCAACATCTTTATTCTCTTGCATATCTTTTCCCTGGTTTCTAAAATCAAAACAAATAGTATCATTCATTACTATTTATTATGATTTTTCACTTTAATAAAAGTGGTAGCATCACAGGATTCAACTACTAAGGTATAGTCACTTGACTATAAACTCCGTATACTTAAGGTAAGCCTTAATCACATATAGTAATTAAGTACAACAGAGCTAGAAGTGTTACTTCTGCCTAATCTATATCTAAAGTTGCTAAAAGCTTTTCCTTCTAGGTGTCCTTTAGCAAGATATATTCTTATATTAAAATCATTAACTAAGTTAATGATTTATACTATATTAAGAAACAATTTCCTGTGTTTTAGCCACAAACCAGGATATTCACCACCTTTCTTTTTAATTTTTTTATTTATTATAGACCACTGTTTCCAGTTAGTTTGTTTATGAAACTTTTCTAATTCACTTATCTTTAATAACTTATCTTTTAGTACTTTAGAAACTTTTTCATTAAATCCAAATGCTCTACGAGCTATAACTAAAGCAGCTCCATTATGAACATCTAATCCGTATTGATGGCAATATTTATAGAGTCCAATCTTACTGGTGAATTGTGGTTTTACTTTAAAATACTGAACATTTTCTCTGATAGATTTTGCTTCCAACATTAATAAGAGTTTATTATAAATAAATTGATGTTTAATTCTTGAAAATTTAGATTTTACATCTTTATCATTTTTGAACTTTAAATCTTCAAATGCTATAGCACAATGTTCAGATTTTGCTATATTAATTACATCTCTTACTAGTTAACCACAAATATTTTCTCTTCTGTTGGTTCGTGCATACAAAAGTTCTGATTCCTTTAAATAGACCGACCACTTGTAATTTCCATCCTTATCAAGCTTTGTTAAAGCCAATCCATCTGGATTAGTATCTATTCCAATAACTCCGTTATAAATATTAAATTCTTCTTTATAATCGCTGATTTTACTTTCATCTATAGTTATATGGCAGTAGATTTTATTGTTCTTTTTTATTAACTCTACTTGATAGGCTTCTCCAGTTAGTAGGTAATCTAACACCATATGTCTATAATTTCTGCCATTAACTTTTCCTGTCTTTTTAGAAAGCTTTTGAGGTAAATATAAAGGTACTTGGATTTTTACAGCTCTATTAGAGTTTGTTTTTCTAAGGGTAGAAATCTCTAAAAAGGTCATGTTATTTTTAATCACTATTCTTAAATTTGGATTACCCTTTTTAGTTTTATCTCCCCTTGAGTAATAATTATTGTCCCTTAAGTCTTTCCATTCTTCATTAGATATGAGTCCTTTACATCTTCTAACGAAGTTTTTTCTGCCTCCAAAAATAATCTTAGGTATAGTATTGTTATCTAAGTGTTCTTTGTAGAATTTTAGTTTCTCTTTTCTTTTGTCAAGTTTCTTGGTTAACCCATAAATCTTTTTCTTTGATTTAGCTTTTTCTAATTGTCTTTCTATGCCTTTAACCTTTTTGGAGTAATTCTCATAATAGTCCTTAACCAAAGCTTTTTGTGAAGCAATCATCTGTCTTGCAGACTCAACAGCGTCTTTACTTTGACGAATATTTATTCCATATTTGTGAGATATTAATTTTTCAAGTTCGCCTTTTTTAATCTTGTTTTCAACAAGTCTTTTAAATGCAAATCTTTTAGCTGATGAAAACACAGTCATCAATTCATTTATTTCATCTAGATACACGTCTAATGTATTAATTAATAAACCTTTAACTGTTATTTTAATTGCTTTCACCTTCCCTCTGCTTCAATTATTCTTATAGTAAAATTATATCAAACAGAACTAATGTTCTCAATCAATTATTCTAGTATTATTTTATATATTTATACTATTTAGTATCTTTTATTGAAGCAGTTTCAACCTCCTTATATATCTTTAATTCATATATACCACTATAATAATCCATTAACCATCCATAAGAAATTACTAGAAACAAAAATTTAATAATATTTTAAATATTATTAAATTTTTGTTTTCTAGCCTTATTTTCGGGAATATATAATCTATAACAGGACTACATACTATATAAAATAAACTTATGGGGGTGTCAAAATGTCCTTTAATATCAATCAATATTTTATGCAACAGAAAATGATGCGAAAGGTTATCTATTCATTAATTCCAATAATTCTTGCATCTATTTATTTCTTTGGATGGAGATCATTATTTTTAATGACTTGGATTACTCTATGGGGTGGTGTAACAGAGTATATCTTCGAAAAGAAATATGGTAAAGGTAAAGTATCCGAAGCTGTGGTAGTTACAGCTATTCTCTTTACATTAACTCTACCACCAAGCACACCTTATTGGGTCGGGGTATTAGGAATTATATTTGGGGTAATATTTGGAAAAGAAGTTTTTGGGGGATTTGGTAAAAACGTTTTCAATCCTGCTCTAGTAGCTAGAGCTTTTGTATATGTATCCTTTCCTCAACCATTAACTATTGAATGGTCTCATGCAACAACATCTTTCCTTGGTGGATTTACCCAATATATGACTAAAGGAGTAGATACTATTTCTACAGCAACTCCAATGTTAAGATTCAGAGAAACTGGAGAATTATCTTCATATACAGATTTATTATTCGGTCGAATATCAGGATCTATGGGTGAAACCAGTGCTATTCTAATCATATTAGCAGGAATTTATCTTATTTATACTAAAACTGCAGCATGGCAGACCATGGCTGGAGTACTTTCTGGATTTATAGGTTTAAGTTTAATATTAAGACTCTTTGGATTTACAGCTATACCAAATCCTATATTCGGAGTATTAGCTGGTGGTTTATTATTTGGAGCAGTATTTATGGCAACCGACCCTATATCATCACCTAAAACTAAAGAAGGAAAATGGATATATGGTATTCTCATCGGTGTTATAACAGTTATCATAAGAGGTTATGCATTATTTGCTGGTGGTATAATGTTCGCAATATTAGTTGGTAATACTTTCGCCCCTATTATTGACGAAGGAGTAAGATATTATAAGAAAAGTAAAAAAGCCAAGAAAAAGAAGGTGACAGCATGAAAAAATCCTTTAGTTACCCAATAATTTTTATGGTATTAATAACTGCATTCTTTACTTTAGTATTATCATTATTAAATTATTCTACTAAAGATGTAATAGCATATAATGCTCAAATTGAAGAATGGAAAACACTCTTGTACATTTTTGATATAGACTATCAAGAAGATGATAAAGAAATAGAAAATCTATATAAAGAAAAGATTGAAGCAGAAAAAGTAAATGATATAACAATTTATAAAGCAAAAGAGAATGGTGATACATTAGGCTATGCCTTCCCTGTAGAAGGAAATGCTCTATGGGGTACGGTAAGAGGTTATGCAGCAGTATCTAATGATTTAAACACCTTACTTGGGATAGATTTCGTATCACATAGTGAAACTCCTGGATTAGGTGGCCGTATAAGTGAAGAATGGTTTAAAGAACAATTTAGGGGCATTGATTTAACCGAAAATAATGAAGGAGACTATATTGAATATAGACCAGCTGCAAGTGGTAATGTGGATGCAATAACAGGGGCAACTCTAACTTCTAAATCAGTAAAAAATATGCTTAATAAAGATATAGAGGAATTCAGACAACTGATGAAGGAGGGTTTAAATAATGGGCAATAAAAAACTAAAAAAAATATTTACGTTGGGAATATGGAAAGATAACCCTATATATAGACAAATATTAGGTATATGCTCTGCTCTAGCTGTAACAAATTTAATGCTTAATTCATTAGTTATGGGGATAGGACTTATATTTGTTACTTCCTTCTCAGAGCTTACAGTGTCTCTATTAAGGAAACATACTCCAAAACATATCAGGATGATGGTTCAAGTGCTTATAATATCTTCATTTGTAATAATAGTAGATATAGTATTAAAGGCATATTATCCTTCTATGAGTAAGGCTCTAGGCCCTTATGTAGGACTTATTATAACCAACTGCATTATTATGGGTCGTTGTGAATCCTATGCTCAGAATAATAAACCATTATATGCTTTTATGGATGGTATAGCATCAGGAACAGGATATGCTATAATCCTTTTAGTCATAGCATTCTTCAGAGAACTATTAGGATTTGGTAGTTTATTCGGATATCAAGTGTTAGGTGAATGGTTTACTAAATGGACCATTATGGTTATGGCGCCAGGAGCATTCTTCATGCTTGGTATAGTTATATGGGTAGCAAGAAGTTTATTACCCGGCACTGAAGAGGAATCTATGAAAGGGGAGGCGATTAGCTAATGGAAGGTTTGAACCCATTTGTTGTATTTTTTGCATCAATATTTACTAATAATATGATTTTAACTAATTTCTTAGGTATGTGCTCATTTATTGCAGTATCAGGAGAAATAAAAACCTCTCTAGGATTAGGGCAGGCAGTTACATTTGTACTTACTTTTACTACAGTACTAAACTATTTTATTTATCATTATGTTTTAGTTCCATTAGGATTAGAATATTTAAGATTTATAATATTCATTATAAGTATTGCAGCTTTTGTACAATTAGTTGAAATGATAGTAGAAAGATACCTTCCTAATCTTTATTATGCTTTGGGAATCTTCTTACCACTAATCACAGTTAACTGTGCTATATTAGGTGTTTCATTATTTATGGTAATTCGTGATTATAATATGATTGTTTCATTATTATTTGGTTTAGGTTCAGGAATAGGTTGGACATTAGCTATAGTAGCATTAGCAGGAATCAGAAAAAGACTTAAATATGCAAAAGTTCCTAAAGGATTAGAGGGACCAGGAATAACAATAATAATCACTGGATTAATGGCCCTTGCTTTCGTTGGTTTTTCAGGAATAGTACAAATTCAATAGTTAGGAGGAATATTATGGGTACAATTATTATTACTGTAGGGGCAATTTCAGGCATTACAGGGATCCTAGCATTCCTTCTTACCCTAGCAAAAAACACTATAGGAAATTATGGAGAAGTAATTATTAATATTAATGATGATGAGGACCATGTAGTAGATGGTGGTACTACTTTACTTTCTGCTCTAATAGATGAGAAAATCTTTATCCCTTCTGCTTGTGGAGGTAAAGGTAGTTGTGGCTATTGTAAAGTAAAGGTAAATGAAGGAGCAGGCCCAATACTTCCTACAGAGCTAGGTTACCTTACACCAGAGGATAAAAAAGAAAATGTTAGACTCTCTTGTCAAGTAAAGGTAAAAAATGATTTCAAAATAGAAATTCCAGAAGAATTATTTAACGTACAGGAATATGAAGGTAAAGTTTCAAAAATAGTAGATCTAACCCCTACTATAAAGCATCTAACTTTCGATCTAAAAGAAGGAGAAATTGATTTTAAAGCTGGTCAATATGTCCAATTAAGAGCTCCTGAGTATAAAGGTAATGATGAAGAAGTTTATAGAGCATACTCAATAGCTTCATCACCATCTAAGAGAGATCAATTAGAGCTTATTATCGGATATGTAGAAGAAGGGATAGCAACAACTTATGTTCACCATCATTTAGAGGAAGATGAAGAAGTACTATTCAATGGACCTTATGGTGATTTCTTCTATCAAGATACTGATAGAGAAATGGTGATGGTAGCTATAGGTACAGGAATGGCTCCTATACTCTCAATTCTTTATCATATGGTAGAAAATAATATAAATAGAAAAGCTACATTCTACTTTGGAGCTAGATATTTAGAAGATTTATTCTTTGTAGAAGAACTACAAGAAATAGAAAAGAAACTTCCTAATTTTAAGTTTATTCCATCCTTGTCCAGAGCTAAAGAAGATGATAACTGGACTGGTGAAATAGGTAGAGTTACCGATGCTATAGAGAAATATATGGAAAGTGGTGAAAATAAAGAAGCTTATCTGTGTGGAAGTCCTAGAATGATAGATTCTACTGTTGAACTATTAAAGGAAAAAGGAATGCAAGAAGAATTAATATTCTATGATAAATTCGAATAAAATGTAGAATAAAACTTTATTAAATTAATTTTCTCAAAAAATTAACCCCTTGGTTTAAACCAAGGGGTTATAATATCTATTCTATTATAATAATTCTTCTCCTTCATCCCAATCTATTGGGCATAATCCACCAGTTTTAAGAGCTTTAAGTACACGAAGTGTTTCATCTACGCTACGACCTACATTTAAATCATGAACAACTGAATATCTTACTACACCTTCAGGATCTATAATGAATAATCCTCTTAAAGCTACTCCATCTTCTTCTACTAGTATCCCATAGTCTCTTGCTACTTTCATAGTTTTATCTGCAGCTAATGGAAAATTAAGTTTTCCTAAATCGCTATTTATCCAAGCTTTATGAGAATGCTCACTATCAGTACTTGCTCCTAATACTTCTGCTCCCTCTGCTTTAAAATCTTCATATCTCTTACTGTATGCTGTTATTTCTGTTGGACATACAAATGTAAAATCTAATGGGTAAAAGAACATTACTAACCATTTACCCTTATAATCATTTAATGATACTTCACCAAAGTTTTCTCCGTTACCTTCTACTGTTGCCATTTTAAAATCTGGTGCAGTTTTTCCTACTAATCTTTCCATTTATTAAATTCCTCCTTCAGTTATAAAAATTTCGACAGTATTATTTATTCCCCAAAAAAATATTATTAAACATCTAATTGATAATATTTTTCATTTATTTTTAATTCTCGTCTAATAAATCACTAATTTTTTCATAGTCGACTTCTATTAATTCCTCGATTGTACAATTTAACCCAGCACAAATCTTTAATATAGTCTCTAAACTAAGCGATTCTAATTTTCGATCATTATTCAATTTTGTTATTGTAGGATTTGATACTTTACAGATATCTCCTACATCAGAGACATTTTTTATCCCCTTCTGTGCCATTATCAATCTCAACTTAGATTTAATCATATAACTACGCTCCTAAAATTCTCTCTATTATTATTATACACAATTCGACATTCAATGTATAGTTTGATTTTATTAAACTATATTTAATTTATTTCAAACTATAACTTGAAAAAATCAATCTATAGTTATATAATTATATTATAGAAAGTTGAAATCAAATGAACAAAGGGGGATAATTATGTATAATAAAAGTACATTTTTAAAAATGGATGATAAGAGAGATAATCTTAATAATTTAATTGAGAGTTCAAATGACCTTACTAGTTCAGATATCATAAATTTAAGCCAAGAATTGGACAAGCTTATAATTGTATGCCAAGTTGAAATGAATAAGAAATCAGATAAAGTACATTAAATTACATAAAATAAAAAAGTCGCATCGTCTAGACGATGCGACTTTTTTATTTTATCTATATCCCATTAATACTGCTATTATTACAAATACTGAACCAAACACAAATAATACTCCTTGGAATTTAATTTGGAACTTAGCCCATTTACTCCAATCAAGTCTTGCTACTCCTAATACACCCATTAAACTTGCTGAGGTCGGAACTATTAAGTTAGTAAATCCATCACCTAACTGGAATGCCAATACTGCTACTTGCTTTGTCACTCCCACAAGTTCAGCTAATGGTGCCATAAGTGGCATCGTAAGAGCTGCTTGACCGGATCCAGATACTACAAAAAAGTTGAATACTGATTGGAATAAAAACATTACCCATGCTGATGCAGCTGTTCCTAGTCCATCTATTGCATTTCCCATTCCATTTAATATTGTATTTAGTACTGAAGCTTCTGTTGCTGCTGCTCCTCCTAATACTAATACAATACCTTTAGCCATACCTACAACTAGTGCGGCACCTAATAAATCCTTAGCTCCATTTCTAAAGGATGAAGCTATATCGTTAATTCTCATTCCATCTAATTTAAATATTACTCCAATAATTCCTGCAACTAAACCCATTACAAAGAATTGAGATGCAATCTCTGGAATATACCATGCATGAGCCATCACTCCCCATACTAACCATACTATTCCAGCTAATATTGTTAATAATACTAAAATATGTCCTATACCAAATTTTACATTTAACGCTGCATTTTCTTTAAAATCATCCCTAAAGTATGCATCAGAATGATAGGATATAGATCTAGTTGGATCCTTCTTTATTCTTCTAGCATACCAAAGGGTATATAATACTCCCATTGTAGTAAAGAATATAAACATAAAGACTCTAAAGCCCATTCCTGAACCTACTCTAACTCCAGCAACCCCTTGAGCTATTTGAACACTAAAAGGATTCATCCAGGAAGTTGCAAATCCTATCTGAGTAGCTACATAAGTAATCATAATTCCTGTAATAGCATCATACCCGAGACCTATTACTAAAGGTACAATTATCATGGCAAAGGCAATAGCCTCTTCTCCCATTCCAAAAACTGCTCCTCCTACAGCAAAGAGAATGAATATTACCGGTATTATTGCTATTTCCATACCCTTAGTCTTATCTATCATCTTTAATAGACCAGCCTCAATTGCTCCAGTTCTTAAGATAATTCCAAAAGCTCCACCTATGATTAATATAAATGCTACTACTCCTACAGCAGATCCCCATTTACTACCGCTTACTAATCCTTCAAATACATAGTTTAGAACTCCTAACTCTCCTCCACCTTTAAAAAGAGGGATTCCTTCTTTGATTTTCTCTCCATCTTCATTTAATGCCGGTTGATAATCTCCATACTCTTTCATAGCAATGAACATAAGATTGTCATTTTCATCTCTGTACTCAACAGCTTCATCTTCTACAGTTAGTAGTACTTCTCCACCAGAATCAAACACTTCATTTCCTTGAATTGCAAAATTCTTTCCTCCAGCTTCGAAATTGCCATCTCCATCCACTTCAATTGCTCTGTTATCTGTGTTAACAACCTTGTAATTTACATCAAAACTTCCAACAGGTATAAGATATGTTAGTAGTGCTGCAACTAATACTACGCAGAAAATGATTACATAAGTATCAGGCATCTGCCAAGCTCTTGGCTTGTTAAATTCTTTAGATTTAGTTGACATTTAACTTCCCCCTTTTAATTTTTATTCATTATTATATATTTGCAAAAGCTATGCCAATAATAAAAGAGGGAAAATTAATAATATTTAGAATATTTTTATCTGTTATGGTTTTTATTTGGTTGCCATTAAACCATCTTTTCACCCATTATAACCATTAAATACTTCTTTCCTTTAGATGTTAAGATAGTTCCATGTTTACCTCGTTTTTTTAATATAAAGCCCATTCTCTCCAATTCATCTAACCTATTTCTCATTTGATATTTAGTAAGCTCATAGTCTGTCCCCAAAGTTTCCTCTGATAATCTAGTTCTTCCTACTACCTTATTATACTTATTTAATTGATATATTTTTTCTAATATATATAGTTGTTCATCACTCAAGTCTATATCTTCATTTATATCTTTTTGTTCTAAATCTATCTCTCTCTCTTGGAAAAAGCTTTCATCTGGAATGTCTCTTAAGGTTATCTGGTTACCTTCTCTAACCGCCATCATATAACTTAGTATGTTTTTTAATTCTCTAATATTTCCATACCAATTATATTTTAATAGCATTTCAATAACTTCCTTTGATATCTTTATATCTTCTCTTGTTTCTGTCTTGATAAAATAATTCATCAAATCAATAATATCTTCTTTTCTTTCTCTTAAGGGAGGAATTTTGATATAGCCCATTTTAAGTCTATAATATAGATCTTTTCTAAATTCTCTATTATTTACTAAATTGGTTAAATCTCTATTAGTTGCAGCAATAACCCTTACATCTATAGATTTAATATCTGTACCGCCAATCCTCATTACTTCCCTCTCTTGAAGAACTCTTAATAACCTAGCTTGGACTTTTGCTGATATATCTCCTATTTCATCTAAGAATATGGTTCCTTCATTAGCTTGTTCAAATAATCCAGCTTTCCCACCTTTTTTAGCTCCAGTAAATGCGCCTTCCTCATATCCAAATAACTCACTTTCTATTAATTCATCGGGTAATGCACTAAAATTTACTGCTAGAAAAGGTCCTTTTTTTCGTTTTGATTCATTATGTATTGCACTAGCTAATAACTCTTTCCCCGTTCCACTTTCTCCTTCTATTAAAATAGTAATTTCAGTTCTAGATAATTTTTTGGAAATATATTTTAAGTGACTAATCTTTTCGCTTTCACCTACTATATCCTCAAAGGTATACTTGCCATAAAAGCCTTTAGTAACTAATTCTTTACCTAATTTGTCATTTTCAATAACTTCATTTATATTCTTAAATGTTACTATAGTTGAATCACTTTTTGGTAATTGTATCTTATGAACCATCATCTCTTTATCGTTTATATTAAAAACTTCTCCTTTTTCAACAGTATTATCCATAAGAAAAGTTAGAAGGTTTTTATTATATATTACATTCTTCAATAGTTTTCCTGCTACTTTATTATATCCTCTATTCAGCATCTTTTTAAGGTTTTCATTAAACACACTAATATATCCTTCTTTATCATACACTAACAAACCATCGTTTAGTCCATCAATAACCAAGTTGAGATGTTCATTCAAATCAGATATTTCATTACTAGATATAGCTAAACGCTTTGCTACATTTATAATTTTTTTTAAAAATTTCTGAGAAAATTGTCCTGCTTTTTGATCTATGATATCTAGTTTATTAAGTATTTTAGTTATAGTAGTAAAATCCATGATTCTAGGCCCTATATCATAGATTTGCTTAATACCTATAGGAACTTTATCTACTTCTCCTGGAGTGATAGCTACTTCTATATTATTTATTAACTCATTACATCCTGGATAATAGGGAATGTATTTTATATAATCTATCCCTAGCTTTTCAAGGGCTTTTATACCTTCTTGTGCTGTCTGTTTAACGTCATTTACAAATAGAACCTCTGTATTTTGAGGTAATAAAACGATTTCATCGATATGATAGTGACTTATAGTTCTATTAGCTACAATTATTTCACAGTTTTTATCTATTTTTTCCATTTCAAATATTTCTTCTTTAGCTGTGTCACTTGATATTATTATTAAGTCGTCTGTTATAACATCCTTTATTCCCTCATCTATAGCATAACTTTTAATTTGTGCCACATCTTCTAGATACTCCTGTAGTTGTTTATGTAATGTTTCTTTTGTATGGGTGCCCCCTGCTATTAAAGATATATTTTTCTTTAGCATTTTATCTTCCTCCCCATAATTATTTAGTTATAACAAAAGCCTATACTTTGTTAGTACAGGCTTTAATATATTATACTATTTTTATTCATACTTTAGTTCTCAAATGTACCTTTTACTTTTATTTCTTTATTTTTAATCATTACCTTACCCATAGCTATCACTGTATCTATATCTAAGGAGTCTTTATCTAAAAGAACTACATCTGCATCTTTTTCTTCCTTTAAGTATCCTTTGGAATTTAATTTTAATATATCTGCTGGATTAGAGGTTATAACTCTTAGAGAATCCTCTATAGATACCCCTACATCTTTAATAGCCTCTTGGACAGCTTCATATAAAGATCTTACTTGACCTACTTGCAAACCTATATATACTCCATCTTCATCAAAATCTGGAAGACTTCCTTGGCCATCTGAAGTAAAGGTTATGTTTTTATTAGACACTCCATTATCTATCATTCTTTTTAGTGCTTCACCACATTTTACCTCTCCTTCTTCTAGAAATTTCTCTGTAGTACTTGTAGTAAAGTCAACATATCCACCTTTTTTTGCATATTTTATTGCATCCTCAAAAAGATAAGGGTTTCTATTCATGTGAGTGGGTAAAAATTGGGTAATTGGTATATCATATTTTTCAACTACTTCTAATATTAGTTTAGTAGTGTCTTTGCTATCTCCCATATGAGCATTCACCATACCAGCTTTCCCTGAAAGTATTCCCCCAACTCTTGCTTCCGCTGTCAGTCTTGCTAACTCCGCTGCTGTAGGCTGAGAAGATCTATGATCTGCTAATGATATTTCTCCTGTTCCAATAATTTTATCTATCAATATTATATCGTCTTGGATATTTCCCGTTACTGTTCTAACTGGAATTTGATATGATCCAGTATGTACAAAACATGTTACTCCTTCTTCTTCTAATCCTCTTGCTTTTGCTATTAAGTTAGACATGGTTCTAGTAGTACCATCCGTTCCTAGTACACCTACTACCGTAGTAACCCCTCCTGTAGTTATATCTGTTAATTGTATTTCGGGAGTTCTGGTTTTAAAGCTTCCTTCTCCTCCACCACCACAGATATGAACATGAGAATCAATAAATCCAGGAACTACTAATTTGTTTGTTGCATCAATTACTTCCATATCTACAAAATCCTTTGGAACTTCGATATTATCAGATATATATCCAATCTTATCTCCTGTAATTAATATATCTTTCTTTCCTAAGTATTTTGGATTATATACTTCTCCATTTTTTATTAATTTTAACATAGTAAAAACTCCTTTCATAAACAATCTATTACAATTATATGCATCTTTTATGCCATAATTTTGTATTACAAATCCCTAAGATTCTGTTCATAAGTATATTTTCAGTTTGTGTTTGGTGTTATTTGGTGTTGTTTAGTATTTTTATGGTCTAAATTAATCACCACTATATTAATTATACCCCTATTTTAGTGAAGTAGTTAATAAATTTATTATGCCCTTAAAATCTTTAATCTATATTTTTTATATTTTCCTCTGCTATTATTATTTTTTTATATATTTTCCTATCTTCCTTTTGTACATTTATAAGGTAATTTTCTAGTTCTCCATTAAAAGAAATTTCATTTTTAAATAGTATTTTTTCCATAGCTTTTCTAGCTTTATTTATCACATGATTTTGATTTTTATCTATACCATGTTCTCTATAATAAGCTAGCATCATCCCCATAGCTGCTATTACTTTATTTTGATCAAAATTCTTATCTCCTTGTTTTGGTAAAGTATGCCACTCATTATCTAAAATATACTTTTCATTTTCTAATGCCTGTTTTAATGCTCTTCTTATAAAGCCAATTAAACATCCAGTGCCTGTACACATACCACAGTGATTTTCCCCAAGACATATATCATCTATAGCTTCCTTTACCTTATGGGTTTGATTATAAAGAGTAATGGCTACTTCTTTATATGATGATGTGGCCAATCTTGAACTAGCCACCAACCTTCTTGACAATACAAATATTAGGGATAATAATCCTATAAAGAATATTCCAATATTTATTGGTGTTAAGTATGTCTGTGGTAAGGTCTGAAAGAGTTTTAATGTACCAAAGAAAATAAACACAAGAGATGAAGATAATTTTATCCATAACTCTGGGATTTTTTCCCCCAGTTTTCTTCCTATAAATATACCAAATCCACTAGTTATTATCATTCCAGTAACTGTTCCAAGAAGTATTAGACTTGGAAAACTTGCTTCTGTGGCTAATGTCATTGCAGTAAGTTGAGTTTTATCTCCTAATTCACCAATAAAAAAAGCTAATGAGACAGTTAATATAGGCCCCAAACCTTTTTTTATACCCTCATCTTCTTCATCATCTATATCCCAAAGACCCCATATTCCAAAAAGAATAAATAATAAACCTGCTATTATTTGAACATTATTTAAGGGAATCATATTACCCAAATAAGCTCCTAATGCAATAGCTATCCCATGATTTAATAAAGATCCAATAAATACTCCTAACAACACCTTACTTACACTGTATTGGGTAGCAAAGGTCATAGCTAGTATCTGAGTTTTATCTCCCATTTCAGCCATAAAAATAAATAAAAATGCTTTAATATATTCTGATATCATTGTCTCCCTCTTTCTTCTACTTGCTTATTTTTTTATTTTACCCTACTTCATATATTAATAACAAATGAAAGACCAGGTCATTTATTTTGACCTGGTCTTTACATTATTCTACTTTCTCTAACCTTATTCCTGTATCATGACCATTTAAATTATGAATTTCCAATCCTTCTTCTTCTACAGAGTGAACTTCTACTGCAAGAGTTTCAGATTTTATATAATCATTAAATTCTTCAATAGCTTTATTTATTTCTTCATTTCCATTGAAGTAAATCTTTATATTATCCATCATTTCATAATCATTATTTTTTCTCATTTGCTGTACTTTAGATATGAACTCTCTTGCATATCCTTCATTTATTAGATCCTCTGTTAGAGTAGTATCTAATATTACAAATAGATTATTTTCCATAGATACAGTAAATCCTTCCTTAGATTCTATCCTTATATCCACGAATTCCTTTGTAACTTCAAAGTCTGAGCCATCTAAATCTATAGTAATAGTTTCTCCATTCTCTAACTTGTTTACAGCTAAAGAAGAATCTAGAGAGTTAAGAGCTTTTGTAAACAACTTAATCTTAGCTCCTAATTTAGGTCCTGCCACTGGGAAGTTTGGCTTTAGGTTAAATTCCATATATTCTTTAAGATCCTTAGCAAATACAACATCCTTCACGTTTAGCTCTTCTTTAATTAATGGAATTAAATCGGAGATTAACTCTTCATACTTACCATCAACTATTACTTTACCTATTGGTTGACGCACTTTAATTCTAACAGACTCTCTTGATGCTCTACCTAACTTAACTAAATCTCTTACTAAGTCCATTTTCTTTTCAACATTTTTATTAATTAATGCATCTTCAGCTTTAGGGTAATAGCTGATATGAACAGATTCCTCATCAGTTAAGTTCTTATATATTTCTTCAGCTATATATGGTGCAAAAGGTGCTACCATTTGTGCTATACCTACTAATATTTCATAGGTAGTATTATAAACTGCCTTTTTATCATCAGTCAATTCAGTAGCCCAAAATCTTCTTCTTGAACGTCTTATATACCAGTTACTTAAATCCTCATTTGCAAATTCTTGTATATCTCTTACAACTTTTGTTAAGTCGAATTTATCCATATTTTCTTTTACTGTTTTTAATAGACTATTATATTTAGAAAGTATCCATCTATCTAATTCTGGCCTATCTTCATATTTTACACTAAATTTAGTTGGATCTATTCCATCTGTATTTGCATATAAGGTAAAGAAGTTATATACATTCTTAATTGTAGAGAAGAATTTGCTTTGAACTTCCTTAAGACCTTCTTCATCAAACTTTGTTGGAGTCCATGCTGGTGATACATATAATAGATACCATCTTAGAGCATCTGCTCCATATTTATCAAACATATCAAAAGGACTAACTGTATTTCCCTTTGACTTAGACATCTTCTTACCCTCTTTATCTAAAAGAAGATCATTAACTAAAACTCTTTTATAAGGGGATTTTCCAGTAACAAATGTAGATATAGCTAGTAATGAGTAGAACCATCCTCTCGTCTGATCTATTCCTTCACAAATATAGTCTGCAGGGAATAATTCATCAAAATTCTCCTTATTTTCAAAAGGATAATGATGCTGAGCAAAAGGCATTGATCCACTATCAAACCATACATCTATAACCTCTGGTACTCTCTCCATTGTTGAACCACATTTCTCACATTTAATATGGATATCATCTACATACGGTCTATGCAATTCTATAGATTCATCAATATTCTCTATAGCTTTTTCTGCTAACTCTTTTCTAGAACCTACACTTTCAGTATGATCGCAGTCATTACATCTCCAAAGATTTAATGGAGTTCCCCAATATCTACTTCTAGAGATGGCCCAATCATTTAGATTTTCTAACCAGTTTCCAAATCTTTTCTCACCTACATAGTCAGGATACCACTCTACGCCTTTATTATTTTCAATTAACTGCTCTTTAAGTTTAGTGATTTCTATATACCAGCTTGGTTTAGCATAATATAATAGAGGAGTTTTACATCTCCAACAATGAGGATAATTATGAGCTATTTTCTGTTTTTTAAATAACTTTTCTTCCTCATGAATCCATTTTATAATTTCTATATCTGCATCCATTACAAACATGCCTTCCCATGGAGTCGTAGTATATTTACCATCTTCATTAACAGGTTGGACTACAGGCAAGTCATATCTTCTTCCTGTGTTATAGTCATCTTCACCAAAGGCTGGAGCTGTATGAACTATACCAGTACCATCTGAAGTCGTTACATAATCTGCAGTTGTAATAAAGAATGATTTTTTATCAACTTCAACAAAAGGCATGAATTGTTCATATTCCATATATTCCATATCTTTTCCTGTAAGTTTCTCTATTACTTCATATTCTCGATCCCCAAATACTTGTTTTGCTAAATCTTCAGCCACATATAATACTTCACCTTCAGATTTAACTTTAAGATAATTAACATCTGCATTTACAGTTAAGGCCACATTGGCTGCTAATGTCCAAGGAGTTGTAGTCCATACTAAGAAATATTCATCCATATCTTTTCTCTTAAATTTAACTACAACAGTATTCGTTTTAATCTCCTCATATCCTTGAGCAACCTCATGAGATGCTAATCCAGTACCACATCTAGTGCAATAAGGTAGTATTTTATGTCCTTCATAGATCATTCCCTCTTTATGGAATTTGTCTAATATCCACCATACTGACTCAATATAGTTATTATCTAAGGTAATGTAAGGATTATCTAAGTCTATAGCATAAGCCATTCTTCTAGTCATATCTTGCCATAAACCCTCATATTGAAAAACGGACTCTCTACATTGTTTGTTGAATTTGTCCATTCCATACTTCTCTATATCTTGTTTATTTTTTAATTGTAATTTTTTTTCAACTTCTATTTCAACGGGAAGTCCGTGAGTATCCCATCCAGCTTTTCTTTTCACTTGAAACCCTTCCATAGTTTTGAATCTACATACTGAATCTTTTAGTGTTCTTGATAATACATGATGTATTCCAGGTCTACCATTAGCTGTAGGAGGACCTTCAAAGAAAATAAAAGGTTCTTTACCTTCTCTACTCTCAATGCTTTTTTCTAGTATATCTATTTCTTCCCAAAATTCAGCGATTCCTTTCTCTGTATCTTTTACAGATTGATTTGATAATTCTTGGAACTTTTTCATCCTTTTCACCCTTTCTCATTTTCAATTAATTATTTTATATAAAAATAAAGTCCCTAAGCCTTAGCTTAGGGACGATTTAACCGCGTTACCACCCAAAATTACAGTATAATATATACTATCTCTTCATTAATATAACGTATCTCTACGGTAATGCCTTACTTCTAATTCAGGCATACTGCTCAAAGGTGATCTTCATATAAGTATTCATTAATAATCTTTCAGCCTAGGATTATCTCTCTATAAATTATTCCTTATATTACTGTCCTTATCTTAGCATTTAACTATACAGTTTGATTTATAATATATCAAAATATATAAGTTTGTCAAGAAAAAATCATCTAATTATTCCAAAATATCTACAGATGAATCTACCTTATATATCATATCCTTTCTTTCAATAATTATTTTGACTTTATCAGATATATTTTTATCTGCTTTAATACTTTCATAAAGTGCTCTATTAGGATTTATAGCTATAGGATTACCTACCATCTTAAGCATTGATAAGTCACCAGTAGTATCTCCATAGGCATAACTATTCTCTAAGTCAATTTCGAACTTTTCCACAAATTGATCTAATGCTCTTTGTTTATTAAATGAATCCCACATTTTTACTATATCACCAGTGAAATTATCATTTTCATCTAATACATATTCACTACCTCTAAATTGAGTTACTCCATATTTTTCTGCCATCTTTGACACTAAAAATTCTGGACTTCCTGATATAAAGAATACTTTATGGCCTTGATCCTTATGCCACTCTATTCTATCTCGAGCATATTTATATACCTTTTCTCCATTTATTTTTATAACTTGATGTGCAATAAATTCTATATGGGATTTATTTACACCTTTCAATTCCTTAACATATATTTCAGCTAACTCTTCTAAATAATCTTCAAAATCTCCATATCTTCTTTCCCATTCTTCAAAAGTTTGTTTAACATGGCTGTGCCAAATAAGTTCATCTATAACTTCATATTTTATTAATTTTTTAAAATGCTCTATCATGAGAGAATTTCTGTACAGGGTTCCATCTATATCAAAAAAGGCTCCAATCATTATCGTCACTCCTCTAAACTTATTAATATATTATATACCTATAATTGCGATAGGTGAAACATACCACTTTTTCATTTGCTATTTAATATTACTGTATATTTATTAGTATTAAAGCTACAATCGTCATTACTATTGCAATTATTTCTTTATTTTTTAGTCTCTCTTTGAAAAATAATGTACCTGCCAATGTTATTATAACTATACTACCGGCACTATATATAGGAAATACTACAGATGTTTTCATATAATTCAATGCCATAATTAAGAAGAATGAGGAAAATAGATTTGGTATTCCTACTAATATACCCGTTATAATATCTCTGGTCTCAACTGGTTTATTTCTTTTTATAGTCACCATTAGACTAATGATAAAGGCTATGAAAAACACAAAAAACAAGAATAAGCTTTTGTATTCTGATAAAGCATATTTTTGAAAAATTTTATTTGAAAATTCTGCCATTCCACCAAAGAAGAATAAAAGTATTAAGTTTATATGAATATCTTTAATTGAATTTTTTTTAAAAGACACATTAACAATTATTATTGAAATAATAGATAGAATTATACCTATCCACTGAATCTCTGTAGGAAACTCTCTCCATAATACAATAGAAAAACTCATTGGAACAAGGATACCAAGCTTACCAAATGTTCCAGCTAATCCTACGTTATTTTCTCTTACACTTATTTGATAATATATGAAGGATAAAAAGAAGAATAATCCTGCTAAGCACCCTATTATAGTAGCCCATATAAAACTAGAATAAGGAGTAAATAATCCATTGTTTTTTAAAACCACATTGGAAAATTCTTTTATAAAATTCCCCTCTCCAGAAGGTAATAAAATTCCATCTTTTATTGATAAAAATAAACTAACACTAAAAGCAGTTAGATAATTCATAGTGGTTACTGCATATCTATTTAGATTATTTGTTTCGCTAAATTTAAATATAATTGCTATTAAAGAACTACTTATTATAGCAAGTAATAAATACTGCATACTCATTCCCCCATCTTTTTTAGATAATTATAACATACAAAAAGTCTATTTCTCTAAAAAAGAGTAGTTAGACCTACTCTTTTTTATTAGCTATTCAATTAATTTTCCTCTGACAATCAGCCTGTGAGTCGCTGTTCTTATCGGAGTACAAGTAACTAAAGTAATAAGTTTATCCTTGTCATTTCCTTTTAAAACCCAAAGTTCTTCTGGTTTAACTACAAAAGTTTCAGTAACTTTATATTTAAAATTACCATCAGGAGTAATTACATCTATTCTATTTCCTACCTTCATTTCATCTAATCTATTGAAATGTCTTCCATAGGTATAACTTCTATGCCCAGCTACAGCAAAATTACCTATCTCTCCAGGCTTTGCCGTATGATTCATTCTAGATAAAGAAATATCTAAATTACTATCAGTAGCCCCATTTAATATAGGAAGATATAGATCTATCTTATCTATTTTAAGTAGGTATTTATTTGTTTTCTTTTGTTCTTGATTTTTTGCATTCTTAGTTGTTTCATTATTTATTATTTCTTTTTTCATCTCATTACTTACTTTCTCATCTGCTCTTGTAGGGTCAAGAAATGTAGTATTATCTGATTCATTAGATGTGACTTCTTCATTAGAGTCTATATTATTCATACTTTCCTGCCATTCTTGTAAAACTTTATCCTGTTGATAATCATAATACGCCCTATTTAATGTAGGATATAATATAAGTATTATTCCAGATATTATAAGTATTACTGATAGTTTTTTCATTTTTACCTCCTCTATTTAAAAAACAATATCCGAGGGCTAAGCCCCCGGATATCATCTTAATTTATCTAAGCTTTCTTATAAAAAATCCTAGGCCTAAAAGTATTGTTCCTAATCCATAATACATTCCAGGTCCCTTCTCACCAGTTTGAGGTAATTTCCCTGAATCTTCTTTACCTTCTTCCTCTTTTTCTGGTTCATCTATTTCTCCCAATACTGCGGTTACAGTTATCTTAATTGTTCCTGTATCTTCTGCTATTAATTCTCCATCCTTCATCACTTTA
>NZ_WSFT01000046.1 GCF_016820655.1 Anaeromonas frigoriresistens
GAGTATAGTAAAGGACTACAGTAGTAGTACAAGTAGTACATGGATACCAAAAGAAGCAGGAGAGTATAGGCTAGCAATCCATGCAAGAAGAAAAGGAAGTACAGAAGTATCACATAAAGTAGCTTTTACATATACGGTTAAAAGTTTATTATATGGCAAGACTATAATGTTAGATCCTGGACATGGAGGAAGAGATCCAGGTGCTGTTAATAATTATTTAGGTATAAAGGAAAAAGATTATAATAATAGTCTAACAACTAGGATATATAATAAATTAACAAGCTTAGGTGCAAAGGTTATATTTACTAGAAATCCTTATGAAGATAAATTTATAGATTTACATGATAGATCTGAAATAGTAAATAGAGCAAATCCAGATCTATTCTTAAGTATACATCATGATAGCAGCACAAATAGGTTAGCTTCGGGTATGAGTGTACATTACAGTACTTATAGACCATTATTAGAAGATACATCAGGCACTTATGTTCAATATGGAGGTAAAGAATACAAATTTGTGAGGGAAATAAGAGAGTGGTGGGATCCTGTAAGAAGAACATCAGATCCTGGAATCGTTTATTTAGATAGAGGAGTTGAAAAAGTAGTAAATATTAGGGATGTAATGGTATATGATAATCGATCGCCTTCAGATGTAGCAATAAAAAGTGAAGTTTTTGCAAAGTATTTATATAGCTCCTTATCTGAATTGAGTTATAATAAAAATTATAGCTACATAAGGGATCATAATCTTCATATGACCAGAAGAACCAACGTACCTTCTGCATTAATAGAAGCAGGTTTTATTTCTAATAACACTGAAGCAATAAAAGTAGCTAAGTCGAGTGTACAAGATCAAATAGCACAAAAAGTTACAGGTGCAATAAAAAAGTTTTTCATAACTAATTAATATTTTATTTTTTGGTAAGCATTCTTTTGAATGTTTACCTTTGTTATTGTAAAACTAATGACCAAGGTGGTTTATTAAAGGATAGAGAAAGCTGAGTACAGGTAATAAAGTTAAAGTACCATGAAGGTTAAATTTTAATATTACAGTTTTTTTTAATCCTATATTAGTATACTAATATTTAACATTTAGATACACTTGGAGTATAATAAATGTTGAAAAATGTCATAATATAATGAAAAATGTTATACGAAAAATATAGTAAATTACATGACTTTAGTTGACCCTAGTACTATATTCCTATACAATAAATGTAGAAATTTAGGGGAATTTAGTGATATAATTACTATTAGTTATATTTTGGCTTGTTAACTTAAAAGTAAAGAGTAAGATTATTACTTATTTTGAAATAAGGTTTATATTGTAATAATTATATAATTGAGGGGGATTTTAAATGTCACTATATGAAAAAATAAGAAATAAAGAAGAAAAAATTTCTGTAGTAGGATTAGGGTATGTGGGGTTACCATTAGCTGTAGCATTCGCAAAGAAAGTAGATGTTATAGGCCTTGATTATAATAAACCTAAAATAGAAAAATATCATCAAGGCATAGACGTTACAAATGAAGTAGGAGATAAGGCAGTACAAGAAACCACAGCTATATTGACTACTGATGAAAATAAGATAAAAGAAGCTAAGTTTCATATTGTAGCAGTTCCTACACCAATAAATGGTGATAAAACACCAAATTTAACTCCAGTAATATCTGCAACTACTACAGTAGGAAGAAATCTTACTAAAGGTTCTATAGTAGTATTTGAGTCCACTGTATATCCTGGAGTTACAGAAGATATATGTGTTCCAATATTAGAAGAAGAATCAGGGCTTAGATATGGAGAAGACTTTAAAGTTGGATATTCACCAGAGAGAATTAATCCAGGAGATAAAGTTAATACTTTAGAGAAAATAGTGAAAATAGTGTCCGGTATGGACGAAGAGTCCTTAGAAGATATAGCAAAAGTATATGAATTGATAATAGAAGCAGGAGTTCATAGGGCTGAAAGTATAAAGGTAGCAGAAGCAGCAAAGGTAATAGAAAACTCACAGAGGGATATAAATATTGCCTTTATGAATGAATTATCCCAAGTGTTTAATATGATGGATATAGATACTAATGCAGTATTAAAAGCAGCAGGTACTAAATGGAACTTCCTTAACTTTACTCCAGGACTAGTGGGGGGACATTGTATAGGAGTAGATCCATATTATTTCATATATAAAGCTGAACAACTAGGATATCATTCTCAAATAATATTATCAGGTAGAAAAATAAATGATTATATGGGTAAATATGTAGCTGAAAACACAGTGAAGAAGCTTATAAAGGCAGACAAACAAATTAAAGGATCAAAAGTAGTTATTTTTGGAATAACCTTTAAGGAGAATTGTCCTGATGTAAGAAATACTAAAGTAATAGATATAATAAATGAACTGAAAGAATATGGTGTGGATATTATAATAGTAGATCCATTAGCAGACCCGGAGGAAGTATGGGAAGAGTATGGATTAAAGCTACATTCAATGGAAGATATAAAAGACATGGATGCAGTGATATTAGCAGTTCCTCATACTGAATTCAAATCTATAAGCTTAGATGAGATTAAAAAGTTCTATTGGAATCATAAACCAGTATTGATAGATGTAAAAGGTATGCTAGATAGAAAGAAAGCTGAAGAAATGAATTATTTATATTGGAGGTTATAATTTTTCATTATATAAATATTAACTAGAAGGGTGTTGTATATGAAACCTTACTTAATAATCAAAAGAATATTAGATTTTTTCTGTGCATGTATATTAGTAATAGTAGCATCTCCTATTATGGGGTTAGCTGCCGTTGCGATTAAGTTAGAATCAGAAGGACCTATTCTTTTTAAACAAGATAGACCAGGTAAAAGTGGAAACATATTCAAAGTAAATAAATTTAGAACTATGAAAATTGAAGTTGAGAAAAATGGGAAAATGCTTTCTGATATGGAAAGAATGACAAAGGTAGGATCAATCTTACGTAAATCAAGTATAGATGAATTACCTCAACTTATTAATATAATCCGAGGAGAAATGAGTTTTATTGGACCAAGACCTTTATTAGTTCAATACTTAGATCATTATTCAAGAGAACAAATGAGAAGACATGAAGTCACTCCAGGTATATCAGGGTGGGCTCAAGTTAATGGACGTAATACTATAAGTTGGGAACAAAAATTTGAATATGATGTATGGTATGTCGATAATATTAGTTTCTTACTTGATATAAAGATAATCCGAATGACTATTGTTAACGTTTTAAATAGAAAAGATATAAACAACTCTGAAGATAATACAATGTCATATTTTACGAATAATAATAATAAAGAAGAATATACTTCGAGGACTAGTGATCTAAAATGTCAAAATTAATGATATTAGGAGCTGGAGGGCATGGAAAAGTAGTTGCTGAAGTGGCAAGCTTAATGAATAAATGGAGTGAAATTGTATTTTTTGATGACAATGTAGATTTAAAGAAAGTCAATGGATTTAAGGTAGTTGATGATTTAGAAAATTGTAAAAAATATAAAATGCAATATGAAAATGCTTTTGTAGCTATAGGAAATAATAAATTGAGAATAAAACTGATAAATGACTTGTCTAATGAAGGGTTTAAAATTCCACTTTTAATACATCCGTTTACTTGTATCAGTAATAAAGTCAAAATTGATGAAGGTACAGTTGTCATGGCTGGTGCAGTTATTAATGCGAATTCATTAATTGGAAAAGGATGTATAATCAATACTTCATGTAGTATTGATCATGATTGTATTTTAAAGGATGGCGTTCATATATCTCCGGGAGTTCACATTGGAGGGACTACTCAAATAGGAAAATTCACATGGATATGTATAGGTTCTAGTATATCTAACAATATTAACATTGGACATAATTCTGTTATTGCTGCAGGCGCTACAGTAGTGAATGACATTGAAAATTACGCTTTGGCGGTAGGGACACCAGCAAAAAATATTAAAGTTACTAAAACGAAGGGAAGATAGTTATGAACAATTCAAAAACCATACCCTTATCAGTACCTAATTTATCGATAGACATTTTAAATAATGTCAAAGAGACAATAGAGACTGGGTGGGTATCTACAGGTGGTAGATTTATAAAAGAATTTGAAGATAAAATTGCAAAATATGTTGGATTAGAAAGGTCTATATCAACTCAAAGTGGAACTGCTGGATTACATTTAGCACTTAGAGTGTTAGACGTGAAAGAAGGAGATGAGGTTATTGTACCTACTCTTACATTTATAGCAGCAGTTAACCCAGTTAGATATGTAGGAGCAGAACCTATTTTTATGGATTGCGATGATACTTTGAATATGGACATGGATAAACTTGATAAGTTTTTGAAAAATGAATGTAATTTGGTAGATGGAAAAGTTATAAACAAGTTAACTGGTAAACAAATCAAGGCTATCTTAGCAGTACATGTATTTGGAAACCCACTTAATATGGAAAAGCTTATGAAAATCAGAGAAGAATATAAGCTTAATGTAATTGAAGATGCAACAGAAGCTCTTGGTTCTTATTATTTAGAAGGTAAATATAAAGGGAAACATTGTGGGACTATTGGGGATATAGGTGTTTATTCCTTCAATGCTAATAAAATTATAACTACAGGTGGTGGTGGGATGGTTGTATCCAAGAATCACCAATTATTAGATAAGGTAGCATTTTTAGGTGTACAAGCTAAGACAGATCCCCTTTACTTCAAGCATGATGAAGTAGGGTATAATTATCGCATGACTAATATTCAAGCAGCTTTTGGTACCGATCAAATAGATAAGTTAGAAAGTTTTATAGAAACTAAAATAAGGAATTATAACTTTTATAAAGAAGCTATTGAAAATATAGAAGGGCTAAGTTTATTGCCTTTTAAACAAGATACAAGATCAAACCATTGGTTTTATTCTGTTATAGTAGACAAACAAAAATATGGCATAGATCGAGATGAGCTATTAAAGAATTTGAATGATAATCATATACAAACTAGACCTTTGTGGGGACTAATTCATACACAAAAGCCCTATATAAATAATCAAATATATAAACTAGAAAAAGCTGAGTTTTACGAAACAAATCTTATAAACATACCGTGTAGTAGTAATTTAAATGAGAATGAAGTAAATATAGTTATAGAAAAACTAAGAGATTTTAGAAGAAAATAAATGAAAGAAAATATAAGGTGGTTATAAATGCAACTATTACACATTTGTTCCTATTATGTAGGAAATCAATTATATAAGAATCTAGTGAGTAAATTATCATCGGAAGGTATCAATCAAGAAATATTTATTCCCATAAAGAGTAATGAGCATATTGGAAAGAATCAAATTTCACCCAAAATAGATATAATTAATTATTATTATAGCAACATTTTAAATAAGTATGATAGATTTTTGTTTTATAATAAGACAAAAAAACAAATGAAAGAGGTTGAGAAATCAGTATTAGCTAATAAAAAAATAGACTTTATTCATGCTCATACTATATTCAGTGATGGGGGTACCGCGTATAAACTTTACGAAAAATATGGTATAAATTATATTGTGAATGTTCGTAATACTGATATTAATTACTTTTATAAATATGCCATTCATCTAAGACCCTTAATGCGTAAAATACTATTAAATTCTAGTGGAGTTGTTTTTATTTCTCATGCCTACAAAGAAAAGGTATTTAAATTACTTCCAAGTAAAATTATATCTCAGATTCAGAATAAATGCTATGTTATTCCTAATGGCATAGATAATTATTGGATTAAAAATATATCAGTAGAAAAGAGATATAGCAAAAAAGGTCAAGTTAATTTGCTGTTTATTGGTCAAATAAATAAAAATAAAAATTTAAAATCAGTAATACTTACATGTAAAGAACTTAGAAGAAAAGGATATGATTGTTTCTTGCATGTTATCGGAAATGGACCACTTGAAAGTAAATCCAGACAATTGTGTAAAAAGTTAGATATAAGTGATAGTGTTATTTTTCATGGTTATATTAAAGATAAGGAAAAAATTTCAGAAATTATGGAGAGCTGTGATATATTTATTATGCCTTCCTATAAAGAAACCTTTGGGTTAGTATATATTGAAGCTATGTCTAGAGGTTTACCGGTAATATATACTCAAGGAGAGGGTATAGACGGTTTTTTTAAAGAAGGAGAGGTAGGTTTTGTTGTAAAGCCTAACTCTACAAGTGATATATCAAAAAAAGTAGAATTAATATTAAAAAACTATAAGGATATTTCTTCTAATTGTATTAGAGAAAGCTGTCAATTTGATTGGGAAAAAATAGCATTAGAATATAAAGGCATATATTACAATCATATTAACCCATAATGTACATGGAAATGAAAGGTAGACTTATTATGAAAAAATTAGATATACAGTATTACACATTAATGTTAGGGATAATTCTTTTTATGAGTATATTGCCTGTATTACATATAGGTAATTATTCATTCCCTACATTATATTTAGTATTACCAATAGGTGCTCTGGTATTATCCTTCACTTTAATTAGTAAAATACAATTACCAAAAGTCACTTATTTTATAATGTTATTTTTTTCTCTCATAATTATTGAAATACTTATTTCAAATATTTATGCCTCAATTACGATGCTTGATAAATTTATTCTTCCAACTGATTCTCTTCAATATATAACGAGGTTGTTGGTTTTTATAAGTTTTATGCTAGTTTTTTATAAAGGTAAATTAGAGCCAGATATATTTATTAAGTATTTTTTAGTAATTTTAAACTTAGGCATGTTAATAGGTATATTACAATGGCTCCCTTGGGTAGGTAGAGAGTTTTTTATAAAATTATATCCTTTTAGAGATGGAGTTGAACAGCTATCTCACTTAAATAGACCACTTCATTTAATAAGAGTTCATGGACTAGCTCAACATGCAACGGGTAATGGAGGATTAGCTACATTCTTCTTTATATTCGGATATTCTGTATTTAAATATTATAAAAAGTATAGTGTATTATCTATATCTTTGATGATATTATCAGTCCTCAATATATTCGCAAGCCAAGCGAGGGCGGGAATATTAGCTTTAGTATTTTCCCTCTTCTTATTTTATATACTAGACATAAATATAAATAAAATGAATCGTAAAACAGTCTTTAATGCAATATTAATTGTAGCTGGGATATTTTTAATAGTATGGATATTATATATTTTTGGTAATCCATTTATAAACCATATGGTTTATAGGTGGAAAGATTTATTTAATACCAGTGGAGGACCAAGAGTTGAACAAGCAAAGTACTTTTTCTCATTATTTAAAACTCCATTTCACTATTTATTTGGTTTATCTAAACCAGTGGTAAATCAAAGTGATATATCTTATGGCGTAGAAATAGAGCCAATAAATATATTTATATTGTATGGAGCTATAGGATTTATATTGCAATATACTTTAATTATTGGACTAGCGGTTTACTTTATAAAGAGAATAAAACAAGCAATTAATAATAAAGCAGTATTTACATTACTTATTGCATCTTTTACTGGTCTTATAAGTTATCAAGTATTTTCAGTTGCGTATTTTTTCTTTAGAGAAATACGAGTTGGTCTATTTCCATGGATTCTTATGGGTGTATCTATTGGAGTTTATGAACGGTTTAAACAGAAAGGAGTTGTTAGTTAAATGAAAGGAATTATTTTAGCAGGTGGTTCAGGAACAAGACTATATCCAATAACTAAGGTAGTATCAAAACAAATTTTGCCTATATATGATAAGCCTATGATATATTATCCTCTATCTGTATTAATGTTAGCGGGTATTAAAGATATTTTAATAATATCTACAGAAAGAGATTTACCCTTCTACAAAGATCTATTTGGAGACGGGAGTCAATTAGGTTTATCATTTCAGTATAAGGTTCAAAAAGAACCACGGGGATTAGCTGAAGCATTTATAATAGGAGAAGATTTTATAGGGGAAGATAATGTATGTCTAGTCCTAGGTGACAATATATTTTATGGAACAGGATTAGTTGATGTACTTAAACAAGCAAAAGACCGTAAATCTGGTGCTACCATATTTGGATATTACGTAAGTAATCCTAAGGAATTTGGAGTAGTAGAATTTGGTGAAGAAAGAAAAGTTTTATCTATTGAAGAAAAACCAGAAAACCCAAAATCCAATTATGCAGTTCCTGGATTATATTTCTATGATAATAAAGTGATAGAAATTGCAAAAAATGTGAAACCTTCTGACAGAGGTGAACTTGAAATCACTTCTATAAACAATGAATATCTTGATAGAGGTGTTCTTAATGTAGAATTATTTGGAAGAGGTACAGCATGGTTAGATACAGGAACTCATAAAGGATTGTTAGAAGCCTCTAACTTTGTAGAAGCAATCCAAAGTAGACAAGGTTTATTTGTGGCTTGTATCGAAGAGATTGCCTATAGGATGGATTTTATTGATAAAGAGCAATTAGTTGAGTTAGCACAACCCTTACTTAAAACAGACTATGGCAAATATTTGATTAGAATTTCTAAGAGTATATAAAATAAATATTTAGGAGTGTTATAATGAAAACTTACTTAATTACTGGGGGAGCAGGTTTTATTGGATCTAATCATATAAAGTATATGTTAAAAAAATATGACAATATCAAACTAATAGTATTAGATAAACTTACTTATGCAGGAAATCTAAAAACTCTAGAAACTGAACTTGATAAAATAGAATTTATTAAGGGTGATATATGTAATAAAGATTTAGTATCTGAGATATTTAAAAATAATAAAGTTGATTATGTTATTAATTTTGCAGCTGAGTCACATGTTGATAGGTCAATAGAAAACCCACAATTATTTCTAGAAACAAATATATTAGGAACACAAAACCTTTTAGATGCTGCACTAAAATCATGGACTATAGGAGAGGACATATATATAGGAGGAGTTGAATTTTTACAAGTATCAACAGATGAAGTATATGGAAGTTTAGGAGATACTGGATATTTCACAGAAAATACTCCATTAAATCCAAGATCACCATATTCAGCTTCTAAAACTAGTGCGGATTTAATTGTCCAAGCTTATATTGAGACATATAAATTTCCTGCAAAAATTACTAGATGTTCTAATAATTATGGAGCTTATCAATTTCCAGAGAAGCTAATTCCATTAATTATAAAGAATGTTTTAGAAGGGAAAGAATTGCCAGTTTATGGAGATGGAACAAATATTAGGGATTGGTTATATGTTGAAGATCATTGTAAAGCTTTAGATATGGTGCTTAATGACGGAAAATTAGGAGAAGTGTATAATATAGGTGGACATAATGAAAAGCAAAATATAGAAATTGTGAAGCTTATAATAGATATAATAAATGATTTAATGTCTAGTAAACCTGAATATAAGACGAGACTTAAAACAGATATATCTAATATTAACTATGATCTAATAAGATATGTTAAAGACAGAAAAGGACATGATAAAAGGTATGCTATAGATCCAACTAAAATTAAAAATGAGTTAGGATGGTATCCAGAAACTAAATTTGAAGATGGTATTATAAAGACTATTATTTGGTATTTGAAAAATGCTGAGTGGGTAGAAAATGTAGTATCAGGAGATTATCAAAACTATTATGAGAAAATGTATAAGGATAGGTAATTATGAGAATTATTCATATCTTTAAGAATACAAATGAAAAATTTTCAGAGCCGTATATAGATTTTGTAAATAAAAATTTTAATGAGCAAGATCACTTTTTTTATCATCTAGGTAATGATATAAGAAAAGTAAAAACTAGTAGAAGAAATATTGAATTCATAGAAAGATTTGAAAGCTTAAATTTAATTAAAGATATGTATAAGGCTGAAAAAATAATAATACATGGGCTGTTTTCCCCTTTGCTATTAGTGATTCTTTTTTTTCAACCGTGGCTACTAAAAAAATCATACTGGGTAGCTTGGGGAGGTGACTTATATTATTATAAGCACAGAGAAAAATCTATGAAATCTAATTTCTATGAATTAATTAGAACTTTTGTTATAAGGAATATGAGGGGGATAATAACTCATATTAAGGGTGATTATGAGTTAGCAAAAAAGTGGTATGGAGCTAAGGGCAAGTTTCTTTTTTCTTTTATGTATCCAAGCAATTTATATAAAGAATATAATATAAGTGAAGTTAAAAAAGATAGTGATAAAAAATATATACAAATAGGTAACTCTGCTAATTTAAGCAATAATCATTTAGAAATTTTTAAAAAGCTGGAAAAGTATAAAAATGATAATATTGAAATAATATGTCCGCTTTCCTATGGAAATATAGAATATAGGAATCAAGTGATAAAAGAAGGTGAAAGAATATTTGGACGTAAATTTAATCCTTTATTAGAATTTTTGCCTTTTAATCAATATTTGGAATTACTATCCAAGATAGACATTGCAATATTTAATCATGATAGACAACAAGCCATGGGCAATATTATTACTTTATTAGGATTAGGTAAAAAGGTCTATATAAAAAATAATATTACTTCATGGGACTTCTGTTTGGAACATGGACTTACAGTCTTTAGTTCTAATAAAAGCTTTGATTGTTTGTATAAGGAACTAGATACAGAAAAAAGGGTAAGAAATATAAATAATGTAAAAGAAATTTTTTCTGAAAGAAAGTTAAAAGAAGATTTAAGGAAAATATTTGAAGAGTAATACAATTTAGTTTGAAAGGGGGAGCAAGAAATGGGTTTTTATAGTGAAAGAGAACTGAAACAAATGGGTTTTAAGTATATCGGAAAAAATGTAAAGTTGAGTAATAAAGCTAGTATATATAATCCAGAATGTATCTCTATTGATGATAATTCTAGGATCGATGATTTTTGTGTTATATCTGGAAATGTAAATATAGGAAAGAATGTTCATATAGCTGTATTTTGCAATGTAGCAGGAGGGGAAAAAGGAATAATCATGGAAGACTTTTCTGGCCTGGCTTATGGAGTTAATGTATTTACTCAATCAGATGATTATACAGGTAAAACTCTAACGAATCCTACTATACCAAGTAAATATAAAAAAGAAACAAAAAAAGAAATATTGATTGGCAAACATGTGATAGTAGGAGCTAATAGTATTATATTTCCTGGAGTCAATTTATCAGAAGGTTGCTCTGTTGGAGCTATGTCTATGGTTACAAAATCTACGGAACCTTGGAAAATATATTTTGGTATACCTGCAAAGATTGTAAAAGATAGAAAAAAAGATATGTTAAAATATGAAATAGAATACCTAAATGATAATTTAGATATTAAGCCAAATATAAATTAAACAGTAGTAGGATGTTTCTATATAGAAGAGGAGGAATAGGGATGATCCCTTTCAATATACCACCCTATATTGGGAAAGAAGAAGAATATATAAAAGAAGCTATTATCAATAATCATAAATTATGTGGAGATGGCCCCTTTACTAAAAGGTGTAATTCTTGGATTGAAAATAACTTTAAAACACCAAAGGCATTATTGACTACTTCTTGTACACATGCATTGGAAATGGCAGCTATTCTTATTGATATACAACCAGGAGATGAAGTTATTGTTCCCTCTTATACATTTGTTTCGACAGTTAATGCCTTTGTGTTAAGAGGAGCAAAGATTGTTTTTGTAGATGTAAGGCCGGATACAATGAATATAGATGAGAATTTAATTGAAGAAGCAATTACTGATAAAACGAAAGCTATTATTCCAGTTCATTATGCAGGGGTTGCTTGTGAGATGGATAAAATAATGGATATTGCAAGTAAACATAATCTTTTCGTAATTGAAGATGCAGCTCAAGGTGTGATGTCCACATATAAAGGGAAGTCATTAGGAACTATTGGAGATTTTGGTTGTTACAGTTTTCATGAGACTAAAAACTACACAATGGGCGAAGGAGGAGCTATCTCTATACAAAACAAGAAATTTATTGAACGAGCAGAGATAATTCGAGAAAAGGGCACTAATAGAAGTAAATTTCTCAGAGGACAAATTGATAAATATACTTGGGTAGATATGGGAAGTTCTTACTTACCTAGTGAATTAAATGCTGCATATCTTTATGCTCAATTAGAAGAAGCGGATGAGATAAATACTAATAGATTGAACACATGGGAATTATATTATAATGGATTAAAAGAACTAGAAGATAGAGGATATATAGAGTTGCCGTATATACCTGATAATTGTGAACATAATGCTCATATGTTTTATCTTAAGTGTTCAGATATGGAAGAAAGAACTGATTTAATTGAATATCTTAAGGAGAATGATATATTAGCTGTATTTCATTATATCTCATTGCATAGTTCTGTAGCGGGTATGAAATATGGGCAATTTAGTGGTGAAGATATATATACAACTAAAGAAAGCGAAAGACTTATAAGATTGCCACTATATTATAGAATGAAAGAAAAAGATACTCTATACGTAGTGGAAAAAATAAAGAATTATTATAGAAGGAAATAATTTTATGAAAGATAATTTATTGAAAAAATTCCTATCATTTTCTTATGGGAGTTGGATAGGACTAGTAATTGGTTTTGTAGGAACAATGATTACAACAAGGATATTGTCGCCTCAAGATTTTGGTAAAGCCTCTATGTTTACACTGGTATTAAATATTTCTATGATATTTATCATATTTGGAACAGACCAATCCTTTGTTAGGTTTTTTTATGAAGAAGTTGAAGATAAAAGGGGTTCTTTACTCTATAACTGTATAAAGATACCGTTACTTTTAACTGTAGTAGTATCATTAGTTATCCTTTTGTTTAGTGAGAGGGTATCAGTATTTTTATTTGAAGAATATAATTTTAATGTATTAGTAGTGCTTATTATAGGTATTATAATTCAAGTATTATATAGGTATGGGACTTTAGTTATTAGGATGCAGCAAAAAGGTAATCTATTTTCCATTTTAGAGATATTAAATAGATTATTAAGCTTGATAATAATACTAATTTTATATCACTTTTTGGGAGCTAAATATGAAATAATTATATATTCAACAGTTATAAATTTATTTCTTTTAACTATAATATCAATTATTTCTCAATCTGAATACTGGAATATAAGGAATTTGCGATCATCTCAAACAACACATAATATTAAAGACATACTGCATTATGGATCACCTTTAGTTTTAACAATGCTGATAACTTGGTTATTTCAATCTTTTGATAAGATTGCTATAAAACAATGGAGTAGCTTTGATGAGCTAGGACTTTATGCTGCAGCATTTAAAATTGTAGCATTATTAAATATTCTCAAAGTTACTTTTTCTACATTTTGGACACCAGTTTGTTATGAGAGGTTTGAAAACAATCCAGATGATAAACATTTTTATGAAAAAATAACACGAATGATTTCTTTTTTTCTGTTTTTAGTTGCTATATTCAGTATAGCAGGTAAAGATATAATTATATATTTATTAGGAAGGGAATATAAAGCGGCTGCTAATATAATGCCTTTTTTAGTATTTATGCCTGTAATGTATACTATATCCGAAACTACTGTTATAGGGATCAACTTTTATAAGAAACCAAAATGGCATATACTGATAGCGCTTACCTCTTGTTTAATAAATATAATGGGAAATTGGTTATTAGTGCCTAAATATGGTGCAATAGGTGCATCTATATCTACAGCATTTTCTTATATAGTATTTTTTACTTTAAGAACTCAAATATCTTTAGTTTACTACAATGTTAACTTTGGTCTTAAGAAAATATATTTTATGATATTTATTATATCTGTATATGCAATGTACTCTGTTGTGAATTCTAATTTTTATCTGAATCTCTTATTAGGAGGAGTAGTAATACTTTTGATGTCATACTTATATCGTAAAGATTTGGTTAATTCATATAAAATTTTTAACATTAATAAACTTTTCTCTAATAAGAGTTAGCTCCTTCAATTACACAGTATACACTTAATAATATCTAATGGTAGTTATTAATAGAATTATTTTAAGTCTAAAGCAAAATATATCATATTAAATATCGAGATATAAAAAAATATCACTTTTAATAACTAATGGAAATAATATTGAAAAAACTTATCATAATGAAACAACTAATTAATTTATAAAATCAATCAAGTATTAACGAAAGAGGTTGAAGTTCATTGTATTAATACTTTTATACAAAAATAAATATTACTGAGTTTAATTTAGTAAAAATTCAGAGGATAATATAATGGGAAATAGGACTATGAACATACTTAACTTAAATAATGATATATGATAGACTAAACTTTAGTAAGTAGAGTATTAGAACTTTATTTAATAAAAGTATTGTGGTTTTTATATGAGAGGGGGGCAAAGAAAATGTTAAGAAGATTATATCTATTTATTTTGATAATTATTATATTCCTATATCCACAACATATGGTTGTAGCTAATACAGATAGTACATTTTCATCGGTAGATGGCATAAGCCTAACTACAGATAAAGTAACCACATATGAAAACGAATCGGTTAAATTAATAGCGAAT
>NZ_WSFT01000024.1 GCF_016820655.1 Anaeromonas frigoriresistens
TCTATTTTTATCGAATCCTACCATTTCTTCTCCATCAACTATGATTACTGGTACTCCCATATACCCCTTTTGAATAAGCTCTTTTCTTGCAGATGGATCAGTTTGAACGTTTTTCTCATTATATTCTACACCTTTCTCCGAAAGGTACTGCTTTGCAGTTGTGCAATGAGGTCACGTATTACTTGTATAAATAGTTACATTTGCCATTAAAATTCCTCCTTATAGAAATATTCTATAGTTATATTATAACCTATTTAATATTTCTATAATACCCTTAATTTTTTCTTTTTAATCATTTTTATTAACCAAATATCTTCAAATTGATTATTCTAAAGGGTTAGTAGGCCTTAGAGGAGTTACTATTCTTCCAGTTTTGGCATCAATATGTATTAGCCAATATCCTAGTTTGTTATCCTTGTTTGAATCAGATCTCTCTAACCATGTAGTGAATCCTGACATACCCCGATAAGGTTGTTCTTGTCTAGAAAACTTTCCAGGTATTCCATATACAAAATGTTTTACATCCCTATCATTTTCTGCTACTACCCCAAAAAGATAGTGTTTATATTTTCTTATCTGTCTGGAGGATGTGCTCATTCTATTCATTATAGTATAAGGGTAATGCATATTAACCACATAATTGTAGTATGGTAAAAATCCTCTTCTTATATTAACACTGTCTTCAGTTATTTCCCAAAATCTATATTCATTCAAGTTTATTTTAAAAGGTTCTACTTCATTAAAATAGTTTAATATGTTTAGGGAATAACTATCCATTTTATTATTAATATTTTCTTCAGAATTATTATTTATTGAGTAACCGTACTCGTTATTATAGTTATCTATATTTTCTCTAGATTTATATTGTTGATATTTTTTATATTCTTCTAAGTCTTTCTGAGATTTTTCCAAATAATAATCTTCTATATTATCATCAGCACTTGGATAATTTAACCCTTCTGTAGTTTCTTCATATTTAATTTTCTCTTTTAAATTAACTTTATCATCATGTTCAACTTCATGATGAGATTCTTCGGTTTCTTCATCTGCCTGTTCAATTTCTACCTCTTTTTCTATTTTAGCTTCAACATCTTTTTCTACTTCTTCTTTCTCTTCTTCTACTTTAGCTTCAACATCCTCTACTTCTTCTTTCTCTTCTTCTACTTCAGTATAAAGATTAACTTCTGAAGTAAGCTTATCTTCATGTTCTTGTTCTTCTATTTCTTCTAATTCTTTCTCTTCTTTCTTAGATTCAACCTCTTCTCCAACTTCAGTATGAAGATTAACTTCTAAAGTAAACTCATCTTCATGCTCTTGTTCTTCTTCAATATCTACTTCTTCAACATATTTTTCTTCTTTCTCTTCTTTACTATCATCTTCTACTAATAATGATTTTATATCCTTGCCTTTCTCTTCTCTATGTATAAATCCATATAATATTTCGCTATCTGAATGCTTCACAGCTACTATATTATAATCATCTATACTTTTATCTGATTTTAGTACATTTTTAGGATTAAAGTCATTTTTATAAAAAGCCTTTCCATTTCCAGTATCATATATTGTACCAAATCTAGCTACATTTGATTTTAATCCTTTTTCTGTTAATAGAAAAATATCATATCCTTTGTTAACATCAGATATTCCATCTAAATTAATTTCTAATTTCCCTCTACCATCTCTTATTTCAATCTTAGAATATCCCTTTATCTTATTTCTAGTTTCTGTTGGTTCTAATATTATAAACTTCCTTAAATATTTAAGACTACTCATCTTTACCCCCCTTTCAAATCCTTATTAATATTATATGTAGGAATTCTAAAATAGTTCACAAAAAAATAGAAGATGATAGACATCTTCTATTAATTATTTATTATTTAATTCATATATCATATCCGAAAGCCTTCCCATATCTTCTATAGATAGCTTTTCTCCTCTGATATTCTCTTTTATACCTAAGTTATCTAACATGTCTTTTATTTGATCTTTACTTACTCCTATACCACTAGCACTTAAAGAGTTCAATAGAGTTTTTCTTCTATGAGAAAATGCTCCTTTAACTACATTAAAAAATAATTTTTCATCCTTTACCTTTACCTTAGGTTTATCATATACATCAAGCCTTATTACGGCTGAATCCACATTAGGCTTTGGAATAAATACATTTTTAGGAACAATAGTAACTATTTCTGGATTACAATAGTATTGAACTGCAATAGATAAAGCTCCATAAGCCTTTGTTCCTGGTGAAGCTTGCATTCTCTCTGCTACTTCTTTTTGTACCATTACTATTATACTTTCTAGATTAACTTTATCTTCTAGAAGTTTCATTATAATAGGTGTTGTTATATAATATGGGAGATTTGCTGCCAATTTTACCTTTTTATTCTCGAATTTTTCTTCTATTAATTCATTTAGGTCAAGTTTAAGTACATCACTATTAACTATTTCTACATTATCATAAGAGGATAATGTATCTCCTAATATAGGGATAAGCTTTTTATCTATTTCTATAGCTACTACCTTCTTAGATCTTTCGGCTAATGCTTGAGTTAATGTACCTATACCAGGACCAATTTCTATTACTTCGTCTTCTTTACCCAAATTTATTCCATCACATATCTTATCTAAGATATTTCCATCAATTAGAAAGTTCTGACCTAATCCTTTGGAAAAACGAAATCCATACTTAGATAGGATATCTTTCATAACCTTAGGAGAATGTAGTCTATCAATATTATTCATCTCTGTCATTCATCCTTTCTATTGCTTTATTAAATTCTTCCCTTGTAATTCCATAATTATTTAGCCTTTTTAAAAATTGTTTTGAATTACAGTATCCTATTCCCAATATTTTTCCTAAAAAGTCTCTTCTATAGGAAGCATCTTCACCACCATTAAGTCCATTCCTAAGTAAATCACTTTTTGTGAATTCATTTCTTTTTTGTTGGGATTCAAATCTTGCTCCTTTTAAAGCTTCTATTATATCTTCAGGTTTAGCATTCTCTATTCCTATATCACCATCTAGTATAGCTTTATCTCTAGGCAAAAAAGCATGCTTACAACCTTTTACTCTACTAGATATATAATTTCTTATTTTTTCCCCTGCAAAGTCTGGGTCTGTAAGTATTATAGTTCCTCTATTTTTCTGAGCAAGCTTTATTCTTTCTATAAGGTCATCAGGATACCCAAATCCTCCTGTTATTATCACTTCACAATCCACTGCTTTTTTTAATGCAGATACATCATCTTTACCTTCTACTACTATTACTTCCTTTATCATTCGAACACTCCTATTCAATGGAACTATGATAATTATAACATATCGTGAAAATAAAAAGAGCGGAAATATCCGCCCTAATTAATCTAATATATGAACTTTTACTTTTCTTCTACCAAATCTTAGACATGTATTTTCACTTGTATAGAATAAGTCGACTTTATTACCTCTAATAGCTGATCCTGTATCCGCAGCTACTGCATATCCATAGTCACCCCAACCATCTAATGATTCGATATATAATCTTGTTCCTAAAGGTATAACAGATGGATCAACTGCAATTTTTCCTGGACCAGAAGGTACACCAGATGCTGTATTACCTTGTAGATTATAAGCAGTTGCTGTCATTGTTATTGTTTTACTTCCTTTAGTACTGGATCTAGAAGTTGTAGCTTTAGGACGTGTTGTTTTAGGAGTCGTTTTTTTACCCCTTGATGCTACGGTTATAGGTTTCTTACCTTTTTCGACAATCTTGTTAACAGGTTCTTTAACAACTTTCTCTGAAACCACTTCTTCTTTTACTAGCTTACCATTCTCAAAAACCTGAGATTTAGTTATTTCTTTAACTCCTTCAGATCCTTCTTGGGCAACCCTTGTTTTCCCAAGATCTAAACTCTTGTTGTCCTTATACATAGTATTATATTGTATCTTATCTTCTTCAACCACTTCTTTTTTCTCTACTCTAGTAAGATTGATCACCATGTTTTTCTCATAGGTTGTGCTTAACCCTGGCTCAACCCTATCATTCACATCATATTCAATATCTAAAGTATTAAGTATGTCTTTTACTGTATTTTTATATGTTTTTCTTGTGATTGATTGATTTCCAATCTTAATAGTTACCGGTGTGGAGCGTTTAATTATTACCTCCATACCCTTTTCCAATTTCTCGTCCTTGTTTAAATTGATGTAATCTGAATCACCAATATATATGTCATTTTCGTCAATAAATTCCTCTACTGTATCACTTGCCGTTTTAATTGTTTTCGTCTCATTGTCTACAGTTAATTTTACTTCAGCAAATGAATTGTTATGCAGGACGAAGGAAAATAATGCAATGGCGAAAACAGTACCCATGGCTAAAAGCCATTTCTTGTTTTTCAATATAGTATGCATTTTCTAACCTCCATTTCTTTGATTCCTAAGTAGTATATTAGGTATTTTCTCTTTTGTCAAATCCTATAGGACTTTTGGCCTATAACCAACCCCATAATACCTATATATCCTATTCCACCAAAGGTAAACAAAAATATTAACTACAGGTAATAATTCTTGCCATTATACACATTATTATTCAGTTAAACTAAAAAAAAGAAGGATTATTTGAAATAATCCTTCTTTTTTTTGTATATGTTTTAGTACCTTGGGTAATTTGGATACATAGGATACATTGGTCTCATATATTCCATATATTCCATATCTTCTAATTCTTCAATATCTTCCATGCAATCATCCATACTAGGCATCATTGGATAGGGACACATTGGATACATTGGTACACATCCATTCGGAGGAATGGTCATCTCCGGCAGTTCCATCTCAGGTCTTGGCATTGGCATATGTCTTGGCATTGGTCTACAATCTTGGTACATTTCTTCACCTAATACCTCTTCTATACATTCCATTATACAACGACAAAGTCTCATTGCCAAAGGATTCATATCCATAGGCATTTCTGGCATTGGTCTTGGTTGTGGCATAGGTCTCGGCATTGGCATTGGTCTTTTTATAGGATGTTCACTAGGTATTTGTGGTGGACATGGCTTTGGCATTGGTTTTGGTTGAGGACTTGGCTTTTGCTCAGGATATGGCTTCTGAGGTGGGCTTGGTCTCATAGGTTTCTCTTCTATAGGTAATCTGTCAGGCTTATAAGGCCGTTTAGGCATCTTTGGATATTCATATTCTTCTTCTGGCATAGGTTTGGGGTAAGGCTTTTTATCTTTTTCCATTAACTCATCTCCTTGAAGGGTAATTTTCATATATCTATTACCATTATATGAGGTGAAGGTAATGGTGTTACTTCTATTATACTTTGCTCTAGTTTGCGGGTCCCTTTTTGTCGAACTATGCGAAAAGTGAGACAGGAGAACCGTCCCTCTGTCTCACTCTATTTTATATTGAATATCTTCTTAGCATTCTCTGCAGTTTTTTTTGCTACCTCTTCATAGGATATTCCCTTTAATTCTGCTATCATTCCTGCTACATATCTAACATAGGCTGGTTCATTTCTTTTTCCTCTATGAGGGTGGGGTGTTAAATATGGAGAGTCCGTTTCTATTAGTAGCTTATCTAAAGGCACTCCTTCTGCTACTTCTTTTGGAGTTTTAGCATTTTTAAATGTCACTGGTCCAGCAAGAGAAATGTAAAAGCCTAAATCTATAAATTGTTGGGACATTTCTAGTGAACTTTGATAACAGTGCATAATTCCTCTTAATCTATCATCATTTTCTTCTTTAAGTATATTATATGTATCCTCATGGGCATCTCTATCATGAATTATTATTGGAAGGTCTAGTTCTTTAGCTAACTTTATCTGCTCCCTAAACCACTTTTTTTGGATTTCTCTAGGAGAATTGTCATAGTGATAGTCTAATCCGATCTCACCTATGGCTACTACCTTTTCATTTGTAGCTAATTCCCGTAATATTTCAATAGTGTTTTCATCCATTGTTTTAGCTTCATGGGGATGTACTCCTACTGCTGCATAAATATTCTTGTGTTTTTTAGCAAGAGATACAGCCTTTACTGAGGTAGCTACATCTGCTCCTGGATTTACTATTAGTTCTATACCATCTTCTTTAAAATTCTGTATAATCTTTTCTCTATCATTATCAAATCTACTTCCATCTAAATGGGCATGACTATCTATTAACATTAAACTCTCCTCCTCATTTCATTCTTTTATATTATTACCCTGTGGGTATTTATTTAAAATATGAAGAATGCCTTTAAGCTATTTAAAAAACAAGATCCTTCATTCCATTAAGGATGACTGACCTTGTTATATTTAAGTTACAACAAATTGTGTGCCATTTCTATTAACAAATAAAGCAATTTTATACTTTTGTTCTTATTACCTTGTCTTTCAATACTTTAGTTATTTCTTCCTTATTATATACGTCTATAATTAGTTTCTTAATCTTCATCTCACTAGGTCTCTTATATCTTAATATAAGTTTATATTTTTCCCCATTAGTATCTTTAAATTCATATCCTTTTATATGCTTCCAGCGAATAAAACTATTATATTTTACAACACCTTCTTCAACTAACATTAAAGGTTTTGTATAGTAATTTGCAAAGAATATAAAGTATACAGCGATAAATACTCCTATATCCATTCCCGCCATTATACTTCCGCCTTTTACTGCATTATATGCTCCATATAATATATATATAATTGCTATAGAAAATAGAATCCATTTAATAATTGTTACAGTCTTACCTTCTTTTCTTCCTTTATATAATACTTTTCCTCCTAATTTAGTATTAGCTCTATCTTTAAGAAAACTTACAACCGCAAAGACCAATACTAAAAAAGTCAGAACAAAATATGTGCTTTCCATAATTATCCTCCCCAACTCTCATGGTTTATTTAATATTACTATTATAACATTAAACAAGAATAAGGGGTAGAGCCATTAAAAAACGAGGACAATTGTCCTCGTTTTTAACTATACTACCTTTGCTCCACTATCAATATCTTCTAATGTTGTAAGTAGTGATAATGCTTTTCCTTTTTCTGCTGACAATATCATCCCTTGAGACTCTACTCCTCTAAGCTTTATAGGCTTAAGGTTTGCTATTATAACCACATTCTTACCTATTAACTCTTCTGGCTCATATGCTTCTGCAATTCCTGATACTATTTGTCTTTCTTCTTCTCCTACTTTTAACTTAAATACTAAAAGCTTATCCGCATTTGGATGTTTTTCTGCATTTATTATTTCAGCTACTTTAAGATCTAATTTATCAAAATCATCTAAAGTAATATAGTTTTCTTCCACTTTTGGTTCCTCCTTTTTAACACCTTTTCTCTTATCTATTAGTTTTTGATTTTCTTCATCTAACTTTTCTATTTCTTCTTTTACATCTAACCTTGGAAACATAGGCTTAGATTTTCTTACATTTAATCCTGACTTAAGTCTTCCCCAGTCAGATAACGATTCCCATGTGGTCATTTCACTTTTATCAATTCCAAATTGTTTCCATATATCATTAGATGTATTCTCCATAAATGGTCTTATAAGAACAGATATTATTCTGATAGATTCTGATAAGTTATATAACACAGTATCTAGTCTATCCTTTTTATCCTCATCCTTAGCTAATACCCAAGGAGCAGTTTCATCTATATACTTATTCGTTCTACTGATTAGCTTCCATACCTCTTCTAGGGCATTGCTATATTTTAGTTTGTCCATATGACTATCTACCATAGTAGGAGTAGATATTGCTAATCCTCTAAGCTGGTCATCAAACTCTCCTTCTTCCTTAGCTTCAGGTATAATTCCACCATTATATTTATCAATCATAGCAACTGTTCTACTTACTAGATTTCCTAAGTCATTGGCTAAATCAGAGTTTAATCTATTCATGAATTTTTCTTTAGTAAAGGAGCCATCTTGCCCGAAGGTAAATTCTCTTAATAAGAAATATTTAAGAGCATCTACTCCATATAAGTCTATGATTGGCTCAGGATATACTACATTTCCTTTAGATTTTGACATTCTATCATTATCAAATAATATCCATCCATGAGCAAATACTTGCTTAGGTAACTCTTCCCCTAATGCCATAAGTATAGCTGGCCATATAATAGTATGGAACCTTACTATCTCTTTTCCTACAAAGTGTATATCTGCAGGCCAGTACTTTTTATAGTCACTATCATCATCACTTAAGTATCCTAAAGCTGTTATATAATTACTTAATGCATCTGTCCATACATATATAACATGTTCTTCATCAAAGGGAACCTTGATACCCCAATCAAGGGATGATCTAGTTACTGATAAATCATCTAATCCAGGCTTTAAGAAATTGTTTATCATTTCATTTCTTCTAGACTCTGGTTGTAAGAAATCTGGATTTTCTTCTAATAGTTTAAGAATTCTATCCTGATATTTTGATAATTTAAAGAAATATGTTTCTTCCCTATCAGTATGAACCTCTCTACCACAGTCTGGACATTTACCTTCATTTAGTTGACTTTCAGTGAAGAAGGATTCACAAGGAGTACAATAATATCCTTCATATACTCCCTTATATATATCTCCTTGATCATATAGCCTTTGGAATATTTTTTTTACTGCTTCTTCATGATAGTCATCAGTTGTTCGGATGAAAATATCATAGGTAATGTCTAATTGTCCCCAAAGTTTCTTGATGTCTGCTACTATTCCATCCACATATTCTTTTGGCTTTAATCCTTTCTTCTTTGCTACCTCTTCTATCTTTTGTCCATGCTCATCTGTCCCTGTTAAAAACTTTACATCATAACCCTGTAATCTCTTATACCTAGCCAATGCATCTACTGCTACCGTGGTATAGGTATGACCTATAGTTAGATTCGCACTGGGATAGTATAATGGTGTGGTGATATAAAAAGTGTTCTTATCTGCCATTTTTACAACCTCCTTAATATTTTTTCCTACAATAAAAATTTAAAATAAAAAAACCTTCATCTCTATATAGAGACGAAGGTTGAATTCGCGTTACCACTCTAGTTTGCTTAAATCTCTCAATTTAAGCCTCCATAGGTTTATGTATAAACCTTGTATAATTAACGGATACAATACCGTCATGACCTACTTATTTTCAATCATGAAGCTCAGGGGCCATATTCAACTAATTCTCTATCACCAGCTTTCACCTAACCTGGCTCTCTTATAGATAGATTCTTAATCTACTCTTCCCTTCATAGCATTTATATTCTTATATACTATTATTGATTAATGATATATAAACTATTCATTTTTGTCAAGATTTAAATCATCTAAGTGATTCCTTTGAGGGTCTAGTTCAAAATATATTTTTTCAGAATTAGGTTTGATTACTAAAAATTTTCTATTGTCTACAAATCTATAATCAGAAATAAAATAACTAAATTCTCCCACATTCAACTCATTATTCATTTGCCCTGTCAATAACTTTGTATGGTCATGATCTTGTAACTCAATTATACTAATAGAATTTTTAATTATTCCTTTCTTTAATTCCCGAGTAAAGTTTATTGCCATATACATTTCATATGGTGATGTCTTATGATCTTTATATATAGCTCCTTTAGGTAACTCTACTATATTCTGTACTCTACCAAATTCTGTTCTCACTAAAAAGTTAAGAGGATTTTTTTCATTCTTATTATTTCTAATTATAAAATAATCATATTCTTTTATTTTCTCTAAATAAATAATCTCTAAATTATCTGTGTCCGTCTTCGATTCAATGCCAATTTCATTAGTATAATCTACACTTATAGCTATAGGCACACCTCCAGCTTTTAAATACACATCACTTTCATATCTGTCTATTCTTTCTCTTGTATTTAAATTTATTATGGAGTGTAATTTATCCCCTTTATTATATAAATCATCTTTAAATGTAATGTGTAATTCTTCATTTCCTCCATTATTTTTTATTTCTAAGATAGGTGGATTTTCTTTTTGATTGTCTTCAGTATGCCAATAATATCTATATTCCCTAGTTTTATATTTTAATACACCAGAATGAATAGATTTAAATTCCTTATCTAATTTCTCTTCATATAAATATATATCATTTTCTGGAATACTATTTATTTCTATATACTCATTTGTAGTATCCATGTAAAGATATCCAAAATATCCCAAAGTCAATATCCAGATAATGCTATTAAATATCCACTTCTTTTTAAATCTTCTCCCCATATCCCCCACTCCCACATTTTTACTATTATACTTTATTATAGCATAAAAATAGCAAATAACCTTTTGGTTATTTGCTATCCTTCTATATCCTATTTTTCATTTATGACAAACACTCCTACCGATAGGAATATAGATCCCATTAAGAGCAATATAAGGCTTGGAATTATGGCTACATTAAATCCTTTTCCATAAGTGACTATTTGCTCCATTCCTTGAATAGCCCACTTCTGAGGTGTAAGATTTGCTAAGAAAAGTATTATTTTTGAATTCACTATTTCTAAAGGCCACATAGCTCCTCCAAGCATAGCAGTACTAGTAAGAATAACAGGAGTCATAGCTGCTAATTGTTGATGAGTTTTGACTATTCCTGAAAGTAATAACCCAAAACAGGTAACAGCAAATACAAAGGCTGCTCCTATAGTTAATATGCCTAATGTGCTATTTCCCCAATCTACATTGAAGAGGTATTTCCCTCCAAATATTAATACTATCAATTGTAATGCTCCAGTAGCATAGGTAGTAATAAATGTACCTCCTAATATTTTCCCTCTAGAAACTGGAGATACTAGCATTCTACTCCAGGTATTATTCTGCTTATCTTCCAGTATAGTACCTATTCCAAATACCATAGTATAGGTAGAGAAAAATATTGAAAAACCTATAAGAGCATGATTCATTTGATCAAATCCTTCTCCAGAAGAATCAATAAAATCCTTTGTAACTTTGATTGGTTTTCTATATTTCCATGCTTCACTTATCTTTTTATAGGTAGAATCAAATGTTTTTTCTTTATTTTCTATATTAATACTTTTATCTAGTTCATTTACGATAACAGAGGATAACCTTATATCTCCTATCATTCTAGATATGTTACTCTCCAGTGCATTTTTAAGAGTGATAGAATCTAAATCATCTTTAATCTTTAAGATTCCCACTTTAGGAGAGTTTTTATTTTCTATACTATCTTCAAAACCTTCTTCTATGACTATGGCTGCTATGGATTTATATTCTTCTACTTCAGATATAGCATCATCATAATTCATATATTGAAACTTATAGGGGTTTTCCTCTGTTATCTTCTCTATTACCTTCTGAGAATACTCAGTATTGTCTTGATCTACAACTATCACTGAAGGTCTATATTCCCCCATGCTTTTACCAAATATAAAAGTAAGTCCTAATGCCATAAGAGTAAGAAAAAGTATCACAGGATATTCTTGTTTCATTTTTAATAGTCTAAGTTTTATTACACTAAGCATTCTTTACTCTCCCCCTTTCTTTTAATACATAAAGGGTGATAGCTATACATAATACTCCTATACCAAATAAGGAAAGAAGATATTTCCATATAAGCTTAAATTCATACCCCATCATTACTTTATGAAAAGACTTTAATGCTAATCCATTTACTGATAACAAACTTAGTTTTTGAACAAAGGAAGGCATTATCTCTACAGGAAAGAAACTTCCTCCTACCAAAGCCATTCCTTGAATTATAACCGTTTCAAACACATTAGCCATCTTGTAATTTCCAGATTTAAAGGTAAGAGAGCTTATAAGAATCCCCAAACCACTTACTGCAAAACAAGCTAGTAAACTAATAGCTACAACATTTATTATATTCCCCCAATCCACTCCAAGAACAAATGTAGAGAAGGTTATCATAGTTGTTATTTGGATTAATGCTAAAGAGAATATCGTAAAAAACTTACCCGCTATTATATCTGCTTTAGATGTGCCCGAGACTATCATTCTCTGATAAGTAGTATTATCTTTCTCTTCTAATAAAGCTCTCCCACCTAATCCAGCAGAAAATAATATAAACATCGTGGTCATAGCTATGGAATAATATCCAAAGCTTGATATAGGCTTTTTACCTTCTATGGTTATATTTTTAACTACTACTCTACTCTCTTCTAATTCCTCGCTAATATTCTCTATAACTGTATCCAAATTATTAAATACATCGAAGGATCCGCCTTCTTCTAATGCTTTTTCAATAAATACATTTTTTCCGATTATCATTGATGATAAATTTTCAGTAAATCCCATCATTATACTTTCTATTATTTGTGTAGATATACTTTTATCAGGATCTCCAACAACTTTAATGTCTATTTCATTTCGATAAGTAGTTAAAAAGTTCACATTCATATCATATAGAAAATTATCTGGAAGAATTACTATTGAATCAACCTCTCCATCCTTTAATAAACTTATAGCTTTTTCTCTATCTGTTAGTTTATAATCTATAAATTTTTTTATATCTTCATTTCCCAAAAACTCATCAAAAAATATTTTCTCCATATCTAGATTATCATCTAACATATTTTCTATATCCATCTCTAAGTCAACCATGTTAGACATATCCCTCATAGTATCTTTTAGCTTTTCCTTATCCTTTTCTTTATCATATTCTTTTACTATTGCAATATCTACAGTTCTGGTGAAATCTTCGCCTCCAAAATTTCCTTGCAATGCTGCACTTAATATTGAAGTTAGAATTACTGGCATTAATAAAATAGTGCCTAGAGCTTTTTTATCACTGAGGATTACTTTTAAATCCTTTATAATCATACTTAATATTCTCATATCATCACCCCTAATCCCTTAAGGCTCTTCCTGTTAGATGAAGGAATACTGCTTCAAGGCTTGGCTTTTTGATATCAATAGAAAGTATACTACTTTCAGTACCCATCACCTTATCTAATATATCTTTAAAGGCCATATCTCCATTTTTCATAGTAAGTATAATAATATTATCCTTACTATCAACTTCTTCAACTTCTTCTATTATTTTTAGCTTATCTAAAAGATTAGGAGGTATATTATCAAATGTTAGCTCTATCTTCTTATGGCCCTTTATAATATTTACTAATTCATCCTTAGTTCCCAAAGCTATTACTTGTCCTTTATCCATTATACTTATTCTAGTACATAAGAGCTCTACTTCCTCCATATAATGACTGGTGTATATGATAGTCATACCTTTTTTATTAAGTTCTAATACTGTATCTAATATATGATTTCTAGATTGAGGATCTATACCTACTGTTGGTTCATCCATTATTAATATCTCAGGTTCATGAAGTAAAGCCGCTGCTATATTTAGTCTTCTTTTCATTCCTCCAGAATAATTTTCTACTTTAGTTTTTAATTTATCCTTTAACCCTACTATATCTGCCACTTCATCTATTCGTTTCTTTAGATTATTTCCTTTTAACCCATATAGATTTCCCCAAAATTTTAAATTTTCATATCCTTTTAAAGTAGGATATAAAGCAATTTCTTGAGGTACCACTCCCATTTTTTCTTGAATCGCCTTAGGATTTTTAAATATATCTTCTCCTCTATAAAAAACCTTCCCTTTAGTGGGGTTTAACAAGGTGGATATTATAGATATGGTAGTGGATTTTCCAGCTCCATTTGGTCCTAATAATCCAAATATCTCCCCTTTATTAACCTGAAAAGTTATATCATTAACAGCATTTACATCCTTAAAACTCTTTTTTAAATTCTCTACCTTTAAAAGTGTCATTCCATTACCCCCTATTTATCTATGTTTCCGAAATTAAATGGCATCTCTTGATCTATTTCACTTTCCTTTAATATATTATCTTCATTAATATCAGGGAAATCAAACTCTTGCTTCTTTTCTATCCCCCACCTATTAATATTCATATTAAATGTGGCACTATTTATTTTTTCACTATCACTAGAATCCATAGTCACTTTAATAACTTCTTTAACTATATATCCATCTATATCTACATAAGCAGTATAGTTAAAAGCTCCAACATTTGCTCCCTCAATCATTTCTTCTGAATTATTAATGATATCATCGATAGTTACTTGTTCATTTCCATTTGAAGTATTGATTTGATTTGCTAAATTGTTTCTAAAATTCTCATCTTTAGCTACTGTATTTATTACATATGAAGCAAATTCTTTTAGTTTTCCCTTTTCCATTTGAATTGTGTACTCCGTTACCTTTACTTCTCCATCAGGGGTATCCATAACTGTGCTCTTGCCACTAAACACATCATCCTCTTGTAAGAAACCAACCCATTTCTCACTGATTTTCACTTTGGAGTTTTCAGATATAAACTCATTCTCTTGGGATGATTGTTTATTTTCATCAAATTCCTTTACGTTTATATATTTACCTATTATAGGCATTTGAAGATATATATCCTCTCCGTTTCCAAATACATCTAAATCAAATCCTAACCCACCAAAGTTAAAGTAATTTCGAGATATAAACTTTTCTGTTTCATCAAATTTTATTCTCATTTTTCCTTTCATGGTTTTAAAGTAATTCATTGCTTTTAATTCTTCTTCAGTCATCCCCTGAGTATTAATATCCAAATCCATATCCATATTCAATTCCATCTGACCCTTTGTTATCGAGTTTGTTTTTTCCACTGCATCTCCATAACTCTTTAAATCACTACCCTTACATCCAGTGAAACTAAATATTATTAAAGCTATTAAAAATATTGATATATTTTTTTTCATTTCTATCCCTCCATCGCCATCTTATATTAATATTTTATATAATAATTAGGTTTTTATCTTCTATCTAAGGTCATGATTAATGGAGACTAACTATGACTTTTTGCACAAAATAAAAAACAACTCAATTACTACTTAAACAATCACCTTAACTTTTAAAGACACTTCGTCAATCTCAGAGTGACGAAAATATAGTCATTCTGAACATAGTGAAGAGTCTTAAAGATCGATCAGTCAGTATAGGTCATTGGTAGTCTAATTCTACAGAGTGTTCTTTATAGAAAAAATAGCTAATTGAGTTCTATCTCGTAAGTCCAACTTATTAAGTACTTTTGTAATATGATTTTTTACAGTTCCTTCACTTAAATATAGTTCCTTAGAGATTTCTTTATTATTTTTACCTTCAGCTAAAAGTCTACATATATCCTTTTCCCTTCCTGTCAATAAATCTAGCTTCGGATTGTACTCTCTTTTCTCTTCGTTATTAGCCATTTGAGAAAATTTATTTATAACTTTAGCAGCAACCTCTGATTGTATTAAAGCTCCTCCTTCATATACCGTTCTTATAGCCTCTGCTATTTTCACGGGAGAAGCATCCTTAAGTAAATATCCTGATGCCCCGTATCTAAGGGCCTCATATATGTATTCATCATCTTTAAATGTAGTTAAAACTAGTATTTTAATATTAGGATATTTTTCTTTAATCTTTTTGGTAGCTTCTACACCATTCATTATAGGCATTTTAATATCCATAAGTATTATATTCGGTTTATAGAGGTTGCACATATCATAAGCCTCTTTTCCATTTTGAGCAATACCACAGATATCTATATCTTTTTCTTTCCCTAGTATCATCTGTAATCCTTCAGTAAGTATATGTTGATCATCAGCTATTATTACCCTTATCATTCTTTAACCTCCCCTGGGATAAATCCCTTTATCTCAAATCCATCATTTGACTTAAATGATATCTCTCCTTCTAATTTCTCAATTCTTTCTTTCATTCCCCTTATTCCATATCCCTTTTTTATTTGGACTGCTCCTATTCCATTATCTTTGATATTAAATCCTATTCCCTTATCTGTACATTTTATTTCGATGTTTATCTCTGAGGCTAAACCATGCCTTACACTATTAGTGAGTGATTCTTTAATCAATTTATATAATGTTTCTTCTATTTCTTCTGTTAATGCTATTTTACTACAATCTATCTGGCTATATATCTTCACATTAGTATGATCAGAAAATTCTTTTATAAGATTATCTATTTCTTTAAGGTTATTAATATCTACTCTTCTAAGAGTTTCCACAACATTTCGGATATCCCTTAATCCTTTCCTAGCCATTTCTTTTGAAGAATATAACAAATTTTTCGCCTCTTCTATATCTTCTTCTAAGATGTGCTCGGTCATTTCCAATTTCATAATAAGAGCTGTCATATTATGTCCTAAGTCATCATGTATATCTCTAGCTATTCTATTTCTTTCTTCAGTTTTTGATAGACGTTCCACTTCTTCTGTGTACTCTTTTAATTTCTTATGGGCTTTTAATAACTCTTTATATATTTTATCTTTTTCTTCTTTTTCTTCCCTTGTTTTATGGGCAAAATTTGACACAACTAATATAAATATATTAACCAACATAAAAAATAGCATCTCTGAAATATAGGTTACACTAGTATCATAATATATAAGAAAAAAGTATTTAATCAATGATATAAAAGCTGTGATTGAACCTATTATAATACCATTTTTTCGTTTAAGAGTAAGGGTTACTTCTAAAATTAATATCAAATATATAGAATGGATAAAATAATTAATCATAAACCTAGAATTGTTCTCTAATAAAAATATGATTACTATATCAAAGATATAGCTAGATATGTATAAATTTTTCTTATGTTGTAACTTAAGTCTAATAATTCCGTTAAGCACATATAAGAAAAATAATATTACAAGAATCGTTAATCTCTCTCCTCCTGCATTTTCATATAATACAGCAGCAGAAAAAAGTATAGATACAATTATAATTTTTAAAAATAATATTTTCTTTAAATAATTAATCACGTCTTCACCCCATTCTCTGATATTATTTTATCATAGATATATAATTAAAAGGGAGCCAAAAAGGCTCCCTTTTAATTATGTTGTTTTCTTATATTATTTAAGATTATTCTTTGCTCTACCCCGGCCACAAGCTTTCTTGTATAGGCTACTGTATCTGGATTTATACTCATACTATCTATTCCCTCTTGAACTAGAAACTCAGCAAATTCTGGATATAGGGATGGCCCTTGACCGCATATAGATACTGTTTTCCCATATTTATGAGCTGCTTTTATTAGCATTGATATGGCCCTTTTAACTGCCGGATTTCTTTCATCAAAATATCCCATACTATTTAGTATTCCTGAGTCTCTATCTGCTCCTAAGGTTAATTGAGTTAAATCATTGCTTCCTATACTAAACCCATCAACTAGCTGAGCGAATTCTTCTGCTTGGAAAATCACTGAAGGTACTTCTGCCATTATCCATATCTTAAAGTTTCCTCCTTGGACTAACCCTTCTGAAGCCATTATCTCCTTTACTTGCTTTAATTCCCAAATTGTTCTCACAAAAGGTAACATAACATAAACATTTATAAGTCCATATTCTTCTCTAACCTTTTTAATAGCTCTACATTCTAGTCTAAACCCTTCTTCATAGTCAGGAGAGATATATCTAGAAACTCCTCTCCATCCTATCATCGGATTACTTTCTACAGGCTCTACTTCTTCTCCACCTTCTAGACCTCTAAATTCATTAGTTCTAAAATCACTTAATCTTACTACTATGGGCTTTGGGTAGACTTCTTGAGCCACCATAGTTATACCCTCCGCCATTTTATCTATAACAACATCTTGTCGTCCTGTTTTTAATAGATACATAGGATGAGCCCCCACAAGATTAGAGAATATAAATTCCGTTCTCATAAGTCCTATACCATCAAAGGGTAAATCCTTATATTTTTTTATAATTGAAGGTTCTCCTAAATTCATATATATTTTAGTTCCTGTTATAGGAGCAAGCTGATTTACTAATCTATCAAAGGCGCTTTTATCTACTCCCCCATTAGTAGCTTCTTCCTCTTCTTCATCCATTACTTTACCTTCATATACTACTCCTCTAGTAGCATCTACTGTAACAAGCATTCCATCTTCTAAATGATCTGTAGCATCATTAGCACCTACTATACAGGGTACTCCTAGTTCTCTGGAAACTATAGCTGCATGACAAGTTCTTCCTCCTTCATCAGTTACTACAGCTTTAGCCTTTCTCATAGCTGGAACCATATCCGGATTGGTCATTACTGTAACTAATATATCCCCTTCTTTTACCCTTGATATTTCATCTATACTATTAATTTTAATAACCTTACCATAACCAATTCCTGGAGCAGCTGCTAATCCTTTAGCAAGAACCTTTAATGTTGTATTCTTTTCAACTTTCACCTTTTCCTCTTCCTCCTTTAATGTTGTAATTGGTCTAGACTGTAGTATATATAATTTCTTCGTATCTTTATCAAAGGCCCACTCAATATCTTGATTACTTCTATACATAGCTTCTATTAAAGATCCACTTCTTGCTAGTTTTATAACTTCCTCTTCAGATAAACATTCTCCCGTCACCTTGTCTTCGCCTAATACATGAGCTACTTTAACTTCTTCCGTTCCTACTGTATCCTTCTTTTTTATAACCATGGTCTTCTTATTAGCTATATTTTTTTCTACTATTCCTAAGCTGTTTTTATCAATTATATATTCATCCGGGGTAACTATACCTGATACCACTGCTTCTCCTAGGCCCCAACTTGCATTTATCATTATTTCATTTCTATTGTGGTTTATAGGGTTAGCGGTAAACATTACCCCGGCTTTTCCGCTATTTACCATCTTTTGAACAACTACACTTAATGCAACCTCTTCATGTTTAAACCCTTGATTTTCTCTATAATATATAGCCCTAGCCGTCCATAGAGATGCCCAACATTTCTTTATATGCTTTAATACCTCATCTATTCCATGAATCTCTAGGTAGGTATCTTGCTGTCCTGCAAAGGATGCCTCAGGTAAATCTTCTGCAGTAGCGGAACTTCTTATCGCTACTAAAGGATTCTCCTTATTTACTATATGGCTAAACTCAGTATAGCCATGGATGATCTCTTCTCTTATATCCTCTGGCATTTTTGATTTTATTATCATATCTCTTATTTCAGAAGATATAGTGTGTAACATATCATTATCTTGTATGTCTAATTGAGACAACTTATTATTCATTTTTTCTTTTATATTAGAATTTTCTATAAAGTCAACATATCCTTGAGCCGTTACACAGAAGCCTGGTGGTACATTTATTCCCCTTTGAGTTAATTCCCCTAGATTAGCTCCTTTCCCCCCAACTATTGGTATATCATCTTTATTCACTTCATTAAACCATTTAATATAGCTATATTTATGCATCATTATTCCTCCTATTATTATAATTATAAATGTATTATAACATACTAATTATATATATGCTATACTATATTGAGAAAATAGGAATAATGTTACACAACAAAACAGGTATGCTTAAAAGCATACCTGTTTATGTGAGTTTATTTTATTTAAATAATAATATTTTACCTACTGAATTATCTTCTGATCCACCGATAACTCTTATTTTCAATCCATAATTAGGGATATTTCTACCTGCATCAACTAACCCAGGATTACTATAGTCATTACTATCATCAAATATAGCATTAGCCTTAGTAAAGTTATCCTTCATAGTAAATTGGCCAGGATAATCTAAGAACATTTTTTCTGATTTATCTACATTAAATGCAGCATCATGAATTTGATATCTAGTAGATCCTACGTTCTTATCACTCCAATAATTTGCATGTTGATCTGCATCTACTACACCTAGATATCCATCTCCAGGATGTGCTCCTGTCCAGTTGTTGTCATAGCTTTCATCTACATACCAAACAACCATACCAGGATCGTAGCTCATTAAAGTTGCTCCTCTTCTGATATTAGCTAAACCTTCATCTACACCTGCATGATTTCTCCACTCAACTAAGTAGTAATGCTTTGAATTAAATTTACCATTATCTTTAGCAAATCCAGATAATGTAAATGAAGAATCTCCCTCTGCATCATCACTTAATATTACAGTATCATCTACTGTTACATTAATATCATCTGCGTAGAATCCAGGAAGAGCAACATAACCATCTGTCCAATAATTAAACTCTAATTCTATTGTCTGACCAGCATAGGCAGATAAATCAAATTCTGCATCTACCCAACCATTAGAACTTCCTGTTATACCATTTCCAGGATTTTGATCATATGGATTGGCATCAGTAGTTATATTTCCAGGAATTGATTCACCATTTACTTTAACTGATGCATAGTCCCAATCTTGCTCTATATCATACCAAGCTTTGAAGTTTAATATAGCATTTGTAGCATTAGTTAAATCTACAGTAGTAGTCATGGAATTATCTAAATTATTTCCACTTCCAGAGAAGTATTCATATTCTCCACTAGTTGGAGTATTAACTGAATTTTCCTTATCAGGAAGATTGATTCTGACAGCATCATTATTAGTTCCTTTGTCATTAGCTTGATCTAGTACTAATTCCATTCCTTCAGATGTTATATCATCAAGATTTACAGTAGTACCACTTAACCAATTACCACCATGTAGGCTTTGTAACATTTCTTTAGCATATGGGCTAAATCCAGTAGGTTCGTTTCCACCTATTTTACCTGCCCAACTACCACTTGCCATTATTGACCAGTAGGAAACTGCTTCTCCAGCACCAGTATATTGAGTATCATACTCATCAGGAAGGCCTAAATCGTGCCCAAATTCATGAGCCATTACCCCTACTGCTCCATCTTCTGGTTCTATAGTGTAATCGTATGCACCTAGTAACCCATCAAATCTATCACTATTTGATGTACCACCTGGAACTGCAACTAATTGTCCTAGATTCCATCTATGAGACCATATAGCATCTCCACCAAGATTTCCTCCACCAGCTTCCTCACCAACACCCGCGTGAATTACCATTAAGTGGTCGATAATTCCATCTGGTTCATTATAAACTCCATCATTATCATAGTCATCTCTATCCCACACATCATATTCACTTAAATCAACAGTTGGATCTTGACCAGCTGCAGCAAGAGCTTCATACACTAAATCACGAGGACGAGCATCACTATCTTCTGGACCTGGATAGTTTCCACCATAGTATTCAGCGTTATTCTCAGCTGTATACCAACCTGCTACTTCACCTTCTATAGTATAGGAGCCTCCAGATTGATTTTCATAATATTGTTTCATTGATACATAATTTTCACCATTTGGTCCAATGTATCCATCTTCTCCAAAAATCATATCTTGGAAATGCTCTTGTGGATAATCTTCATAATACATATCAGTTTCACTTTCAGTTATATCTCCAGCTTTTTGGTCTGGATAATCTATAAGTAATACTAATACCTTATCCGTTCTTACCTCACCATCATAAGATTCTTTAATAAGAGCTTCTAAGTTCTGCTCGTGACCTTTTTTACGCCCATTACCATTAAAGGTACCATTATTAATAGTTTTAGATCCTGGTATTTCTTTTTCTATATTATACATTTCTTTATTTCTCTTTTTTGCCCCTTCAGCTTTATCTCTTAAGAAGTCATTTAAAGCTTTTTCTGCTTCTGCAGGAGATGCATCCTTTGCTATCTTTCCTTCTTTCTTTAACATTTCGATAAGCTTTTCATCATTAGCTATACCTAAATCTACTGGTGCTCCACCATATTCCTCTAATTTAGGTCCGGATGTAAAGTCTACTACTTTTGACTCTGGTACTTGTGCTGCAAAGGTGAATGAACCAAGTAACATTGTACTTGCTACTGCCAAACTTAAAATTTTTTTCATCAATAAACCCCCTTGATTTTATTTATCTGTTTATCATGGTGCTTATATTAATCCTTTCCCTTACACCTCCTCGTAATTTTTATATATGAAAATATATTGTGTTTTGTATTAGTTTGAATATTTTGAATATTGCTCTTGGTAATATATTATTTTATTTATTACATTATTGCAATATATTGTAATGAAATAGGACTGGCTCCCTACTTTATTTTATCTTACATAGACATAGAATTTTATCAAAACAGCCTGTTCTATTTGGTCTAGTTTTGTAATACTAAATCATTTATATTCGAATATTCATAGCTATATAGATACTTGTACTATAAATATAAGAGAAACATATCTTAGATATGTTTCTCTTATATTTAGCAACTATTATTGCTTATTTTTCATATTCTTACTTTTAGCAATTATTTCATAACTAAAGTCTACAGTTCCTTTTTTACCTTCAGGAGCTGCATACCAGGTTACCATGGAATTAGTTCCATCTTTAAATAATTGTCTTAATTGAACTGCATCGTCTTCTGTAAAGGTTGTTGGGTCGATATTTATTAATTTATATTTTGATTTTCCTTTACCAACTTCCTTTTCATTAATGAAGGAAATAGCATATTCAACTTTTATATTTCTAATTTCATCTATTGTTTTAAATCCTTCTAAAGAGCTACAGTCATTCATGTAGCCTATTTCAGGGATTTCAATATTATCTATAAACCATCCACTATCATTATAAGCAGCATCTGTCATATATCTAAAGTTAATAAGTATTTTTTGTCCTGCATATGTTGATAAATCAAATGTTTCTTTTACCCATTCATCATAGTAGCCAGTAAATCCTGGAAGATTATTATAAATATACATAGCCTGATCATTTGGAGTGAAATTATCTTGGCTTACTGTATTTTCATTAGCTAAGCTTACCCAAGTTTCTCCATTATCAACGGAAACCTGTACAGCACCTGCATCCCAATCTTCTTCAATATCAATATAATTATCAAAGTTTAATGTAGCTGCATCTACATTTGTTAGGTCCGCTTCAAGGATTATTTGATTGTCTCTTAAATGACCTTTATTTCCCCAAAGAACACTTTCACTACTTCCTAATGGGTCACTAACAACTTCCCAAGGCAGTGGTAAGTATTCTATTCCATCTATCTTAATATTATCAATTTTATCATTAAAATCTAATACTTTATAATCAGCACCCCAAGCTGGTACTCCATCTTTATCGAAAGCCAAAGCTGATTCATAATTAATATCAAGGTCTATTGTGTCATATCCATAAATACCACCTTGCCAACTTGTATCATCTATAGCTACAGCTAAAGAGAATCTTCTAAATAACTCGGTGAAATCAACACCAATATTAAATTGGTTTAATATTTCATTTACCCCTGAAATACCTTCTGTTTCGTTCTTAGCCAATGCTCTTACAAACTCAGAACCATATTTCTCATTTAAATATAATGTGAATAAATATGCCTGACCATAGTCCGCTAATGTTTCTGGTCCTGTAGTAGCAGTATAATGTTCATCCCACTCAACTAATGAATTTTCAGGATGCTCTAAGAAGAAATTAACATGCCCCTGTGGATGACCATAACCACAAAGATATTCAGCAAAGTCTGACATACCTTCATTTACCCATGATTCTTCTTCTGCATCATTATCATCATGGATTAAGTGTTGGAATTCATGAGCTACTGTTCCATAAATATCATTACTAGGAATTCTTACATCCCATCTATTTGTATCTATATTGATTATGTTTCTATCAAAATAATCTTCAAAAGTTCCTGAATAGAAACCTGCTACATAGAATGGATAAGAGGGATCATAATATGCTTCATCTCTACAGTTATCAACAAGCATGATAACTCTTTCTACTCCATCTTCAGGAGCATAATAGTCTTCTGGAACATAACCCCATGCTTCTAAATCACCTTCTGTTCCATCATGAGAATCTGGCATTCCAAAAAATGTTGTGTCTTTTTCATAAATATTATTATCAAACTCATCTCTTAAAGAATCTACTTGCTCTTGAGTTACTACGTGATCAGGTCTATCATCTTCAAAAGAAATTTCATTGGCTACCCATACCTCAACATGCTCACCAATACTTCTTAGGGTATATTCTTTAAAGTAATCTCCATCAACATTGTCATAACCTAAGAATAGTTTGGTTCCACCATTGAATGTAAAGTTTTCCTCGTTATCTGCTACCGTTGCCTCTGCTGCTACTTCACTAAAATCAACTTCGGAAGCTAACTCTTTAATTCTTGCATCCATTTCAGCTCGCATTTCTGGATTATCATTACGATACTTTAAATATGGATCAACATCTAATTGTTTCTCCACATCATCATTGCCTTGTGCTTGAACCTTTGGCATAGTAGGTAAGAACATGCCAAATACTAATGTAAGTACTAACATAACTGACATTAATTTTTTAATCATTTACACTTCCCCTCTCATATTTTAAGTTAAATTATAGGTGATTAGTCTGTGATCTTCTTTTGCTCCATCACCTCCTTTAATTTTTCCTTTAATATATATTTAATATATTAATGACTGACCTTTATAAGAATTTTTTTTAATACAGTGATACTAGTTTCACTTTAACTTGTCTGTATTATATATATGATTGTTGTCCTAAAATATGTATGGTTTGTTCATATTTCATTTAATATATAGATTAGTTTTTAGAAATTTACTATTCATCTAATATTACTTTTATCTTGGAATATACTACCACTTATTGTAAGATTAAATAAGGTGTTCTATTATGAATAAAATACTAGGTGGATTATTTTTAATTTTAGTGGTTTTTTCACTCTTTGATCCTCTAAAATTTTTAGGACTTAGACCATTAACAAATGTAGAAAAAGAAGTAGAATTTTTTAAGACCTTTAGTATTGAGGATTACTTAAATAAGGAGTATAATAAACTTTTTGTAGATATCCATAAAGGAAAACAGATAAATAAAGAAGTAAAAATCATATTAATATAATTATTTGAAAAGAAAGAAGTATAGATATGCTAGGGGATAACAATATGATTTTAATGATTCATCTTATTATTTTATTTAGCAGACCCATATAACTATTAAAGACTCTTCGACAAGCTCAGAGTGACAATACTATTGTGACTGTTTGGAGATATTAAGAGCCCTCAACTCTTTGGGTTTTCTCTATCTGAAATGACAATAATTTATTATGATCTTTTTAATAATGTCATCCTGAGCATAGCGAAGGACCTTTCTTTTTATCATAAAAAATAAGAAGGCTTAAGCCTTCTTATTTTTTATATATATTTAATTCCTTCTATATCCTTAATACCAAATCCAGATCCCTCATTTACAGTGATTTTAGAATTATTAAATACTGCTCCACCTGTCACTGGATCTTCACTGCATAGTACCGGTCCATCTAGATCTATTTTTGTAATTATCTTTTTAGCTGCTGCTAAATGTACTGCTGCTGTAACACTTACTTTTGCTTCTAGCATACATCCTATCATGCATTCTACTCCATATATCTCTGCCATAGATACAATTTTTAATGCATTGTATACTCCTCCAGTTTTCATTAGCTTTAAATTTATTAGATCTGCTGCTCTATTTTGTAATATTGTCATTGCATCTCTTGGAGAAAATACACTTTCGTCAACTAATACTGGAATATTTACATTATCTGTTACTAACTTCATTCCTTCTATATCGTGAGCTAATACTGGTTGTTCAACTAACTCAATATCTAAGCCTAGGTCCTCCATTTTTCTTAAAGTATATACTGCTTCCTTTGGTTTCCATCCTTGATTAGCATCTATTCTTATATTTATATCCTTACCTACTGCATTTCTGATAGCTTTAAGTCTTTTAATGTCTAAATTAGAATCTTTTCCAACCTTTACTTTTAAAGTTTCATAGCCTAGTTTTATAGCATTAATACTATCTCTTTCCATTTCTTCTGGATCATTTACACTGATAGTTATATCAGTAGTTATTTCTTTTCTATATCCTCCTAAGAGTTTATATACTGGAGCATTAAACATTTGTCCATATAAATCATACAAGGCTATATCTACTGCCGCTTTAGCACTAGTATTTTTCACTACAGAAGAATGAAGTCTTATCATTATCTCTTCAAAATTTTCAACATCCATCCCAATAAGAGAAGGTCTTATATGATCTTTTATAGCACCTATTATTCCTCCAGTAGTATCCCCAGTTATTACTCCTGTAGGAGGAGCCTCACCATACCCTATATTCCCTGTATCTGTTTCTATAATTACTATAATATCTTCCACACTTTTTACCGTTCTCAGTGCAGTTTTAAAAGGTGTTTTTAAAGGTACTGATATCCTGCCCAATTTTATGTCAGTAATTTTCAAGCTTATCTCCTCCTATTAATAATGCTTATTTTTTGCTTCATTATATTTCTTAACTGCGTCCTTATAGGATACTATTATGGCTTTTTGAGATGATCCAAAATATCTTCTGATAATCTCCTTCTCAATCTCACCTCTATATTTATCCATTTTTTTACCTACAAATATATTTGCTATAAATTCTTGAGTAGTAGGAATTGTTGCTGAGCAGCTTAAATCCACTATTTCATCAGTTTTAGAGTCTATTACAAATCCTATAAAAAACATTTTAAAACGTTCTGTTATAGCGTTATCTGAAGTGGTTTTCCCATGTCCCACTACATATACAGTATTTTTATCATACATAATTACTCACCTTTACTTTTTTATAATAAGGATAAAATCTTACCTACCATTAATCCTCCACCGGTTCCAACTATGTAACCCATCATAGCCATAAGAACCCCAATAGGAATTAATGCTTCACTGTAAGCAGCTGCAAGAATTGGAGCAGAAGCTACTCCACCTATATTAGCTAAACTTGCTACACCACAGGTAAATAAATCAAGCTTAAATATCTTAGCTATTACTACTAATATCATTGCATGTATTGCTAAGATTACAAATCCAGAAATTATATAAAGAGGAGCTTGACCAAGCTCAGCAAAATTAGCTCTAGATGCGATAAGGGCTACGATTGTATATAACATAACATTTGAAATCTGTGATGATCCAGGTAGTTTTGCTAAAGGAGTCATGGCTGCTATAACTCCTAAGACTGTAACTATAAGAACTGTCCATGTAGTCCCAGAGAAGAAGTCATTAGTAGGTAATTTACCACCAATTAACATAGCTGCTGCTGCTACAAAAAGACTAGTACCAAGTAATACGATCAAATCTGAAAAGTCTATAACTTTTCTTTGATTATCTTGAGCTGCAGCTAATTGAGCTCCCACTTCATCTATGACACTAGTATCTGCCTTTGTCCATTTAGCAAATTTATTAGCAAAAGGAACTAATGCTAATAGTATCATGACCCATATAGAATAATCTATAGAGTCTATAAGTAATGTATATCCTAGTTTAGCATCTGAAACACCTAATGCTTGTTGTACAGCTACCATATTTCCTGTACCACCCATCCAGCTTCCTGCTAATGCAGCAAATGCTTTCCATGTCTCCGCTTCATAGAACCCTTGGAATATAGCATATGTAACTATGAAGCCTACTGCTATACTCAATGCCGCTGCAAAAAATGTTAATAACATTTTAGGTCCTAATTTTAATATCTTTCTCAAGTCACATCTTAATAACATTAAAAAAATCATTGCTGGAAGTAAATTGCCTTTTACTGTACTATAATACATATTCACATCATCTGTCTTTTCCCATAACCCTAAAGTTGATAATAGCATAGCTGTAAAGTAAATTAAAACTACCGCAGGAACATATTTGAAGAATTTTCCTTTTGCTTTTTTCTCTGCTAAAACAATAAGTCCAGCAAAAAAAATTAAGAATGATAAATACATAAATCCTGATTGAATCATAGATATCCCCCCATAATATTTTAGTAACATTCAGAAAAAAATGCAAAAAAGGACCCCTGATAAAATAAGATTTATCTAAAGGTCCTTATCTACGATGATAACTATGTTTAGTAGCTATCTAAATAAATAAGTGATATATTAATTTTCTGAATATTCTAATGGTATTATATAATATTATTTACTAATTGGCAATATGCTTGTTAATACAATATTTTTTTCTTAAATTAAAATGCTGAGGGACATGATCAATATCCCTCAGCTATTTAAACTGGAGGGTTCTGCTTCCCTACCAGATTAAAATATTTAGTTATAAAATATCTTTTAAATATTTCATCACCGAATTTCTATTCATTCCTATCTTACCCATATATATGGCTTTTTTTACTTCTTCTATTAATTTTGATGCTAGTATTTCTTCGGGTAAATCAAATTCTTTTATTATATCGGACCCTTTTATAACATCAGATATATCCTCCGTCTCTTTATACCTTGTTATATAGTTGTTTGCCATAAATTCAATATGAATTTTAAATTTACCCATTTCTTCATCTGGATATAATAATTTTCTAGTGCCTACTATATCTGATAAAGCTATAAGTAAAATATCTAATGTTTCGTTACCACATTCTTTAAACATCTTATATAAAAACTTAGAACTTACATCATTGGATTTATAGGATACTAATGGAAGCATGTGTTTTGCCACAATCCTATATAATATATCCCTTTCTTTAATGCTTAAATCAAACCTTTCTGATATTTCTTTTATTATTTCAGCACCAGTGATTTCATGACCTTTAAACCTAACTCTTCCTGCACTATCAACTTTTCTCGCTGAAGGTTTACCTACATCATGGAAAAATGCTCCTAGTTTTATAAGTTCTATCCTAGTACGATCTCCCTCCATCTTTTCACCGGCATGATTTTCATAGGTCTTTCTTATATGGTCTTCAAAATATCTATCATAATATATAATATTCTCAGTAAGCTTAAGTACATATAAAGAATGAGTAAAAGCATCTACCACATGATATTTGCACTCTCCTACATCCTTCATAGATTCTATTTCAGGGAATATTTCTTCTAAAATACCTAGTTCTTTATCCATAAAACTAAAATAATAGTAAGTCTTTCTTCTTCTTAATATTTTAAAGAATTCATCTCTTAATTCTTTACCTTCTATATTAGGTATCAACCCTTTATTTCTCTTTACTGTAGTAATAGTATCTTTATCCATCTCAAAGCCTAGTTCTGACATTAATCCCACTGCCTTAATACCTAATATAGGATTATCCATTAAAACTTCCTCATCCCATATTTTTATTATATTATTCTCAATATCTACTAATCCTCCAGTGGGATCTATTATATTATTTTTTAAATCATCTTCGAAATGACATATATCAACAGCCATACTATCTATTGTAATTCCCTTTCTTTGAAGAGTTTTATTGATGTCCCCTTCTTCAACTGGATGGAAGTCAATTCTTAAATCTCTGTCAATATCTAATACCTTATAGTGGGAAGGTCTACTTCCTTCTATAAGCTTCATATCTATTTTTTCCGAAAAATCTTTAGCTACAATAGGTGTTTTATCAGAAACTAGTAGTTCCATATCCTTAGTCTTTTTACCTAGTAAAAAATCTCTAAGATATTTTCCAGTTACGTATATTTTTATATTTTCCTCTATACTTATGTCCTTTAATAGGGAGAAAATAGTGTCCATATCATCACTCCTTAAATGATATATACCCAGTAATTATATTTGTACTACTATATTATAATAATTATCATCGTATTTTATTAATCGTATATTTAATATATTTATTTATCCTTAATTTCTTCATAAGAAGTAGTAAATGCAGTTTTTCTTTTAGTTATTATTTCTTCATTTACTAAATTATCTAAGTGAGATCTTAACCCATCTACATCAAAGATTGTTTCATGGTCTGAATCTTCTTCTATTTCCTTTACTATGTCATATATATTCATCTCTGTTATAGGTAGTTTATCCTTAATTAGCTCTACCATTTTGCCAGTATCTTCCTGTCTTCTCTCTTTAAGTTCGTCAAAGGGATTAAGAGTATGAGGACTGGTAGTTTTGGCAGCTCTTACCCTTATAGCAAAAGTTCTTCCCATTATAGCTGAAGATATAAATGCATCTCCAGATTTTAGATAAGGTAACCTTTTTGCCTCTTCCCCAGTAAGATCAGTTTCTTCTTTAATAGTTTGAATATCAGAGCTTCTTACTGTTCTAAATACTAATTTAGTATTTAGCTGGGCTGTTATGGTCTCATCTAGCAAAGTAGGTCTTTGGGTAGCTAAGAGTAAAAATACTCCATACTTTCTACCCTCTTGAGATATTTCTTTAAGTATTGATTTGGATGGAGAGTCATAACCCTTTGGAGCGAAGTTATGAGCTTCGTCTGTAGATATTATAAAGGGTGGAAAATAGTCTGCTATAGTATTTTTATATTGAGCATCTTTATAGTTTCTTCTTTTATGATATATATTATTTAATAAATAGGTTGAAAATACTTGAAGTAATCTTACATTTCCCTGAATAACCATTAATTTACCCATATTTAATCCCTCATATATGGCATTTATATCATTACTAAATACCCCATCATTATATAGTCTAGTTAATCTCCATATTATTCCCTTCACTGAACTAGATGGACAGGTTTTATCGAAATTCTCGAATAATTCTTTACACATAAGCCATCTTTCTCTTTCTTGATTACTATCTGCAGATGTGATTTGTTTATCTAGTTTTTGGATGGATCCTAAATCTTGAGCCTCAGAGAGCATTTTTAATCTATCATGAAAACTTTGATAAGAATCACTTCTCTTGTGTAATACATCTACTGCATTACTCATAGCATCAGAAAGCTTGCCTGAAGCATCCAATAAATTTTTCAAATCCGATGTGTTTAAATCCTTAAACTTAACCCCCACATCATGTCCTATTTGAAGACATCTAAATCTACCAGAAAAATCTACTCTCTCATCAGGGGAAAGATACTCAGCTATAGTGGAAAAATCCATTTCATAATGAGGATCTAGTACTACTGCGGGAACTTTAAGTTTCATTACTTCTTCTAGCAATACCCTCATACCAAAGGACTTTCCAGATCCTGAACCTCCAAATATCCCTATATGAGGGTATTGATGCATACTTTTAATATCAAATATAAATGGTATTTCATTTTGTTTTCTTATACCACCATCATCAAATATAGGAGATATATCTATCAAATCCTCATCCATATCATGTACCATTTCATCAGTACTTTTTATAATTCCCATAACTAGTCCATCATCAGGCCTAGTCTTAACCATAATATCTTTTACTTCATAAAATTTTGGACTTCTTACATCAGAAGCAGTTTCTGCAGGATACTGTGCTTCATTAAGTAGTCTAATCTTTCCTATATGAATAGTCTCATCATCTATATTGTATCCTATAGCATTTAAAGATTCTATCACTGAGGAATCTATCATTCCATCATTGATATTTAATGGAATATATCTATTGTAGGAACTAGTTTCTACTACTTCTCCCATTAACTCTCCCTGTTTATTATCTTGAATTATAAGAAATTCGTTTATTCTAAAGGGTCTATCCTTTGACCCTACAAAGACTTCTTGTTGCGTTGTCAAACCTACAACCTTCATTTTATCACTCCTTAAAGGGTTCGTTTACTTCTCTCTGAGACGAATAATTTTTCCAAAATATCTCTATCTAAATATCTATCTAATAATCCTCTCATTAATTTATCTGATATCCTTACTTCTTTATCTATTATATCAATCCACAGGGGTATTCCTCTACTATTTTCTGGAGTTAATGTATATACTAAATTTGCCATTTCCTTGAGATAGCTTCTTTGACTATTTAGTATATCCACTCCCGTTATCATAGGAGATCTGGATGACCTAATAAATAAAGAACTTAATCCTTCCTCATATTTAGGGATGTTCTGTATCTCAGGTATTAAAGTTTCTCCCATTTCTAATATCCCATATAAAAGTTCTCTGTCATATAAGAAGTTCATAGGGGGCTCTAAAGATTTCTTTTCTGCTAACGTAGTCCCAACTATATTTGTCTTTATATCCTTTACTACTCCAATAAGAATTATATTCTTCTCTTCACATACAGATTTAAGCTCCCTCCATTTATCTTGACACTCTATTTTATATCTTATCAAGGAGCCATCCATCATTATAATCTTTGGATTTAATTCTAATGCTGCTCTTATAGCGGCTTTTAATTCAATACAAGATAATTTATAATTTCTAATAAAAGTATCTACCTCACTTTTAGTTGGTTTCCCTTTATTAGAATCACCTTTATCTAATTTATCTATTATTTCCTGCTCTCTCTCTATATATAAGGGAGTATAAAAGTCCACTTCTACTATTGGATTTTCATTTTCTTTTGATCCCCTAGCTAATCCTTGGTATAATTCTACAAAGTGAGGATAGGCCCCTCCAAATTTATTATTAGAACCATCTACAGCTACTATGCCGCCACCAGTTGCATATTCTGCCAAGACGCCTTTCGACAATTTTCGACATTTGTTGATGTTTCCTACCTCTTTATGAACCAGTTGACGAATGTATTTTTTATCCAATTTTGATACTTTTTCATATTTTTCACTAAGAATTTCATTAAGTTCTGATACTAAATTTTTCATGTCTTTATTAACTTCAAGCATTGAAATCACCTCGTTTGTATTTAAAAAGTAAATTTTACCATAACTTTTTTACTATTTTCTATTGACTATTTTTGGTATATCTGTTACTATTTAAAGTGTAAGAAAAATGTCGAATTTTGACTGAATTTGAAGGAGGGGTTTTTATGAAATCAACTGGAATCGTAAGAAAGGTAGACGAACTAGGAAGAGTTGTTATACCTATCGAACTAAGAAGAACATTAGACATAGCTGAAAAAGACGCTTTAGAAATATTTGTAGATGGAGAAATGATTGTACTTAAAAAATATGCTCCAGCATGTATTTTCTGCGGACAAGCTAAAGATGTTTCTCAATTTAAAGGCAAAAACATTTGTCCAGACTGCTTAGACGAATTAAAGTAATACATAAAAAGATATCATAATATATTTTATTATAATTTCTAAGCTGAAACCTCAAGGTTTCAGCTTAGAAATTATTTATAGCTTTTTTATTTCGTTTAATTCATCTAACAATTCAATAATATCTACATTATTTATCTTTGCAGCCCATTCCAAAGTTTCATTATATGATTCTTGACAAGTGGTGCACTTCATCCCAAATCTATTTAATACTTCTATAACATCATTATCCATTAATATTATGTCCAAAATCTTCATATCCTTATTAAATTTCATATTAAGTGCCCCCTATATATCTAAACTTTCTTTGTATACTTCTCTCTTTGGTATACCTCTTTCCTTAGATACTTTTTTTATAGAGTCCTTCTTAGTGAACCCTTTTTCCATATAAGTTAATATATGCTCTTTTAGGGACATCTCCTCCCATAGGTTTTCCTCTATATTTTCTAGATTCTCTTTGGAAATCCCTTCTATAACTATAACAAATTCCCCTCTAGGATCTTCTTCTTTAAATTTTTCTATAGCTTCTTCTATATTTCCTCTAAAAATTTCTTGATATTTCTTAGTTAATTCCCTGGCTACAGCTACTCTTTTATTACCTAAGACTTCAAATGTATCTTTAAGCATATTTTTAAGCCTATGGGGAGATTCATATATAATCATTGTCCTATATTCCAGCTTTAATTCCTCTAGCCTTTTCTTCCTTTCAGATGATTGAGAGGATAAAAAACCTTCAAAAATAAATTTATCTGTAGGGAGTCCAGATAATATTAAGGCCAATATAGAAGCCGTGGCTCCAGGCAACACATCTACTTCAATATCTTGTTCTATAGCCTTTTTAATAATATCTTCTCCTGGATCAGATATTCCCGGCATTCCAGCATCAGAAACTACTGCAATACTTTCTCCCTCTAACAATTTATTTATAAGTATATTTCCCTTTTCATTCTTATTATGCTCATGATAACTGGTAAGAGGCTTTTTTATATCAAAATAGTTAAGAAGCTTAATTGTATGCCTAGTATCTTCAGCAGCTATCAGATCAACTTCTTTTAATGTATTTAAAGTCCTTATAGTTATATCCTCAAGATTGCCTATAGGGGTTGGACATATATATAGCTTGCCTAATTCCTTCATATTTATCTTCCTCTCATTTGTCTAGTCCATATATATTATGTATTTCATCTGTATATTGACCCAATTCATCATATACATATAAGGGTGGATCTATCTTAAGCTCGGGCTTTGCAGCCTTTATTGCTTTTATTAACACTAAATTAGGTGATTTAGATGCCTTGGGATGGATAAATCTCAAGGTTTTAGGTTCTAATTTATGCTTTCTCAAATAATATAATATATCTGTAAGTCTATTAGGTCTATGAACCATATAAAATCGTCCATTATGTTTTAAAAGTCTTTTAGCCTTCTCTATAACATCTTCTAATTCACACATTATCTCATGCCTTGATATGGCCTTTTTATCACTGGGATTTACCTTTCCTGTTCCTGTATCCATATAAGGTGGATTTGAAACTACTACATCGATAGAGTTTACTTCTATTACTTCTTCTACATTTTTTAAATCTATATTTAATATATCTATTTTTTCATCTAAATTATTTAGTTCCATACTTCTCTTTGCCATATTAGCTACTTGTTCTTGTATTTCTATTCCATATATTTTATTTATTTTATTTTTACCATAAAGTATTAATGGTATTATTCCTGTACCAGTACCCAAGTCTACTATTGTAGAGTTAGGCTTTACATCACAAAAATTAGCTAATAATACTGCATCTATTCCAAAGCAGAACCCTTCTGGATTTTGTATTATTTTTAGCCCTTTTAATTGTAAATCATCTATTCTTTCATTTTCCTGTAAAAAAATATCAGTCATAATATCTCTCCTATTATTTGATGATACTTCTATTATACCATTATTAGCGAATTTAAATAATTACATAACCAAATTCTCTGCAAAATAAAAAGACCCCTATCATCATTAGGGTCTTTTGGTTAAGTACAATATTACTCAGGTTGAGGAGCATCTACTGGACAAACATTTGCACATGCACCACAATCAATGCAACCATCTTGCTCTATTACGTATTTATCATCTCCTGCACTAATAACACTTACTGGGCACTCAGGCTCGCAAGCTCCACAGCTGATACACTCATCATTTATAAAATAAGCCATTAGTTTCACCTCCTTAAGGTACTGACAATAAATTATCAGTATAGTATTCCCCTTTATTTTAACACTTATCATTATTTTATGAAAGTATTTTAAGTTTATTTAAAATATTTTATTTGTTTTTTAACAATTTAATTTCATCTAGTACAAAGGGGACTATTTCTTCAGTATCATCCTCAGCTTTAACCTTTACTTTTACCATTTCTAATAAAGGATTTGTATTTATAATTATTCCATTTCCTCTAGGAGTTCTAACTTTCTGACCTACATTTGGTAAACGCTTTAGCACTTCTTCATATGTCTCATGTTCATATTTAAGACAGCACATAAGTCTCCCACAAAGACCAGATATCTTAGTAGGATTTAATGACAAACTTTGTTCTTTTGCCATCTTTATAGAAACCGGCTCAAACTCCCCTAAGAAGGTACTACAGCATAGGGATATACCGCAAGGTCCAATACCGCCTATCATCTTAGCTTCATCTCTTACTCCAATCTGTCTAAGCTCTATTCTAGTTCTAAATATGGAAGCTAAATCTTTAACTAACTCTCTAAAGTCTACTCTTCCATCAGCAGTGAAATAAAATATCACTTTGTTATTATCAAAAGTATATTCTACATCTATAAGTTTCATTTGAAGTTTATGTTCTTCAATTTTTTTACCACAAACTTCAAATGCTTCTTCTTCCTTTTGTTTATTTTCTTCATGTCTTTTAATATCTTCTTCCGTTGCTATTCTTATGACCTCTTTAAGAGGAGCTACTATCTCCTGTTCCTTTATCTCCTTTGGACCTACTACAACGTGGCCAAATTCAATACCTCTTGCGGTCTCCACAATAGCATATTCATCCTTTTTTATATCTATATCAACGGGATCAAAATAATATATCTTTCCCGCCTTTTTAAACCTTACCCCAACTACTTTAATCATATATTTAAACCTCCTGTAAATTTAGAAGCATTAATTCTATACTTAACTGGAAATTGACATTGGCTCTAATATTATCCTTGGTTTCCATTATACTGTCTATTATACCATGAATTCTCCCCATTGAAAGCTTAAATGCCTGTTCCTTAAGTAATTCCTTTTTGTCTCTATTTATTATAAGTTTATCATTATCTGTCTCTTTATATATAAGTAAATCTCTAAACCATATTAACATCATATCTAATATTTCGTCTATTTGATCCTTATTGTCCTCAAAAAACTTGCTAGTAGTAAAGGATTTAAATAAGTCTTTACTTATATTATTATCTATAACGTTCATTAATCCTTCTCTAATTTCATTAAATTCATCTGACTCACACATTTCTATAGCTCTCCCCATATTTCCACCAGCAAAAGCTGCAATTACATGGGATTTTTCTCTATCTATATTATATTTATTATTTAAATAAATCTCAATGGCATTTTCCTTCACAGGAGCGAATTTTAGACGTTGACTCCTAGAGACAATAGTTGGTAATAAACTCCTAGTATTTTCTACAGTCATTATTATAATAGTATCTTCAGGAGGTTCTTCTAAAGTTTTAAGAAAACTATTTTGAGCCTCAGTAGTCATTTTATCTGAGTCTTTTATAATAAAAATCTTTTTATTTCCTTCATAGGGTAGTATTCTTATCTCCCTCTGTATATTTTCTATCTGTTCCTTCTTAAAGGATTTTCCATCAGGGGTTTCAATATGAAAATCAGGATGATTATGAGACTCAAATTTAATACAAGAGCTACAAGTATTACAAGGTTCTATTTCTCTTTCTTTGCACAAAATAGCCTTTGCAAAGGCTGAAGCCATCATACTCTTACCTATACCATTTGGTCCTTCAAATATATATCCATGGCCTATGGATTTATTTTTTATTGTATTTTTTAAACTATTTATTATTTTATCTTGTCCTATTATATCTGAAAAATCCATAGTTAACCTCCATCTCTACAGAAAATTGGGAGATATCTATATATCTCCCAATTTATTTCTTAAATATTATATCATAATAGTTGTTTTAATTATACCTTTTCAAATCTATCTACATCTACTACAAATATAGTTGCTCCCCCTACTTCTACCTCTACTGGATAAGGCATGTATACACCTTGAGACCAAGTAGTTGGTGGCGGTGTTGTAGCCACTTGCGTCCTAGTTTTTGCAACTTCTCCTATCAAACCAATAACCTCATCTACTCTTTCCTTTTCTACTCCAATAATCAGTGTAGTATTTCCCGCTCTTAAAAACCCTCCAGTAGATGCTAATTTTGTTACACCAAACTCATTTTTCATAAGCTTGTCTACCAATTTATGGGCATCTTCATCCTGTACTATAGCAAATACTAATTTCATAAAAGTCCCTCCTTTTAATATCTCTTTGTTTCAATTTATTAATATCTTGTTATAATTATACCACAGAAAGTTAAGTTTATTCGCTAACCAACCTATAGACATAGTTATTTTTTATAGTTTAACCTTGTAATAAACTGGATTATTTGACACTAAACTGGGCAATGATATAATGGTTACTAGAGAGAACCTGGTGGAAGGAGGGTAATTTAGTGGCAGGTAAATATAGATTTAAAAATACATTCATAGTTATAATTCTACTATTTTTGATAGGATTAGGTATGTATATAAAATCAAATATTATGTTCATGACTAAAGTCCTCCCAATTAATGAAATAGACAGTACTTCAAAAATTATTTATATAGATAAAGCTAGGATAGGAGTCTGAACCCCTATCCTAGCTTTATCTTAAGACTATTTATTTCTTTTACTAATTGGTTGAATTCCTTATCTAGTATTATCTTTTCTTCATCTGAGGGCATCAAGGATAATTTCCCCATCACTTCAGACATTCTATTCTGTAATACTAAAAGTTTTTTTTCATCCTCTTCTTGCCCAAAATTAATTTTATTTTCTTGTCTTTCTATATATTCACTATACCATCCATTAAATATCCTTATTTTTTTATCTTCTATGGTTATTATCTTATTTGCTACTCTATCAATAAAAGTCTTATCATGGGTTACTAATAACAGACTTCCTTCATACTCTAACAATACTTCTTCCAATGCTTCTATTGAAGGTATATCTAGATAGTTAGTGGGTTCATCTAATATGATAAAATTTATATCTGATAAAAATATCTTTGCAAAGGCTACTTTTACTCTTTCTCCCCCACTTAAAACCTCTATATTTTTCTTTATATCTTCTCTTTTAAATAATAATCTAGATAAAAGAGTTCTCGCAGTGGTCTCATTTTGAATACTATTCTTCATTACATTTTCTAGAATAGTTTTATCACCCTCTAATATATCTAACTTTTGAGAAAAATAACCTACCTTAAGATTTTTACATATCTTTAACTTTTCGTCTCCCTCTAATATCATATTTATTAAAGTGGTTTTCCCAGTACCATTGTTTCCTAGTAATGCAGCCTTATCTCCATTAAATATCTTTAGTTCTGAGTTTTTAAATAAAATCTTATCCCCAAAGGATTTAGATATTTTATTACCATCAATCAATAGTCTATTTCTAAGATTTGTTACTGAGGGCATATCTATTTTTACCCTTTCTATTTCCTTAGGCTTTTCCTTCTTATCTAATTTCTCTATCCTAGTTTCTATTGCATTTATTGTATTATGAATTTTCCCTTGTATTTGCCTGGTATTAGCCCTATGAAGTCTTGCCTCAGAGTTTCCCATCCTAGTAGGTGTTTTCTTCATGGTTTTAGCATGACCTTGTCTTTCTTGGATAATCTGAGTTAAGCGTCCTTTCTCCTTAACATATTTTTCATACTCAAACTCTTGTCTTACTCTCATAGCTTCCTTATGTTCTTTATAATCTGAGTAATTCCCAGAATACTCCTTTATTTCTCCATCTTCTACTTCTATTATTTTATCTACGATATTATCAAGTAAGTTTCTATCATGGGATATTATAAGAATTGCACCCTGGAACTCTTGAAGCTTTTCTGTTAATACATTTATACCATCAATATCTAGATTAGAAGTTGGTTCATCTAATAATAATAGATTAGGATTAGTACTTAGTCCTTCAGCTAGTTTAAATCTAGTTTTCTCTCCTCCACTTAAGGTATCTCTATTATCATAGTCTACTTTAAACTCTCCCTTTAGTTTGTAGTCCATTTCCTTATTCTCTGGAGTTCCTAATTGAGTAATATAACTGATCTTCCCCTTTATATCTATATCTCCTTCATCAGGTAAGTCCCTCATAGATAAAATATTCATCAGAGTAGTTTTCCCTGATCCATTTACTCCTACTACTCCTATTCTATCTCCTTCATATATTCTGATATTTTTTATATCTAGTATTTTTCTTTCTCCATAATATTTCTTTATATTTTTTCCTTCTAAAATAATCATAAAAAAACCTCCCTTTGATTTCTAGAGAGGATATACGCATAGTAAAATAAGACCTTTTCATCTAATTTTGGGCAACAAAAAAGATGATAGCCATATGCACGCACTAATCCCACCTAGAAATACAGTCAAATTTCTATACACTAAAAAGTGTATTAATTTAGTCTGTCTCATAAATAGGATTAATTGAACATTGCTTCACCTTACCTTTCATTAGTCTTAATATATTATTTCATATTTTCTGAAAATTATCAATAATTTTTTATCTACTTTCTTCTTCAAAAATAAAGCCACTTTTAATTTCAATTAATTTTTCCAATTCTTTATACTCTTCATCGGTAACTTCAATCTCAATAGATTTTCTTAAAAAAGGCAGTCTCTTATTAGTTTTTACATTTAATATATTATTCAGATAAGAGTAACTCTCTATATCTTACCATTTCATATTTCTTTGAAGAGAAACTATGCCTTCATCTTTTATCCTTATACCTAGTCTGCTAGCATATAGGTAATAAATCAAAAATATTATAGAATTAAATGCTAAAGCAAAATAGGAGGGTTGATCAACTCTAAAACCTAAGTACATAAATAGGATGGTAGAAAGGATATGAAAAACATGAATATCTTGCTATTTTCATAACTTTGTTCTATCTTAAGTAAAGCCTTACCAAATCTTCTATTCTGAAATATTATATATGAGTATTGAATAATTAAAATAGCTACTAACAAAAGTAATAATAGAACAATATACATATCCTCTTCACCTTTCTTTTAAGAATAACTTCCCTTTATCATCTTTTTAACAAGTATAGTTAATACTATTTTAGTGTTTTATTCCTAAATATTCCATGCTGAGAATAAAAATAAACAGGTCTATTTGACCTGTCTAATCTATCCTATAGCTTTTATAACTTCCTTGTGAATTTCTTCTATAGTACCATTTGCATCTATTATAGTAAATTCTTCTGGGTATTTCTCTATCAACCTTTTATATCCTTCATATACTCTCTTATGAAAATCTACCTTTTCATTCTCTAGTCTATCTCCCTCATTATTCTTTGTCTTTCTTTTAAGAGCAGTTTCGGGAGAAATATCAAAGAATAATGTAACATCTGGTTTTATTCCTTCTATAGCAAAATTATTTATAGCTTTAACTTCTTCTACTCCCAGTCCTCTACCTATTCCTTGATATACTAGACTAGAGTGAACAAATCTATCACATATTACTACTTTACCTTTCTTTAAGGCTGGTATAATTTTCTGATGAACGTGTTGGGCTCTTGATGCTGCATATAACAAGGCTTCTGTCGTATCTGCCATAGCTGTGTTTGCATTATCTAAGATAATATCCCTTATCTTTTCACTTATTTCTGTACCCCCAGGCTCTCTAGTGATGACTATATCTTTTCCTTGATTCTTAAAATGTTCTTTCAATTGCTCTATTTGTGTAGATTTGCCTGCCCCATCCGGTCCTTCTATCGTTATAAATAATCCTTTCATTCTTATCATCCTCATTTCTGTATATTATATAATGCTAATTTTTCCATCTTTCAATCCCAATATTTCTATATTAGTCTCTTTTATTTCCTTAATATATTCTATTATATCTTGAGTAACCTTTTCTCCTGGAGCTAATATTGGAACCCCAGGTGGATAGGGTATTATATAATCCGATGAAACATGTCCTTTAGCTTCCTGTAAATTTACTATTCTCCCGTCTTTATTAAAGGCTTCATATATTGGCATTTCCTCTATGGGATAAATATATTTAATATTTTTTATTGATTTATTTTTAATATTATCTCTATATTTTTCTGATATATCTTCTAAGGCTAGATATAATCTATCCAGGTCATCTTTTTCATTGAGAACAGAAACCATAGCTAAACCATAATATAGATCCGCCATTTCCAACTGAATGTTATATTCTCTTCTCAATATACTTTCTAGATTATTTCCAGTTAAGCCTATTGCTGTAGCTCTTATCAGTATTTTTGTCTTATCGAAGTTATAATTTCCTTCCCCTTTGAATATACTTATGCCCTTTAACTTTGATGCCTTTTGATTAAATTCATCTATATACTTCAATACTTCTTTAAGTCTATCCCTACCTTCACTTTCCATATAACCCATAGCCACATCTATCGAGCTCATTAAGATATAGGAAGGGCTCGTAGATTGATACATTGTCATTGTTTTCTTTATTCTATCTAAATTTATCTTTTCAGAGTTAATATGGACCATAGAACTTTGAGTATAGGCCGGTAGAGTCTTATGGGTACTTTGAATAACTATATCTCCCCCAGCCCCTTCCGCTGATATTGGAAGCTTATCATTAAACATTAAGTGACTTCCATGGGCTTCGTCTACTATCAATATTTTATTATGCTTATGTACCACTTTAGATATAGTCTCTATATCACTACATATACCAAAGTATGAGGGATAGGTTATCACTACTACTTTTATCTTCTTATTATAAGATAATATATTATCTATTTCTTTAGGATCTATATAGGTTAAGATATTATTTGCTTTATCATATTTCGGATATATATAATGACCTTTGAGTCGTCCTAGTATCATTGCATTGTATACAGATTTATGACAATTTCGTTGAACAAGTATCTCATCCCCAGGCTCTGTCACAGCTGTAATCCCAGCATATATCCCCGCTGTTGTACCATTTATAGAAAACAATGTGGATTTTACTCCATATATATTTGAAGCTCTGTCTTGAGCTATCTTTATAATATCCCTGGGATTATGAAGGTTGTCTGTACCTTCTACCTCAGTCACATCTATCTCAGGAATTAAATTACCCAACTTAAATATTGATCGTCCTTTATGTCCTGGCATATGAAATCTTATATTTTTTTCATTATTGTATTTTATTAGTCCTTCTATAATTGGAGTTTTCATTTGTTTCCTCCTCGTTGAAATATACATATTAGATTATATCATTATTAAAGTTTTAAGAACAGAAAAACTCAGAGGTGAAATATTCCTCTGAGTTTTATTAAGTATGTAATTCTATGATTCCATTTGTGCTATGTAATCAATCCACATTCCTTTTATTACTGATTTATAGTACTCATAATATACAGTATCCTTCATATCTGTTACCGCTATTTTATCTAGACATTCTTTGCATATATAAGATTTAAATAATCCTAAGCCCTCTTCCCTGGTATTACCACATGTATTACATTCTATAAACCCCACAGGATCAACCCCTTAAAATATTTTATTCTGACTGAGTCTTACTTTACTTAGATTATTGACCTATATATACTATTTTATTCCTAACGCCTGACCAATGTTGCATGACCACCTTAAAAAGGACAATAAAAAAATACGGACTATATATCCGTATTTTTAACTATAAACCTTTTCTAAATTTAGAGCCTTTTTAATTTTTGGTCCTGGCTCAAATATAAATCTATATTTTTTGCCATTTCGTATGAATTCTCCTACATACATCTTCGTTTTATCCTTTTTAAACAAAAACTTATATGTCCGTTTGATTTCTTTGCTTTTTACTACATCTTCATAGGGTTTAATCCACTGAAGTTCTTCTGAAGTAACTATAAGCTTAGGATTATTATTGTCTGTAATTCCTCTTATAAATACTAACTCGTCCTCATCTAATATATAAATAAAGCTAGAGAGATATCTATATCCAGAGAATGCAAAGACTGCCAATGATCCTAATAATATAAGGATACTAGCTATATTCCCATACTTAGGAGTTAACATATTACTTTTTGTTATAAGGTAGTTTATAAATATAATAGCAAACATTATTATTATACTCGTTTGCCATAAGGGCAAGTGCTCTCTAACTTTTACTTCCTTTACCACATGTCTAAACATAAATATCACCCCACCTTCTAATAGGATCCTTTGTATATTATACTAAGAATTATATCATTATTAAAAAAGTATTGATAGCTATTACTATGCCTTGAACTTTGTCTATTATACTTTTATATTTAATAATAATCAACCAAAACTTCATAAAACAAACCAAAGGTTCACTTACCTTTGGTTTGTTTTAAACATGAGCTCTTTTTCTTTTTGATGTTTCTGTTGCATAGTATCCCGGTGTAGTATTCGTCCTATTAGTATTAGTATTAGCTTTTCCTAGTGCTTTTGAAGTATTTATAATATCCGATAGAATAATTAATTGGAAAAAACCTACTGGGATGATGAGAAGTATCAAAAATATTAATTTCATATAATCATCTCCAAATTAAATTATCTTTTCCAACATTATACTACAAAATGTTCTATATTTCCATAGAGAATACTGCTTATTTTGTTAGTTATTGTAGACTTATAGTACTATTTTCTCTTCACCACTAGGATGAGCCTTATCTTCTTCCCCTTCATCTCTTACTTCCGGTACAGGTTCATTTGGCTGCGGATCTAATACCTCTTCGTCCTCATCTAACCTATGATCATCTACTCCTGATACAAGGGCTATTATTTCTTCCATATCATTTAGCACAGCAATCTCTTCACCCATCTCTACATCTGATACTCTAAAGGTATCTCCTAGTGCAAGCTTAGATATATCTATAGATATATTTTTAGGTACATCAGTTGGATAGCACTCTACATCTAGTTTCATTACTTGTTGCTGTAATACTCCATCATCAATTTTGTCCTTACCAGATAATAAAATAGGAATAGATGTATGTATTTTTTCTGAAATATTTACTTGCTGTAAATCAATATGAGTTATTTCTCCAGATATTATATCTCTTTGTACTTCTTTAATCATAGCAGTATGAGGAGTATTATTGATTAGTACATTCACCATTGCATTCTCACCATTATCTCTTATAAATTTATTTAATGTACCATAATCAAATACTAATGGATAATTGGTAAAATTATGTCCATATATTATACCGGGTACATTTCCACTTCTCCTTACTCTATGACTGGCATTAGTACCTACTTCATTTCTAACACTACTAGTCAATGAAACATTTCTCATTAAAAAATCCCCTCCTTGGCATTATTTGAATATTATTGCCAAAGAAGGGAAGTTTTATAATTATTGTTTTTATGGGACATAGGAAGTGTTCTGATTTCCTATTTTATTCTAAGACACTTTTTTCGCTAATATAGATAGGTTCTTTCGTTTCCTCTTCTTCTTCTTCATCTTCTTGCTTAGTTGCATATGTTAAGCTTGCTATTACTTCTTCGTCTTCGTTTAATATATTTACGCCTTCTAATTCTAACTCTCCTACTGTTATAGCATGATTATCTTTTAATTTAGAGGCATCAATATCTACATGATTTATTATATATTTTGGTAAACATTGAATATCAATTTCCATTAGTTGCTGCTGAACCGTAGTTGCTGAATCTTCTACTGATTCTCTATTCCCTACATATACTGGAATAGTAAGTTTTATTTCTTCATTTTCTGATAGCTGTTGGAAGTCCACATGAAGATAGTCTTCCTTAACTATTCTTTTTTGTACATCCTTTAATATTGCAGGTATATTTTCTCCATCTACCTCTATGGTTACTAATGCTCCATTTCCATTATCAGATATCAATTTTTGAAGTTCATTAGTTCTTAGAGCTATGTTTCTAGTTTTCTTATTATGACCATACAATACTCCTGGTACAAATCCATCTCGTCTTAATGCGTGTGCTTTTCCTGTACCTACTTCTTCTCTTAAATTTACATTTAATTTTGTTGTCGCCATTCTTCTATTCCCCCTTAAAATTTTGCATATATTAATATTAAATCAGATTATTCGGAAAAATTCAAATATTTAGTTCTTTGTAATTTGTTCGTACTTTATATATACCTGATATACTATTTCTTAAACATGTAAATATTTTCTGTTCCTCTCTATCTTTTTGTTAATAAGGGAGAATATGACATATTAAAGAATTAAATTTAATACAAGCAATAGTACAAATCCTGGCATTCCTAATATAGCAACTACGAGCACAGTGACTATATTTATACCAACATATATCCCAGTAAATCCACTGAGAAAAATATTGTATAAAAACAGTAGTAATATACCTAATATACTGTGCAATACAAACTTACGTATTTTAATTGCACTTAAAATAGATATAAAACCTAATAGTAAAAGTACTATTATTATTATCGGTATGTATATGGGCATCCCTGAAAACATAAAAATCACCTCTATATAATTAGTTAACTAATTATATAGAGGTTTAATAGAATTTATTCCTATTTTATGCATTTTCATGAGAAACTTTTTCCCTTACTTGATTTAATAGATAAAAATATTTCTTTTTTGCAGCTTCCATATTATATATAGCATGATCAATCAATTCAGTATCAGTTACATTTTGAAAGTATAGTTCAGCTTGTCTCCATTCCTTATGAGCTTGTTTCAAATTATCCATCTCCTCCTCATGGCTCATTTCATTATTAATCTCCATATTGGATCTCATCCCTTTCAGAAATCTTGATATACTACATCTTATGCCATGAATTCTTCCTTTATTCCCAAATATCTTTCCAGTCTCTTCTACTTTCATTTTTATACCCCCTGTTAATCCTCTTTTATTATTTAAGATTATTAACAGATATTTGGGATATTATACCTATATAATTTAATGAGCACATATAAATTTTCACATTAAAAGAACCATAGCAAAGACAAAAACTGTCTTTTACTATGGTTCTTTCTTAATTATTATTCACTTACTTCTGCGATAGAAAAACCTCTTTTTTCTAATTTATCTTTAAGAGCTACTAAATTATCAGTTTCTACCCTAATGATAACTTGCTTAACATTTATAGGAGTCTCAGGATCATAAATAACTAAACTTATAATATTGCTATTTGATCTTCTAATAGCATTTGTTAAGTCAGATAACTTACCTTTAATTTCAGGAATATTAATAACTAGCCTTGTGCCCCTCTTATAACCAAGTAATCGACTAAATCCATTAAATATGGTTTTTTGAGTTATAATTCCTTCTAATCTGCCTTCTTGGTCAATAACAGGTACAAAAGGAATATTCCTTTCTCCAAATAACTGTGCAGCATCCTCAATTAAAGAGTTTGCAAATATCTTTGGAATATCCTCTTGGATATAATCTTCTATAGTACTATTTAAAAATCCCTTTATTTCTTTTGAATCCATCTCACTTAATTCTTTATAAATCCTATATATTGGTATAGAACCTATAAATTTATCTCCATCTAAAACAGGTAAGGATAAAAACTCCCCCTCTTCTATTACTCTTTTAGCCTTTTCTATAGTATCCTTTGTTTGAAGAGTAGTAAGACTTTCCTTTTTCATCAAAACACTTTTAATATACATTTTTTAAAACCCCCTTAAATTTTTAGTAATTCTTTCTATAATTTTATTATGTAATAACCTTGCAAATATCAAAATTATAGACTTCACCTTATTTTTATATTAATACCCATTTTTCTTTATATCTAATCTTATCTAAATCCTAATAAAGCTTAAAGACGAAATAAAAACCATGGGTTTAAAGCTATTCCTGCTTTAAACCCATGGTTTTTTAATCACTTGTTATTACAGTAATATCTATAGATATTTTTTAATTTCATCGGGAGAAGGGACTCTACCATTAAACTTTACCTTTTCATCCACTACAAGGGCTGGTGTTTTCATTACTCCATAAGACATTATATCTTTAAAATCTGTCACTTTCTCTATAGTAGCATCAATTTCTAAAGATTCTATAGCCTTTTTTGTATTTTCCTCTAACTTTGTACAATTTGCGCAACCTGTTCCTAAGATTTTAACTATCATGCAATTCACTCCTTTTAATATTTTATAAAAAATTTATATTTATATTATTAAATATGCAAAAGCATTAAATAGATATCCTATAATTAGTATTCCAATTGATACTATGGTTATAAATATTCCTAGTAGTTTGGGTTTTACAACTTTACTTAACATTATCATAGATGGTAGGGATAGAGCTGTTACAGCCATCATAAATGCTAATACTGTTCCAATACCTACACCTTTACCAAATAAAGCCTCTGCAATTGGTAGAGTACCAAATATATCCGCATACATAGGAATTCCTACTAATGTTGCCAGCACAACAGAGAATGGATTGTTTTGTCCAATAACATTCTGAATTACTGATTGAGGGATCCAATTATGGATTGCTGCTCCTATACCAACTCCTATTAAAATATATAACCATACTCTATTAATTATTTCTTTAACTTGGTCCTTTGAGTAGGATATTCTTTCCTTACGGGTCATTTCTTCAACCTCTACATCCACATTTTCTATTTCTTTAACATAACCTTCTACATGCTTTTCAAGACAAAACTTGTCAATCAAGGTACCTCCTATAACAGCTAATATTAATCCTACAATAACATAGGCAGCAGCAATTTTAGGTCCAAAAAATGACATTAAAAGTAGGAATGATGCTAAATCTACCATTGGTGAGGAAATCAAGAAGGAAAATGTAACTCCTATTGGTAGTCCTGCGGAAGTAAATCCTATAAAAATTGGTATGCTAGAACAACTACAAAAGGGTGTAATAGTACCAAGTAATGCTCCTAGGATATTACCCTTTACCCCTTTGATACCTCCAAGAATTTTCTTTGTTCTTTCTGGAGGAAAGTAACTTTGTATATAGGATATAGCAAAAATAAGTACTGATAAAAGTATAAAGATTTTTATTGTATCATAAATAAAGAAATGAATGCTTCCACCTAATTTACTACTATAATCTATCCTAAATACATTCTCTACTAAAGACTTTACAAGTTCATATAACCATGTCATTTTTAAAAATTGATCATTAAAAACGTTAAATATCTGTGTTATAAAATTCATAATAAATACCTCCTTAATTATGTCTTTATAGATAATAAATCAAAATTATCTATAATTTATTTTTTTCATTAATGTAACAATCTACATTTTTTATTCTTTTTAAATCATTTTTTAATATTGGATAGTCATCAATATTATTTAGTATATTCTCTAATAAATTATTAAGCATTTTATTATCCTTATCTAAATAATAGAATATAAACTTTTCTTCTCTTTCATCCTTAACAAATCCCATATTCCTGAGCTTTCCTAAATGTTTTGATATTTTAGGTTGACTTTCTTCCATTACCCCTTGCATTTGGCAAACACAGAGCTTTTTATGATAAAGCAATATTAAAACTCTGATTCTTGTTTCATCGGATAAAACTTTAAATAAATTCGTAAGTTCTTTCATATTCTCACATCCTCGTATATTAAATAATATATTATTTCAACTCATATTCCCTTATGGGTATATGTGTATACTTACATACTATTACTGTAACTATGCTTTTGTCAACATTAATTATAAATTTAATTTTAAAAAATTTATAGTTACAAGGGAGAACCTTAGGTATTCTGTGCTTTAAAGATATTTAAATGCTCTTTAAAAACAGATTTTGATAGAAATTATGTAACCTGAAAATAAAATTCTTCAAAGAAAGCAAGAAAAAACATAAAAAAGAAGGAGAAATCATTGTATTAATAAATGATTTCTCCCATAACTTATATAAACACTTTAATCATCTGATTCTACTGCTACATCACGATATAAAAAATACGAATTGCTTATACTCCCATATCATCTATAAGCCATGGGGAACTTTCATCTTTTCTTATAACAAAATACCACCAATCATATGTCCCACTATCTTGCGAACCCACTCCCTCATTTTTGTACTTTACTTCATACTTCACTTTATAAATCTTAAGATTATTTTCTATTATTCCATTTATACTGCCTCTTCCGTTATTCAAATAACCTTCCTTAACTTTTTCATCCTTTTCCTCTTCAATGTTTATTATCTTAATACTATCCAAATTTTCAAATCCCCAAACTACATTTTGAGTGTTCCAATGCTCTGTTAAAGTAGTTAATAACTTATCTTTATTTTTTTCATTTTTATACTTAAAATAATTCTCTACTACAGTTTGAGCAGAATCATCTTTAGAATCAACTACTTTTTTGCTCTCATTTGAGCAACCGACAAGAATACTTACAGTAATAATTACAAGCACAATACTGAACTTTAGATTTCATTTCATAATAGCCCTCCCATCTATTTGTCATAATTCTACTATTGCGCAAAATATAAAGATTAAGTATATACTTATTAAACACTAAATGAATACTTAGAGTAGCACACAGTTTTTCTAAATCTATTCGCCTGAACTGAATCTCTCCAATAGTTTTATAATTATGGCATATTGCAAAGAAACATCTGGTTGTATCTAATACTTTATTATGATAATATCTATCAACTTTCTCATTATCATACAAAAATATCATAGGTCATTGCAGGGTCAGTAATATAATCTTTAAAAAATACATGACACTTTTCTATTGTGTATGGCTTTAATGTAATCTTTTCTCCTTACTCCTACAAATGATAGGATTAATCCTAAAGCTATAATTATAATAGGTATAAAATCATATGTAGTTGATCGTAACTCAAAATAATAAAGTAATACTCCTATCACTAATAAATAATTATGCAATGATAAGAGTTTATTTAGTTTATACATAGTGGCAGTTTTAAGGTATAAGTTGTATGAATTAAAATGTCTATCATTAATCATTTCTATATTTTATTGTTTTTTATTTACAACTTAACTCTTTAAATCATATCTTATAATGAATGTTTATCTTTTATGTGAAATTATTTATCTTCATCTAAAGATTTTTCCCATTTTACGTATTTCTTACATCTTCGCTCACCTATTATATATTCAATGATTAATGAGATCAAAAACAAGCCTAATATCTCAAGTAAAATATTGAAATAAGATATCGAATCTACTTTCATGACAGAAAATATAAAAGTGATAACACCTATTGAAACTGAAAATAGTATAGATTGATATATATATGAAATAAATCTTTTTTTACGAGCCTCTTTAGACTGGGATGTAGGTAGTTTTTTCCCTAATATTGATTTAGGTAGATTCATTTCTTTTTGATCACGAGTAACTAAATAAAATATTACTGAATTTAATATAAGTAATATTATCTCCCAATCTAAACTAGAAATATCTTTTGTCTTAATATATTTATATGTTATCTCCACTAATAAATAAAAATATGTCACTAAACTACTGATTATGGCTGCTTTGCCTATTTTCCTTTCTTGCCTTTCATCAATTACTCTATTCCCATTTAAATTATTCATTCTAATCCTCCCAAAATAAGTCATCTAATGTCTTCCCCAATACTTTACATATACTTATACAAAGATTAAGCGTTGGATTATAGTCCCCCTTTTCAATAGCATTCATAGTTTGTCTAGTAACTCCTACGGCTTCTGCTAACTGTTTTTGTGTCATATCATGTTCTGCCCTTGCTATTTTTATTTTTAAATTTTTTGCCATATCATCACCCACCTCTATATTAATATATATATTACATAATGTCAAATATATATTACATTCTGGAAGTTGATTTTTTCATTAAAAAAACATGCCATTAAGGTGTTTTAATTCCTTTAAGAGCATGTTTTATAATAAAAGTTTATTTTCAGTAATAAATGTTTAATTGCAGTGATAGAACTTTATTCTGTGAGCACAAAATGCAGGGATAAGTATTTAAGTCCTATAGTATAAAGAATCTTTAATAATTTAAATATTTACAGTATTATTAATTAACCTTGAGTAATAAATCATCTGTTATCTCAGCAATTCGGTCAACATTATTTATATAAATAAAATGATTGCCATCAAGGACTTCATATTTTGCATGATCACCGATTCTCTCCAGATGTTTATGCTGATATTGTTGAGGTGTAATTTTAATCTGCTTATTTGGTTTTTCATAGGTTTGCCTGGAAATAATTTTGAAATACGGAATTGATTCCGGGAATGGTAAATTTATGGTCTGTTTTATGAATTCAGGTGTATTTACCATCTGATCTAAAACATTACTATTAACTGAAAATCCTGCAAAGGTAATCATGTCCCCAATTTCTTTTTCAGTGTATCCATTTGATAGCAATTTTTCTTTGTTTATGGCTAGGGGTGCTAAAAGCGAAGTGAAGCCGGTACCCTGTTGTAACTTTGCTACTTGTATTAAAGATTTTACAAAACCAGGCATTTCATCTCCCAAATATGAAGTAGATGTGCCATCAAGAGAAATCACAGCTTCTACTTCATTAGGGTACTTTGCAGCATAATATTCACTATAAACGCTCGATATTGAATGGGGCATTAAGATATATGGTTCTTTAAAACCAGTTTTATCAAGAGCAGTTCTTGTTTCTTCAATATAATTTTCAATGGTCCGGGGTTTGGCAGTTTCACTGCTAAAACCTACGCCAAAATACTCTACACAAACAACTGTATATGTTTTGCTGAGCTTACGCATCAGTGGAGCAAATTCAGCAGAAGGAAGTGAAACACCCATGCCAGGAAGTAATACAATTGTTTTTTCACCATTTCCCATTGAATAGATATGCATTTGTCCGTCATCAACATCAATAAGCTGACCATAAGGTTCTATTTGTTCTAATTTCCCTTTAAAATATGTACTATGTAGAATCCCGCCAATTATAATAAAAACTACAATCCCTGCAAATATTATTCCTATTATACTCATAATCCTTTTCCCCTTTTTAACTTTATTCTTAGTTGGATTTGCTGAGCCGGTTCTCATGAATTCTTTCCTTTCTTATCTTCATCCACCGGTGATGAAATAATTGAAATATCTCTAGCTTTTCTTCCCTCTGTAGCTTTAAAGTTATATTTTATGATAAGTTCTTTAAGTTCCAATAAAAATTGATCAAACTCATTATCATCCATCATTAATACTGAATTGTTAAAAAAAATCTTATCTTTACCGGGATTCGAATTCTCACCACTGAAGTAATTGTGAAACCTTATGTACCTGTTCATTAAAAATCCAAATGCATTCTGTGAGGCATTTTCAATGGTATTATTTTTTGATAATTCCTCAATATTCAAGGCTAGAGTTCTTTCAAGGCTACCTCTAATCTTTTTTTCAGATACGACAGTTAAAATATTATTGTCCAATAAAATATTTATGTGACGATACATGGTAGTCCTGGAAACATCACTAATTGTGTCACACAGCTCTATAGTAGTCATATTTTTCCTTGTTGCCAGTTCTTGTACAATTCTCATTCGAACAGGATTTAACATAATCTCATTTATATCTTTCAACATATCACACCTCCATTGATTCCACTTTTGATTATAATACCAAAATCGGAATCAGTCAAGTAAAAGCTTAACATATTTTATCAATATGTTTTAAAGATTATGCAATTATAATTAAACTATTTATTTTATAATTTTCTTCACATATGTAAAAAGACATCTATCTTTCGATAGGTGCCTTCCTTATATCTCTAATAATTAATGATTACACTCATGATGATTGCAACTATTATTTATAGAGAACTCCATTAGTTTTTTACTTTTTAACATACTAATATTCTCTAGCACAGTATTATCAGTAACCTTATAAGCCTTGATGCCTTGATTGCTTAGTTTCATTAATGCTCCTGAACCAATTCCTCCAACTAAAATAACATCAACCTTCTCTCCTCCAAGTGCTTTAAGTAGTTGACACATACCATGGGCATGATGTAAATCTTTGTTTTCAATTATTTTACTTCGTTCATTTTCTAGATCATAAATAAGAAAAAACGGAGTCGACCCAAAGTGATTATACGCAATACTTTCATACTCATTCCCCTTTCAATTTTTAATTATTGTCTTTTTGACAACATTTATTTTTACTTACTTTACAGGATGCTCTACATTTACCTGGTATATTTATGCCTAACTTAAAATCATTAATTATTTGATCATTACTCATTTGCTCAATAAATTTTATTATTTCTAGAAGAATTTTTTCTTACAAGTCATAATGAACATAATAACCAACCTTCTTTCCAACAATAACTCCTGCTTTTTTAAGCGGTTTTATATGCTGTGATACTGCTGCTTCAGAGATATCTAAATGCTTCTAAATTCCTTTAAGAGCACGTCTTGTGATAATAGAAATTTTTTTGTGAGTACAACTGTAACCCAAAAATAAAGTTCTTCAAGAAAGCAAGAAGAAAGACAAGGGTAAAGCAAGGCTATGAGAAAGAACTATCTCCATAATTTTATCCTTATGTCATAATGAAATTAATAAGATTATAATAAAGATATTTTAAAATGACTACTTCATCTTTTAGTAAAAAGTTAAAAATAGGGTATAAGAAAGCTATAGATTTTTTTAAAAAAAATGCTATCTAACCTTATTTACACTAAAAAAATTAATAGAAATCTAATATTCCCTGAGAAAAAAACAAGGTAAAATAAAACCAAAAATAAATGTTCTTTCAAAAAAATTTTAATAAAGACTCTGTTTAAGAATGTTGTTGAAAATTATATAATTCTTATAAGGTTTGTTTACAATTGCACAAGATTATGAGTAATTATAAAACTTATATTATAAGGGGGCAAAATTGTGGAGAAAACAGATAATGAACAAATTCATTTTAATGTATTGGCTAATCTTTTTAGAGGAAATGAGTCTGTTGGTGGTAAGTTAAAAATAACTGATAAAAGACTAATATTTAAATCTCATGCGCTTAATATTCAAACTGGCGTAACTGAAATACCTATTGAGAAAATTGTAAAAGTAAATAAACGAAATACTTTGAGGATTGTTCCTAATGGAATGTCAATTATTACACAAGATGGGATTGAGTATAAATTTGTGTTATGGAGTAGAGGTAAAATAATTAATTTTATCAATAATAGAATTGCTAATCATTAATAAAACATTTATTTTAAGCTAAATTTAGATGTTATTGATGTATACTACTCTTATTAGACAGCATGAAGGAACTACTTCTAAGTTTCTTTAAAACATGATGATTTCAACAGTATTATTAAACAGAACTTTAACAAAAAGAAGTAAGTGAAAGAATTTAAAAAACTACTCACTTACTTCTTTTCACTTTATAAACTCTAATTAATAATTTTTTATTACATTTTTCATTTTCCATTATATATATTGTCTTCTACCATCACTCCTTACTCCTCTATCCTAATTAACTTTAACTATCATTTTTAAATTTTTCAAATTACTAACTAAGTAAATTGAAAATAAAGTTCTTCAAAGATAAGCAAGAAGAAAGACAGGGGAAATCAGGGGTAAGGGAAAAGGATTAAAGGAAGATTAAGGTGTGAACAATAACTTAATTTTAAGGTTTAAAGGAATTTATGTAAAAGGAAATGTAAGTGAAGATGAAAGAAAAAATATAAAAAAAATAGAAGAAAAACTGCAGAAATCCACAGATACATCTTAGAAGCATTATTAATTCCCCTATTTCTTAAAAATAAATAATGTGGATGTCACCTTACTTTACTACTTTATTACAATGTATCAAAACTGCAAATCAATTACTCTATTTAAATTTTATTTTTTTATATAAAATATTTAGAAGTATACTATATATTAATCCGGAAATAATATAGCCAGTTATTTTATTAAACTTTAAAATATCAAAAATTATAAAAAATACCCCTATAATAATTAACATTGCTATAACTATAAAAATAAACGTGTTTTTCATATCTTGCCCCCTTATATTTATGTTACAATAATCTGTTGTTACTATATAATTTATAAATCACTTAATACATAATTTATTAAAAATACTCCTGATAATAAATCAAAATGTCTAATGTGTTTGACATTTGAAAAATACTTTGTTATCCTATAAATGTCAAATAGCTTTTACATTTATAGGAGGTAAGATAATGAGAAAAATGGATGAAATGGAGATGGCTATATCTTTAAAAGCAGTTAAATGGGCATGGTTGTATACAATTATATTTTTATTTATTTGGACTATATACGATTATATAAAGGTAGGAAGTTTTAATTCCCTTGCGTTCATTCTACTAATTTCCCAAAATTTAATTCGAATGAGCATAGAGCAGTATTTAAAATGGAAGATGGGTAAAAATGAAGAATAATATTAAATATCTTCGTAAAGAAGTGGGCTTTAGACAAGAAGATGTTGCTAAAAAACTAGAAGTTACCCGTCAAACAATTAATGCAATAGAGAATAACAAATATAACCCAACTTTAGAATTAGCCATGAGACTGGCAAAATTATTTAATACTCCTGTTGAAGAAATTTTTCAATTAGAAGATTAATACTTAGCCATTCCAGTCCACCTATTTCATAAAGTATAAAGAATGTGTCTCAACTAGTAACTATCAACTACTCATAAGTAACCAAAAAGTATAGCCAATTAATAATATGAGAATTATCCCTACAACAATCACAGAAATAATTTTAATTAATTCTCTTTTCAAAAATTCACCTCCGAAATATGATTTACTTATTTATTAAACTAAAAAATAAATATTCACCTATTATCTAGTTATAAAGTCAAGGTAAGATTTAGAACTACAAAATTCTTCATTTAAAATCAAATCATCTGAAATAACATAGGTTCCATATAATTCTCCTTTTTTAATCTGAAAATAACATGTCTTTTTCATGATTGGGCTAGATTTCCTTACTATATTATCCTTTACAATATTTATCCATTCAAAATTCTCTTGTACTTGATTGGAATCTTCCTGAATTACTCTCGTTGCCCATATAGTTTTGTCATTTTTAATAACAACAGCGATATCATATTTATGCATTTTACTAGGGTTCATATGAGCCATAATTGCATCTGCATAAACAGCAATAAAACCACCAATACATTCTTTATTTTCTTGACTGATAATTTCTTTAATCATATTTATCCTCCTTTATTAATTCTCTATATTCTCCTAATATGTACTATTTAAAAATTATCTAATTTTTCTTAACTCTTGTAAAGGGTAGAATTAACCCTAAAATTATAACTATAATAGGTATAAAATAATAAGAGGTTAACCGTAATTCAAGATAATAAAGTAATACTCATATCACTAATAATACAATGGATAAATTCTTCATTTTTTAGCCCCTCAATTATCTATTTTTTATATGAATCAACTTTCTTATAATAACTCCTCCGATAGTCCCTATCCATATTCCTAAGAAAATGCTGATGCTAACAAGTCCTAATATTAAACCTTCCCACCGTCTAATACCTACCAAACTATAAATAAATAGACCTACACAGAGTAAACTCAATATAATTGAGATTGAAAATAGAACTCTTCTTGAAACTTTAAAAGATATAATGAAACTTCCAACAGCAAATATAATTCCTACAATGAATATAAAAGTCCAACCCTCTAATAAAAATGTATTCATTCAATCCCCCCATTCCTATTAACTAATCCATCCGTATTTGTACGATAATATAGTATTATACTTATTTTAAACTATAAATCCCCCTACTTTGTCATAATTATCATTAAGTAAAATCTACTATTTAATCATTTT
>NZ_WSFT01000014.1 GCF_016820655.1 Anaeromonas frigoriresistens
TGTTCCACTATTAATACCTTACCTAAGGCTATGCCCGGAGAAGCACTAGTACCTGTAAACATAAGAAATCCCCCTTTAGTCAAGTTTGTTTTCTAATATATTAACAATAGCATCAAGAGCTTCTTTTTCATCAGAGCCCTTTGTTATTATAGTTATTTCAGATCCTTGATCTAAACCAAGGCTTAATAGGTTCATTATTGATTTTGCATTTACAGTTTTTTCTTCATGCTTAATTTGAATATCTGATTCATACTTTTTAGCTTCACTAACAAGCATTCCTGCCGGTCTTGCATGTAGTCCTGATTCATTAGCTAATTTTATTGTTTTTTCCATTTTAAAATACCTCCTAGAGTTATATTATTTATAGTTTTTATATATTAATCTTTAATAAATCTTCATTATTATTTACTTTACCCTCAGTCAATAATTCGAATCCTTTAAAGTCACCGATGTTAGTAATTATTACAGGAGTTATTATTGATTTAGCTTCATTTTGGATTAATTCTAAGTCGAATTCAATAAGTTTATCTCCAACTTTTACAGTGTCACCTTGGGATACAAAGGCTTCAAATCCTCTACCTTCCATATTGACTGTATCAATACCTATATGAATTAATATTTCTACACCTTCATTAGTAACTATACCTATAGCATGTTTTGTTTTAAATAATTGTGCAATTTTTCCATCTATAGGAGCAGTTACTATTCCAGATGTAGGTTTAATTGCAATACCATCTCCTAAGAATTTTTGAGCGAAGGTTGCATCAGGAACGTCTTCTACTTTAACAAGTTCTCCTGTTAATGGTGATTTGATAATTACCTCATCTTTTTTAGCGATAGGAGCATCACAGGACTTAGTTGTTGTAGGTTCCTTAGATACTGTAGTATCATCTTTTATTTTAACGGAATCTACATCACCCATAGCAATGATATCTTTAATTTCTTCTTTTAATTGGTCAGACTCTGTTCCAAATATTACTTGAACATTTCCTCCTCCTGCATCCATTATTCCAGAAGCACCAAGATTCTTAAGTCTTTTTTTATCTACTATAGAAGAATCATGAAGGTTCAATCTTAATCTAGTAATACATGCATCAATATTTTCTATATTCTTAGCATCTCCTAAAGCCTTTAATACTTCTGCTGCTTTTTCAGATGCTGAAATTTCTGTAATCTCTCCCTCTTCTTCATCTTCTCTACCAGGAGTTTTTAAGTCTAATGCTTTAATTAAATAGTAGAATACTGCGAAGTATAGAGCGAATATAATAGGACCAACTATTGTAAATAGATAAATACTATTCTGTTGATTAAAGAATCCTACCACATAGTCAATTAATGAAGCTGAGAAGGTATAACCTAAGTGTATATTAAAGAAATTCGTTAATAACCCTGATACAAAGGCTCCAGCTACATGGAATACATATAATACAGGAGCTACAAATATAAATGCGAACTCTATTGGTTCTGTAATTCCAGTAATGATTGATGTTAAAGCTGCGGGAACCATTATTCCTGCAATTGCCTTCTTCTTACTTTTATCAGCTCTTAAATACATAGCTAATGTTGCTGCTGGTAGACCAAATAGCATTATTGGGAATTCTGCAGCCATAAAACGTCCTGCAGTTGGATCTCCTGCGAAGTATCTTGTAGTTTCTCCACGTAATATTTCTCCTGTATCTGTAACAAATTCTCCAAACTCATATAAGAATGGAGGATAGTATACATGATGAAGACCTACTGGTATTAATAATCTTTTACCAGCTGCATAAAAAGCTGGACCAAGCTCTGATGCCATTACTGATTTACCAAATGAGTTAATAAGATCTTGGATTGGTGGCCATATAAACCCGAATAAAATACCAAGTCCTAATGCAGTGGCCGCTGTTACAATAGGTACTAAACGTTTACCAGAGAAGAATCCTAAAACAGGATGTAGCTTTGTTCTAAAGAATCTTTGATAAAGTTTAGCTGACACAAGACCTATAATAATTCCTCCAAAGACTCCAGTGTTGATTGCTAGATCCAGGCCTCTTAGTTCACCCATTACATTGATAACATTAGTCATAGTAAAGTAACCCACAACAGCAGCTAATCCAGCTACACCAGCTCCTCCTGCAAAACCTATGGCTACACCGATAGCAAATACAACCGGTAGTTGTTCAAATATTGCTAAACCACCACTATAAAGAATATTTCCTAATCCATTAAATAATGAATTAGTAATCTCTCCAGATGCAGTTTCTGTAGCATTTTGTAGCATTCTTCCCAATGCAACCAATAATCCAGCTGCTGGAAGTACAGAAACAGGCATCATTAATGATTTACCTATTTTCTGTAAAATAGAAAACAATTTATTTCTTCCATTACTCATAAGTATACCTCCTAATATTTTTTTATTTTTTATAATACATGAAACTAATAATTATATAATTATTAGTTTTATAGATTCTCATTGGCTATAAAAAAGGCATGAACTAAGGTATATAATAGTTATTTCCATAATGGTAAATAACTATTATATAAATCCTTAGCTCATGCCTGATCGAATCAGTAACACGCTATTAGATTTATGAATTCTTTAGTTTATTCGATAGCTTATAATTCTGATGATTCTTTGAAAAAATAAAGAATGAAGAATTATATAGCTCCTGGATAACACGACTTAGCGTTCAGAAGGTGAAGATTCTTCTGAACTGAGTCTTAATTTATATAAATGTAGAGCAATGAATCCTATTTCATCTTCAGGAACTTTGATTTTTAAGTCATTTTCAATAATCTTTGATATATCATATGCTACTTTAAATTCATAGGATAAGTCATTTTTTAATTGATTTAAGAAAACATTTGTTACAGTCTTATTTCTTTTGATTCTATCTAATACACCTCTGATATGACTAACAAATCTAACGTAGTTAAAAGAATTTTTATCTAAGTTTATTTCTAATTTTCTTTGAATAAATTGAATTATTTTGCTTATAATCTTAGAATTTTTAAAGGCATCATTTTTTGTTTTATCATTAGTAGCTCCATATATGTGAAAAGTTATAAAACCAACTTCAGCTTCTGGTATATCTATATTTAAATTATTTCTAAGTATTTTTACGGACCTTTGAGCTAGCCCGAATTCTTTAGGGTAAAGAAGCTTAGTTTCTGATAGGAAAGGATTAACTATTTCAATACCTTCCTTTAAGCGCTTAATAGCAAAATTTATATGGTCGATTAATCCTAAGTGAAAATGAGGGTTTAAATTCTCGTCAATCTCTTCTGAAACCATTTTCACAATATCTTGAGTTAACTCAATTATTTGAGGATCTACTTTTGATAACAAATCTTTATATTCTCCAGAATTTATACCCTCTAGAGAGACAAAAGTATTTTCAATATCTTTAAGATTACTTATAAATTGTCCTTTTTTCTTACCAAATCCGATTCCTTTACCAACAAGAATAAAATCTTTATTCTGTTTTGTAACTAGTACAACGTTGTTACTTAGAATTTTTGTTATTAGATATTCTTCCATTAAAACCCTCCGGGAAAATGTTATCACAACGTAGTCTATTTTTGATTTTAATAAAAAACAGCTCAGTTGTCAAATGGTAAAAATTAATTACTTATATTTATTTAATGCTTCTATCATAATATTTCTTGCAAGTGGTGCTGCATTACTACCTCCAGTACCACCACTATTTTCTAATAATACAGCTATAGCAATTCTAGGATTATCTGCAGGTGCGAAGGCTACAAACCAAGCATGATCCTCTCCTGGATTTTGTGCTGTACCTGTTTTTCCTGCTACCTTTATACCTTTAATTTGTGCATTTGTTCCAGTCCCACTATTTACTACTTCAGTCATCATCTCAGTAATATTATTTGCTATTTCTGGGGTAGTAACTGTAGACAATACTTTAGGTTCTGATTTTTTTAATACAGTACCATTAGTATTAATTACTTTTTGTACTAGATTAGGAGTCATCATTCTACCATTATTTGCTATAGCAGAAGTCATTAGGGCCATGTTAAGAGGAGTTACCAATAATTCTCCTTGACCAATACCCGTAGCCCCTAACTCAGCTTTATCCATTCCATCAGTGGGGAATTTAGATTGTTTTGTGTTAATATCAAAAGGAATATTTGTATTAAACATAAATTTTTGAGAAATATCCTTAAGTCCTTCTTCTCCTAATTGAGCTCCAATTTGACCAAAGGATATATTACAAGATTCTTGTAATGCTTCGGACAAATCAACTTCACCATGAGCACGATGATCTGTTAATGGATAACCACCAATATTAATTTTTCCTTCACAATTGAACTTAGTTGTTACTCCTGGTGTCTCTAATGCACCAGTAGTAGTTATTAATTTGTATATAGACCCAGGAGTGTATAAACCTTCTGTAGATCTATTTATTAATGGTTTATTTTCAGAAGTAGATATATTTTCCCAACTATCCCTTAGATTATTAGGATTAAAATCAGGGGAGTTTACCATAGTAAGGATATCCCCAGTTTGGGGATTTATAGCTACTACAGATCCTTTTTTATTACCTAATTGCTTTCTTGAGTACTTCTGTAAATCATGATCAATAGTAAGAATTAAACTATTGCCTTCAGATTCTTTTTTTATAGGAATCTTATCTTCATTGACCTTAAAGGCATCTAGAATTTCAAAGAATACATTTCTAACGTCATCGATAATATTACTTTGAGTTAAAGTAGAATTAAAGGATTTTTCTAAACCTGATGTTCCATACCTTTCATCATAATATCCTATAATATGACTATATAAATTATCATACTCATAATGTCGGATTTGCTTTTGATCATCTGCTTTAGTACTGTAGGATAAAACAGTTTCATTCCGATCATATATTGATCCTCTGAGAACATATTCATTGCCTAATGGTCTTTTATTATAACTACTAGTCTTTACTTTTTCTGCTTGGAAAATTTGGAAATATGTCAAATATACTATTAGAGAAATAAACATTATACTTAATAAAAAAAGTACTCTAATTATCCTCTTCTGTTCCGTGTTCATAATCTTCCTCCTGTTCAACATAGATATATTCTGAGGCAACCTGTAGGACTCCTAAAGATGCAAAACTCATAATTAATGAACTACCTCCATAACTTAAGAAGGGGAGAGTGACTCCGGTAAGAGGAATAAGTTTAGTAACTCCACCTAAGATTATAAAGGCTTGGAACCCAAGTGTAGCTGTTATTCCAAGGGCAACTATTCTAAAGAATTGATTTCGTTGTTCTAATGCAATTTTAATTCCTCTATAGATTAATATTAGAAACAACATAATAACGGCGATTCCAGTAAGAACACCCATTTCTTCACATATGGCTGAAAAGATAAAGTCAGTTTGTACTTCTGGAATAAAAGTAGGGTATCCATTACCAATACCTGAACCTAAAAATCCCCCTTCAGCTATTGCAAAAAGAGATTGGGTTATTTGATATCCCTTTCCAGAGATATCTTCCCAAGGGTTTAACCAAGTTTCAACTCTTACTTGAACATGGCTAAAAGCAAAATATCCTAACATAGCCATTAATGAAGCTGAGAATAGGTTTAATAATATAAACTTCCTATCATTTTCATAAACATAAAATATGACTAAAAACACCATATAAAATAACATTGCAGAACCTAAGTCTCTTTGTATGAATAGGAAACCAATATGAGCATAAACAATTACTGATAAAATGTATTTATTTTCGAATTTATCTCTGTTTACAAAATATGAGGCTAGAAAAAATACAAAAAGAATTTTTATTATCTCTGACGGTTGAAAACTATAGCCAGATATTTTAATCCAGTTAGTAGATCCATTAATTGTTTTACCAAATATCAAAGTTGATAAGAATAATAAAAAGGAGAGACCTATATATAATCCCATACCTTTTTCCCATAGAGTTATTCTTTTTACGATAAAATAAGTAGCATAAAAAGTAATGATACCAACCATATACCATATAACTTGTTTAAATCCTAATTCAGGGTTGATACGGTAAATCATCAATATCCCTAAACTCATCATCATACTTACAATAAGTAGTAAATAATGGTCCCCAGATGAAACTTTAAGGAGTAGTAAATTAGATATATATATTATTAATGGAAGTCCCACAGCAACTCCTATAGATAATCTATCAAAGCTTTTATTATAAAGGATAACTAATGATAGACTTAATAGATTTAATAAAAACAAGAGGTTTTGAGGGACTTTAAAGCTAAATAAACGTTTAAACATAATAAACACCTCTTTATTGTTCAATTACAAATAAGAAATTAACTCGTCCTACTTGTATGGTATCTCCATTCATTAATTTTACTGCGTTAGTTATCTGTTCGCCATTTACATATGTACCATTAGCACTACTTAAATCTTCTAAATAATATTCATCTCTATTTTTAATTATTTGAGCATGTTGTTTAGAAATATAAGGATCTTTAATAATAATTTTGTTATTTCTTGATCTTCCTATAGATACATCTGAAACTAGAGAATAAAACTCATCCACTTTAAAGGGGAGAGAGTCCTTTCTATTTATCAGTTTTAAGTAAGTATCTCCTCGCACTTCTTTATTCTTTATTCCTTTTATATCTAGAAAAATTAATCGTATTATTCCAAACATAAATAGATAGATTAAAAGAATAAATATATATCTGAATATAGAAGACAATCCAGACCAAATAATGTCAAACATTTAATCACCTGCTTTTTAATAATCTTTTTATTATTTTATCATATTATCTCTAGAACTTATATGATTCTCATTAACATATTTACTAATTATACCCTCATTGAAGGAATATATATCAAAAAAAAATCCAATACCTAGGTATTGAACTTTTTTTTGATATATATTCTAATTTACTCTTCTACTTTTTTACCATAGAATCTAATTGCTAAGTACGCTAATATAAGGCCAGCGATTAAGGATATTGCAGGATTTATACCTAGTATAGCAGCAGGTAGGTATCCTACAATGAGTGCAATTACTGCAACCGTTAAAGAATAAGGTATTTGGGTCTTAACATGATCAATATGATCAGAGGCAGAGGCCATAGAACTCATTATAGTAGTATCAGAAATAGGTGAGCAGTGGTCTCCGAAAACAGCACCAGTAAAGACAGCACCTATAGTAGCGTATAAGATAACACCGGTATCTCCACCACTAAGGCTATATACTAAAGGAACAGCTATAGGCATAAGTATTGCTGTAGTACCCCATGAAGTACCTGTGGAGAAAGCTATTAAACAACCTAAAATAAATACTGCCATTGGTAATATTGAAGCAGAAATTTTTCCATCTAATATTCCTACAAGATAATGAGCAGTTCCTAAGTCTTTACATATACTACCGATTCCCCAAGCCAGTACAAGTACCATTATAGCTATAACAAGGGATTTTGCACCATCTACCCAAGCATCTATAGTTTCTTTAAAAGTTAAAATCTTTTGAGATAAAACTAGTATCATTGCAACAAGGCTGCCTAGGAAAGAAGCCCACATCATAGCTACTGCTGCATTGGCATTACCTATGACATCTCGAATAACTGTAAAGGCTAGAGGATTAGCTTTAAGTTTAGAAATAAGCTCAGCATCTTCTCCAGCTAAAACAGCGCCTCGGCCATTGATGTATAAACCTAAAATAACCATAACAACTACAGTAAGAACAGGAATAATAGCATTTAATGCTCTTAAAGGTATATCTTCTTTTATTTCCATATCAGTAAGTTCTTTAGATGCAAGAGGAATGGAACCATCTGCTACTAATTTTCCTTCTTTTCTAGCTCGTCTTTCAGCTTTAAGCATAGGGCCATAGTCTCTGCCAGTTAGAGCTATCATTAAAACAAAACCAAGCATAATAATGCTATAGAATCTGAAAGGAACAGATTGAATAAATGCAGAATATATATTCACCTCTACATTGATAGATGCAAAGGCATCTCTTAATAGACCCATTTCGTAGGCTATCCAAGTAGATATCAGTGCCATACTAGCCACAGGGGCAGCAGTAGCATCAGTAAGAAATGCAAGTTTTTCTCTAGATATTTTATGTTTATCAGTTAAAGGTCTCATAGTGTTTCCTACTAAAAGGGTATTTGAATAATCATCAAAAAATATTAAAAGTCCCATAGCCCAAGTTGAGGCCATAGCACTTTGGGCATTTCTAGCTTTTTTGCCTAACCATTCAGCAATAGCCTTTGATCCTCCTGATTTGGCAACAATGCCGATCATTCCTCCTAAAGCAAGGTCAAACACTATAATTCCAGCATTCCATTCGCTGGCTACAGAGCCTGCTATATATTTCTCTATAGTTTTAGCAAAACCCATAAAAATATTACCCTTGTAAATGATTGTAGCACCTACAAAAATGGCTGCAAATAAAGATGGTAAAACTTGTTTTGTCTTAAAAGCTAGTAGTATTGCAACTAGGGGTGGAATTAATGATAAAATTCCATAATGTTCAATTACATTTTCCATATACATACCTCCTTTGTATAAATATATGGGCTAGTACACAAAAAAATTCCAACAAAATAAGGTTAATCTTACATAATGAAATTTATATCAATATTAAAATTCTATGACATTAATTTTTTAGAAAGGAAAATATATATTATTATAGAAGTTATATTATTATAATGTTAGGAGGGAATAGATGAATTTCAAAAATATAGTAATTTCTATGGGTATATTAATTATATTAATAATGACTATAAACTACCTATTGTGGCAGGATCCTTTATATATTTTAAGACCTCGATTTAAAGTGGAGAATATAAGTACTTTAAAGGATAGGGATAATGATGGGCTCAATGACATTGAAGACATTTTACAGGGAGCAAGGAATGAAATAAAAAATAAAACTGTATATAGGAGTGGATATTATAAAGGGGGTTACCCTCCAGAAGATGAGGGAGTATGTACAGATGTCATATGGAGAGCATATAAAAATGCAGGATATGATTTAAAGGTGTCAATTGATAAGGACATAAAGGATAGTTTAGAGGATTATCCCAGGGTAAATGGAAAACCAGATCCAAATATAGATTTTAGAAGAGTAAAAAATCAGCATGTTTTCTTCAATAAATATGGGAAAAACTTGACTCTAGATGTAATACCCTATGATAATGAGAATTTAAAACAGTGGCAACCAGGAGATTTAGTTATATTAAAAAAGCCTGATCACATAGCTGTAATTTCAGATAAAAGAAGAAAAGATGGAGTTCCTTATATAATTCATAATGCTACTGACTATCCAGAAGAGAAAAACCTTCTATTGCGCTGGAGTGAAGAAGGAAAAATAATAGGTCATTTTAGGTATTTAGATTAATATAAAAAGGAGGATTTATAATGAAAAGGTTGTTTATTGGAATAGTCTTGTTTTTTTTATTAGTCTCATTAACAGGTTGCATTGAGGATAAAACAGTACAGGAACTCAGAGATTAAGAATTTCATATGGTGGTGGTGGCGAGTTTTGGGTTGAAGAAAAATATGTTGTTTATCCTAAAGAGTAAATAATATAATGAAAAGCAAGTTAGTTTAGAGGAGGGGGAAGTTAGCATGGAGTATGGTGTGCTTTTATATTTTGATGAAGAAAGTAATAAGTATATTGAAAATTTAAGGAATAAAGTTACAGAAAATGATGTTAATAATCACACAATAAAAGGAGGTATTAGACCTCATATAACTATAGCTTCTTTTGAAACAAAGGATGAAGAATTTTTAGAAAAATTAAAATTTTTTTTACAGGATGAAATAACATTTGATGTGGTTTTTGGAAGCATAGGTATTTTTCCCTTTGAAAACAATGTAGTGTATTTAGCACCAGTGCTGAATTCTAATCTATATAATATTCATAATAGGTTTTACCAGTACTTTAATAATTGTGGTTATGAATATAATAGTCACTATAAGCCACAAAGTTGGGTACCTCACTGTACTATAGCTTCTCACTTATCAACTAAAGAAATATTAAATACAATAGTGACTTTAAGAGAAGATTTTAAACCAATCAAATCAAAGATATCTTATATAGGAATTATAGAGGGAAATCCTGCAAAAGAATTAGTAAGCTATAGACTAAAAAATGGTTAATTTTTTATATTATAAAATAAATTAGTCATTTATAATGATTCTCAAAGTGTTATAATAAATACTATAAAGAAAGTAGTCAGTAAATTCTCACATAAGTAATAATGCTAGGAGGAGTAAAATGAAAGAAAAACTTATTTTGACAGGAAAAATAATTGGTCCAACCTTGGTTGGAATTATATTTTCACTATTAGCATACAAGATATTAGACACTTGGTTATTTGAGGGAGAAGAAGGTAGAATTTTAATAATAGGATACTCTATTTTCTTTGGGGTTCTACCAATAGCTTCTATATTAGCAGGAATGTTATCAAAGATATGGTTACATAGGATTTGGGTATCAATATTCAATGTTGTAGGTATATGGGCAGTATTATACTTTGTCTTAGATCAATCTATATTTGTAGTGCCATTTTTACCTGTTTATATGTTCTGTGGATTTCTAGCAGCATTACTACCAAGTAAGGCTGCATAGGGCTATAGAATATATAACTAATCCTTAATTAATTTATTAGCAATCTCTATTGCTTCTTTACAGTTAGATGCATAACCATCAGCATTGACAAATTTAATTATAGAGTTATTAATATTAAAGGGCCTTCCCCCCACAAGAAATTTTATGTTTTTATTTATATTACTACTGCGAATATTTTCAATTATTGATTTAATGCTATTGGTGTTATAATCCATTGTGGAGGATATAGCAATTAAATCAATATTTTTCTCTTTTATCATTTGTACTATACTATCTAGAGGTAAATCCGTCCCTAAAAAATACACATTCCAACCATCTTGTTCTAAACTATCACTCACCATTCTTAAACCAATAGAATGACGTTCTCCATTTGCACATATAAATAAGGCATTTGAATCATTATGACTTAGTATTGGATAATGAAAATACAAGTGTGATATAAGTTTTTTTGTTATTTCAGTAAACAAATGCTCTTCTCCTACTGAGAGTTCGTTTTTTTCCCATAAGGATCCTATCTTAACTAAAGATGGGGTTATAATATTGTCATAAATCTCTGGTAGGCTAAGTCCGCTTTTTACTAAGTTCAATAAAGTATTATAAGCATGGTCTATATTTCCTTCTCTAACCATTACTGAGTAGGTTTCTATTATATGATTATAATCTAATTCAATATTTAAAGGCATTTGCTTTTGAAAATTCAATGAATTATTTGTATTTAAAATATTATTTCTACCAACTAAGTAATCTATTGATACATCAAAAAAGTCAGCAAAGGACTTTAAGATATCAGGATTAGGAAATCGTGAACTATTTTCATAGTTTGCAATAGTGGTTTGACCTACGCCCATATGTTTAGCTAAACTTTTCTGAGTTAATCTATTTTGTTTTCTTAAACTTTTAAGTCGTTTCCCGAAATTTTCCATAGCAATCAACTCCTCTTATAAAATCTTACCACAATTCGTAATATTTAATCAAATAATTATAAAAAAATGATTTAAAAACACATATAGTGGTATCTTTATTATATAATATCACATTTTGAAATGATTAGGGGAGGTTTAATTATGAATAATAAAGTAATAATAGTAGGGGCTGGGCCAGGAGGATTAACTGCAGGAACGTTACTATCTCATCAAGGGTATGATGTGGAAATATTTGAAAAACAGAATTTTATTGGGGGAAGAACATCTACATTTGAGTTAGATGGATATAAATTTGATTTAGGACCTACATTTCTAATGATGAAAGATGTTTTAGAAGATGTATTTAAAAAAGCTGGAAGAAAGGTTGAAGATTATATACAAATTAAAGAGGTTGAGCCACTTTACAGGATAATATATGGGGATGGAAGAGAGTTTTATCCTTCTAGAAAAAGAGATAAAATGAGCCAGGAAATAGAAAGATTATTTCCTGGCAATAGTGAAGGTTATAATAGCTTTATGAAAAAAGAAAAAAAGAAATTTGATATATTATTTGATTGTTTGAAGGAGAGTTTTATTAAGCCTACAGATTTATTAAAAAAGGAAGCGATAAAGTCTATACCTTACATTGGAATTAAACAGAGTCTGTTTGATGTCTTAGGGAAATATTTTAAAGAAGATGATCTTAAAATGGCATTTACATTTCAGGCTAAATATCTTGGTATGTCACCCTGGGAGTGTCCAGGAGGCTACAGTATAATATCCTATATTGAACATGCCACAGGAGTGCACCATATTATGGGTGGATTTGGTGAAATAACTAAAGGAATGGCCAAAGTTATAGAAGAAGATGGTGGAAGGATTCATCTTAATTCTTCAGTAAAAGAATTAATTATAGAAAATAAGAAAGTGATAGGTGTAGAATTAGAAGATGGTACTAGGAATTATAGTGAAAATACAATATTAAATGCAGACTTTGCTTATGCAATGAATAATCTAATAAAAGATAAATATAAAAAGAAATATACTAGAGAGAAAGTAGCTAAACAAAAATACTCATGTTCAACATATATGTTATATTTAGGTGTAGATAAAGTATTTGATATACCTCATAATAATATAATTTTTGCTAAGGATTACAAGAATAATGTAGACGAAATAGGAACTAGCAAAATATTATCTGAAGATCCATCTATATATATTCAAAACTCAATAGTTACTGATAAAAGCATTGCACCAGAAGGAAAATCTACTATATATATATTAGTTCCTGTACCTAATAATACAAGTAATATAGATTGGGATAAGGAAAAAAATTTATTTAGAGAAAAAATATTAGATATAGTTGAAGAAAAGGCAGGACTTCAAGAGCTAAGAAAGTATATAGAAGTTGAAAGAATGATTACACCAAAGGATTGGGAAGATGATATGTCCGTATATAAAGGTGCAGTATTTAATCTAGGGCATAATATAGGGCAAATGTTATATTTTAGACCACATAATCAATTCGAAGAATTTGATAATTGTTATTTAGTCGGTGGAGGAACTCATCCTGGTAGCGGACTACCAACAATATTTGAATCTGGAAGAATAACATCAGATTTATTAATGAAAAATAGTAAAAAAGATAATAGGTATCTGCAAAAAGCATCAATTTTATAGTAGAGTTTTAAAGCTCTACTATTTTTATGTTCAAATTTTCAGAAAATTAGAAAGGGAATTTACTAATATATATTGAATAGATTAATAAAAGGAGAACAAAAGGGGTGTTTATATTGAATAAGGAAAAATTAAAAAGGCTTGTTACTGGTTATAATGATTTTTCAGGAGTAATTTCAATAAAGGAAAAGGAGAATATATTATTGCACGAAGCATTCGGGTATGCAGATAGAAATCATAAAGTGAGTAATAAACTAGATACTAAAATTGGTATAGCTTCCGGATGTAAAATATTTACATCAATAGCCATATGCCAATTGATTGAAGAAGGTAAATTGAGTTTTGATACAAAGATTAAAGATTGTTTAGATATTAAGTTTTCAAATTTTGATGATGATATCACAATAGAACACTTATTAACTCATTCTTCTGGGATTATAGATTATTTTGATGAAGAAACAATGGAGGATTATTCTGATTTATGGAAAGATAGACCTATGTATAATATGAGAGAGCTTAAAGACTTTTTATCTATGATTCAGAATAATGGAATGGAGTTTAATCCAGGAGAAAAATTTAAATATAATAACGCAGGTTTTATAGTATTAGGTCTTATAGTTGAAAATATCACAGGAATTAAGTTTAAAGAATATATAAAGAAATATATATTTAGTCCTTTAAAAATGGATGATACAGGATATTTTGCTTTTGATAAATTGCCTTTTAATACTGCATATGGATATATGAAGGATTCAGATGGTAAGTGGAGGTCTAACATATATTCTTTACCTATAATTGGTGGAGCAGATGGAGGGGCATATACTACAGCAAAAGATTTATCTAAATTTTGGAAAGGGTTATCTCGTTATAAGTTATTGAGTAAAAGTACTACAGAGAAAATGTTAACACCCTATATTAATGTAAGTAATAATTTCTATTATGGTTATGGGGTATGGATAATTAAAGAAAATGACGGAATACTGAAATATTATATTATGGGTCAAGATCCTGGGATATCAATGATTTCATCTGTTTACCCTCAGAGTGATATAGAGGTTACTATACTAGGAAACTCAGAGTTAGGTACCTGGGATATTAATAGAGAAATAAATGATTTAATAAAACTGAAAAAGTAGGGATTATATGAAAACGTATAAAGAGAAAGTTTTATGTGTACAAGATATAAATGAAAGTCAAAAACAACAGATAAGCCAATTAATTGAAATATGTAATAGAAAAGATAAGATAGAATTAAATTTAAATTTGGACAAGAGGGATAACATTCATGATTTACTATATTATGAAGGAGACAGCTTAGTAGGATACTTAACATTATTACCAAGTTATATAAAAAAAGAAAAAAAGGCTATAGGAATAGTTCATCCATCTTATAGAAAAAAGGGGATTTTTAAAAAGCTTGTTGAAGAAGGCAAGAATATATGTAGTCAAATAAATGTTGAAAAAATCATCTTTATTAATAATAGTGAATCTATATCAGGGCTTAAATCCCTAAAATCTATTGGTGCTAAATATATATCTTCTAGCTATAAGATGATTTATAATGATAATTATGAACTTAGTCGCCATAAAGAAGATAAGAGACTCCAAGTAATAAAAGCAAATGATAAAGATATAGATGATTTAATAATAATTGGCACAGAGGCATTTCATACAAGTATAGAGGAAGAAAAAGAATATATTTTATCAGGATTGAATAATCTAAATAAGTCTATTTATATTGTCAAATATAATAGAAAATCAATTGGTGCAGTCTCTATTACAGAAGTAAATAAAGCTATAGTAATTAGTGATTTATCAGTACTTATTGATTATAGAAGAAAAGGAATAGGAAAATACATATTACAAAATGTAGTTATAGACTTGTATGATAAAGGTTATAAAGATATTTCTCTTTTTGTTGAAATTCAAAATAAGAATGCTATTAATATATATGAAGATAGCGGATTTATAATATCTAATGGAAATGATTTTTACGAATTAAACATTATTGCCAAATGAATGAATCACGATATGGGTGGACGTGATCATATGAATGGATTTTAAACATATTAGCTCTGTAGATTTATCTACAGAGCTTTTTAGAATAGTTATTTTTTTGTTCATGCTGTTTATAGAAAGTCATATGGGGAAATTATAATAAATATATTTGTTTTAAATAAAATCATAATTTATAATATATATATAATTGATTATGGAGGTTATTATGAAGATAGGTATATTTGATTCGGGTGTAGGAGGTATTACTGTTTTAAAAGAAGCTTTAAAGCAACTACCAAATGAAGAGTATATATATTATGCTGATACAGAAAATGTTCCCTATGGAACTAAGCCTAAAGAAGAGGTAAAGGGATATATATTTAATGTGGTTAAATTTTTAGCTGATAAAGATATTGATGCTTTAGTTATAGCTTGTAATACAGCTACTAGTATTGCAGTTAAAGAATTAAGAAAAAAATATAGTTTTCCTATTATAGGAATGGAGCCAGCCGTAAAACCAGCTATAGAAAAAAGTGAAGACAAAAAGGTCTTAGTAACTGCTACCACTCTGACATTAAAAGAGCAGAAATTTCAGGACTTAGTTACTAAATTACATTCAGAAGATATAGTAGATCCTTTACCACTACCTAAATTAGTAGAATATGCAGAGAACTTTATTTTTGATGAAGAGATCATTATTCCATATTTGCAAAGAGAGTTATCATCATATAATCTAGATGAATATGGCACTATAGTTCTTGGATGCACTCATTTTCCTTTTTATAAGGATTATTTTAAAAAGATAGTTCCAAACCATATTGAAATAATAGATGGTAATGAAGGTACTATAAAGCATTTAAAAAACACTTTGAATTTAGAAGATAGTACTCTTTGGAGAAGGAGTAAGGTTACTTTTTATTTATCTGGTAAAGAAGATAAAGAGGTACTAAAAAAGTATTTAGATATTATAAGATAGAAAAAACTCTAGTTATAACTAGAGTTTTTTCTATCTTATAAAGGATATTAACAGGTTAAAATAGAATAATTGTAAGTAAAGCAAATAGTAGGAAGAGAATTTAAAAAATGAGGTGATAGAATGACTGAGAAAGAGAAAATGCTAGCTGGGGAACTATACAATCCGGCAGATAAAGAATTAATAAATGATAGAAGAAGGGCTAAAATTTTATGTAATAAATTTAATGACTTAAATCCTACTGACCAGGAAGATAAAAAAAGCTTATTAAATGAATTATTTAAGACTCAGACGGAATGTCATATAGAGCCAAACTTTTTCTGTGACTATGGATATAATATAAAAATTGGTAAAGAATTTTATGCTAACCATAATTGTGTAATTTTAGATGTTAACATAGTAGAGATAGGGAGTAATGTAATGTTTGGACCTAATGTACAAGTCTACACTGCTACTCATCCTATCAACCCAGTGGAGAGAAATTCAGGAAAAGAGATGGGCTATCCTATTAAGATTGGAGATAATGTTTGGGTGGGAGGAGGATCAATAATATGTCCAGGGGTTACAATTGGAGATAATGCTGTAATAGCAGCGGGAAGTGTAATAATTAAGGATGTACCTGCTAACGTAGTAGTAGGAGGGAATCCTTCTAGAATTATTAAGGAAATTATTATATAGGATAATAGTATAATAATAAATATAAGAGGATACTGTGAGTTGATGATTCTTTAAAACTAAGAATTTGTATTGAATATAAATTAGTTGTGTAACATAATTATAAATTTTTAATTATACAAAAAGAAAATAAAAATTAATAAAAATTAATAAAAAGGGGTAGATAATAATGGACCAAAATGAGTTGAAAAGAGTATTGTTCAGTATTAAAGAAGAAGGTTATGAGGTGCCAGGGAATATAAAACCTTTTGACCTAGCATTAGATATGTTAACGTATATAGGTACTACTGAAAGTGAATTAAGAGATGATTTAATTTATGTGACTTTTTATAAGTGGATTATCAATGACGAGTTTAATAAGGATGAATTAAGAAAAATAGTTAAGATTGCTTTGGATGATGAGCACTTATTTTATAAATTAGGAGAGGTAGGAGATTCTGTATTTACTAGAACATTTTCAGTCCTGGTATTAGCTTTGTTAGTGTATAAACATAGAGAAGATAACTATCTAAGCAAAGAGAATATTAATAGAATATATAACAAGGTGATTAAGTATATAAGAGAAGAAAAAGATTTAAGAGGATATACGGAAGAAAAGGGCTGGGCTCATGGCATGGCTCATGGAGCAGATGTATTAGATGAGTTAGCTCAATGTGATGAATTGGAAAAGGATAACTTAATAATTATTTTAGATGATATCCAAAATAAAATAAGTATAAATTATCATCCATATATCTATGAAGAAGATGAACGAATGGTTACAGCTGTTATGAGTATTCTAAATAGAGACTTAATAGATGAAGAAGAGATATTAGGATGGATTGAAAACTTCTCTAATATATTAGAAGAAGATGAGTTTACAGATAAATTAATTAAATACTTTAATATCAAAAACTTCTTAAGAAGTTTGTATTTTAGACTATTAAAAGATTCATCAAAAGAAGCTTTAATTGATAAAACAAAGAAAATATTAGATGTTATCACTCATTTTTAATAGAATAGGTGGTTAATTCTCTCAATCTTTATATATATGAATAGAGTTAATGTAATAACAAAACACTAAGATTATATGCTTTAATTCAAGAAGAAGGAGAGAAGTATCTTGTCACTAATTGTGATAGTTATTATTAGAACAATTATAGCATTTATTTTTCTATTAATTATAACAACAATTCTTACCAAACGTGTATTATCTCCAAATACATATTTTGATTATATAGCAATTGCTATTTTAGGAACATTGTCAGGTAACTTAGCATTTAATATTAAGGTAAGGAGTATATATTTTATAACTTCAATGGTTACTACTACCATAGTTATATATCTTTCATCATATATTTCAATCAAATCAACAATTCTTCGGAAATATCTTGCAGGAAAGCCTACTATATTAATAAAAGAAGGTAAAATATTAGAGAGTAATATGTATAGATTAAGATATTCATATGATTATTTACTTCAACAATTAAGACAACAGCATGTATTTGATATAAATAAAGTTCAATCAGCAATATTAGAATCTAATGGTCTTTTGAGTGTCCAATTAAAATCTAAGGATAGTCCACTTACGCCTAAAGATATGAATATTTATACTGTAGAGGAAAATTTGGTTAAAGTTATTATTCTAGAAGGAAAGTTACTAAATGAAAATCTAAAAAGTGTTCATAAAGATGAAAATTGGTTAAATAAAGAGCTTTCAAAAAGAAAAGTTGATAATATAGAAGATGTTAGCTTTGGAGCGGTTTCATCTAAAGGAAAATTATATCTGGATTTTTATGAAGATAATATTTAGATAATAAAAAACCACCTTTTAGGTGGATTTTTATTATCTAAATATATCGTTGAACTTACCATTGCTATGTATCTCCATTAAATCGTCACATCCACCTATGAACTTATCACTTACAAAAATTTGAGGGACTGTACTGTGACCTGTTTTTTGTTCTAATACATCAAGTTTTTCTCTATCATTGCTTATTTCTATTTCTTTATATTTAATATTTTCTCTATCTAATAACTCTTTAGCCCTAATACAAAAGGGACAAGTACTAAAAGTATAAATTGTAACTTCTTTACTCATTGTTAAAACCTCCTAGTATTTATGTTATTTTATTATTACCCACTGGAAATATCATTATAGATAGAATTTGAAAGAGGATATTTATAAAAGAAATTGAATTAAATAATATAAAGATAATTGGGGGGTATTGTTATGGATATACAAATATATAAATGTGAGTTTAGAGAAGTAGATAATTTATTTTTACAAAATATTAAAAATTTTAGTTCGCCTTTTGATTCATTTTTAGAAGAACATATAACAGAATCAAATTTCTACCAAATTTTAATTCAAGGAAGAAAAGAAGGATACTTTTCTGTTTATAAGGAAGCTACAATAACTAGCTTTTTTATCAATAAAGAATTTAGAGATTTATCTCAAGAAATTTTTAATAAGATTAAAAAATATGAGTCTGTGCAGAAGGCCTTAGTATTTACTGGAGATGAATTCTTTTTATCCCATGCTTTAGATAATCCAAAAAAATTTGATTTACAAGCATATTTTTTTCAAGATTCTAAGAGAGAAATTAATGATGAACAAATACTTAAGAATTTTAGAATTAGAAAAGCTGATATTGGAGATGTAGATATCATTACTAAAAAATCTGGAGATTTTTTTGATAAAATTGAGATAAGGGTGAAGGAAGGGGAAATCTATATTGGTTTCTTAGGAGAAGATATAGTATCCTTTGGAATATTTGAAAAATCCAAGATTTATAACAATATAGCCAGCATAGGTATGTATGTTATAAAAGAAAAAAGAATAAGTGGAATAGGAAGAAATACTCTAATCAAACTAAAAGAATTATGCTATTCAATGGATATACAACCATTGGCTGGATGCTGGTACTATAACCATAATTCAAAAAAGACTTTAGAGAGTGCTGGAATGTATAGTCAAACAAGATTAATTAATATTCACTTTTAATGTAAAAGTATAATGATTATCAATAATTGACATCCAAGTTCTTATATAATACAATGAAATCGAAATAAAATAGAAATCTGGGGAGCTAGAAGGATCTAGCTGAGAGGAAGCTTAATTAGTTTCGACCCATAAAACCTGCACTGGGTAATGCCAGCGAAGGGAGAATATTGTCTGATTTTTGATAGTATATCAACCCTTCGTTATCAAACGAAGGGTTTTTCTGTGATTAATTAAAGGAGGGATAGTATGCCAATAGTAAACGTAAGTTTACAGATTTTACCTAGGGTAAAAGATGAAAGGTTATATGAAGTAGTAGATAAAGTAATAGAGTATATAGATTCTTGTGGGGTTAAATATGAGGTGGGGCCTATGGAAACCACTATGGAGGGAGAATTCGATAAATTAATAGATGTAGTAAAAGAAGCACAAAATATATGTGTTAAAGAAGGAGCTTCTAGAGTACTATCAGTTGTTAAAATAGATTATAAACCAGAAGGTGTGACAATGGATGAAAAGGTGGGCAAATATAGAAGATAGAGTAATACCGACAATATTCTTTTTGATTTTAATATTTATATGGGAACTAATTGTGAGAATAGGATTAGTAGAAAGGTTTATATTACCTTCACCTAGTGATATTTTGAAAGCGTTTCCTAAAATTCATCCAGATATATGGAAGCATATATTAACAACAATACAGGAAGCATCCATAGGATTCGTAATAGCAATAATATTTGCTATAGCTCTTGCTATAATTATGGATAATGTAAAACTAATTAAAAAAGCAATTTATCCACTAATTATAGTTTCACAAACTGTACCTATAATAGCATTAGCACCATTATTTTCTATTTGGTTTGGACTTGGCATTTTACCCAAGGTAGTCGTTGTAATCTTAGTATGTTTCTTTCCGATATTAGTTAGTTTAATCCATGGCCTAGAAAGTGTTGATAGAGATTTATTGAACTTATTGAAGTCCATGGGAGCGAGTAGATTTCAAATATTTAAATTAGTTAAATTTCCAGCTTCATTGGTAAGCTTTTTCTCAGGACTAAGAATAGCTGCCACATATAGTATTATGGGTGCAGTAATCGGGGAATGGTTAGGAGGAAAATCAGGTCTAGGGGTATATATGTTAAGAGTAAAACATTCTTATGCTTTAGATAAATTTTTTGCAGTGATAGTTATAATAGTTGTACTTAGTATGATCCTATTCAAAGGTATTACAGCTTTACAAAAAATATTGATGCCCTGGGAACATAGTCAAAACAAAAAATAAGGAGGCAATTTAAATGATAAAAAAGATAATTTCATTAATGATAATATTCTCAATAATACTTTCAATATCGGTAGGATGTGATACTGAAAGTATTGAACAATCGAAAGAAGAGGAACTAAGAAAAGTTACGGTATTATTAGATTGGGTTCCAAATACAAATCATACAGGGTTATATGTAGCTAAGAATAAAGGATACTATGAGGATGCTGGCTTAGATGTAGAGATTATTCAACCTCCAGAAGGTGGTACTGCGGACTTGATAGCAGCTGGTCAAGGAGACTTTGGTATAAGTTATCAAGAAGAAGTTACTTATGCTAGAACTTCAGAGAATCCATTACCAATAAAAGCTATAGCAGCTATAATACAAAATAACACATCAGGATTTGCATCCCCAAAGGATAGAGATATAGAAACACCAAAAGATTTTGAAGGTAAAAAATATGGTGGCTGGGGAGCTCCTATGGAAGAATCAACTATAAAGGCCTTGATGGAAAAGGATGGAGGAGACTTTTCTAAAGTAGAGATGGTTAATATAGGAGCATTAGACTTCTTTACGGCTGTTAAAGAACATGTGGACTTTACTTGGATATATTATGGATGGGATGGAGTAGCAGCAGAAATCAAGGATTCTCCAATTAATTTTATTAAGCTTCAAGAAGTAGATGAAAACTTAGACTTCTATACTCCAGCAATAATTGCTAAAGAAAGTATATTAGAAGGAGATCCAGAATTAGTTAAAGACTTTCTAGCTGCTACAACTAAAGGCTATGAATTTGCTATAGAAAACCCTGAAGATGCAGTAGAATCTTTATTAGCAGATAATAGTGAGATAGATAGAGAAATAGCCATAGAAAGTCAGAAATATTTAGCAAGTGAGTATCAAGCTGATGCAGCTAGATGGGGAGAAATGAGATTAGAAAAATGGGAGAATTATGCTAATTGGATGTATGAAAGAGAATTAATAGAAAAAGAATTATATGCAGAAGAGGCGTTTACAAATGAATTCTTACCAGAAAAATAAGATTTCAATAGAAGGTGTAACGAAAAGTTTTGAAGACTTACTAATAGTAGATGATGTTTCAATAAGTTTAAAGGAAAAGGAATTTGTATCAATATTAGGTCCAAGTGGTAGCGGAAAAAGTACTATATTTAATATAATATCAGGATTGATGAAGCCAGATACTGGTAAAGTATATATCGAAGGCAAAGAATTCACTGGTAAAACAGGTAGAGTAAGTTATATGTATCAAAAAGACCTACTATTACCTTGGAAAAAGATTATTGACAATGTATCTATACCTTTAGTCATAAAAGGAGAGACAATGCAAGATGCACGAAAAAAGGTAAAAAAATATTTTGAAATATTTGGACTAGAAGGTTTTGAGGATAAATACCCTCATCAGCTTTCAGGCGGGATGAGACAAAGAGCTTCTCTTTTAAGAACATATATGTTTTCCAAGGATATAATCCTTTTAGATGAACCATTCGGTGGATTAGATGCTATAACAAAATCAAAGATGCAAAGTTGGCTATTAGAGATATTAGATAAATTAGAAGCTTCTATATTTTTTATTACCCATGATATAGAGGAAGCTATTTATCTATCAGATAGAATATATATCTTATCTGATAGACCAGCAGTAGTAAAAGAAGAGATAAAGATAAACTTACCAAAACCTAGACATGAAGATATAGTAACTACCCATGAATTTAATGAAATAAAAAAACATATACTTAATTTATTATAATAAAAATAAAGGGTGAAGTCTTATGACTATTTTTGATAAAGAAGCAAAATCATATGATTCTTGGTATGATACAAAACTAGGAAATTTTGTAGATAAAGTAGAAAGAAAGTGTGCATTTGACTTATTTCTACCTTTTAAAGGAATGAAAGTTTTAGACATTGGATGTGGAACAGGTAATTATAGTATCCGATTGGCTGAAAAGGGATGTGAAGTTATAGGTATAGATATATCTGATGAAATGTTAGAGATAGCTAGGGATAAAGCAAGAGAAAAAAATCTGGATATAAAGTTCTATAATATGGATGTTTATAATCTAAACTTTGAAGATGAAAATTTTGATGGAGTATTCTCTATGGCAGCATTTGAATTCATTAAATATACTAAAAAAGCTCTAGATGAAATATTTAGAGTAGCAAAAACAGATGGACAAGTACTAATTGGTACAATAAATAAAGATAGTGCCTGGGGTGAGTTATATATGTCTAATGATTTTAAAGAGAACTCAGTATTTAAGTATGCTGATTTTAAAACAAAAGAAGACTTTAATAATATATTTCCAGATAATATAGTAGATATTAATGAATGCTTATTTATACCGCCATCAATTAAGCCTCAAGATATAAGCGTAGAAAAGGAAGAAGAACTTTCTCACAGCAAAAGAGGAGGGTTCATATGTGTTCTATGGAAAAAGTAGCATCTTGTCAGATTGCCTTCACACCTATTGTAAGTGAAGAGTATTTAAGAGATATTGATGCAGTATTAAATATAATAAAAAACTCATCTTTAGATTATAATATAGGAGTATTATCTACCACTATAAGAGGACCTAAAGATAAAATACTAAAACTAATTTCAACTATTTATAATGAGATGGATATAAAGTGTAGATTTACTATGGATATAAAGATGTCTAATATATGTGGATGTGAGGAGTAACCTAAGGGTTACTTCTTTATTTATGAAAAATTTAAAATATACTTATATATAAATTCTATAGTATAATTAATATAATAATTATATAGATTAATTATACTATAAGGAGGAATGACAATGGGTATATTTGACAATTTATTAGGGAATGCATCTGAGGTAAATATTGAAAAAATAGAAGCTAACCTATCTAATATATTAACTAATGGGGAGCATGTGGATAGGGCATATAGCGTGTTTAGAGATCTTTTTGTATTTACTAATAAAAGGTTAATTCTTGTAGATAAACAAGGAGTTTCAGGAAAGAAAGTTGAGTATCATTCAGTACCTTACAAAAGTATAACTCATTTCAGTGTAGAAACTGCTGGACATTTTGATATGGATTCGGAGCTTAAAATATGGATATCAAGTACTGCTACACCAATTTCAAAACAATTTGGAAAGAATAGCAATATACATCAAGTTCAACAAGCATTAGCCACCTATGTATTAAATTAAGGACGTCTAATTAGGCGTCCTTAATTTTGTACTAAGTTCAAAATATAATTGATATTATACTTTATCATGGTAAACACTAATTCTGTTTTTGTTTGACTATCTAAATTAATGAAGTCCTCTTTTAAATTATCTATTAAACCTTGAGATATTTCCCTATCAGCACTAGTCAATAATACTGCTTTAACTATATTATTAGCTAATGATCTAGATTCTTCGCTTTTTTCTAATTTAGTTAGAATAGTTTTTATAAATTTTTGTTGATCTTTTTGTATATATTTTTCTACTATTTGATCATTATTAGTTTTATAATCAATTTCAAGATTATTTTCATATAATTCTATATTAGTTATTGTTATTTCATTAAATTCAGATGTATCAATATATAAAGAATCATTTATATTGTTTAGACCAAATCTATCTAATAAAAATTGCGGAATTGGAAGTTTCCCAATTCTTAATTCTTGAGAAGTAAAGGATATTTTATCTTCTTTTAGTGTAGTATCTATCTTCATATTAAGTACAAAAGGAAGATTATCAAGATCAGCTTGTACATATATATAATCTTTATTTAAATTCAAATATATTTCTTCAAATTTTGTACTAGAAGAATCATTTCTTGAGTTTAATCTGGTTTTTAGCCTAGGAGAGATAAGACCGTTAACTTCCTTTTCAGAAAACTTTATACTATTTTCAGAGTATATATCTAACTGGGATTGAAGAACTAACTTATCTACCAAAAACTCTTTATCTAATTTGTCAGTAGAATCAACTTTATTACTAGTAAATAATAGAATTCCCATTACTATGATTACTATAAGTATTAGTAACAAGGATAGCTTTAATATTTTCATAATATCACCTCTTTATTTTATGTTTATTAAATACCCAATATAAAAAGATTAAATTATATAGAAATAAGGGTATAAATTTAATTTAAGTATAATTGATAATGATATAGGAGGATTAGATGAGTATAAGAATAGGAGTTATCTCAGATACCCATGGTTTGTTTAGAGAAGAAATGCATAATATATTGAAAGATGTGGACAAAATAATTCATTTAGGTGATATCGGTAAATTAGACATTTTAGAACTTATTCAGAAAATCGCACCTACTGTTTCTATACTAGGAAATATTGATGAAAATATATACAGCCTTCCTGCTACAGAATCCTTAGAAATTAAGGGGGTAAAAATATATATGATTCATAATATTAAAGAAATAAATAAAGAGTCTATTAGTTATGATACAAGAATAATATTATATGGTCACTCCCATAAACCTAATTTAAATGAAAAAGATAATATTATATATTTTAATCCTGGAAGTATAGGGCCAAGAAGGTTTAGTTTGCCCATTACATATGGAATTATGGACATTAATAATCAAAGCATTCATATTAGAATATATGATTTATTTAGCAAAGAAATTCTAATTGATAAAACTTATGATAAAAATAAAGATACTTAAATTTAAGTATCTTTATTTTTATCATAATGCGACTTAAATAAAATGCACAGGAATTATGAATTAATAAAATATTATTTAAATTATGGTGAAATTTAGGGTATAAGATAAATATAGAGAGAAAATACATTAGTATATGAGGAGGTTATCGTGAATAAAAGAGTAGCATTAATTATAGGATGTGTACTACTAATTATTATTTATATATTTAAATCACCTGAAAATATAGATAGAGAGTATGATGGATTTATACTTTCTCATTCAAATGAAAGTATAAATAAGAATATAAAAGTATCATTAAAAGGAGAGTTACAGAAAAATATATTATTACAGGATAGATTTAATGGAGAAGTTATTATTGGCGAAAGTAAAATGAAAATTGAAACTTATCAACCCTCAACCATTCAAGGATGGATTAAGAATTTTACTTATAAAATAAAAAACTCTCATATTATGCTCCAAGGAAATAATGTAAATGATAATCAATATATAGAAACTTCAGGGGTAATCTATATTTCAGATAATTTTGAGGAGTTATGGGGGTTTTCAAAATCTCTTAGAGATAAATATAATATTGAGGATGTATTGATTGTAGCCCCGGCTGATAATAAAAAAGAAGCAATGGATATATTTGAAAAGAAAGAAGAAGTATCTAATTTACATTATAGTTCAATTAATAATAATTAATATATTTATATTAATTATTGAGAAATTAGTTACAGTATAAAAAAGATATTATATAATATAATAAAGATAAGAATAAATTAAGCTGTTGGAGTATTACAACAGCTTTTTGTAAGTTAAATATAAAATTTTAAGGAGGAAAAATGGAGACAAAAAGTAGATATTCAAAGAGTGAAGAGATAACAAACTCTATATTACATGGGATCGGATTAGGATTTGCCATAGCAGCTTTAACTCTTTTAGTTGTATTAGCCTCAATATATGGAGAAGTATGGCATGTAGTAAGTTTTGCAATATATGGTTCAACATTAGTAATTCTCTATTTATCTTCTACACTATATCATAGCTTTCCTGAAGGTAGTGTTAAAGATATCTTTCAAGTTTTTGATCATGCATCAATTTATTTATTAATAGCGGGTACATATACACCCTTGACATTAATTCCATTAAGAGGAAAACTAGGATGGACTATGTTTGGAATAGTATGGGGAATAGCTATAATCGGTATAGCATTTAAAATATTTTTTGTGAAAAAATTTGTTATATTATCTACTCTTTTATACATAGGTATGGGTTGGATGATTATAATAGCTATTAAACCATTGATAAATACTGTTAATAGTATAAATATAATATTCTTAGTACTAGGAGGCCTTTTATATACAATCGGAACAATATTCTTTATTAATAAAAGAATAAAATTTAATCATGCTATATGGCATATATTTGTATTAGGAGGAAGCGTATGTCACTTCTTCACGATACTTTATTTGTTGCCTAGTCTAGGTTATTAAGAAAAAGACTTGATCTGTTTAAAATGTACCCTTAGTCAAGGACAATTTTAAAAACTATGCAACATTAAGAAGATGATTTCTGTATTTTAACAGGAGTCATCTTTTTTAATCCCCATTATTCGGTAATAATAATTTCATTTTAGTAAATACTAGAGAAACTTTACATTAGATTATACCTTTAGGATGCTATTTTAATATTAAATAATAATAGTATAAAGATTATATATAAGGGTATTAATTAAAAAAAGATGAGGAGTAAAGATATGAAATTATATGATTTTAAAAAAATCTGGAACCCTGTATTTTTTCAAGGTAATAATAAAGATGAAAAATACTTTGAAGGATGGTATTTTAAAATAGTAGACAAAAAAGAAAAAAATATATTCGGAATAATACCTGGGGTATCCATAGAAGATAATAATAAAAGGCATAGTTTTATACAAATAATTGATGGAGTAAGAAATAAAACCTATTATATAAATTATACATATGAAGATTTCACTTATAATAAAAAAGAATTTCATATAAAAATAGGCAATAATATTTTTACTAATGATAAAGTTATATTGGATATAAGAACTGATGATTTAAAAATAAATGGGACTTTAGAATTTAAAGATATGTATAATTGGCCAATAAAACTTTTATCTCCTGGGGTGATGGGCTGGTATAGATTTATGCCATTTATGGAATGTTATCATGGAGTCATTAGTATGAATCATAGAATTACAGGAAAACTTTTTTATAATGATAATGAAATATCCTTTGACGGAGGACTAGGATATATAGAAAAGGACTGGGGTGTATCTTTCCCAAAATCATGGATATGGGCACAATCTAATCATTTTGATAAAGAAAATGTAAGTATATTTTTATCTATTGCAAATATTCCATTTGTGGGGCGGGAATTTAATGGATTCTTAATAGGTTTATTATTAGAAAATAAACTATATAGATTTACTACATATACAGGAGCAAAAATTAAAGAGTTAAATTATAATGAGGGAGAAATTAATATAAAGGTTGTAGATTCACACTATATATTAAAAATAAACATAGTAAAATTCAACACAGCAAACTTAATATCTCCTAAAAATGGTAACATGATAGGGAGAGTAGAAGAAAGCTTATCTTCTATAATTGAAATTGAGTTAATAGATAAGAGTAATCAATTTATTTTTAAAGGGGTAGGAAGAAATACTGGATTAGAGATAAAAGGGAAATTAATATAATACAATATCCTATCATAATATATAGTATATTATTCAAAAATGGGGTGTGTACTATGAATTATAAAATGCCGATTGAATTGAAAGAAATATTATATGGATGTGATATGATAAAGAATAATAAAGGTTGGTCTGAAAGTGAAGTTTTTTTAGTCAAAAATGTTTTAGGAAAAGGAGATTGTTATTTGAAGGTATCTCCTGATCATAAATTTTCTTATCTAATAGCTGAAAAAAATAAACTTGAGTGGCTACAAGATAAAATTCCAGTGCCTAAAATCCACTATTTTCAAATTGAAAATGGATTCCAGTATTTATTGACATCTAAAATTCAAGGAGAAGATGCATTATCAAAAAACATCAGAAGAAAACCTCTGATTCTAATAAAGTCAGTGGCACAAGGATTAAACAAAATACACTCTATTGATATTAAAAAATGTCCTTTTGATGAAAGAATAGACTATAAGCTTAAGCTTATAAAAGATCTTCATGTAAACAATATTAATTTAAATATAGGAATAAAAAGAGGAAGAAATAAGAATATATTAGAGCTTTATGATTATCTTATAAAAAATAAAATAAATAACGAAGATCTAGTATTTACCCATGGAGATTATTGTTTTCCCAATATAATTATAAAAGAAGGGGAAGTATCAGGGTTTATAGATGTAGGAAGGTCTGGAATAGCAGATAGATATGTGGATTTGTCATTAATTATCAGAAGTATAAAGATTAACTATAGGAATAATCGATTAGTAGATGAGTTTATTGAAGAGTACGGACTAGACTTTATAGATAATGAAAAATTAAAATATTATACTTATCTTGATGAACTAATTAATTAGAATATCATAAAAGTGGCTTAGTTATTATAATTAAGCCACTTTTATGATATAATAGAACTAACGTTCTTTAGATATGGAGGATAATAAAATGAAAGGCAAGACACATTTAGTATTAGGACTAGCAGCTGGGGTTACGATTGCCTTAAATAGAGAAATTGACAATTTTTATATGATAATACTAGGAACATCAATAGGTTCCTTAATGCCTGATATAGATCACCCAAAAAGTAGAATAAACCAAAAGTTACTTAAGTATAAAAATAAATCATATAAAATATTATTTTACACTATAATAGGAATGGCTCTATTATATATTTATAGTCAAACAAATGATAATGTTTTTTTATTAGCAGGAGTGATATCAATTTTAATTGGTGTCTCAAAGCATAGAGGATTTACTCATAGTATACTAGGCATGTTTCTTTTCATGAAATTAGGAAGTAATTTAGTTGAAAAATTTGGATATTATGATATTTATTTAGGTTTTTTTATAGGCTATATATCCCATCTTTTCTCTGATTTTTTTACTAAAAGTGGAATGGAAATATTCTATCCTTTTAGTGAAAACTTTTCTTTCCCAGTAGGTATGAAGACTGGAGGAGCATTAGAAAATGCAATAATTTTTATTTTAGGGTCATATTCTTTTTATGGCATATTAAAATATTTTGGTTTGATCTCATATTAAGAAGGATAATCGGGATTAATGTAGAAATATAATATCTAAAGGGGGATTAGGTATGGGACTTATCAAGGTTAAAGATGCTACACCTGGGATGATTATTAGTAAAGATATAAACAATAATGATAATAATGTAGTAATATTGGCTTCTGGAACTATTTTAAATAAGTCGCATTTAAAAAGACTTAAAGATATGGGGATTAATGATATTCAAATATTAAAAGAAGAAAATGAAGAATCAGAAAGTAAAATAAAGAGAGATTTATTTTTCGAAAATCATAAAAAATTAGAAGAAGAATTAAATGTGCTATTTAATAGAGTAAAAATTGGAAAAAAAATAATGGTTCAAGAAATAAGTGGAATTGTTAATGAGATAATCAAAGATATATCTAATAATAACAATATACTTGGAAGATTAAGACAATTAAAAAATAATGGAGTTTATATACAGGATCATTCAATAAATGTAAGTTTATTAGCTACAATGATTGGAAAGTGGTTAGGGTATTCAGAGGGAGAGTTAAAACAATTATCTATGGCGGGTTTATTTCATGATATTGGCATGATTAAGATTCCCCAAAAAATTATAGATAAACCAGGGCCTTTGAATCAAGAGGAATTTATTATGGTAATAAACCACACTATTAATGGATATAAGATTTTAAAAGAAACTATTGATTTAAGTAATAACTCAGCTTATGGAGCATTACAACATCATGAACGAGAAGATGGTACAGGGTATCCTTTAGGAATTAAATCAAATGAAATTCATGAATTTGGAAAGATAATAGCTGTATGTGATGTATTTAATGCTATGACCTCAAATAGAGTATATAAAGGAAAAGAATCTCCATTTAAAGTAGCTGAGGAAATTTTATATGATAGCTTTGGTACTCTTGATGGAAGAATATCTACGGTTTTTTTAAATAACATATCTAAATTCTATATTGGAAATATAGTGAAATTAAATAATGGTTCTATAGGAGAGATTGTATATGTTAATAAAGCAGTCCCAACAAGACCTGTTATAAAAGTAGATAATGTATTTATTGATTTACTTAAGAACAAGGACTATGAAGTAGTTGACATTATTGATTAAACAAATAAAACCACTGCAAAGTGGTTTTATTTTGTTTTATACCTTCATGTGATATGAATCACAGAGTTATAATTTTATATGTATTAATATATATATAGAAAGAAAACAGGGAGGCTGATTAAATGTCAATGTTTTGTTATCAATGTCAAGAAGCAGCAAAGGGAGAAGGTTGTACGGTTAGAGGAGTTTGTGGTAAAACAAGTAGTGTAGCAAACTTACAGGATCTAATGATATACTCATTAAAAGGTATATCATTATATAGTATAAAAGCAAGAAAGTTAGATGTAGAAAATGAAAGAACTAATAAATTTGTAATGGATGCACTATTTAATACTATTACAAATGCAAACTTTGATGAAGAATTCTTTATTGATAGAATAAAAGAAGCTTTTGAAGTAAGAGAAGAAATTAAAAATGAATTGTCTAATGCAGGTGGAAATATAGATGAAATAAGTCATGATGCAGCAGTTTGGTATAGTGATGATCGTGATGAAATATTGAAAAAATCAATGGAAGTTGGAGTTCTTCAAACAGAAAACGAGGATGTAAGATCCTTAAGAGAACTTATTACTTATGGAATTAAAGGTATGGCAGCATATAATGAACATGCACATAATCTAGGATATGAAGATAATTCAATACATGCATTTATGCAAAAGGCATTAGCAGCTACATTAGATGATAGTTTAAGTGCTGATGATTTAGTAGCATTAACATTGAAAACAGGAGAAATTGGAGTTAAAACTATGGCTTTATTAGATGAAGCTAACACTTCAACTTACGGAAACCCAGAAATAACAAAAGTGAATATTGGAACTAGAAATAATCCTGGAATATTAGTAAGTGGTCATGATTTAAAAGACTTTGAAGAATTATTAAAACAAACAGAAGGAACTGGAGTAGATGTATATACTCATAGTGAAATGTTACCGGCAAACTATTATCCAGCATTTAAAAAATATGATCATTTTGTAGGAAACTATGGTAATGCATGGTGGAAACAAGATAAAGAGTTTGAAAGTTTTAATGGACCTATCTTAATGACAACAAACTGTTTAGTACCACCAAAATCTTCATATAAAGATAGAGTATATGTAACTGGTGCAGTAGGCTTTGATGGATTAACTCGTATACCTGCTAGAGAAGAAGGAAAAGAAAAAGATTTTTCTCAAATAATAGAACATGCTAAAAAGTGTGAAGCTCCAACTGAAATAGAAAAAGGTGAAATAGTTGGTGGATTTGCTCATAATCAAGTAATTCAACTTGCAGATAAAGTTGTAGATGCTGTTAAAACAGGAGCAATCAAGAGATTCTTTGTAATGGCTGGTTGTGATGGAAGAATGAAATCAAGAGATTATTAT
>NZ_WSFT01000028.1 GCF_016820655.1 Anaeromonas frigoriresistens
GTCCACACCTATTATTTTTTTATATAGGAGAAATAATAGCTTAAAAACACCTTTCAGAGATTCTAAAAAGCATTATAAATGCCCTAGGTATACGATACCTAGGGCTTAAAATTTCCTTATAATTCCTATAACCAAATTTTATGTATTTACCTTGTCTTATCCTTATAATTTTGATATAATTGGAGTATATTTTAAAAAAAGGCTTTGGTTTTAGGCTTGTCCTATTGCTTCTAGGTATCGCTACTACCTGAAGTACTTCTAATATGCGCCAACATATTAAAAGTACTGAAGCTCCGAAACCGACAGGGGTCGGTTTTTTTTATGTATTTTTTTTATTTCTTATATGTTATATTTTTAAACTTAATACTATTGTCTCTTATTAATTCCTTTTTTCAACAATTTTTATAATACTCTATTTCTATATTTAAAAATATAATATGCTTTAGTCTTAAACTTGAAATTTTAAATATAGCTGTATAATTTAATCATTGACTCTTATTTCGATTTTTATAAGAAAAAAAGTCTATTAAAAATAAACCTAATATTATAAAAGTAAAAAAAATTAATCCTTCTTTAGAAAAAATATAATAGATAAAATCTAAAGCACTTCCTGTCATAGTTAAATTGGGTTTAGGTGTTTTAAAAATCAAATCATTAATTATATAATTTGTAATTCTCGAAAAAATTATAATAAAGATAAAAGTTAGAGATACACGGAGCAAAAAATGTTTAAACTTATTTTGTTTGTTACGTCTATAAAACTGTACAATAATATCTCTCATGATAAAAACCTCCTTTATTGACAAATATTTAAGATTTATATATATTATACGTATCTAAATTCTATAATAAAAGGAGATATTTTACAATGAAAAATAAATTAAAACTAAGTATTGCTATGTTTCTTTCAGTTATCACTATATTAAATTTTTCTATGATATCTTTTGCTGATACTGCTAACTATGAAAATGAAAAAAGAACAATTGAAATTCAAAGTGCTAATAGGTTTACTTATAAAACAGAACGATCCAAACCAGTGACTAGAAAAAATATATAACAGCATCACAAGCTAGAAATCAAGATTTATCACATTATGCTGCTGTTGGAATCTTAGGACTTTCAGGACCTATTGGAGTAGGTTCTAGTATAGCTGTATTAGTAGGTAATGCCATTTATGACATGAATGTAGCAGGTTATGTATTAACAACAACAACTGTAGTAAAAAGATATAAGGTACATATGTTAACAGGAAAAAAATATTTAGTTGATACTAGATCAGAGTTAAAGGTAAAAGTGTATGCTCAAGAAAGAAAAGGTTATTCACTTCATAGATCATTCTCTTTTAATTTACGTCATCGTTAATAAATACACTGGATCTTTCATCTAATTCCTAATCTTACTAAAGTATGGAGATTCAAAAGTTAATGAACGATTTTTCATGATGCTTTGGATTTTGACCACTGAAAGAGGTTTATACACTACCCTTCCCTATTCATCCATCCATTAACTTTACTAACATGAAAAAATAAAAACTCAATTTACTAAGAGTATTAGGTAAGTATACCAATAAAAAGAAAGGGCTTAAACCCTACTATAGTGTTGCATTAAAAAAATAATTACAGATTGACATGGAAAAAATTATATAATGAAAAAAGGACTTCCTTTGATTAAATGGTAGTATCCCAATACACCATACAAAAGAGGTCCTTTTTATGTTACATTATAATAATAAAACAGTTTTTAGTAGATTAACAAATGTAATTAATGAAAATCAACTAAATAACATAATAGAAAAATGGAAATAGAGATTATAGAATATTTGTAGAGCTTTTTGAAAATATGGTTAATACAGTAAAAAGGAAATTGGGGATTAATATAACTAATCGTTATTTTAAAGAAATAAGAGCTTTTGACTCTTCAATTATTACTATAGCTTCATCACTTGCCCCTCACTTATATTTAGAAGGTAATTTATCAGGCATAAAAATAAGTACACTTTTGAATTTATCTCAAGGAATACCCGAAAGGGTACAGATAGTGCCTGGAAAAATAAATGATAGAAAATGCATAGATGGATTTATTAATGATAATGAATGCTTATATTTATCCGATAGAGGCTACTACAGTTGTTCTTGGTATGACAAAATTACAGATGAGGGGTTTAAATTCATAACTAGACAGGTCCCCAATGCATCAGTTGAAGAAGTCAAATCAACTTATGTTGAGGATGATAATATATTTGACTATGAAATTACATTGGGTACTGACTATAGTAGAAATAAAACAAAATTCGCCCTACCTTCATCTTTATTATCCTATTATTTATTTCTATTCTTATCCCTATACATTTTTTGATCTGCCTTTTTAAATAATTTTTTTATGTCTTTACTTTCATCAGAATATGATGATATACCATAGCTAAATTTCATCAAAATTTCTTCATCTTCTATTAACATAGGTTTCCTCAATAGTTTCTTTAACTTTTTCATCTTATTTTCTATAATACTCATATCAGTAATACTTAATATTCCCACAAATTCATCTCCACCATATCTAGCCAGAATTTCATTTTTTCCAAATACATCTTTCAATTTATAGGAAAATTCCTTAAGTACCTCATCTCCAATTATATGACCATATTTATCATTAATTTCTTTAAACTTGTCCAAATCAATTATAATAAATGAAAAATCTTCATTATTCTTTTTATCATATTTTTCATCAAGAATTTCTATAAAATAATCCCTATTATATAGACCAGTTAAACTATCATATCTAGCTAAATATAATTTTTCCTCCATTAATTTAAAGCTATAGATGGCTTTACTGATTTCCTCAGAAAAATAATTTATTAAAAACTTATCATCCTCATTAAAGGCATCTTGTATATGGCTATCTACATTTAGAATTCCATACACCTTATCATTTAACACTATTGGACAACTTAAGGTAGTCTTTATATTTAATGCATTAGAGTCCTTTAGTTTTTTATAATTATTGTTCTCCATATTTATCTTATTAAACTCAGAAATATTATTAATAATATATGCCTTATGCATAAATTCTTTATCACAAAAATAAGTTTCTTTTGGTGCCAATTTTATCTTTTTTATTTCATTATGATTAAATCCAATGGATGTAGCAATAGTAAAATATCCATCCTTAAATACTAATATACTTCCTTTATGGGCATTATCTATAAATTTAATTGCTCTTTCTAATATATAATCAAAGACTTCTTCTACATTATCTTTTTTAATTATTTCTCTATTTATTTTTAGTATGCAATCTTTTATCAATGACATTCGTTCTAATATTTCTTTATCTTTTGATATCTTATTTACTATACTATTTTGTATTTCTAATTGGTCCTTTAATAAGTAAAGATTATTAGATAGGTTCTTTGAATGTTTAAATATATTTATATCATCCATCCTACCATTATCCTTTTGACTTTTTTCCCTAAGATTAATAATAAGTTTTCTATTTATATATTCCATTAATTTTACTATAATTAAATTCATTGTAAGAAATATAATAACCAATTGAATAATAGAGATATTTTCACTGGAAATAATCTTCGGAAGATATATAACTAGAACAGAAATTAAAGCTAATGATAGTTCTAATGTTAATATTTTTTTGTTTATATTAGTCATACTATCCTCCTTGAAAAACTTTTATATGTAACTTAAATATTTGTATTTTTAGAATATTATATCATATATAATCTAGTATTAAATTGCACTAAAGGAAACTTTATAAAAAATAAAATTTTCAAGTTAACATCATTCATTATACTACTATATTGTTTTATAAATAAATAGAAAGAAAACCTTAATTCAAGCTTCTTTCTATTTATTGCAATTATTTAAAGTCTTATATTTATATAGATTTTTGCATTATCATCATCATAAAAAAGTCATTTTATAGATAATTCTTAATTATTTTTAATTTTACATAACCTTGTGATGTAGTTAACAAGTTACTTTTTTATTTACACTATAGTTTTATAATAAACTACTTAATCCCTTATTTCCTTCAAAATCTCCTTATGTTATATTTTTCTGACTATATGGAAAACAGTGAAAATTGCAACATATTCTATAGTTATTGAATTTTAGCTTAAACCTTATATAATTTATTTACTGGCTTTATAAATTTAATTAAGAGTTTAAACAAGGGAAATCGTTTTCTAATATTTTATCCCCTAAATTTTGACTCACCAAACAAAAAGGAGTAATTATAAATGTCTTCAAACAATAATAAAGGTAAATTAACCTTAGTTTCATTAGTATTAATGATATTTACTTCTGTATTTGGTTTTGCTAACATGCCAAGATCTTTCTATTTAATGGGTTATGGTGCGATACCATGGTATGTAATATCAGCCCTTGCTTTCTTTATACCTTTCGCATTCATGATGGCTGAATACGGTGCGGCATTTAAAGATGAAAAGGGTGGTATCTACTCCTGGATGTCTAAATCTGTAAGTCCTAAATTTGCATTCGTTGGTACTTTTATGTGGTATGCTTCATATATCATCTGGATGGTAAACGTAGGATCAGGTATTTGGGTTGTTGTATCAACAGCTATATTCGGTAAAGACTTAACTAGCTCCTGGTCGTTATTCGGATTAGCACCTACACAAACTCTTGGAATCTTAGGTGTTATGTGGATTTCTTTGGTTACATTTATTTCTACTAAAGGATTAGATAAGATCAAAAAGATTACATCTGTAGGGGGTATAGCAGTTACTCTATTAAATGTAGTATTACTATTTGGTGGTGTTGCTATATTAATAGCAAATGGCGGTCAATTAGCACAACCAATTAACTCAATAAGTGACTTTGTATCATCACCAAATGCCTCTTATCAAACTCCATTTGCAGTATTAGCCTTCACAGTATTTGCAATATTTGCATTCGGTGGTACTGAGGTTGCAGGTGGTCTTGTAAATGAAACTGATAACCCTGAAAAGACTTTCCCTAAAGGTCTTACCCTAGCTGCAATAATAATTGCTGTAGGATATGCTGTTGGTATCTTCTTTATAGGTATCTTTACAAACTTCTCAGCATTAGATGTTGAAGGAGTTCATATGAGTAATGTTGCTTATATTATAATGAATAACTTAGGATATGAGTTCGGACAAGCCTTTGGATTTAGTGAAGCTATCTCAATAACAATGGGGGATTGGGTAGCTAGATATGTTGGTATTTCAATGTTATTAGCTTTAACAGGAGCATTCTTTACATTAACTTATGCACCTTTAAATCAACTTATAGGTGGTACTCCAAAAGAATTATGGCCTGGAAAAATGGGTAAAATTACTGATGGTATCCCTAAAAATGCTATGTGGATTCAAGCTGGTATTGTTATTGCTATGATAGGTTTAGTATCCTTCGGGGGAGATGCTGCAGATAAATTCTTTGCTAAACTTGTATTGATGACAAACGTCGCTATGACACTTCCTTATATGTTTATTGCTGGAGCATTCATCGGATTTAAAAAGAAAGATGAAATTCACAAACCATTTGTTATGTTTAAGAGCGTTAAAAGTGGTATGATTGCAGCTATAGTTGTTACATTCACAGTTGGTTTTGCTAACTTCTTTACAATTATAGATCCTGCAATAAATGGAGATATAAGCTCTACAATCTGGAGTATTGCTGGTCCATTATTCTTCACAGTAGTTGCTTTATTAATGTTTGGATCATATGAAAGAAAAATAAAAGTACAACCTAGAGGAACTAAAGACGATAAGGTTGCTTAATTAAATATTAATGTATAAATAGCAGGGCAAATGCCCTGCTATTTCTTTTTATCCTTCTCTAACTACATCCTTAGGGTTTTTATCTTCTCTTAACCCTTCAAATCTAGGATGCCTTAATTTATTATCATTAGTCCATTCCGAGAAGCCTACTTCCCCTACTAATTTAGGTTTCACCCAATGAACACCTTTTTCCTTTAAAAGGAGATTTATCCTTTTCCAAGTCTTTTAATTGTTTACTTATCCTATCTAGAGTTTCATCATCATATCCAGTACCTACCTTCCCAGCATATACTAGATCATACCCATCATAATATCCAATAAGTAAAGCTCCAAAGCCTATCCTCTCCCCTTGAGGATCAGTATATCCTCCTATTACAAACTCTTGTCTATGGCCACATTTAAACTTTAGCCATTTCTTTGAACGGGAATGAATATATTTACCATCTCTCTTTTTAGCAATTAATCCTTCCTAATCTTTCCTACAGGCTTCTTCAAGATATTCTTCTCCCTCTGTATTTCTATGACTAGTAAATCTAATAGGATCATCAAAGGAGAATTCACTTTTAAGTATAGACTTTCTTTCTGTTAGAGGGAGATTAGATATATCATATTTATCAATATACATAATATCAAATATATAATAATATACTGGTACATTCTTTAATAAATCCTTATCAGGATTATTTACATGCATCCTATTCTGCAATTTTGAAAAACTAGTTACATCTCCATCAAAGGCTACAATTTCACCATCTATAATAAAGTCCTTATCGGTATACTCCTGTAATTTTTCTACTAACTCAGGATATTGATTATTTAAGTCTTTATCATTTCGTGACTTCATATATATATTATTATCTCTACAATAGGTAATACATCTTTCCCCATCTAACTTTCTTTCAAATATCCAATCATCATCTGAGAAATGATCATGGGTTAAGGTGGCTAACATAGACTCCATTTTCTTTGGTATATCTCTTTCTTCAATTAAATCCTTTTCATTATCATTTAGATATTTATCTAAAGTATCCATTATTTTTCATCCTTTTATATAGTGTTTTATCTCTTATTATTTAGATACCATATTTAGAAGGGTGGCAAACATACTCATTAGGATAAGTCTATATTAACCCCTGTCTCACACCAGCCTTACTTTATATTCCTTAAGCCAGATATTTAACTGTATTAAATATGCCATCAACTGGGGTCCTGTCATTAATTGTCCAAACCAGGGCTTTGTATAGGATTTACCTTTGCTGTCTACTATTTCTTTTACTTTTGTATAGTCTATTAGTTCTAATACTGGTGAGGATTTATCTGAAAGTATATTTTTCATTTCTTTTTGAACTAATTCTGTATATACTGGATGATGGGTCTTAGGATAAGGACTTTTCTTTCTATCTATTATCTCATCAGGAAGTATTCCTCTTAGGGCTTTTCTAAGTATTCCCTTCTCCCTACCTAAATAGAATTTAAATTCCTTTGGTATATTGTAGGCATATTCAACTAATCTGTAATCCGCAAAGGGGACTCTTACCTCCAAGCTATTTGCCATACTCATTCTATCCTTTCTATTAAGTAAGGTGATCATAAACCATTTAATATTTAGATAGAATAATTCTCTCATTCTTCCATCAGTGGAGGACTCTCCATATAATTTTGGAACATGGTTTAATGTATCATTATATTTCTCTCTTACATACTCTTCTATAGGTAGATCTTTTAAATCCTTTGACAATATCCTTCTTCTATTTCCTACATTCTTTGACCAAGGAAAAGTATCAGTTTTTATATCCTCTTTATTTCTAAACCAAGGATAGCCTCCAAATATCTCATCTGCACATTCTCCGGATAATGCTACTGTATGGGTATTTCTCACTTCTTTACAAAATAAAAGTAGTGATGAGTCTATATCTGCCATTCCCGGGAGATCCCTAGCTAATACTGCACCTCTTAAGGAATCTATTAATTCTTTACTAGTCAATTCTACATTAGTATGATTACTATTAATATACTCCTCCATCACCCCTATCCACTGAGAGTCTGGGTCTGGTTGAAACTCACTAGATTTAAAATATTTATCGTTATCCTTATAGTCTATTGAAAATGTATCTAACCTACCTCTACCATCTCTTTTAAAGGCCTCTGATGCTATAGCTGATATAGCACTGGAGTCTAGTCCTCCTGATAGGAAGGTACATAGGGGTACATCAGATACTAATTGTCTTTCTACCGCATCAATAAATAAACTTCTAACATGATCTGAAGTCTCATCTAATCCTTCAGTATGAGGCTTTGCTTCAAGTTCCCAATACTGATTTACTTTTAACCCATTTTCATCATATATAAGATAATGGGCAGGAGGAACTTCTTTTATATCCCTAAATACTCCGCTACCTAAACTCCTAGCAGGACCCAGTCCAAAGACTTCCATTAATCCTATCTTATCTACTGTAGGCTCTATATATGGATGCTTTAAAAGAGCCTTTATCTCTGAAGCAAATATAAGTGAACCATTTATACAAGAATAAAATAAAGGCTTAACTCCTAGATGATCCCTGGATAAGAATAATCTTTTATATTTTTTATTCCAAATACCAAAAGAAAATATTCCATTTATATGTTTAAGACAATCTACTCCCCACTCTATATAAGAAGTTAATAGAACCTCCGTATCAGAATAGGAGGTAAACTTATATCCCTTATCCTTTAACTTTTCTCTTACTTCCTCGGTGTTATATAATTCTCCATTATATACAATGGTAAATTCCCTCTCTTCTATATTCTTAATCATTGGTTGATATCCACCCTTAGGATCTATAATCGACAGTCTTCTATGACCTAATAGAACATCCTTTGATATGTATATACCTCCATTATCGGGACCTCTATTTTCTAATGTATGAATCATTTCTTGAATGATTTGGGTTTTTTCTGTCAAATCTATATTATTATCTATCCATCCAGCTATTCCACACATATTATCACACTCCACTAGTATTTGATTTTCATTATCATTACACTATATAAATTATGATTTCAGTCCTAATATTGTGACTGTAATCCAATTGGGAATTGTGTGTATCTGTGCTATAATAAACTAAGAATATAGACTAATTATCGGGGTGAAATATGTTTAATCTTAATGAAAGAATAATTCAAGAAACTAGTCTGAACTACAAAACTTTGCAAAGAGGAAAGCAATATTTCTCCAGTGGCAAAATTAAAGACTTACATTTTTATAAAAGCAATTTGAAATTTAATGGAACAGTTAAAGGAAATAATCATTATCATGTAAGTGTTTCTTTTAATCCTTTGGGAGACTTTGAAGATGCCACCTGTACTTGTCCTGCCTATGGTGAGTATTGGGGATATTGTAAACATATAATTGCCATTCTTTTTAAAATAATGGAAGAAGATAAAGCAGGTCGTTTTGATAAATCAACTTACAAAAAAAACAATAATAATATACTAGATATCCTAGACTATTTCCGTTTCAATCAAGTTTCTGAAAAAACTCCAGTTGAAGTGGAGTTTAACTATGAGTATGATCCTAATGATTTTATTGGAATAGAGAACGCCTCAACTCTCAATCTAAAAATGGGTGAGGATAAACTTTATGTAGTAAAAAGTCTGAAAAAATTCTTCCATAGTATAGACATGGAGGATGATATCTATTTTGGAAAGAAATTCACTTTTTCTCCTAAGGTTCATACTTTCAAGGAAGAAGATCAAAGAATAATTGATCTCTTAAAGGAATTATATGATAATGAAACCTATATAAATGATTACTCTTATGGTCAATATAGTCTATTTAAAGGAAAATATGTAACCCTTACCCCTAAGACTCTAAGTAGATTCTTTTATATGATGAAGGATAGAAGTTTTAATGGAAAAATATTAGGCAGGGACTACAATAATATAACTATACTAAATGAAGAAATACCTATAGACTTCTTATTAAAGGAACAGGGGAATAATTTGTCTTTAAATATTAATCATCAGGATAATTTAATTCCTCTAGATCCTAATAAGGAATTTTTCTTTTCTGGAGAAAATATATACAAAATTCCTCAAAACCAAAAAGATAATTTGATGCCTTTTTATAATTCTCTTATTAAGAAAAATAACAAGATATTAAGTATCCCTAAAGAATATAAAGAAAGATTTATTTCAGAAGTATATCCATCCATTGAAAAAATTGGAGATGTTAATATAGATGATAAAGTCAAATCCTCTATATATAATCCCGATTTAACTACAGAAGTATATTTAGATAATGAAAAAGACAGTATTATTGCTAATGTAAAGTTAGTATATGGTGATATCTCTATTGATCCTTTCTCTGGAGATGAAAAAGAATCAAGAAAAGATAATAAAATACTCCTTAGAGATATGGAAAAGGAAAAAGAAATATTAACATTTTTTGAAACTTGGGAATTCAAAGTTAGCAAGAATAAAATCTATCTAGATGATGAAGAAAAGGTATATGAATTTTTATATAATGGTCTAAGTGATTTACAAAAAATCTCCGAGGTTTACTATTCCAATAGTTTTAGAAAAATTAATATAAAAGACTCTTCTTCTTTTTCTGGTGGAATTAGACTAAACGATAATACGGATATGCTAGAATTCAACTTTGAAATTGAAGGTATTAACGATAAGGAATTGGCAGAGGTATTTAATTCAATAAAACAAAAGAAAAAATATTATAGACTTAAGGATGGATCTTTCCTTCCTTTATCTCTTGATAGTCTAAATAAAGTTGTAAATATAGTAGATACTCTAGATTTAAATACCAGTGACCTTAAAGACTCTATGATAGAACTACCTAAATATAGAGCCCTTTATCTAGATGAAGAGATTCATGAAGGAGATTTACATTATTTTAACCGAAATCTAGCTTTTAAAGAGTTAGTTCAAAATATAAAAGAACCAGGAGATATGGAATATACCATCCCTAAAAACCTTAATAATATTTTAAGAAATTATCAAAGTTTTGGTTTTAAATGGTTAAAAACTCTATCCACCTATGGTTTAGGAGGAATTTTAGCTGATGATATGGGTCTAGGTAAAACTCTTCAAGTTCTTACCTTTCTTCTCACTGAAAAAGAAGAAAAAGGTTCTCATCCATCTATTATAGTAGTCCCTACCTCTTTGGTTTATAATTGGGAGGATGAGATTAATAAATTCACTCCAAAACTAAAGACCTTAGTTATATCTGGAGATAAAGATTATAGGAGAGAAGTAATTGAAGATATAATGGATCATGATATAGTCATCACATCCTATCCATTGATTAGAAGAGATATAGATTTTTATAAGGATATCACCTTTAGATATTGTATTCTAGATGAAGCTCAGCATATAAAAAATCCTTTATCTCAAAATGCAAAGTCAGTAAAAATGTTAAAGGGAAAAAATTTCTTTGCTCTTACTGGAACTCCTATAGAGAATTCCTTGGGTGAATTATGGTCTATTTTTGATTTTATAATGCCAGGATATCTATCATCTCATTCAAAATTCTTAAAGAAGTATGAAAGACCTATAATAAAACAAGAGGATCAAAAAGTCTTAGATACCTTAAGAAAGCATATTCGTCCCTTTATCTTAAGAAGATTAAAGAAAGATGTTCTAAAGGAACTTCCTGATAAAATAGAGCATAAATTGGTGGCAGAACTTACTAATGATCAAAAGAAAATTTATCTTTCTTATTTAAAGGAAATCAAGGGAGAAATCGAATCAGAGATAAAGGAAAATGGATTTAATAAAAGTCATATTAAAATACTAGCTGGACTGACTAGGCTAAGACAGATTTGTTGCCACCCTAGTACCTTTATTGATAATTATCCTGGTAGCAGTGGTAAATTAGAGCTATTAGAAGAGATTTTAGAGGATTCCATAGAGAGTGGCCATAGAGTCTTACTATTTTCACAATTCACTAGTATGCTTTCAATAATAAAAGATTTACTAGATTCTAAAGAAATAAAATATAAGTACCTTGATGGATCTACTAAATCTCAAGAAAGAGGCAAATTAGTTAAAAAGTTTAATAATGGTGATGGGGATGTATTCCTTATTTCATTAAAAGCAGGGGGTACTGGCCTTAATCTTACTGGAGCAGATATTGTAATCCACTTTGATCCATGGTGGAATCCAGCTGTGGAAAATCAAGCCACGGATAGAGCCCATAGGATAGGACAGAAAAATTCAGTTCAAGTAATGAAATTGATAACTAAAGGTACTATTGAAGAAAAAATATTCCAACTTCAAGAAAAGAAAAAACGAATAGTTGATGCAGTTATAAAACCTGGAGAAAAATTAGTATCCAAAATGACTGAAGAAGAATTGAGAAATATTTTAGATATAGAATAGTAAAAGCCACCTTAAAAGGCGGCTTTTTATGATGTTTACTTCTCTATTTCTAATCCTGATTTTTCATATTCTAACCAAGAACCATCATAGTTCTCAACATTTTCATATCCTAATAATTCAGTTAATACGAATAATGAATGAGTAGCTCTTACTCCACTCTTACAGTGTGGTATAACTACTTTGTCAGCAGTTACTCCAGCATCTTCATATAACTTCTTTAATTCATCAGCATTTTTGAAAGTACCATCTTCATTTAAGGCTTGAGTCCACTCTAACTGAACTGCCCCTGGTATTCTACCAGCATTCCACTCTTTATCACCACGAGTATCTAATATTAGCATCTCTTCATTATCAAAGCTTTCTTCTACTTCTTCAATAGTAGCAACTAAAGCCTCGTTAGCATCTTCTGCTTTATACTCAGTAGCTTCTGGTTGTGCAGCATCATTTTCAGTTTCATACTCAGCTGAAATCCAAGCATCTATTCCACCATCAAGTAATTTAACATTTTCATGTCCATATACTTTCATAGCCCACCATACACGGGATGCCCATAATTCCTGATCTCCATCATAGATAACTACTGTATCATCATTTTTAATTCCTGCTTCACTCATCATAGCTTCAAATTGCTCTTTACTTATATTCATTCCAGGTGTTCCATCTACTTCTGTTTGAATAGCACTTCTCTCAATTTTTACTGCTCCTGGTATGTACTTTCCACCTTTTTCAGTAAAATCAACCACTACTACATCATCTAACATACCTTTTAATTCTTCTGCTGTTACTATACTCTCTGGTTTAGCATATCCTCTTTCATTTGTACTTGTAGTATTCTCTACATTTTTAGTACAAGCACTTAATGCTAATACTGCTATAAGTAATATAGCAACCAAAACCAATCCCTTTTTGTTCTTAAGCATAGTCCCCTCTCCTTTCACCTTTGAGAATTATTTAACGCCAATATTATATCATAGTAAATTATATTGTCCCCATTATATAGAAATTACCAATACTTAGGTATCATTATATAGTTTTTTTCAAAGTAGCTCACTAATATTAGTGAGCTACTTTTCATGATGTAATATATTATTTTAATTCATCCATATTAATACCTTTTTTCTTTGCTATATATTTAGGTATTAATGATACTAAGAATAGGACGATTCCTGCTGCAGCAAACTGTATAAGTAATTTTGCGGATATACCATTCTTAACTATTTCCCCAGCCATGTATGCAAAGATAAATGCTCCTGGAGCCATACAAATAAATGTAAATGTCACATATGTGCTTAATTTGATCTTAGTTAAACCGTAAGCATAGTTTTGGAATGAGAATGGGAATGCTGGAACTAATCTAGTTAAAATTAAGAAACTTGTTCCGTTCTTTTCAACTCCATCATCTATCTTTTTAAACATTTCGTTTTGTCCTACTTTACTTTCAATCAATCCTCTTGCCACATACTTAGCTACTAAGAAAGCAGCTGTTGCACCTAATGTAGCTCCTATTAAAGCTACTATTGCCCCTGTTATAGGTCCAAAGGCTATACCTGCTACTACTGTAAGCATTGATCCTGGTAACATGAATACACAAGAAGCTATAAATACTAATATAAATACAAGATATCCCCATATACCAAAAGAACTAAAAAACTCTTGCATTGCCTTAGGATCTTGAATTTTACTTACAATACCTGTCTTATATGCTATAAAAAATACTATTCCAATTATTGCGATAGCAGCTATTAACTTAATCATATCTGCTTTTTTATTTTTCTTATTATTTGCTACTGTCATAACTTACACCTCCCAAATATTTCATGAAATAAATAGTATGATTGCTTAATTATATTATCAAAAAGATTAAATGATGCTGTAATGAAGAAAAGAGTACTCTTTTCTTCATTAGCATCTAATTAATTGTTAATTATTCTACATCTCCTGTTTCTAATGGTAGATCTTCATTATAACTCCACTCTATCCAAGAACCATCATAGTTTTTAACATTTTCATATCCTAATAATTGAGTTAATACAAAAGTTGTATGAGCTGAACGAACTCCTGATTGACAATAAGGAATTATAATCTTATCTTTAGTTATACCAGCTTCTTCATACATTTTCTTAAGCTCTTCTAGATTTTTGAATGTCATATCTGCTCCATCACCAGTGTTGATTGCTTCTTTATACTCAATCCAAACTCCACTAGGAATTCTACCTTTTCTGAAAGCACCACTCTTTAAATCTTCTCCTGTAGCTTCTTCAATTGATCTTGTATCTAATATTACTACATTATCATCTTTCATTGCTGCCATTACATCTTCTACTGTAGCTAATTTACTCTCATCTACTTCACCAGTAAATTTGTACTCTTTTTCTTCAACTTCTGGTTTACTTACTGTTGTATCAAGTCCAGCAGCTTTCCATCCATCGATACCACCATCGATTAATTTAACATTCTTATGTCCATACATATCTAATTGCCACCATAATCTTGCTGCATCATAATCTCCTGATGCATCATATAAAAGAATTAATGTTTCATTATCTATTCCATTTTTACCTAGGAATGCTTCCATTTTTTCTTTATCTGCTCTCATTCCACCGAAGTCATATTCCTCTTCTTCAGCACTATAATCTGGTCTCCAAACATTTATAGCTCCTTCAACATGACCTATTAAATACTCTGGAGATTTTCTAATATCTATTATTGCAATATTATCTTCATTCTCTATAAGATCCTTTGCATCTACTGCACTGATTAGTATATCTTGATTTGCATATTCTTCATATTTGTTTTGTTGCTTTTCTAGTTCCTTACTTGTTTTCACTTCAGGACCTCCACATCCTATAGCTGTAGCAGCTACAAATAATACCATTAATAATACCACTAACTTTTTCATTTTATACCCCACACTCCTTTTTTTGTTAAAATATTATCATTTAAAACTATAATAAAAATAAAATATTTAAATATAGTGACAACATATTATGTCATCCTGAGGCTAGTCGAAGGATATTAGCCCTTCAACAGCTCAGATGACATTTATACACTTTTAATACTACTTTAATACTTTTTTGATATTTGACTTAGACTTATATCTATTAGTCCAACCTTTTAGAGGACTAGAAGGATTTCCTGGAAACTCACTATTAGAGTCATACATATCTCCAAAGATAAGATCTAGAATATGAACTGCCTTCTTTCCACCCTTTACCATTGATTCTCTACATGCTGCACAATATGTCACCATATAATCAGATTCAACTTCTTCTGTTCTTTTGTTCATAACTCTTTGAGCTAAATCTGGATTAGCAGGAACTATCATTCCACCGAATCCACAACATTTAGTGTTCTCTCTTGTATGAGGAGGTTCTTCTACTTTATATCCTAATTCACTCATTATCCATCTAATTCCATCATGAATATCTTTTCTATCTCTAGTTGAGCAAGAGTCATGAATTGCAAAAGTAATATCACTTTTCTTTCCTATTCCTTTAGCTCTTTCTGGTAATCCTAATGTAGGGAACATCGCCCATAAGGATTTAACTGTTTGATTAGGACTATTTGCTGACATAGTCAAGAAACATGATTGACAAGCAACTATAATCTCATCTGCTCCTAATTTATCTACTTCAGATTGGAAGTCTCCATATCTCTCTTTAAATTTATCTACCTGTCCTAGAGCCTTTGTTGGTTTTCCACAACATTTCAATATTCCACCAGTTCCAGGTAATTTCTCTTGTAAAAATTCTAATGTTTTCATTACTGCGTCAGGATTGTATGAAGGTAAACTACATCCTGGAATAAATACTCTTTTAGTATCTGCCATATTAGCTCCTCCCCTTCTCAGCTTTTTTTGAGCTAGTCTTTGCTGGTTTTGATGTATTAAATAATTTTGAGAAACCAAGTAATTGATGCATTTCAATTGCACTGTGACCTTTAATTGGTGACTTACCGTTATTTTGCTTAATCATTACTTTTCTCATATCCATAAATCTTCCACTCATTTCAAAATCCTTTGGACATGCAATTGTACATTGGCTACACATATTACATGAATAAGGAATCATTGGATCCACATCTCCAGTTTCTAGAATGTTTTCAAATAGATCCTTAGGACATTCACAATAGTCGTTAAGCATTACACACTCATTCATACAAAGCTTACATTCACACTTTAAGCATCTAGAAGCTTCTTCTATAGCGTTATCTTCAGTAAGACCTAAATCTACTTCTCTGAAGTCTTGTATTCTTATCTTAGGGTCTAATTGAGTAGTGCTTATTCTTGGAAGGTCTTCTGTTCCTTCTTTTATATCAGTTTCTAATCTTGTTTCATAAGTACCTTCTTTTTCTCTATCTGTATGAAGTTCTTCTCCATTAAATAATCTCATCATAGATTTTGCAGCTTTTCTTCCTTCAGCCATTGCTTCGATTGCTATAACTGATCCGCCACTAGCATCTCCTGCTACAAATACGTTTTCTATTTGACTTTGTAATGTTACTGGGTCTACGTTAAATCTTCCACCTCTTTTAGTTTCTAGAGTTTCATTAACAAAAGCATTATCCACTGATTGACCTACAGCAAAAACAACATTTTCTACGTCTAAAACAAGCTTATTATTTTCATCAAATTGTGGGTTAAAGTTTCCTTCATCATCAATTATTGATAGACATTTCTTTATTTCAAATCCTACAACTTTTCCATTCTCGTCTACAATCTTTTCAGGACCAAATCCTGCATGAAGAGTAACACCCTCTTCTTCTGCTTCTTCTACTTCCCAATCATGGGCTGGCATTTTACCTTTTTCTTCTAAGCATACTAAGTGAACTTCCTCTGCTCCTACTCGTCTAGCAGATCTTGCCACGTCTATAGCAACGTTTCCTCCACCTATAACTGCTATTTTCTTTGCTATCTTAACATTTTCTTTGTCTAGGCTAACATCTCTCAAGAAATTAACAGCATCTAATACTCCATCTTTGTCATGGCCTTCTATCGGAATAATTACTCCTTTATGAGCTCCTACTGCGATAATAACTCCATCGTGGTTCTCTTTTAGTTCATCAAAGGAAATATCCTTTCCAACTTCTACACCCATCTTGAATTCTACACCTAATTTTTCAAGTAGGCTGTATTCAAAATCAATTATATTTCTTGGTAATCTGTACTCTGGAATACCAACTCTCATCATTCCACCATATACAGGAAGTCTGTCATATACTGTAACTGAATAACCTTCCATTACTAAATCTAATGCTGCTTGTGCCCCTGCTGGACCAGCACCAATTACTGCAACTTTTTTGTTGTTATTCTCTTTTTTGTCTAAATTCCATAGTTCTTCTTTGTCAAAATTATCAGCAACAAATCTTTTTAGAGCAGCTATTGCCATTGGCTGTCTATATTCTGTCTCTCTCTTACAATTCTCTTCACAGGGATGGGCACAAACCCTTCCTAGTGATGCTGGTAAAAATAATTTTTCTCTTATAAGTTTAATTGCATCTTCGTATCTTTTTTCAGCTATTAGATTAACATATCCCTTTACATCTGTATGCATAGGACAAGTTGCTTCACAATATGGTACTTCTTCCCCCATACAGTTATCAACTATATCTCTCATCTTATCTAATACTTCTTGTGGATAAGTAAACTTACTCATAATGAACCCCCTTTATAATAAATAAAACTATATGATATAATAAAAAATAATGATTCCACGAAATTTAACGTAAAATACTTGTTAAATTAATCTCAATATAATTATACTATAAGGGGTCTTTTTAGAATAATAAGAATTCCTTATAATGCATAATAGTAAGTTATGTTAATTCTATAACAATGAAATGAAGGTGATGAATATGAATATAGATTATCTAAAGGCCTTTTACGTTACAGTAAAGGCAAATAGTATATCTAAGGCTGCACGAATAATGCATCTGACCCAACCAGGATTAAGTATGCAAATACAATCCTTAGAAAAAGAGCTTCAAGTAAGTCTTCTAAATAGAAGTAATAGAGGAGTAGAACTTACCGAAGCTGGACAAATAGTATTTGACTATGCTAATACTATACTTTCTCTTCAAGATAATATTGAAAGGGATTTAACAAATTTAAAAACCCATAAGAAAAAACTATTGATTGGATCCTGTAAGTCAATAGGAGAGTATGCTCTCCCTTGCAGTGTCTATATTTATAAGCATGAAAATCCGGATATTGATATCAATCTTGAGATATCCAATACAGCTACTGTTATTGACAATGTATTAAATAAAACTGTTAATGTGGGAATCGTCCAAGGAAAGATAGACCATAAAGACTTAGTATATGAGAAGATTACTTCAAACAAAATGCTACTAGTAACTTCTCTTCCCTTAGTTAAGGATAATATAACAATTGAAGAATTAAAAAAACTTCCATTGATATTTAGAGAAGAAGGCTCTGGTGCTAGAGAAGATATTACTAAAGCATTATCAGAGAAAAATATATTAACAGATGATTTGAATATTATTTATGAATTAAACTCAATGGAGGCAATTAAAACATCAGTTATTTCCGCTAAGGGTATTTCCTTTATTCCAGAATTGATTATTAAAAGGGAATTAAGAGACAAAGTTTTAACAAATATAGATGTGGAAGACCTAGATATAGTCTCTGATTACTATATCGTCTATAAAAAAAATAATAATCTTAATCCCTATGAGCAAGGTTTTGTAGATTTTTTGAAATCAAAAAAAAGAGGCTTTTGTTAAGCCTCTTTTTTTATTGTATAAATTTATTAGGTTGTCATTCTGAACGTAGTTAAGAATCTTAAAAAATCCTACCAGTACTCCTTAAGTAACCTCTCCATAAAATCTATATCTAGATATTGTTTAATTCTTACATAAGTATCCATGTTTTTTATATCCTTTCCAGGCTTTTGATATTCTAAATAGGCATATGCACACCAGGATAATGCCCTTAAATATAGATAGGGGGTATATAGATGTACTCTTTCTTCTATATCGGGTATAGATATAGTTAGATTGTCTTTATACTCTTTATAAAAAGCCTTTTTTTCATCTTTAGATAATATATAATTCCCCTTCCAAAGGGTAGTAGTCTCCGCTAAGAATTGAGTCAAATCCTGAGAAGGATCACTTATAACTGGCTTTTCCCAATCAATAAGGAAACTTTCTTTTTTACCTATTATAAAATTGCTGGAATTAACTTCTGTATTATTAATTACATGACATTTATTTTCATTAAAATATTTATCTCTATCTTTATTATCCTCAGCCCAATACAAGAATTCTTTAAAAAACTTTTTATTTTTTTTATTAATTATAGGAGAGGTTAAATAATCCTTTAAAAGGTTTTTACCTTCTAATATTCTATCTCCACAAATATTACTTTCTACTATAAATTTAGAAGTATCCATATTTTTCAAATCTAAGGAATGAATCTTTGCAAATACTTTACTAGCTTTCATTAAATCTTTTTGATAAATTAAAGGTTCTCCTTCTAAATATTCCATTATTAAAATTCCATATTCTAATTGGGATTTACTAGAATCCACATAATATACTTTAGGGGTAACCTTTGATACTTCCAATGTCTTTAATGCATTAAACTCATATTCAATTTGATTATCTACATTGATTTGGCTTCCAGTGTTTACTCTAAAGACATATTTGTTAGTACCATCTTCAATAGTAAAGTTTATATTATATTCTCCTTGAGCTAAAAAACTTACTATTAATCGATTTTTATTAAGAATTATATTTACATCATTATTTAATACATATGTCTTTATCCTAGCCTCTAATACTTGTGCCAAGCTCATCATACCAACTCCAGATATTATTAATATAGTTTATCGTATTTCTAAGATAAGACTTCCCGAACTTTCCCATTTCAAGTTGTTCTTTAAAATCTATCAGATCTTCTTTAGTATCAATATCCCTATATTTATCTCCTAATGCCACCATTGATTCACAGGAATTTAATATATCCATAGTTCCTTCTAATACTGTTTTATTTCCCCATTTAAGTTTACCATCAAATATTTTATTATTCATTTCTTTCATTCCAATTAAATAATATCCCCCATCAAATGTAGGTCCTATTACACAGTCCTTTTCTTCCAACTTATTAAATGCATCTAGTATGGATTCTTCAGAGATTTGAGGTATGTCTGCTCCCATAAGACAGGTACAGTCATAGCCTTTATCTAAAACATCATCTATAGCATTTCTCATTTTATCCCCTAGGGTCTCTCCCCTTTGGGGAAATACTCTTATATGCTTTGGAATAATACCCTCAATTATATGAAAGGAGTCCTCTGGAGTGTATGTTAAATATATATCAATTGAATCCTTTAATTTATCAAATAATAAAAATAAGTCCATTAAAAATGCTCTATGAAGAGCTGCACATTCATCAGCTGATAATATACTCATTAGTCTAGTCTTAGTTTTTCCTGGAATAGGTATCCTAGTCATCAATATCAAAGCTTTTATCATTACCTTGCCTCCCTATACATCTTTTCTAATTTTTCATCTGCTACTCCTAATATATATAACATTTTAAGTTTATGCATGAATAGATGTACTTTTAATTTTCCACCTTTATTGAATCGTCTTGCCGATGTTCCTAAAGGGATATCTATTAACTTCATATTAGTTTCTTTTGATATTCTTTTAGATAATTCCCAATCCTCCATTAATGCCATTTCTTTAAATCCATCTAGTTTATTAAACAAATCCTTTGTTATAAACATACCTTGATCTCCAAAATACACTTTTAAATATTTAGCCCTCAAGTTTGAAGTATAGGATACATATTTCATAAAAAAGGAATTATCATCATAAAAATAAAGAGAAAATCCTCCACCCTTATATCCTTCTTTTATAGCTTTATTAATTTCTTCTAAGGACTGTTCTCCTGGTAAAGAGTCAGAGTGTACGAACCATAATATATCACCCTTTGCTTTTTGAGCTCCAGCATTCATTTGTTTAGCTCGACCTTTAGGACTTTCTATGACTGTAGCTAGTTCTAAAGCCATATCTACTGTTTTATCACTGCTACCTCCATCCACTATAATAATCTCTTTTTCTCCCTGTAGATTATTAAGCTTGTCTATAGTTTTTCCAATAGTTTTTTCTTCATTTAATACCGGAACAATGATAGATATCACCTAATCACCCCTTTTAAAAAAATACTCCATTATTGAAATCCATATGAATAAATATCTTCTCATTTAATCTATATACTTTATCACTATTAGAAATAACTCTAATTTGTTTATTTTTAATTTTTATTTTATAATATATTCTATCTCCAGCATATCTTACTTCAGTGATGGTGCCTTCTAACCCTTCATTAGAGCTATTGTCTAAATAAATGTCCTCGGGATTTATCATTGCTATTACTTCTTTTTGTTCTCTATTATCTATATTAAAAAGACCTATCTCTGTCTCAAACTTTCCTTCTTTAATATTTCCTTTTATATAATTCCTATTTCCAAGAAAATTTGCAACCTCTATAGATTTAGGATGCTTATATATCTCTGAGGGTTCATCTATCTGTTTTATTTCACCATTTAACATAACTGCTATTCTATCAGAAATCATCAAGGCTTCCTCTTTATCATGAGTTACTAAAATTGTAGTAATATTTAATTTCCTTTGTAAATTAGATATAAATTCTCTCATTTCATCCCTTAATCCAGTATCTAAATTAGAAAAGGGTTCATCTAATAATAATACCTTAGGGTCTACCGCTAATGCTCTTGCTATAGCAACCCTTTGTTTTTGTCCCCCTGAAAGTTCATCAGGGTATCGATCTCCCAATCCTTCTAGTTTAACTAATTTTAATAATTCATCTACTTTTTCTTTTATAATATTTTTATTCTTTTTTGCCATTTTCAAGCCAAATCCTATATTTTCAGCTACAGTCATATGAGGAAATAAAAGATAATCTTGAAAAACTATTACTGCTCCTCTTTTTTCTACCGGTACCTTTGATACATCCTTATCCCCTATAAGTAACTGACCTTTATCATTTTTCAATAATCCTGCTATAATTTTAAGGGTAGTAGTTTTCCCACAGCCTGATGGACCGAGTAAGGATATTCTCTCTCCCTCTTCAACCTTAAGAGATATATTATTTAATATGGTTTTTCCATCAAAGGATTTATTTATATTTTTCAGTTCTATTTGTGACATACGATCTTCTCCTTAGCTATTAGACGAATAAGTCTGTCTCTCGTTTATATTTCTTCTTTATTGATTTCTCCATTATTAATAGTATCATTAATGTTGTTAAACTAAAAACAATACTGTAGGCTGATGCCATCATCCTATCTCCACTTTGGATATATGGGAACATTACTAAGGATAATGTCTTTACTTTTCCTCCTCCAATTAAAAATGTTAAAAAGTATTGACTGAAGGATACAATGAACACCATGGATGCAGCTGATATGACTCCAGGAGTTATCATAGGTAATGTAATATGAAAAAAGGTCTGCAGAGAACTGGCCCCCAAAACTTTTGCTTGAATCTCCATTTTTTCTCCTATACCTTCAAACACACTGGTTATTATCCTAACTCCATAAGGTATACATGGGATTAAATGAACTAAAACTACTCCTAAAAATGTATTAGCTAAACCCATCTTTATAAAGGATACATGAATACCCATGGCTACTGCTACTGGTGGTACTATTATCGGTGCTAATACTAATATCTTAAATAATTTCTTTAAAGGAAAATCATATACTCCCAAGGCTTTTGATGCCGGTATGCTTATTATTATTGTTATTAATGTCACTGTAGCAGATAATATTATACTGTAGATTAATACTCCTAAGGTCCCGGTTCTAAAGCTAAATATATGTTTATATGCCCTTATTCCTAAATCCTTTGGTAACATGTTAGGCCAGGGCCAAGAATTACTAAAACTCCATATCACTAAAACAAATAAGGGAACTAAAAGAAAAAATAGTAGTAAATATAGTATTATCTTAGATATTTTAAAATTCATCTTATCACCTACTGTATCTATTTATAAGGTTAAACACCTTATAGTATATTAATATGAACATTACTGAAAAAAAAGTAAGTATCATATTTATTACCATAGCATAAGGTCTATTTGTTAAATCAGGATTATTATACTCAATAAATGCTTTTACAGGTAATGCCTTTGGACTAGTAGGTCCTAATAGATAGGGAGCCTCAAAAGCACCAAAAGAAAAAGCAAATACTATTATAAATGAAGATATTATGGAAGGCATCATCAAAGGTAATAAAATATGAAAAAACACTTGTTTTTTATCGGACCCTAAATTCAATGCAACATCCCTTAATTTATCATTTATGTTTTTAAGAACTGTATATACTACCATTGCAATGAAGGGAATCTCCTTCCATATATAAGAAAAAATAATTCCCCAACCATTTTTATCAAATACTAATGCGGGAAATTGTGATTGCTCATTTATAATTCCTAAAAAGTTTAATATTCTTGGTAAGACCCCACTTTGAGCCAGTATATTAAAAACTAATAAACTGGCCACAGTATGAGGAACTATTATAGGTATCCTATATATTATCTCTTCTATTCCTTTTTTATGTTTATTTATAAGTAGTAAGTATGCTAAAATTACCCCTACCACCACTGCTATAACTGAAGATACAATAGAAATATAAAAACTAAAACCAAAGGAGGATAGGAAGCCCTTATCTATTAATACTTCTTTATAGTATCTTAATGTAAATTCAGTCATACCTATTGCTTCAAATCTTCCCAAACTTTGCATAAAACCCATTATAAGACCAGAGGCAAATATACCAAATATTATCGTCATTATAGGTAATAGCAAAATATATGGTTTAATTTTATCTTTTATCACTTCTACTCACCTTCTGTTGGAATGTTTTCTAGCCATATCTCCTCAATTATAGGAACTAAATCTGCAGGTAATTCAGGAATTCTATTAGTTAATAATTCTTCTTGAGGAAGAGTTGCTTCCCCTAAATCTATTTCTTCAAATAATGCTTTTTCTTCTTCACTAAGCTTTGAGTTATCTATTACTGGTAGGTCTCCCCAATTCTTAGGATCATATTTAGATGCTTGAGCTTCTATACTTAATATCTCATTTATTAACACTAATGCCCCTGGATTATTGGGACTATTAAAAGGTATTGAAAGGAAATGGGTATTTCCAATAGTACCATTTTCAAATAAAAATGTTCTAGTACTTTCTGGAAATTCTCCTGTTCTAACCTTAGCTTCGGCACTATTAGGATTATATGTCATATCCATAACAACTTCTCCATCTGCATACATATTGTCTAATTGAGCTATAGTTGCTGGATATGTCTTTCCTTCTCTCCATAAATAAGGCTTTAATTCTTGTAAATATCCTATTGCTGGCATTATTTTTTCTTTTACTTGTTCTTTATTTGGTTCTAAATCTTTAACATTTTCGTATCCTACAATATCATAAATAATATTTCTTACAAAGGCACTACCAGTAAAATCTGGCGGGGCAGGGTATGTGAACTTACCCTTATTACTTTTTGCAAATTCCATTAATTCCTTATGATTAACTGGATACTTATCTACTCTAGCTTCATCATATATCATAACAAATTGAGCTTTACCGAAAGGTGCTTCCATTCCATCTACCTCATGTCCAAAATCCTTTTTAACTTCTTCAGAGTCTACATCAAGATTTTTCTCAAAATTAGGTAATACATCAGTAAAGGTACCCATTAATAAGTCACTTTTCTTTGCAGTGGAAAAGTTTTCCCCGTTAATCCATACTACATCAATACTTCCTTCAGAATCTAATTGCTTTTCTGATAACATTTTATTCAAAATATCTTCTATATTCATAGGAACTCTATTTACTTTTATATCATACTTTTCCTTCATAGTATCTGCAAGAAATCCATCTATCCATTCATTTGTCTGCTGACTTCCACCCCAACCATAAAAGCTAACTTCAGTTCCTTTTGCTTCTTTAACAATTTCTTTCCAATCCTTATCTAATACATTTCCTTCTTCATTAGTTTCTCCATTGCCTCCACAGGCTACTAGTGAAATAGCTAGAGTCAGTATAATTAATATACTCAATACCTTTCTCATCTATATCTCTCCTCCTACAAAATAAATTTGATTAATATTTTAGATCCAATATAAGCCCCTACAAACATGAATATCCCAAATACCCATCCATGTAATGAAAGACTTGGTATAGCACTAAAAAAAGCACCTAGATTACATCCAAAGGCTATTCTTGTACCATATCCCATCAATATTCCTCCAAAAAGTCCAAAAAACAATTGTTTTTTACTTTTTACCTTTTTAACTTTAAATTCTGATGCTAATAATATTGAAAATAGTGAACCTATTATTGCAGCTATAATAATCACTGTATAAAAATTATTTATTAAACTTTCATTATTCCTAAATACATCATCAAATTGTGAAAAATAATACCAACTGTCTAAATCTACACCTATCTTATCTAGAATATATGATCCCCAATACAAAAATCCTGTAGACATTCTCATGGATTTTCCAACAAATAAAAGCAAAAAAATATTTAAAATTCCTAGTATTATTCCTCCTATCCAATAGGGCCATGGTTTTTTATAGATTTTTTCTAAATTCTTCACATTAACCCTCCTCAAAAACTATTCTTTCTCAATATAAATCTCCCATTCTCCTTCTGCTACTTCTATATAATCTACCTCATATCCTTGTTTATTAGCCCATTCTAATACATTTGTTATAGAACAGGTATGATCTGTCTCCATTATGAGTACATCTCCCTTTTTCATTTTCTTTAGCTCCTTATGGGCCTTTAATAATGGAATAGGACATGCTTCATACATACAATCTAATTTTACTTCAGCCATTTTTCTTCCTCCTAGTCGATAACCTATAACATAATATTATTCTTTTTATGATACCAGTCTGCTAATATATATAGTCCTACTAAGGCTATTATTTGTAATATAGTCGCCAAAGGTAACCCTACAAAACTAGGCAAATATATCTCCTTTGTATCCTTTATTACATTTAAATCCCAAAATTTAAAGCTGCTTGCTCCTAAAATAGTTCCTATAATTATTCCTACCATTACTACTATTTGAAGGATAAATCCCTCACCTATTCTCATAACAGTACCACTTACACATCCTCCAGCTATAACCATACCTATCCCAAAAATAACTGCTCCAACAGCAGTATGGATACCCACAGGATATATGTTTCCCGGAACATTAGCTATTACAATTTCTTTACCTCCTATGGCAAAGTATTGAATAAAGGCAAATCCAATAGTGGATATAATAAGTCCTAGTATTATAGCTTTTAGTATGCTTGTACTACCTACTAATACAGGATCTCTAAACCCAGCTGTAAAACAAAACCTTGTCCTTTGAAGAGTTATCCCTATAAGTAGTCCAATAATCCATACGGATGTATATTGATAATCTGTATATATAAATGTTAATAAAAGTATCATCCATAATGCTAATACTAATAAAGCATAGGTTTTCTGATCTTTCTTTTTTCTTATTTCTATTTGTCTTCTTTTCTTCAATTCTTCTATTTTTTTAGAAGACATACTAAAACCTCCAATTTAAAATATGTTAAATTATAGTCAAAGTCCTACTACTATTATAACGTGAATCTTATCTATACTTATATACTTTCTCCTTATATTAAATAAGTATCTGTTATAACAGAATAATTTATCTTATATCAAGATTTCATCTGTTATAATATTATTATAATTTAATAGAAAAGGAGAATAATATGAATAAAATAATCTTTGATTGTGATAATACTATGGGTGTTAAGGAAAGAGATGTTGATGATGGCTTAACCCTACTGTATTTACTAGGAAATGAAAAAATTAATCTATTAGGGGTAACAAACACCTTTGGCAACAGTGATATAGAGACTGTTACTAAAGCTACTCAAACACTTTTTAATGATTTAGATATTACAAGTAAAATACCTTTATATAAAGGCGGAGGTTCTATTGATGATCCAATTAGTGATGCCTCTAAATTTTTAGTGAAAATGGTTAATAAATCTCCAAAGGAAATTACTATCTTAGCCACCGGATCCCTAACTAATCTTTATGGTGCCTATATGGAAGATAAGGACTTCTTTAAAAAAGTTAAGGATATAGTTATAATGGGTGGAATTTTAGAACCTCTTATTTTTAATGGCAAAATCATGGATGAATTAAACCTATCCTCTGATGCTAATGCAGCTTATAATGTCCTAAGTTCCGATGCCAATATCACACTAATATCTGCCCAATTATGCCTTCAAGCTTTATTCGGTAAACATGAGTCAAATAGAGTATTAGAGGAACAAAAACCTATATTTAATTATATCAGAAAAATGACATTACCATGGTATGAATTTATTAAAAAGAAATATGGTATAGAAGGTTTTCACAATTGGGATATAGTTGCTGCTGTATATATAACAAACCCTGAGCTCTTTGATGAAAATATAGTAAAAGTAGGATCAACTGTAGAAGATTTAAAGACAGGATTTATCAGAAAAGATTCTAGTGAAAAGAGTTATAAACTAAATATCCCTATCCACATAAATGATAAGGATAAATTTAATGATACAATATTTGATAGTTGGAATAATGTGGAATACTAAGATCCTTCACTAAGTTCAGGATGACATGCATAAGTCTGTCCCTGTGAGCTAGTGGAAGAGTTTTTAAAATAACATTTCTATAATTTATTGATGAATTATTTTCCTATTTGGGTAAAAATATATTAAAGGAGATGATTTTGTGGAAACAAAAGTTAAAGATATGATTAACTCTGATAAAAAGAAAGCCTTAGAATATATGAAAGATAAAGAAAAAAGCAAAAAACTTATTGATGAGGCTATCCACAAGTCCCGGGAGGAAAGCAGTGGAATTAAAGAGTTTTCAGGAGATTTACACACCATAATAAATATGTTCAAAGCATTTATCTCTGGTGAATATAGGTCTGTTTCTAAAAGAACTATTATTACAATAATAGCTGCACTATTATACTTTGTAAATCCTTTAGATGTAGTTCCTGATTTCATCATATATGCAGGTTTCATTGATGATGCATTAGTTATTTCTTTAGCCATAAGAAGTATTAAAAATGAAATAGAAGACTTTAAAAGATGGAAAGAAATAAATAAAATATACGAATAATCATTACATACCTTCTAATTATATTGTAAACAATATAGATAGGAGTACATTTTGAAGGGATGGAGTGCTTATGAAAAATAAAAATGATTCAATAGGTAAAAATGGATATAACTATATTTTAGACACCTATGATAAAAATAAATTTTCTATTTTAGAAAATGAAATTAATGCTACAGTATTTCCTTGGGATATGAAAAGGGATGTAGACTATATAGACACTATGAAGTTCTATAATAAATAGTACTCCTAAAAAGGCTACCCATATTATAGGTAGCCTTTTTCATTATCTGTTTTCATTTTTTATAGAAAATTCCCTCAAAAATTGTAAAATCAACATTATATATGTTAAAATGAATATAGTATAATTCTTAATGATATCTCTAATTTTAGAGAATGTCAAGAAATTTTTTCCTTTTTTCTCAATAATACGAGATACTTTACACTTCTAATACTTCATCTTAAGCAACGAGTAATAAAAAAATGTATTACTTTATAAAAAGGGGGTATACTTTGGATACAGTAGGAAAGAGAATTAAGTCATCAAGAAAAAAAATGAAGTTAACTCTTCAAGATTTACAAAAACTAACCGGACTCTCCACTGGTAATCTAAGTGAGTTGGAGAATGATAAATTTCTGCCTTCATCAAGAGCCCTAATATCTTTATCAAATTCATTAAATGTTTCTATTGATTGGTTATTACTGGGTATGAAAATAGATTATAAATCAAAAAATGACTTTGATAGTTATGATTCTAGTTCTTTGACCCCTCAGGAAGATGAGATGTTAAATCTTTATAGGAAATTAGATGATAACGATAGACAACATATCTTCAATTGTACTAGACGTTTCTCTAAAGAAGTATAATTTTTAACACTCTTATAAATCAATAGAAAAATAAGAGGATCGTCTAATTTAGACGATCCTCTTATTTATTAAAATCTAATGAGGTAGGATTGTAAATCTCAATATAAATAATATTGCTAATACATATATTGCAGGATGTACTTCTTTTCCTTTACCCATTGTAACTTTAGTTAATGGATAGAATATAAGTCCTGCTGCAATACCATTGGCAATACTATAACTAAAAGGCATTATTGCCATAGTTAAAAATGCAGGTAATGCTTCAGAGAAATCTTCAAAATCTATATGCTTAATAGATGTCATCATTAATACCCCTACTATAATAAGAGCTGGTGCTGTAGCTTCCGCTGGTACTATTCCCACAATAGGTGCCAAGAATAAAGCTAAAACAAATAGTACTCCTACAGTAACTGCAGTAAGTCCTGTTCTTCCACCTTCACTTACTCCTGATGCACTTTCTACATAAGTTGTTGTAGTTGATGTTCCTAATAATGCTCCCGCTGATGTTGCAATAGAATCTGCAAATAATGCTTTATCCATATTTTTCATCTTTCCATCTTCTTTTATAAATCCTGCTTTTGAGCCAGTTCCTACTAAAGTTCCTATTGTATCAAACATATCTACTAAACTGAAGGATATAACTACCGTTACAACACTCATTATAGCTCCAATAACTCCAACTTCACCTAGATTTAATAGTCCTTTAAAGTCTACTTGGCCTAATGTAGGCATTATACTAGGTATTGACCACGTAAAGTCTGTTGGTATTGTAGTTACTCCCATAGGTATACTTATAAGGGTAGTTAATACTATACCTATCAATATCGAACCCTTTATTTTTCTAGTCATTAATATTCCCATAACTACTAATCCTATCAATGTTACTATTGTGGCACTCTGAGTAAAGTCTCCAAATCCAATTAAAGTAGCTGGATTATCTACTATAATATGTCCCTGTTGTAATCCAATTAATGCTATAAATAAACCTATACCTCCACCAATTGCTCTTTTCAATGAATCAGGCAATGCATTTACTATTGCTTCCCTAAGTCCCGTTATGGTCAATATAATAAATAGTACTCCCGAAATAAATACTGCTGCTAAAGCTTCTTGCCATGTATACCCTAGACCCAATACAACTCCGTAAGTAAAGAATGCATTAAGTCCCATTCCTGGTGCTAATGCAAAGGGTAGATTTGCATAGAATCCCATGATAAAGGTACCTATCGCTGCTGCTATACAAGTAGCTACAAAAACTGATCCTACTATAGGATCTTCAAATCCTATCCCGGCTGCTGCATCTCCTAAAGCCCCTGCTTCATTCATTCCCGCTAATTTCAAAATATTTGGATTAACAAATATAATGTAAGCCATAGTAACAAAAGTGGTGATTCCTGCCATTATCTCCGTCTTAACATTTGTACCATTTTCACTAAGTTTAAAAAATGAGTCCATCATTGATGATTTTTTTGTAGTATTCATCCCAAATACCTCCTTAATATTTATTAAATAAACAAAAATCCCCCACAATAGATTTCTATAAGTGAAACCTACTTGTGGAGGATAAAATCCTAAGTAGTGTATTACAAAAAGTAATACCTGTATCCAAAGATACCGTCTCACCCATAGTCTAAGAATTAATGGTTCTTAGGTAGAAACTTACCGGCCATATCCCGGATATTATATGAGTGCTTGTATTTAATTATACATTTATATTAACAAATGATTATTTATAAGTCAATAGGAAATACGAATATTTTCATTAAATTTTACGATAACGTTCTGTTTGAGTGTGATTCTCATAGCTATGAATGAATATAAAGATAAGATCCTTCGTTTCACTCAGGATGACAATAAAATTATAAACCAAATCTAAGAGTACAGTAAAAACCTTCTGTCATTCTGAACAACAGTGAAGAATCTTATGTCTTAATGTGGTAATACCGTAAATTTAATTATAAACAAAAATGCTAATATATAAATCCCTGGATGAATCTCATCATATTTTTTTGTAGCAATTTTCATCAAAGGATAGAAAACTAATCCTGCAGCAATACCGTTAGCAATACTATAACTAAAAGGCATTATTGCCATAGTTAAAAACGCTGGTAGTGCTTCAGTAAAATCATTAAAATCTATTTCCATTATTGGAGACATCATCAAAACACCTACTATGATAAGAGCTGGTGCAGTAGCTTGAGGAGGCACGATTCCTATAACAGGAGCAAAGAATAATGATAATACAAATAATATAGATACCACTACTGCAGTTAATCCTGTTCTACCACCCTCACTAACTCCCGATGCACTTTCTACATAAGTGGTTGTTGTACAGTTACCAAATAAAGCACCTATAGAGGTAGCGATAGAATCTGCAAATAATGCTTTTTTCATATTTTTAAGTCTTCCTTGTTCATCTAAAAATCCAGCTTTAGCTCCTGTACCTATTAGAGCTCCTAAACTATCAAATAAATCCACTAAACTAAGGGATATTACAATAGTGACTACATTGGCTATAGCCCCTAGAAGCCCTACTTCACCTAATCTCAATAATCCAACAAAATCCAACTTAAAAAATGTAGGCTCAAGGCTTGGTAGTCCAAATGTAAATGTATCAGGGATATTTGATACTCCCATGGGTATACCTATAAGGGTTGCCATAACTATACCAATTAGCATTGATCCCTTTACCCCTCTAGCCATTAATACTCCAGTAACAATAAGTCCTAATACCGCTACAATAGTTCCTTTATTAGTGAAGTCACCAAAACCAACCAATACATCCGGTGCTGATACTATTATTCCGGCATTTTGTAATCCTATAAAAGCTATAAATAATCCTATACCTCCACCAATTGCTCTTTTTAAAGAGTCTGGGATAGCATCAACAATTCCTTCTCTAAGTCCTGTAATAGTAAGAATAATAAATAAAATTCCAGATATAAATACTGCTGCTAAAGCTTCTTGCCATGTATATCCCATTCCGATAACTATACCGAAAGAGAAAAATGCATTAAGTCCCATTCCTGGAGCTAGTCCAAAGGGCAAATTAGCTAATACTCCCATAAGCAAACTTCCCAGGGCTGCAGCTAAACAAGTGGATGCAAATATGGCTAACACAACTGGATCTTCAAATCCTATAGCTAAGGCGTCCTTACCTAATGCTCCTAATTCGTTCATTCCTGCCTGTTTCATTATAGTAGGATTTACAAACAGAATGTATGCCATAGTTACAAATGTGGTAATTCCCGCTATTATTTCTGTAGAAATATTTGTTTTGTTCTCTGAAAGTTTAAAAAATCTCTCCATGATGATCCTCCTCTTATGATTAAGTGTAAATATAATAAACTCAGAGGGATAGGTATAATACTCGAAACCTATCCGCCTGAGTTTTTATCTCTTCGGTGTAATATTACAAAGGTAATATCTGTATCGCTTGGTCCAGTCAAGGAATCCTTCGGAACCCTAGATACACTTTCTTATCATAGTCAAGTAATTCATGGTCACTTGGTAGAGACTTTCTAGCCATATTCTAGAAGTTATATGATTAAATCTACTATTCAATTATTTTTTATTAATACGAATATTAATTGTTGTTTTATGATCAATGTTCACTATAACAACATTAATTATGATAACAAAATATATTTTATCAGTCAATAGTTTTTACGAACTTTTATATATAAATAATTAATATATTTAGACTTTATACGAATTAATAAGAGAAATTTTATAAAATAGTTAACTTTATAGTAAGAATTTTCCTATAAACAATAGAGATAATACATACATAATAGGAGATACTTCTTTATACTTTCCTGTTGTTACTTTAATAAATACATAAGATAATATACCAAATGTTATTCCTTCTGCTATGCTATAAGTTAATGGCATCATTATTATAGTTAAAAAAGCCGGGATAGCTTCTGTAAAATTTTCTAAATCTATATCTTTAATAGGAGTCATCATAAATAACCCTACCAGTATTAATACTGGAGCTACAGCAGTAGAAGGTATCATAAGAAACAATGGAGATAAAAATAAAGCAATTATAAACATACCTGCTGTACTTACAGCTGTAAGTCCTGTCCTACCTCCCTCTGCTACTCCAGAGGCACTTTCTACCACGGTAGTAACAGTGCTTGTACCAAACATAGCTCCAAATGTTGTTCCTATGGCATCAGCAAATAAAGCTCTTTTTGCTCCTGGTAATTGCCCTTTCTCATCAAGCATTTCTGCCTTTGCTCCTACTCCTACTAATGTTCCCACAGTGTCAAATAAATCTACAAACAAGAATGTAAATAGTACTATAAACATATCCCAAGTTAATATATTATGAAATTGAAATTTAAATAAAATAGGTTCTAAGGAAGGAGGTCTGCTAATTATGTTCAATCCTTCTGGTAAAATAGTCTCTCCTAGAGGTATTCCTATAAGTGTAGTTAAGATCATGCCTATCAATAAAGCACCCTTAACATTCTTTACTAATAATGCTCCTGTAATACCAACTCCTATCAAGGTTAATAAAGGTCCTGGTTGGGCTATATTGCCCAATTTAACTACTACTCCAGATAATACCCCTTCATCTACTGCTACCATACCAGTATTTACTATTCCAGAGTTCACCAGTCCAATAAACGCTATAAAAAGTCCTATCCCTACGGATATTGCCTTTTTTATAGTCATAGGGATACAATTTATTATAGCTTCCCTAATATTTAAAGCAGTCAGAAGAATAAATATTAACCCCTCCAAAAATACTGCCGTTAATGCAAACTCCCAAGGATAACCCATTCCCAATACTACAGTATATGCAAAAAATGCATTAAGTCCCATACCTGGAGCTAGAGCAAAGGGCATATTGGCATATAGACCCATAACTAATGTTCCGATTATAGCTGATAGTGCTGTAGCAGTGAATAAAGCATTTATATCCATCCCTGTCTCTGCTAAAGTTATAGGGTTTACAATAAGTATATAGGCCATAGTCATGAATGTAGTGATCCCAGCTACAATCTCCCTTTTAACAGTAGTATTTCTTTCTTCTATTTTAAAATAATCATTACTTTTTTTTATTCTATTAGTTGTAATTTCCATGATGTCACACTCCTTTTCTTTTGTTTGATTTTTATAAAATTAACTCTCCTAGACAATAAAAAATCCCTCAATAGATTTCACCTATAAGCGAAACCTACTGAGGGATTTATATCCTTAAGTAGAGTATTACATTAGTAATACAAGTCTCACTCATAGTCTAAGAATTCACGGTTCTTAGGTAGAAACTCTCCGGCCATATTCCGAATAATATATGAGTTCTTTTATTTAATTATATTAAATATTAACAGAGGTTTGTTAATGTGTCAATGAAATATTTAAATATTAAGTTGTTTTAATATAGTATTTTGCATACTCTTTATAACACTTCCACATCTTTTATAGTAATAACAAAAATAAGCAAGATTAGTTTTCATTAAATATTCTTGTATTATATAATAGTATGAAAGGAGTTGAGCCATACTGATGGAAAGATTAAAAGAATTTTATAAAAGAAGTAAGGTAACATTTATACTTTTAACTATCATGATAGTCTATTTTATATTTATGACTTTAAATGGAGGAACTACAAATGTGGAGACACTGGTAAGATATGGTGCTTTCTATCCTCCTATTATTATCCCATTTAATCAGTATCATAGATTTATAACTTCAATTTTTATTCATATAGGATTTATGCATATGTTTTTTAATGGATATGCTCTATTTCTATTTGGTCCTCAAATAGAAAATCTGATGGGAAGTAAAAAATATCTGTTTTTCTTCTTGCTAGCAGGAATAGGTGGAAATTTAACAACTTTTTTATTTAATTTTGTTTCCATATCTGCCGGGGCCTCCGGGAGTTTATTTGGATTATTTGGTGCCTTTCTATACCTTATTCATCGTCATAAAAATATGATCACAAAAGAAGGTAGAAAAAGCATTTTAACATTACTAGGTATAAATTTGGCTTTAACAATATTTGTACCTAGTATTAGTATTACAGCCCATCTTGGAGGCCTGGTGATAGGATATCTACTTTCTTATATATTTATTAAAAACCCTTATAATAGCTAATTAGCTATTATAAGGGTTTTTGTATTACTCCAGCACCATAAGTTGAGGTCTTTTAGCTCCTTTGGTCGCTATAAGTCTCGCCAACTCTGACAGGGCAGGGGTAATACCTACAATTTTATCATTATTATTAGTAAATAATTAACTATTAGAATTTTGGGAGCCAAAATGAAGTCAGATATTTTTGCTTATACTGCTTTTCGATAATGATTGACCGGAAAGCTAAATACCACTTTAATGATATACATTGACAACATCGCTATAATGTAAAATGGTAATTCATTTGCAAACTGACTTACCATAAATAATCCAACTATGGATAAAGAGAGTCCAATAACTCTTTGAGCAGGATTTTCTCTAATCGCATTAATTAAAAAGGCGCTTACAACCGCAAATATCCATATAATTACAAAAGGGATATTATGACCACCGCTAATCAGCATCATAAGCAATGGCTGAACATGAATACTAATAAAAATAATCCTTCTTTTATTTGATTGACTGTAATGTTCATTAGTCCCGTATGAAAGATTCGCAATTACTCCACCAAAAATATCAATCATCAGTATTATCATAAATATAGCTTTCCAAATAATTAGGACATCTAATTCAGTACGTGCTATCCACGCTATCACTAATGTGCTTGCAATGGCAAATCCCAAAATATACATAAACTCAAACTTTGTAGTCTCTTTACCCATCAATTCATGAAGTGATTTAGGTACTTTCATTTTTTCCATTATGATCTCCTTATACTTTTAATTGTTGTGCAATAGACTCTATCTGAATTTTCCAAGCTTTTTTGTAGACTTCTGTATCATTCGTCATTATAATATGTAATCCGAATCCATCAAGTGCTACGACAATTAATCTAGCAATTGTTCGCACTGTTGAATCATCTGCTTTATTATCCTTACAATTCTTTATCTTGGATTGCATCAAATCAATAGTCTTACTTAAATAATCCTTAAATAACATTTGCATTCTTTCACTAAACATACTCTCGTTAAAAAACGATAAAAATACTCTAGCAAATTTATTACTGTCATCATCTTCAAAACATATTTGTTTACTTATTGCTGCAATAAAGTCATCAATCCATTCGAATTCTGCGCTTTCTAATTCTCTGAGTTGATATTCAATCAGATAACTAAACAATGATTCAAATATTCCATCAACAGTTTTGAAATGATTAAATACGTTACTTTTACTTACCTGTGCTTTTGAAGCTAATCTGCCTGCAGTAATATTTTTCACTCCTCCTTCGGAAGCAATTTCTAGCGCACATTGTATAAGTAACTCATATGTCTCTTTTCCTTGAATAGTTTGTTTATTCATCAAATTACCTCCTAATAGAATTATAGCATTGACCGATCGATCGGTCAATGCTATTTCTTGTTTTTATTATTTATCTTTTCTAGGTTATATTATTCAACTATCATAATTAGCTTTTTAGATTAATGGTAGAATATGTTTTCTTATCAATTCAATTCGATCCTTAACCCGCGGCATAAAAGTGGATGTGATAGCAACAACCAGTTTCTTTTCCGGACTTACAAAAATCACATTCCCACCATCACCTAATGCTGCATAACCACTGCAAACCTCGTCTTCTATAATCCACCACAAATAACCGTATGGCACTTCAACCCATCGACTGTTTTCCTTCATGCTGTTTTCAATCCATTTTGACGAAAGTATTTGCCTTCCATTCCAAATCCCTTTATTCAAGTACAGTTGACCAAATTTTGTCATGTCTCTTGGTTTCATAGCAAGTCCCCAGCCTGCAGTATTAACTCCTTGAGGATCCACTACCCACCCACTAACATATTTATTTTTAAGAAAAGCAAGATATTGATCTTTATCTTGTACCTTCTGATTATAAGGCGGTCGAATGCTCATAGGCTTAAATAGATTTTCCGTTGCAAAATCAAGAACTGTTTTACCTGTTGCATTCGTGAGAATACCGGATAGAATTTGAGCACCTACAGTAGAATATTTGAATTCTCCAATAGTCCCTTTACCACCCAATAAATCAAGAGCTGCTTTGGTCCAATCATCACTTGAATATACTTTGGTATATGGCTCCGATTTATATTTATATGGTGCTGTCATTGTCAGCAAGTTCCTTATTGTGATTTCATGTATTTTTCGTTCACCACGCTTAACCTTGTACTTAGGGAAAAACTCCAATACTTTTTGATCGATGTTCTTAATATAGCCTCTATCAACGGCTATACCGATCAACGCTGAAATAACACTTTTTGTAACCGAAGCAATATGGATGGTATCTTCCTGTGTATATCCATTAAAATATTTCTCGTAAACGAAGTTGTCTTTTTTTAAAATCACCATTCCCGCAATATTGGCATATTGTTCTTTAATGATTTCTTCAAGGGCATTAAATTGGTTTTCATTCATTTCTTACACCGTCAATTATCTGCACAGAATACTTAACTCTCTCCTTTTCTTATTTGAATCAATATTGATCTAAGAAAAGTCTAACCTAATATAAAATTCTTTTCAAGAAAAGTTTTAAAAAAACAAATTATATTTTCTATTCAACGAACTGCCCGTGGATGTCCGCTAGGCGGCCATCCACTATGCGGGCTGCGCCCTATATGAAAATAAAAGAAGGCCTCCTTTACAAGCAAGCTTGACAGGAGGCTTTTCTTTTATTTTTATGCAGTTCTTATTTAAATCGCGATTAATACGTGATGTCTACTTTACAAGTAATCATCACTCCCATTCAATAGTTGATGGAGGTTTACTCGTAATATCATATACGATCCTATTAACCCCATCTACATTATTAACAATCCTATTAGAAGCTTTTTCTAATACTTCATAAGGAATTCTAGCCCAATCACTGGTCATACCATCACTACTATTTACCGCCCTTAAAGCTATAGTATGGGCATAGGTTCTTCCATCTCCCATTACCCCAACACTTTTTATATTAGGTAGCACTGCGAAATACTGCCATATATCTTTGTCTAATCCAGCCCGTTTTATTTCTTCTCTAAAAATATAGTCTGCTTCTCTAACTATATGAAGCTTCTCTTCTGTTATCTCTCCTAAAACTCTTATAGCTAATCCTGGTCCCGGGAAAGGTTGTCTCATCAATACATCCTCAGGAATATTTAAGCTTCTGCCTAATACCCTTACCTCATCTTTAAACAATTCCCTTAAAGGTTCTATGATCTCAAAGTCCACATCCTCAGGCAGGCCTCCTACATTATGATGACTTTTGATAACCGAAGCTTTATCAGTACCACTTTCTATAACATCAGGATATATAGTCCCTTGGACAAGATAATCTATATCTTTAAGCTTATTTTTTTCTTCCTCAAATACTCGGATAAATTCTTCTCCAATAATCTTTCTTTTCATTTCTGGATCAGTTATCCCTTCAAGCTTTGATAAAAACCTTTCTTGGGCATTTACCCTTATAAGATTCATATCAAATCTTTCTGTAAATATCTTTTCAACTTGATCTCCTTCATCCTTTCTTAGAAGACCATGATCTACAAATATACAGGTCAGATTTTGTCCTATAGCTCTATGGACCAATACTGCCGCCACAGAAGAATCTACTCCTCCAGAAAGGGCACAAATGGCTCTTTTATCTCCAATTTTTTCTTTGATTCTTTCTATCTCTTCCTTTGCAAAATCCCCCATATTCCAATCTTGAATTAATCCACAGATATTATATAGGAAATTCCTTATCATCTCAGTTCCCTTTTCTGTATGATTTACTTCTGGATGAAATTGAAGAGCATAAATTTTCCTATTCTCATCCTTCATTCCTGCTACAGGACAGGAGGGAGTATTAGCTATAACACTAAACCCTTCAGGAAGCTGACTGATAAAATCTGTATGACTCATCCAACAATTTAAATTATCTCCTAAATCTTTAAATATCCCACTACTATCTACTATATTAAGTTCTGTCTTTCCATACTCTCTTTCTTCTGCTCTCATTACCTTTCCATTAAAATGCTGAGCTATTAATTGTCCTCCATAACATATTCCAAGAATAGGTATGTCTAGTTTAAATACTCCTTCGTCACATTTTGGAGATTCTTCTCCGTATACACTAGAGGGCCCTCCAGAAAATATAATACCATCAGGACTTTTTGACTTTATCCTATCAATAGATACATCAAAGGGTAAAATCTCACAATATATCCCTGCTTCTCTAACTCTTCTTGCTATCAACTGACTATATTGACCACCAAAGTCCATTATTAAAATATAGTTACTTTTCATCATATCCCCTCCTAATTTTTAACTTTTGCTATAATTTGGCGCTTCTTTTGTTAGTTCTACATCATGGGGATGACTTTCAATAAGTCCTGCTCCTGTTATCTTTATGAATTGGGATTTATCTTGTAAATCTTTAATTGTTTCACATCCACAATACCCCATACCAGATTTTAGTCCACCAATCAATTGATATATAGTATCTTTTAAAGGTCCTTTGTAGGGTACAATTCCTTCTATTCCCTCTGGAACAAACTTCTTATTATCTTCTTGGAAGTATCTATCCTTGCTACCCTTTGCCATTGCTCCCATTGAGCCCATTCCTCTATATACTTTAAATCTTCTTCCCTTATAAAGTTCAGTTTCTCCAGGACTTTCTTCACATCCAGCAAATAATGAACCCATCATCACTGTATCAGCTCCTGCTGCCAAAGCCTTAACCACATCTCCTGAAAATTTCACTCCACCATCTGCTATTACCGGTACATCATATTCTTTTCCTGCTCTAGCACATTCTACTATTGCTGTTATCTGGGGAACCCCCACTCCTGCTACAACCCTTGTTGTGCATATAGATCCAGGTCCTATTCCTACTTTCACTGCATCTGCTCCAGCCTTTATCAAGTCGACAGTAGCATTATAAGTTGCAACATTTCCAGCAATTACTTGTAATTCTGAGTACTTTTCTTTAATAGCCCTTACTGCATCTACTACTCCCTTAGAGTGCCCATGGGCTGTATCTACTACTATCACATCTACTTGTCTCTCCTTAAGGGCTATAACTCTATCCATCATATCCACTGTTACACCTACAGCTGCCCCAACTATAAGTCTTCCTCCATCATCCTTTGCGGAATTAGGATACTCTATTGATTTTTCAATGTCTTTTATAGTTATAAGTCCTGTCAGATGATTTCCTTCATCTATTAGAGGTAATTTTTCTATCTTATTTCTTTTCATTATCTCTAAGGCATCATCCATAGATATACTTCCTGTAGCTGTTATTAAGTTTTCTTTTGTCATTACTTCATCTATTTTTTTATCTAAATTTCTTTCAAATCTTATATCTCTATTAGTAATAATTCCAACTAATTTTTTATCCTCATCTACTATTGGCACCCCTGATATATGATATCTCTCCATTAGAGCTACAGCTTCTGATATAAGATTTTCTTTTCCTAAATAAAATGGGTCTGTTATTACACCATGCTCAGATCTTTTAACTTTATCAACTTCCATAGCTTGCTCTTCTATGGTCATATTCTTATGAATGATTCCAATTCCACCTTCCCTTGCTATGGCTATTGCCATTCTTGCCTCCGTAACTGTATCCATTCCTGCACTTAATAAGGGTATATTTAATTTAATTTTATTTGTAAGTCGTGTTTTTGTTTTTGTATCCTTTGGTAGAACCTCTGATTTAGCTGGAATCAATAATACATCATCAAATGTTAATCCCTCTCCAATAAACTTTTCCATAAGAACCCTCCTTTTTTTTCGTACAATAAAAACCCCAAGCTCCATAAGTGGAACTTGGGGTTATAAATATATAAAAATATAGTATACACCAATTTTCCACTCATAGTCAGACAATTTATGGTTGTCCGGTAGAGACTTTCTGGCCATATCCCAGAGTATATATGAGTTTCTCAAAATATTAAGTTTCATATATGTTAACAAAAGATTTGTACTATGTCAATGGAAAATCAAGAGAAAATATAGTAACATATCTATTTTGTCATTAATTAATTATTAATTCAAAAAGAAGGTGATACCTCACCTTCTTTTTGAATTCTGTAATTATCCATATTAATTTATATGTCAGTTTAAATTAATTAAAAAACATTGATACATCTGGATTTTTTCCTTCAAGCATATCCTTAACCCTTTTTCCGATAACAAGGTTGTACTGTGGATGTGTTAGGATATAGAATTGCTCTTCTTCGATAGCCATAAATACACTTTGTCTTATTGAATCTATAGGCATTCCATTATTTATTACATAATGTCCTCTTTCAATTCCAGCTTTATAAGCTGCACTTTCATAATATGGTTCATTAGGATCTATCTTAAATCTCTCAGGTCTATGTCTATCACAATTATCTAAATCTGTTTGAACAAATCCTGGACAGAAAACAGACATTTTTATTTTAGAATTAATTGCCTGAAGACTATAATTAGTAGATTCAGTTAAGGCAACACTAGCATGTTTAGTTGTATGATATGCAACCATATTTTGTGTAGTTAAAAGTCCTGCCACTGATGCACTGTTAACAATATGACAAGGAGTATCTTGCTTCAACATAATTGGAATAAAAGCTTTAAGTCCATGAATAATTCCATAAACGTTTGATCCCATTATCCAATCCCATTCTCTTATAGGTAATTCCCAAACAGGACCGGCTACTACAACCCCTGCATTATTAAATAGTAAATCTACAGATCCAAACTTTTCGATAGTTCTATCTGCTAATTTTTTAACCTCATCATATATAGATACATCTGTAACTATAGCTAAAGTTTCTGCTCCCATTTCTTTTACTATTTTTTCTGTGTTCTTTAAATCATCTTCTTCTATATCTGCAATGACTACTTTCATTTGTCTTTCCGCACATTCCTTTGCAAACTCAAGTCCAAACCCATTACCGGCTCCTGTAATAACAGCAACTTTATTTTTGAATTCCCTCATCACTACTCCTCCTTAAATATCAGTATATACCTATAAAACAAAGGCTTTTTCAAATCCCTCTCTAGTAGCTTGAGCTATACGCCCCGCTTCATTTACATCCCCTATTACTCTTACTACTCCGAAGTTATCTTCAATTTCTTTGACCATATTCTCTCTAGGACTCACTCCAAGAGATAATACAACTGCGTCCACTTCTTTATTGGTGTATTTCTGAGATCTTGTGTCCATTAAAGTTATTGAATTGGAATTTATTTTCATTAATCTATGATTTGGAATTAATTCAGTATTAAACTGTTTTAGTCTACTCATTACATCAAATAAATTTGAAGGATTTGTACCTTTCCCTATCTCAGATAGCATCTCTACAACAGTTATTTTATTACCATTTTCTCCTAGATACTCTGCTGTTTCCAATCCAGTTAATCCAGACCCTATCACAGCTATATTTTTATCTTTTAAACTTACCTTCCCACCTAAAATATCTATAATAGTATATACATTGTCATTATCAACACCAGGGATTGGGGGAACTGTAGGCGCTGCTCCTGCTGCAACAAATACAGCATAAGGATCTAGTTTTCTAATTTCCTCTACTGTAGCTTCTGTATTTAGTCTTATGTCTACGCCTAATTCCTTTATTTGATGATGCATATTATCTATTAGCCAAGTAATCTTCTCTTTTTTAGGAGGTTTATTTCCATATTGCAACATTCCACCTAATTCATTCTCTTTCTCAAAAATCACTGCTTTAAATCCTCTGAGAGCTAATACTCTAGCAGCTTCCATCCCAGCTGGTCCTCCTCCTACTATAGCAACCACTCTGTTATCTCCTGATTTTTCAATTTCTTTAAATTCTAATTCCCTGCTTGTCTTTGGATTCACTGCACATTTAATCATTCTACCGGACTCTAGCTCTTCAAAACAGTGAAGACATGATATACAAGGACGGATATCTTCTTCTTTCCCTAAAAATGCCTTATTAGCCCACTCAGAATCTGCTAATTGACCTCTACCTATAGCAACAAAATCTTGAACACCTTCATCTAAAAGTTGTTCTGCAAAACTAGGTTTTCTTATTACATCTACTGCAATCACAGGTATTTTTACAGCATCTTTGATAGTTTTAGCTAGATGTTTTTTCCAGCCTTGGGGATAAGAAATTGGTTCAACAATAGTTATACCTGACTCATAGGTTCCATTACTTACATTTATAGCATCTACACCTATGCTTTCTAAATAAACGGCTATCTTTTTACCTTGATCTATTTTATATCCACCTTCTAAAAATTCATCCCCATCTATTCTTACACTTACAGGAAAGTCTTTTCCGCAGATATGTTTTATCCCTAAAATAATCTCAGTAATAAATCTCATTCTATTTACAAAACTTCCACCATATTTATCTGTTCTTTTGTTTGAATAAGAACTCATAAATTGATTTATTAAGTATCCATGAGCTCCATGGATTTCTACTCCATCCACCCCAGCTGTCTGAGCAATCTTAGCTCCTATTACAAACTTTTTAACTAACCCTTCCACTTCTTCAGTAGTAAGAGCTCTTGGCATTTCCTTTGTCTTTTGGCACATTATAGCACTAGGAGCTACAACTTGTTTTCCACCTATCAACTGACTATGAGTTTGTCTACCAGGATGATGTAATTGCACAAATATTTTTGAATCATATTTATGAATAGTTTTTACTAACCTCTCTAATCTAGGTATATGTTTGGAACTTGTAACACTTAATTGATTAGATGTTCCTACTCCATATTCATCATCGATCCTTGTGATTTCCGTAATTATTAAACCACACCCACCTTTAGCTCTTTCTTCATAATAAGCTATTAATTCATCAGATGCCTCTCCCGTTGACTTGGCAAGAGATACACCTATAGCAGGCATGACAATTCTGTTTTTAATTCTTAATTTTCCTATTCTTCCTTTTTCAAAAAGATGATTGTATTTCACTTTGAGACCCCCTTGTTATATAATAGAATTAACTTTGTTTTAATTTTATCATTCTTGTGATTACAAACCTATATTCATACTTCACAAATAATTTTTATAATTTGTGCTTCATAAACAATAACCAAATGGAGGGATAATATGTCTATGAATTTTTTAAATTTATATAATTCTATAAATCAAAAAAACAATATAAAAATATTCAATTATAATTCTTTACAAGATATATTAGATATAAGACTGATAACTAAAAATCAAAAAATCTTTTCTGATAATATACTCTATATAGGAAATTCATCAGATATAAACCTCTCTATGCTATCATCTAAATGCTTTTATGTAATAGTAGATAGTAACAAAAACAATTTAGAAAATATTAAATTCGAAGATTTCAATATTATTTTGCTATCAGATAATATTGATTTGTTCTTACTGTTTAACGAAATACAAGATATTTATAATGAAGAACTAAAAATCATGAAAAATTCTGCGATATTATTAAACTCTTTAATACAAGGTAAAGGACTTAATTATTTAATAAATATATCATCCAAAATACTAAATAACCCATTAATATTTATAGATGCCAGTTTTAAAATTATATCTTATTCCTCAACTTATGAAATAACAGATAAGCTATGGAATGAAAACATTCATGCTGGGTATTGTTCTTATGAATTTATTAATGAAGTTAAAAAATTAAAATCCGTAAAAAATTCACCCAACAATAACGAACCATATATAGTTACTTGCGATAAAAGTCCTATAAGAAGATTAGTAAGCAAAGTATTTATAAAAAATAGCTTAGTTGGATATATAATTGTATTAGAATCTTTTACCTTATTTGAAAATAAAAATGAAAATCTCTTGCCAATAATAAGTAATGTTATATCAGAGGAGCTTCTTACTAATAAGTTTTTTAACAAATCAAAAGGAGCTGTTTACGAGAGTTTTTTCCTAGAACTTTTAGAAAATAATATAAAAGATGAAAGAATCAAACAGGAAAGATTAAAATCTATAAACTTTAATTATAATAATTCTCTTTATGTGTTTGTAATAGATATATCTAATTATAAAACTAATAATTCTTCTGATTTCTTGAGAAATTCCTTAGAAAATTTATTTCCAAACTCAAAGTCCTTATTTTATAAAGATAATATTATATTAATATCAGAATCTAATAAAAATAATGAGATAAGTAAATCTAAAATAGATAAGTTTATTTTATTTGCAAAAAAAGAAAACCTCATCTCTGGTATTAGCGAAAGTTTTGATAACATCCTTGATTTCAAAAAATATTATATACAAGCTCTCAATGCACTAAATATCGGAAAAAAATTATCATTAAATGACTCCATATTTTTTTATGATGATTTACGATTTTTCGATTTAATATCTGAGTTTCATAACAAGAATGAAATGTTAAAATTTTGTACCCCCAATGTCCTAAAGCTAAAAGAATATGATGAAAAGCACAATAAAGACTATTTCAATACTTTATATAATTATTTGAAACATAATCAAAATATCAACTTAACTTCAAAAAGTCTTTTCATTCATAGAAATACGATAAGTTACAGAATCAATAAAATAGAAGAGATATTAGACATGGACCTAAAGGATGGGGAAAATATATTTAAAGTAAATTATTCTATGAAAATAATAAAGTATTTATCTGTATCTTAATTCAAACATTACTCTTTCATACTCACTTTCCACATATAATTTTCCCATATTTATTTGACCCACTAAATTCTATATCATTTCCTAGCTCTATATTTCCATCATTCTTCTTTAGAAACTTTTTATAGACTATCAATTGAGTTATTTAAAAATCTAAATTTCTCTTTTCAGTGGCATGAAAAATAAAAAATGTTCCTATAGATTATTTTCTTAATCATCCATCCCTTTTTAGCCATACTGGATAAATAGTCTTCTATCAATGGATAATTAGTCATATTTAAATAATTTATGTTTGTTTTTTTACTCATCCCCCTCACACCCAATTACTTTATTTGCATCTCCAATGAGTTTATTTAATCTATCTATTTCTTTTAAAAGAAATAGATAGATTAAATATTATTTTTTTATAACTATATTGTAGTTCTGATTAAGTAGGTATATAATTGTTTAGTAGGTATTTTAAGGAAAGGAATGATAGAATGACAAAAAAGAAAATCATATTACTGGGTATATCTGCTGTTCTTATTGGTCTATTAATAGGTGGAGGATTGTACTTTGTAACAACTATGAATAAGTTAGATAGAGAGTCAATTTCTAATAATAATGAAGATTTGGGAATTAGTGAAGATGTAATGAAAGAACTAGAAGAAAAGAATTCTAAAGTGAAAAATATTGCCTTATTCGGTATAGATGCAGAAGAAGGAGTAACAGGTCGGTCCGATGCTATTATGATTCTTACTATAGATAATGAACATAATAAACTTAAACTTACTTCAATAATGAGGGACTCCTATGTAAATATTGATGGTAGAGGTAAGGACAAGATTAATCATGCCTATGCCTTTGGAGGACCAGAGTTAGCAGTTAAAACAATAAATCAAAATTTCAATCTAAATATCCAAGATTTTGCTACTGTAAATTTTTCAACTTTACCTAAGATTATAGATGCTGTAGGTGGAGTAAAAATTGATGTTAAAGATTATGAAGTTTCAAGGTCTGGAGTATCTCAAGCTGGTCTACAAAATTTAAGCGGTGAACAAGCTCTTAAATATAGTAGAATCAGATATGTAGGGAATGGAGATTTTGAAAGAACTCAAAGACAAAGGGAAGTTCTTATGGCTTTATTTCATAAAGTAATGGAAAGAAGTATTCCTTCTAATATAACTTTAGCTAATCAAATATTACCTATGGTTAAAACTAATCTTACTAATACAGAAATAATAAAAATGGGTACCAATGTAATGTCAAATGGATCTATAACTCCTGAAATGGAGAGATTCCCTAGAGATGGATATGTCAAGGGACAAAAAATCAACGGAGTTTATTATTTAGTATATGATGAGGAAGATACTATAAAACAAATGCAAGATTATTTATTTGAAGATAAGAAGTTGGATTAATAAATACAGATCCTCTAACTAATATAAGAATGTAATTTAGTTTTAAGATTGTCATTCTGAACGGATGTGAAGAATCTTAAAGAAAGATCCTTCGATTCCTCAGGATGACAACAAAAAAAGGGATAATAGCCTTAGGCTATTATCCCTTCTTTGTTGTCACTTCATCATATATACATTTCAAAGCTACACCATTTTTTTCTGCAACTTTTTTTACATCTTCATACTCTGGAGACCTTTGAATAATCTCACCATTTCTCATCCCTATTTTCATGCTTATATCTCCATATTTTGTATTGATATTTTGAAATTTCCTATCTAGAATCTCTCTATCCACTTTATACATTCTAATTCCAAAGGTAGTGGTCTCTTTAAAAATCTCATTTACTATATTTTTCTTTTTATCCTCTGATACCAATACAGACAGTTTCACTCCAGGTCTATTCTTTTTCATAATTATATTAGTAAGATATACATCTAAAGCTCCCATATCCAATAGCTTCGGTACAATATGAGAATAAATCTCTGGATTCATGTCATCTATATTAGTTTCTAATATAGTTAATTTGTCTTTAGTTTTTTTTTACCTATCATAACTCTCAGGATATTAGTTATTTCTAAATCTTTTTTACCTATTCCATATCCTATTCCTTCAATCTCCATAGCCGGTGTAGGGATGATATCCTTTGCTAAGGCTTTTATGATAGCGGCCCCTGTGGGAGTTACTAACTCACTTCTTATTCCTGTAGAATACACATCTATCCCTCTTAATATTTCTAGTGTAGCTGGAGCTGGTACAGGAATAATCCCATGGGCACATTTCACATGTCCAGTACCTATGTGTAAGGGGGATGAGTATATTTTATCTACCTTTAGCATGTCAATACATATAGCTGTACCAATAATATCAACTATAGAATCAATAGCTCCCACCTCATGAAAATGTACATCCTCTATAGTCTTCCCATGAATCTTAGCCTCTGCCTTTGCTACATATTGAAATATATTTTTACTCATATTTTTAACTCCATCATTTAAATCACTATCATCTATTATTTTTTCTATATCATAAAGGTTTCTATGTTCTCCATGGTGATTGTCATGATTATGCCCATGATCATGATGATGGTGATGACCCTCATCTTCTAAAATAACATTAAAGCCCATCCCTGTTATTCCACTTTTTTCACCTTTTTCTATCTTAATACTATATCCTTCAATATTTATCTTTTTAAGTTCATTTAAAAATTTTTCCTTATCAATACCTAAGTCCAATAAGGCTCCAATGGTCATATCTCCACTAATCCCAGACAAACAATCGAAATATAAAATTCTTTCTTCCATATGTAATCCTCCTATGTAATAAACTTTTATCTTTACTGTATAACCTTATAAGTAATAAGATCCTTCTACTACGCTCAGGATGACCACTAGTGATACTATTTCCCAGCCATTTCTATCTGCCTATTAATAGTACTAGCTAAATATCCAGCTCCAAATCCATTATCTATATTTACAACTCCTATTCCACTGGCACAACTATTAAGCATAGCTAATAATGCAGCTAATCCTCCAAAATTTGCTCCATATCCTATACTAGTAGGAACTGCAATAACAGGTTTATCCACTAGACCTCCTACCACACTGGCTAGGGCTCCCTCCATTCCAGCTACAGCTATTATTACATTGCAATCATCTAGTTTACTTCTATTAGATAATAGTCTATGAATTCCTGCTACTCCCACATCATATAATCGATCTACCCTATTACCAAATGCCTCTAAGGTAAGGGCAGCCTCTTCTGCCACAGCTATATCAGAAGTACCACCAGTAGTTACAAGAACTTTGCCTTCTGTAAGTTTTACTTCATTCTTTTTGATAACTATTATTCTAGCCTGTTCATGATATTCTATATTATCATGTAAATCCTTAACAGATTCATACACTTCTCTATCAGCTCTAGTTGCTAAAATATTATTGTCCTTTTTTAGCATAGTTTTAATTATTCCTCTTATATGTTCCTTGGCTTTACCCTCACAATAAATCACTTCAGGATATCCATTTCTCAATGCCCTATGATTATCTATTTTTGCATATTCTATATCTTCAAAGGGAAAATCTTTAAGGATATCCACTCCTTCATCAATGGACATTTCCCCATCTTTTACCCCTTGTAAAAAAGCTTTCAATTGATCTTTATTCATTGTTACACCTCCAGGCAATATTAAAATTCCAGCTTCCTTAACAAAAAATTAGACTCTTCGACTAAGCTCACAGGGACATACTATGATTGTCATCCTGAACGAAGTGAAGGATCTTATCTTTTAGGACTCTTCACAAGTTTAAATCAATAAATCCCAGGATATCTACTGATTTATACCATCATTCATTTTGCCCATTCTATATCCTTCTAAATCCAATGCAACATACTTAAATCCAAATTCTCTTATTTTCTCAGATACTTTAGCCATAAACTCTACATTGAAAAACTTCTTCATATCCTCAGGTAATACTTCTATCCTTGCCACTTCCCCATGATACCTTACTCTATATTGTCTAAAACCTATGCTATGTAAATAGTTTTCTGCCCTTTCTATCATTCTAAGCTTTTCATTAGTTAATTCTTCTCCATATGGAAGTCTTGTAATAAGGCAAGCAAATGCAGGTTTATCCCAGGTAGGAAGTTCTAATTCCTTAGAAATTTCTCTAATATCCTTTTTGGTAAGTCCCACTTCCTTTAATGGGCTTATTACATTTAATTCTTCTATAGCTTTAAGTCCTGGTCTATAATCCCCTAAATCATCCAGATTTGTTCCATCTAAAACATTATTTATTCCGTGTTTTTGTGCTACTTCCTTTATAGTAGTAAATACATTCATCTTACATATATAACATCTATTTTCTGGATTAAATTTAAGACTCTCATCTTCTATATCATCTATAATAATAACTTCATGTTTTATACCTATCTTTTTGGCATATTCTTTCGCTTCTTCTATTTCAGTTTTAGAATGCATAGGGGCACTTATAGTTATAGCTATGGCTTTATCCCCGAGAACATCTGAAGCTACTTTTGCTAAAAGAGTACTATCTACTCCACCAGAAAAGGCTACTGCTACATTTCCAATATTCCTTATATATTCTTTTAATTTCTGTAATTTTAAACTAGCCATATAATCAACTCCTCAAAGTAACTTTCTACATCATTAAAGTTATTATATCATAGAGATTAATTGTGAACTATTGCTTTTAATCTTCAAATCAGGGTATATATACTTTAAAAGGAGGGATATCATGAATAATCAAGATTCTAAAAACAAATGGGATGATATAAAACACCAAATCAAAGATAAATGGGACAGATTGACCGATGATGATATCAATCATATCAACGGAGACAGAGAGAAATTAGCTCTAAAAATTCAAGAGCGATATGGTAAGACCTATAATGAAATTGATAAGGAACTAAAATTCTGGCAGTTCTAATTATTATCCACAAAGTAGTTGGGTATAAGTATTAATAGAATGAACAGGAATAAACAAAGGAGGAATTAAGTATGAATAACTCAGATTTAAAAGGAAAATGGAGTCAAATTAAAGGTGAAGCTCAAAGAAAATGGGGTAAACTTACTAACGATGACTTAGATGTAATAGAAGGTGACAGAGAGAAATTAATTGGAAAACTTCAAGAAAGATATGATATGTCTAGAGAAGAGGCTGAAAGAGAAGTAGATAGCTTTAGACTTTAATCTTAGTATAAGTAAAGGTTAAGTGAAAAATCACTTAACCTTTATTCTTATATCTTCTTTTATTATATTAGGGTAATATGAAATTGGTATTTTAATAATATTATCGGAAACCTTATCTTTATCCACTTCTACTTTGTAGAAATAGTTATATCCTTTTTCTTTCTCTTCTTCTCTAACTTTTCCATACTCTCTTGTTGAAATTCCATCATCAGAGGAAATTGCGAAATCAGATGATGACATAATCAAATTATTTAATTCTTCTTCACTAAAATTAATTCCTAATTCTATATTATACACATCATCCTTTTCCTCTATATCTATGATTTTTAATTTGTCATCTATTGGATTTAGAATCTTTTCTTCCTTTATATCTATATTTAACTGAAGATTATCTTTATCTACAGCATAGATCCCATCAAAGGCTATGGTTAAATCTTTAGGCTCGTTAAGATAGTTGCTCTCTATTATCCTACTTTGTTTAATTTTACTAAACTCTCCACCAAAGGAGTTTCTGTATTCTCCTTTTTCGTCAATTACTCTAAAATTATAGAGATCAAATATATACTTTGAATTTTTTTCATCATACTCTATCTCTACTTCAGTGGTGATTGGGTGTTGGATGAGTTTAGCTATTGTAACTTTTTGTCCTGCTATATCAATCTCTTTATTAAGATCATACACTTTCTTTTCATATTCAAATTTCTCTTTATTTACTTTGAAAGTTACTTCCCATGTAGAATCTAATACCGCTCCTGTTTCCTCTGTAGAATTTAAAATTGTTTTATAATCTTGAGGACTATCCCACTCTTTAAACTTAACCTTCATAGTTATTTCTTCAGGAATTTTCCAGGGAATATCTTCATGTCTATATACATTTTTAACACGGGATATTTTTCTATTTTCTTCTTCCATCATATTAGGAAAACTAGAGTAACCCAACCGATTATACTCTAAAAAGAGTCTATTGCCATTTTCATCATAAAAATCCATTGATTCAAATCCAATATATTTGTGGTCCCCTTTATTTTCTATACTATAAAATAATAATACTCTTTTTTGATCCATAACAAAGTCATCTACTGTAAGTACTAATCCTTCCTGCTCATCACTTTTACCTACATGTTGAATATAATCATATTCTTGAGCTAATTGAAGTCCCTTATCATCACTAATAAAACGAACTATAGCATCACCTAATGGAAGTTTTCTTACCATATCTGCAAAAGCTGGGGATATCCTTATAGATATTGTAAATATAACTATTAATACACTTGCTGCTATAGTGGATAATATCTTTATATTCTTTTTCTTTTTAGACTTTTTCCCTTCATCTATACCTTTTGATATAAATTCTTCTATATTGTCCGGTATTTCAATATTGTCATATTTATCTTTATAATCATCAAATTTCATTAACGTCACCTCCAATATTAATTCCATCCCTTAAACTATTCAAACCTCTACTTAATCTGGTCTTTACAGTACCCTCTGGGGTATTTAATATATTAGATATCTCTGATATGGTTAATCCTTCAAAATATTTAAGAATAATTATCTCCCTATATTTAGGTCTTAATCGATCTACTAAGTCATGGACTTCTAAGTCTTTTTGGAAATTTATATTACCGTCTTCAAACTCTTTATATAATTCTACTTTTCTTTCCATTTTCTTTTTTCTATTAATACAATAATTAATTAATATCCTGATAGTCCAAGTCTTCATATATTCTTTTTTCTTTAGTTTATGTAAGTTTTTATATCCTTTATAGGCTGTTTCCTGTATTGCATCTAAGGCTTCATCTTTATCCCCCAAATAAGAATAAGCAATTCTATATAACTGTTCTTTATTTTCCTTGAGTATTTTATAAAATTCCGATTCTATCTTTTTAATTCCCATACCTTCACCTCCCTTATATAAATTAGACAATATAATAGGCTAAACTGTTTCAAAAACTTTTCTAATATTTAATTTATCATATATAAACAAAAAATGCCTGCCTTCAAGGCAGACTATTAGTTTAATTGGGATTATTCAATTGAATTATAAAAATTAATCTTATTAAATATTTTATGCAAATAATAATAGTATTGAATAAGCTACTGTACCAGTTAAAAAAGCCCAGAAACTACTCTGTCTTTTCTCAGGTAATTCTTCTTTAAGTATATTAAATATTATACCCCCTGCTAAAAAGGAGAATAGTATTGCAATAGTAATTTCATTCACTTCTATTAAGCTTCCTATGGCCCATCCCACAACACTTGATACAGCCAATATCCATCTGCCAAATTTATCATATATTTCTTTGTGATGCTCTCTTAAACCATGATCTATTACAAAGAAATGTAATCCAATAGCTATAAAATATAAAAACAAATCACTAAAACTGTTATTTTCCCTATGTAATAATAAATAGCCAATAAGAATATTGTACATACCAGAAGTAGCTAAGTGAACCCAAAACACAGACTCATCAGCATTCTCTCCTGTAGTAATATCATTTTTCTTTGATTCCTTTGTCACTCTTTCTAATCCATAAAAAACAACTAATCCTATCATAGATATCAAATAAATATGATGTTCAAAAAAATTAATCCCTCATATATCCATAGTTTCTTCAATTTCATTTTGATGTTCACTCAACTGTGGAAGTATATGAATAAATACATAGGCTACCGCTACTCCACCGGATATAGATAAAAATCTACTGCGAGGTATTTTATCTAAAAATTTTAAATGTATGGTAAATATATGAATAAGAACAAATCCTAAAGTCAATATAAAAGTAACTAAAATCATGATTCAACAACTCCTTCATTAGATTATTACCCAAAATATAAACATTAATATTATTTCTAAAAATTACATGCAATATAATTCCCTTTATTTCAAATAATAAACTATAAGAAAGTTCATATATTAACTAATTCCTATATTAGGAGGTTTACTATGGATATTTTAAATCGGAAAGAAATGGATTCCCAGATGCTTCACTTTATTGATGAACAACTTCAAGAAGAATTATTAATGCAAAAGAAGTATATTAATTATTCCAACCAATTATTTGATAGTGAATTAAAGGATATCTGCATCTCAGGAAGCAAAAAACATAAGGAAAACTATGATAGTATATTAAATTACCTAACAGCTAAAGAAGGGAGCTAAAGATGATATTATCTAGAGACCTTACAGAAAAGGACATTCTTCAAGACTTAATTTTATCCGAAAAACAACTTTCTCACTCTTATAATAACTCAATAATGGATATTAATTGCCCGGTATTAAGAGATACCTTTATAAACTGTCAGATAAATATTCAATGGTCTCAATATTTATTAAAGGATGCTATTGACAGAAGAAACTGGGAGAAAGTTAATCTTGTATCTCAAATAGAAAAAGAAATATTAGTTAATAAATATTTATCCCCTAACACAATGGATGTTTATTGAAAATTCTGTAAATTTTTAGTATAATTATCTAAGAGGGAGGGGATTATTTGATATTATTTGCAACTATATATATGGTGATTCTAACAATTTTATCAATGAAAGTTCTATTACAATATCTATTTAATAAATTTAGAGATGGTCACCTTATATTAAAACTTTTTGTTATCATCAGTAATTTTATAGTTTTGGGTTATATGTACACTGGAGTTCAAACTGGAGTAACAATTTTTCAAATAAAGTATGAAATTCTTGATAATAAAGATCTAATTATGCAGCAATTAACAGATGTTACATATAAAACAGCTATAGCAGGGACAATAGCCTATATTATGGGTCAATTATTAATGAAATTCATAAAACATATAGAAGATAAGGAGTATAAAAAGAACTCTTTAAATCCAGAGTCTAAGGCATGGGATAACTTCTATAATAAATAATATAAATGTCTTTAATTTAAGGCAAAAAAAATCCGGATTTCCCCGGATTTTTTATGTCTTACTTATTACATCATTGGCATTCCGCCCATTCCTCCTGGCATTCCACCGCCCATTGGACTATCATCTTCCTCTTCCTCATCAGCAACAACACTCTCTGTTGTTAATACCATAGCTGATACGGAAGCCGCATTTTGTAGAGCTGATCTTGTTACTTTAGTAGGATCAACTATACCACTATCTATCATATTTACATATTCCTCATTTAATGCATCAAATCCAATTCCTGTTTCACTAGTTTTGATTTTCTCAACTATAACTGATCCTTCTAATCCAGCATTTTCTGATATCTGTCTAACTGGTTCTTCTAGAGATCTAAGAACTATATTCACTCCTGTTCTTTCATCTCCTTTAGTTTCAGATATAAGCTTCTGTACTGCAGGTATAGCATTAATTAGAGCTGTTCCACCACCAGGAACAATTCCTTCTTCTACAGCCGCTCTTGTTGCAGCTAATGCATCTTCTATTCTTAATTTCTTCTCTTTTAACTCTGTTTCTGTAGCAGCTCCTACTTGAATTACAGCTACTCCACCAGATAATTTAGCTAATCTTTCTTGAAGTTTCTCTGTATCAAACTCAGAAGTAGATTGCTCAATTTGAGCTTTAATTTCATTCACTCTTGCTTTTATTGCTGATTCTTCACCATTACCATTTACTATAGTAGTATTTTCTTTATCTATTCTAACTGTACTTGCAGACCCTAACATATCTAATGTTGCTTCTTTTAGATCATATCCTAGTTCTTCAGCTATTACTTCTCCTCCTGTTAGAGTAGCAATATCTCTTAACATTTCTTTTCTTCTATCCCCGAATCCAGGAGCTTTAATAGCAACACAATTAAATGTTCCTCTCAATTTATTAACTACTAATGTAGCTAATGCTTCTCCTTCTATATCTTCTGCAATTATTAATAATTGCTTTCCTTGTTGTACTATTTGCTCAAGTACTGGTAATATCTCTTGTATATTTGTTATTTTCTTATCTGTTATTAAAATATATGGATCTTCTAATACAGCTTCCATTTTCTCTGTATCAGTTACCATATAAGGAGATAAATATCCTCTATCAAACTGCATACCTTCAACTACATCTAAAGTAGTTCCCATTGATCTTGACTCTTCAACAGTAATAACTCCATCTTTTCCTACCTTTTCCATAGCTTCAGCTATAAGATTTCCTATTGTTTCATCTCCTGCTGAAATAGAAGCAACCTGTGCAATAGCTTCTCTTCCTTCTATAGTCTTTGATATTGATTTTATCTCTTCTACAGCCTTTTCTACAGCTTTATGTATTCCTTTCTTAAGAATCATAGGATTTGCTCCAGCGGCAACATTTTTAAGTCCTTCTCTTATCATTGCTTGAGCTAGTAGGGTTGCTGTAGTAGTTCCATCTCCTGCTACATCATTTGTCTTTGTAGCTACCTCTTTAACTAATTGAGCACCCATATTTTCATAGGCATCCTTTAATTCTATCTCTCTTGCAATAGTAACACCATCATTAGTTATTAGTGGTGAACCAAATTTTTTATCTAAAACAACATTTCTTCCTTTAGGTCCTAATGTTACTTTAACAGTATCAGCTAATTTATTTATTCCTCTTTCCATTGAACGGCGGGCATCTTCGCCAAATTTAATTTGCTTAGCCATTAAACAATCACTCCTTTTAAATTTTTACGGGTATTACTCAACTATTGCTAATACATCATTTAATTTAATAATTGTGTATTCTTCTCCGTCAAGCTTAACTTCTGTTCCAGAAAATTTAGAAGCTATGACTCTATCTCCTACTTTTATTGTATCTTTTTTCTTATCGTCTCCTGTTATTCCTTCACCCAATGCTAGCACCTCTGATATTTGAGGTTGTTCTTGAGCTGAATTTGGTAATACTATACCACTTTTAGTTTTTTCTTCTGCTTCGATTTTCTTAATAACTACCCTATCACCTAATGGCTTAATTTTCATAATTACCCTCCTTAATATTTATCTTTAATTTATATAATAAACTCATTTTATTAGCACTCTCATCTGCCGAGTGCTAATACCTACAAATATAATGTTACAAAATAGATAGACTATATGCAAATAGCTTTTTCTTGTATTTTTGACTAATATCAACCAATATATTCAATTATGCTTAATTAGGTCTCTATTTCATGATATTTCTTTAAATATCTTTTGTTTTCTTTATTTTTTGAATATTGTGTTAGTAAAAATAATAATCGGGAACTCAATGATCCCGATTATATATCTAAATTACTATTATTTAGACGTTTATCTACAAAACGTATTATTAACATTCTAAGCACAGCTATCACAGGAACTCCTAGAAGCATCCCCATAAATCCAAACAATGCTCCTCCTATAGTAATGGCTGATATTATCCAAAAAGGTGTGACTCCTACATGATCCCCTAGAATCTTAGGCCCTAAGTATAGACCATCAAATTGTTGAATCACTAATATGGCAACAGCTACCCATAAGGCCTTTATTGGAGAAATAAACAAGGTGATAATTACAGCTGGTACTGCTCCGATAAATGGACCAAAATAAGGAATCATATTAGTAATACCCACTATAACACTTAAAAGCAATGAAAAAGGTGCTCTTACTATTAGAAATAATATTAAAAAACATATAATTCCAATTATTAATGAATCTATAAACTTACCTACTAGATATCTACTAAATATTCTATTCACATCTTGACCTAGATGTATAATCTTTGTGGCATTAGTATAGTCAAAGGTTGCATATAATAGTCTTTTTATTTGTCTATTAAAACTTTCTTTATCCTTAAGCATATATATAGATACTACTATACTAATAATTATTTCCAATAAAAATGCAGTTACATTAATTGCTTGAAATAATACTTCATTCACTGCCGTATTTGCTATTCTTGTAATCTTATCTAAAGAGTTAAATAAGATTTCTTCTAGATTTTGAGTAATATTAGTCCCACTTAATATTTCAAATTTCTTTACATTATATTCAATAAATCTCTGGATGTTCTTTACATATTCCGGTGTATTAGATACCAAAGTTGTTATACTCTCAATTATATTAGGTGTAACTATCGCTATTAAAAAGGTTAATGCCCCTAATACAATTAAATAAGTGAAAAATATACTTCCTATTCTATCTAATTTAAATGTTCGTTCTATATATTTAACCATGGGATTAAGAAGATAAGCTATACCAAAAGCTACTAAAAAAGGACTTAGTACCCTCGCGACTACAGATATTGAATCTGGATTGTCTATTACTTTAAATATTAATATTGATAATATAATTAATGGAAGAAAACTTAAATATGGTATAAATTTCTTATTATTCATTACTACTCCCCTTTAAAATGAAATCTTATATGAAACTTAAAAAAGTCTTAGACTATTGTATCAAATAATCTTATTCAATTATATATTAAATACTATTCTAAAAGATACATATTAAGAAATTAGAACAAAAATATTTTCCCATGCTAGTTTTAACACATAAAATATTAAAGGAAAGAAGATTGCTGGTAGCATATTACTCACCTTTATTTCTTTTATTTCTAATATATTTATACCTATCCCTATTATTAAAAGTCCCCCCACCGCTGCCATATCTAGAGTAACAGCATCAGTTAATACATTATTTAATAATGAAGCAAGTATTGTAATAGTTCCTTGATAAATAAGGACACTCACCGCTGAAAAAGCTACACCTATACCTAAAGTAGATGCGAACACTATAGCAGTTATACCATCTATCACCGACTTAGCAAAAAGAGTATCATGATTTCCTGTAAGTCCACTTTCTAATGACCCTACAATAGCCATTGCTCCTACACAGTATATTAGTGAGGCTGTAACAAACCCTTTAGAAAAGTTAGAATCTCCTCTTCCTAATTTTTTCTCCAAAACATTCCCTAAAACATTTAACTTTTTATCAATTCCTAGAGCTTCCCCTACTAATGATCCTAGTACTACACTAAATATAACTATTAGTATATTATTACTCTCTAAAGCACTAGTTAAACCTATTACTATAACTACTAAGGAAAGTCCATTCATTATTATTCCTTTATAATTATCCTTAAGACCATGCTTAATATTTACACCTATTAGCCCCCCAGCTAATATAGCTAAAAAATTAACTATAGTACCTAACAACCCCATCAGCTCCTTATTTAATTTTATCTTTAGGATTCTTCACTACGTTCAGAATAACAGCTTTACTTCTTCTTTCCTATACCTAATTCTCTGGCATAGTAGAACAAGTATTGCTGTGCGAATCCAGCTAGCTCACCAAATCTATTTTGAGAATACTTTTGAATATCTTTTAATTTTGTATCTTCATCTAAATAAAAATACTCCATAACCCTCTTAACCCAAACATCAATAGGAAAGGCATCAGGTTTATTCATGGAAAATAGCATAATACAATCAGCTACTTTAGGTCCTACTCCTGGAAATAATATAAGATCTTTTCTAGCATCTTCTGTAGAAACATTTTTTATAGCATAAATGTCTATTTCTCTATTATCTACTATATTTGCTGCTGATAATATATATTTTCCTCTAAAACCAGTATAACAACTTTTTATATCATCTACTGATAAATGATTCAAAGCCTCTGCTGTAGGAAAACTATAATATTTCTTTCCATTATACTCCTCTATAAAGTCTCCATATCTTTCACTTAGGGTCTCCAATGCTCTCTTTATCATTGGGATTCTATTGTTGGCTGAGGTTATAAAAGAAATTAATATTTCCCATTCATCCTGTCTAAGTATTCTTATTCCTTCTCCAAATTCTATAGCTTTTCTTAAAGTCTCATCCTTTGATAATTTTAACTTTATCTCGTCATAATCCCTACCTAAATCAAAATAATTATACCATATTTTTTCAAAATCCTCTTTATTAGTATTCGAGAAAATTACATCATTTCCTTCTTTATCTACATTTAAAACTTTTCCATAAGCAACTCCTGTATAACTTCCATCTTCTTCTCTATTCCATCTAAAACACTGGCCACATTCAAAAATATGCTTAGGCTCAAAATTTTTCACATCTTTTAATATAATCCTGTTATCTTTTTCTATTAAATTTATATCCATGATATCCCTCCATTTTATCCTATATATCATAGATAATTACCCAAACAGAGGTTATTTAAACCTATAATGTCATCAGAAAGGCATCAAAAAAGGACCCATAAAGGGTCCTTAAATTTTATAATTAATAAACTCCTTGTGCTACCATTGCTTCTGCAACTTTAAGGAATCCTGCTATATTAGCTCCAGCTACTAGGTTATATCCATATCCATACTCTTCTGCTGCTGTCATAGCATTGTTATGGATATTTTTCATGATTTGTTGTAATTTCTCATCTACTTCTTCTCTAGTCCAAGATAATCTCATGCTATTTTGAGACATTTCTAAAGCTGAAGTAGCAACTCCACCTGCATTAGCTGCTTTTCCAGGTCCTACTATTACACCATTCTCTTGTAAATACTCTAATGCATCGTTAGTAGTAGGCATGTTAGAAGCTTCAGTAACATATTTAACTCCATTTTCTACCATTTTCTTAGCATGCTCTAAGTGAATTTCATTTTGAGTAGCACATGGCATTGCAATATCAACCTTTACATTCCATGGTCTTTCTCCTTCAAAGTACTCTACTCCAAACTTATCAGCATAATCTTTAACTTTATCTCTACCTGATGCTCTCATTTCAAGCATATAATCTATTTTTTCTCCGCTGATTCCATCTGGATCATATACATATCCGTCTGGACCAGAGATAGTTACAACCTTACCACCTAATTCATTAATCTTTTGAGCAGCTCCCCAAGCAACATTACCGAATCCTGATAATGCAACTGTTTTACCTGCAAAAGTTTCACCTTCATGTTTTAAGATTTCTTGACAGAAGTATGTTGCACCAAAACCTGTTGCCTCTGGTCTGATAAGACTTCCACCATAGGATAATCCTTTACCAGTAAGAACTCCATTCTCAAAAGCTCCTCTTAGTCTTCTATATTGTCCATATAAGTAGCCTATTTCTCTTGCTCCAACTCCGATATCTCCAGCAGGAACGTCTACATCTGGTCCTATGTGTCTATATAACTCAGTCATAAAGCTCTGGCAGAATCTCATTATTTCTCCGTCAGACTTACCTCTTGGGTCAAAGTCAGATCCTCCTTTACCTCCACCTATTGGAAGTCCAGTTAATGAATTCTTAAATATTTGCTCGAATCCTAAGAATTTGATGATACCTATATAAACAGATGGATGGAATCTAAGACCACCCTTGTAAGGCCCTATAGCTCCATTAAATTGAACTCTCATACCACGATTTACTTGAACATTTCCTTCATCGTCTACCCATGGTACTCTAAACATAATCTGTCTTTCAGGCTCACACATTCTCTCAAGAAGATTTGCATCCACATATTGAGGATTCTTCTCTAATACTGGCTCTAAAGATCCTAATACCTCTTCTACTGCTTGAAGAAATTCAGGTTCGTGTGGATTTCTTGCTTTAACTTTCTCAAATACTTCTTTTACATAGGTCATGACTTAATCTCCCCTTTTAATTAAAATAATTAAAAACTTAAGGTGTAGTTATATACTAAGACCAAACCTCTTAAAAATAAACTACTCCTACTAAATAATCACTCGTTAAAAATTTAACTTAAGCGAACTTAAGAAAAGGTTTTCATTTTGGATACTTCTACTTCTCTATCCAAAATATATACTATAATCTTCATTACACTGTAATGATAACATATGAATATTTCTTTGTAAATAAATTTTAAGTTTTTATAATCTTTTTTATTGTAACATTTACAGAGAGTATATTAAGAGAAGTCATGTAGTCAATTTCTGAGATGATAGATCTCTGTAACTTCTGTACTAAATCAGGAATTATTACGATTTTGTCAAGAATAACATCTATATTAATATGTATACCATTAACATTACTTTTGATATATATATTACTTATTTTATTTATTCCTTCTATCTTATATCCTCCCACTTTAGTTAAGTCTTTTAATACACCATTAGAAATAGTATATCTGCCTAAATAACTAAATGTAGGCCGTACTACAGTCTTTTCATATATATGTTCATTTGTATTTTCATCTTTTCTTCTAAATATCTTTAATGGGTCTATAAAGTATCCTGAAAAATCCTTCTTTATCTCAAATGTAGGTACCGGTATTACATGTTTACCTTCCATCATTCTAGAGTTTTTGGCTTTTGATATTTCATCTTCATTAGATATTTGATTAATATATATCTTTTCTTGTATCTCTCCAAGATTTAATATCTTAGCTATCTTTTCTACCATTCTATCAGAAGTACCTAATATAAGAATTCTATCTGGATTATTATTATTAATAGCATTTATCACCTGTTCTCTATGGGACTCCTCCATAAACAATGCTCTTTTTACAGCACTTATTATTGATTGTTCCCTTTTAGCAGATTTTCCTGCTATCACCCTAGCTCCCTTAATTAACAATCCATCATCCAATATATACTCTATTTTTTTATCCTTAGCTACCATTATTGCCTTATAGCTTTTTCCACTACCACTCTCTCCAACTAAAGCAAAAACTTTCATATGAATTCCTCCAGGGGTGATGTATTTATTTTTTAAATATTATATTGTCATCCTGAACAAAGTGAAGAATCTTTAAGACTCTTCACATCAACCCTATTATAACACAAAAGGGACTAATATATATTAGTCCCTTTTTATCATCTATATTTGAAATTTATCCATTTCTTTATTTAATCTATCTGCTAAAGCATTTAAATTATCTGCTAATGTTGCCACTTGCTCTACTGCACTAGTTTGTTGTTGCATTGAAGCACTTACCTCCTCTGAGGCTGCTGCAGTCTCCTCAGATACAGAAGATATGTTTTCTATTGAATCAACTAATGAATTCTTACCTTGATCTATATCAGTGATAAAGTCATTCATAGTCTCTATTTTTGCAGATATTTCATCTATCTTAGATGAGATATTGGTAAAACTCTCATTTACCATATTTACTGCTTCTCCTTGCTTAATAGAACTTTCCTTTACTTCTCCCATAACTTTCACAGTGTTTTCACTCTGATCTTGGATTCCAGTAACTATTCCTCTGATTTCTTCAGCTGCTTTACCAGATCCTTCTGCTAATTCTCTAATCTCATTAGCAACTACTGCAAATCCTCTTCCATGTTCTCCCGCTCTTGCTGCTTCAATAGAGGCATTTAGAGCTAGTAGATTAGTTTGCTCTGCAATAGATGTTATAGTTTGAAGTATATTTCCGATATCTTTAGACTTATCACTTAATCCTAGTACTGCTTTTTCTATATTATCTGTAGTATATTTACTCTCTTCATTTTCATTCTTTAAAGTTTCCACTGCCTTTACTCCATTTAGGTTGGCATCCATAACATCTTGAGTAACCTTTATTATTTCATCACTATTTGTTACTAGGTTATTTATTTTATTTCCTAAAGCAGATACCATTGAAGCTCCACTTTCTGCATCTGATGCTTGTTCTGATGCTCCCTTAGCTATTTCTTCTACTGTTCGGGATACCTCTTCAGCTGATGCGCTAGTCTCCTCAGAGGTAGCAGCTAACTCTTGAGAGGCATGGATAACTTCTTGAGATACACCTCTAGAACGAGATATTAAGTTTTTAACCTCATTTATCATTAAATTAAAGGTATCAGATAATGTACCTATTTCATCATTAGATTTTACATTTGATACTACAGTGAAGTCTCCTATCTTAACCCTTTCCATATCAGTCACTAATACACCTAAAGGTTTTGTTATCATTTTAGAGAATATAATAGCTCCAATAATACCTATTATCAAAACAATTCCACCAATAGTTAATATATCAAATAATATTCCATTAACGCTTTCCCTTAATTCTTTTATATAGCTGGTACCTAATACTTTCCAATCTAATCTATCTATAGTTGTAAATGTGGTGAATTTCTGTTCTGTAACTCCATTTTCTTCCATTGCATAATCTACTGACCCGGATGTTTGATTATTAAGAGCAGTTTTGATTTCTTCAACAGGCATGTCCTTACCTATTAACTCTTTATTACTATGAGTCATTATATTATCATTTTTATCTACTAATACTACCTCTCCATACTTCCCTAATTGTATACCATTTAGTCTATTGGATATAGTAGTTAATGGTATATCTATTGCCATAACCCCTACAAATCTATTCCCATCATAGATAGGCTTAGAAAGAGTAGTAACATATTCTCCAGTATCTGCATCTATATATGGGTCATTCCATACCATCTTATCCTCTTCTACAGCCTTTATATACCATGGTCTAGATGTAGGAATATAATCATCCCCCATATCTGTTATAGGATAATCATAAAAATCATTATTTTCAGCAGCTATATAGACACTTATTACCTCATCATAGGTCTCTATATATTTCTTAAATACTTCTTGAATATCCTGTACTCCAGTAGATACTACAGGCATTGTTATAGATTCTTCTCCTTCTCCTTCTACTTCTACTTCCTCCTCAGGAATAACTTCTTCTTCTATTCCAAAGTTCAATAGACTTGTCTCTTTAGAAAGTAAATCTACACTTTCCTCATATTTTATTAAATATGTATCGATCGAATTCCTTACTTCTTCTACAAACTGCTCCCCTGATATCTTGAGCTCAGCTTCTAAAGCTTCTACTGAGTTAATATAAGAAGAAACACCTAATGCCCCTATAGGAATTAATATTAACAAGATTATAAATGCTACTAATTTTCTGAATAGTTTTCCTCTTTTCTTTTCACTGCTTTTTTCTTTAGATTTTTTATTAAATATTTTTTTCATAAGTCCCCACCTCCTTTTATATTTATCGACAGTATTTTCAATTTTCTTTAATCTTTTTGCAAATTTTTTATAAGATCAATAAAAAAGACCAAGGATACTCCTTGGTGAAAGGCGTTTAATATCCTTGGTCCTTATATTTATATGATGGGGGTCATACATTTTGTTTTAATGGTCAGTTGTATCTTAACGAAATCAACTGCCTACGCTTAAGCTTCTACTGCTTTTAAAGCTTGAACTATGTCATCTACATTGTCAAGAGCCTCTAGTAATTGAGGGATTACTTCATATAGGTCTCCTACAATACCATAGTCTGCAACTTTAAATATTGGTGCATCTGCATTCTTATTTATAGCAACAATACAATCTGATGATTGCATACCAGCTAAATGCTGAATAGCTCCAGATATTCCAGCTGCTATATATAATTTAGGTCTTACTGTTGTTCCTGTTTGACCTACCTGATGAGAATGCTCGATCCATCCTTCGTCAACTGCTGCACGGGATGCTCCCACTACTCCACCAAGTTTATCTGCTAATTTTTCTAATAGTTCAAATCCTTTTCCGTCCGTTAATCCTCTACCACCAGATACGATGATTGGAGCTTCATCAAGAGCTACTGCTGCCTTTTCACTCTTAACTATTTCTACTACTTCTGTTTTTAATTCTCCATCAGCAAAGGATACTTCTTTCTTTTCTATGTTTCCTACATTATTCTCGTTGAATTTAGCCTTCTCCATAACTCCAGGTCTTACTGTTGACATCTGTGGTCTATGGTTTGGACAAACTATTGTAGCCATTAAGTTTCCACCGAAAGCTGGACGAGTTTGTAGTAACTTTCCATCTTCTTCATCTATTTCTAAACGAGTACAGTCTGCTGTAAGTCCAGTCTTAACTCTAGCTGATACTCTAGGTCCTAAATCTCTACCTATTGTTGTAGCACCGATTAACATAATTTCTGGTTTCTTCTCATTGATTAGATCAGCTATTACCTTAGTATATGCATCTGTGGTATAAACAGCAAGTTTCTCATTATCTACTGCTATAACATTGTCTGCTCCGTATTTAACTAACATTTCAGCATTTTCATCTAGGTTCTCACCTAATAATACTGCTGTAAGCTCTACATTACGTATATCTGCTATTTTTCTACCTTCTCCCAGAAGTTCGATTGATACATTTAAAACTTCTCCTCCTCTTTGCTCAGCAAATACCCATACACCTTTATAATCTTCGATATTAATCTTTTGCTCAACTTCTTCTTCTTCCATAACAATTGCATCCACTGGACAAGCATCAACACATGCTCCACATAATGTACAATTATCTTTTATTACCGCTATCTTATCTATCATATCTATAGCATCAAATGGACATACTTTCACACATATACCGCATCCAATACATTTATCACTAATTACTCTTATAGACATTTTTCTACCTCCTTTGGCAAATTAAATAATCTGTCTTTCTTTAAGTCTTACTATAAGGTCTCTTACCTTATCTTGAGTACTTCCCTCTAACATTTCTCCTGCACTTTTAGTAGCTGGAGTAAAGGATCTCTTAACTTGTGTAGGTGAACCTTTAAGTCCGATTTGAGAAGTATCTACTATAATGTCATCTAATGACCATACTTTTATTTCTTTCTCTCTGAAAGCTTCATATATACCTTTGATAGAAGGGTATCTTGGCTCGTTTAATTCTCCAATAGCTGTTAATACAACTGGCATTTCAGTTTTAACTATATAGTGTCCATCCTCTACTGCCCTATGAGCTATAGCAGTATTTCCATCTATCTCTAAGTCTTCTACATAAGTTATCTGTGGTAAATCTAAACGCTCTGCAATTTGAGGTCCAACTTGAGCTGTATCTCCGTCTATTGCTTGTCTTCCACAGAATATAATATCAAAATTGCCTAATCTCTTTATTGCTCCTGCTAATGTAGTAGATGTAGCCCAAGTATCAGCTCCAGCAAAAGCTCTATCACTTAATAATATCGCTTCGTCTGCTCCCATAGCTAATGCTTCTTTTAAAGCAACCTCTGCTTGTGGAGGTCCCATAGTAAGAACTGTAACCTTTGCATCTTCATATTTATCTTTAAGTCTTAATGCCTCTTCTAAAGCATTTTTATCATCAGGGTTTATTATACTTGGAACCCCTTCTCTAATAAGTGTTCCTGTCTTTTGATCTATTCTAACTTCGTTAGTATCAGGAACTTGCTTAATACATGCGATTATATTCATAGTTTTTCCTCCTATCATAATTTCTACGCTAACACATTACCTGCTATAACCATCTTTTGAACTTCTGAAGTACCTTCATATATCTCAGTAATCTTAGCATCTCTCATCATTCTCTCAACTGGATAATCTCTTGTGTATCCATATCCACCATGTAATTGAACAGCTTTTGTAGTTACTTCCATTGCTACCTCTGCAGCATATAACTTAGCCATTGCTGCTTCTTTACCATAGGATAGTCCTGCTGTTTTTCTACAAGCAGCATTATATACTAAATGTCTTGCAGCATTAATCTTAGTTTCCATTTCTGCTATCATCCATTGTAACCCTTGGAATTTAGCTATAGGTCTTCCAAACTGCTCTCTTTCTTTTACATACTTAACAGTTTCATCCATAGCTCCTTGAGCAATTCCTAAAGCTTGAGCAGCTATTCCTATTCTTCCTCCATCAAGAGTTGTCATAGCAACTTTGAATCCTTTACCTTCTGCTGCTAGAAGATTTTCTTTAGGAACTCTAACATTTTCAAATATAAGTTCCGTTGTAGCTGATGCTCTAATACCTAATTTATCTTCTTTTTTACCAATCTTGAATCCTTCGTAATCCGCCTCAACTATAAAAGCACTGATTCCTCTAGTACCTTTAGACTTATCTGTCATAGCCATTATGATATAGATATCTGCTTTACCACCATTTGTAATGAATACTTTTGATCCATTTAATAAATAGTGATCTCCATCTAATACTGCAATAGTCTGTTGTCCTGCTGCATCTGTTCCTGCATTAGGCTCTGTTAAACCAAAAGCTCCTAATAATTTACCTTCTGCTAAGGGCTTAAGATATTTTTGCTTTTGCTCTTCTGTACCATACTTATATATCGGCCATGCACCTAAAGATGTATGAGCTGATAATATAACTCCAGTAGTACCACATTTCTTAGATAATTCTTCTATTGCTATTGCATAGGCTAAATCATCTCCACCTGCTCCACCATATTCCTTAGGAAATGGAATTCCCATCATTTCTGCTTTTACCATTTTCTCAACTGTTTCACTTGGGAATCTTTCTGTCTCGTCGATTTCTGCTGCAATAGGCTTTACTTCCTTTTCAGCAAAGTCATTCATGACTTTTCTAATCATTTCTTGCTCTTTAGTCAAACTGAAATTCATTATTTTCCCTCCTTAAATATATAAAAACTTAATTAATTTTTTAAATAGGCTATATACCTATTAAAAATATATATTACTTTTCCTTGCACCACTATATAATGCATAGACCGTGCCAAAAACGAAATCTTTGTTAAAAATATATCCTATTTTGTATAAATTTTATCATAATTTCCGGGTAAGACCGTTGATTTCATCTGTTTTTATGAAAAAATACTTTTTATTAAAACACAAAAATAAGACCCTCAAACAGGTCTTATCTCCTTAATTGTATTTGTTAATTAATTAACTATATCTGTACAGTATTCCTTACACATTTATAGTAATGGTCTTCAACCCTTGTTAAATCCATGACAATTCTATCATGTGTTAATTTTTATACACAGTCCGAAGAATCGTACATGCTTTCGCTACCCCGTGAGATTTTCGAAGAGTCTTAAAGATAAGATCCTTCTCTACGTTCAGGATGACATACTTTCTTTGCATAACAAAGTTTAACTCTTCGTTATATCATACCTATCCAACTTTTCATACAAAGTAGATCTACTTATATTCAGTATTTTAGCTGCCTTAGCCCTATTTCCATCAGTGAATTTCAAGCAATCTATTATAGTATTTCTCTCTGCCTCTTCCACTGCATTCTTAAGGGAGAAAGTATTATCAAAATTTACTTTCTCTCCCCCTTTAATATATTGAGGAAGATTTATAGGCTTTATTTCTTCTCCTGACTCAACTAAGTTTATAGCTCTTTCCACTGCATTCTCTAGTTCTCTTACATTTCCTGGCCAATGATATCCCTTTAATATTTTTATGGCTTCTTTAGATATTCCTGGAATAAATTTTCCCACATCGTTTCTATGCTTTTGAAATAATATATCTATTAATATCTCTAAGTCTTCTTTTCTTTCTCTTAAAGAAGGAACCTCTAATTTTATAACATTCAGCCTATAATATAGGTCCTTTCTAAACTTTCCCTCATTAACCATCTTAGTAAGATTTCTATTGGTAGCAGCTATAACTCTTGCATCTATTTTTAATGTAGTATTTGAACCAATAGGTTCTACTTCTTTTTCTTGTAATACCCTTAGAATTTTTGCTTGCATATTTAGAGGCATATCTCCTATCTCATCTAAAAATATAGTTCCACCATCAGCTAATTTAAACTTCCCTACCTTTCCACCCTTCCTGGATCCAGTAAAGGCTCCTTCTTCGTATCCAAAGAGCTCTGATTCTAGTAAATCTGCTGGAATTGCTGCACAATTCATTTTTACAAAGGGCTTCATATGCCTTGGGCTAGCATTATGAATGGAATGAGCAAATAATTCTTTTCCAGTACCACTTTCTCCTATTATTAATATTGTGGAGTTACTTCTTGATGCCTTTAAAGCTAGACTCTTTACATCATTCATTTTTTTACTTTCTGAGGGAATATTTTCAAAGGAGTATTTTGCTTGACGCTCCTTTATAAGCTCAGATTTATAATATTGTAGTTCTCTTTCCACATCACTTAACTTAGAAGCTAAGGATTTTACTTCTTGAACATCTCTGAACATTATTTTTCCCATGGCTCCAACTACATTATTTCCTTCTCTAATAGGAACTCGCATTGCCACTATATTTTTGGAACCAATCTTTTGAATCTCCCCTATTTCTGATTGACCAGTTTTTAAAATAATATGGAGTCTTGTATTTTCTATTACATCAGTAACTATTTCACCTATCACTTCATCTTTATCTACTCCTAAAAACTTAGCATAGGAATTATTTATCATTGTAATTTTCTTATCCTTATCAATTACCACAATACCATCATAGGCATTATCAAGGATTGTTCTCAAAATTCCTGTAAGATTCTTTTCTGTATTTAATTCCTTTAAAGCATCCTGTAATGTGGTTATATCATTTAATTCTACTATTACTCCTTCTATTACTTCTTCCTTCATAAATGGAGTTACATTTATTATGATATTTTTACCTCTGATATTAAAACTATTGCCAATAGAGTCTTTTCTTTTATTTAATACTTCCCTAACTACCTCTTCAAAGGGAAGATTATTTATATCATTCAATGACTCTCTTTTAAGTATTTCTTTAGCTGATTTATTAATATTTTTAATTTTCCCTTTACTATCAACTAACATTATACCATTATGAATAGCTGTAAATATGGTATTTAACTCCTCATTTATATAGCTATTTCTATTATGGTATTCCTTAAGTAAATCCTTAGTAGTCACTATCCCTATAACTTTTTTATCATCATCTATTACTGGAAGCCTACCCACATTTAATTTGAATATTTCATCTGTGTTGTCTTCCTTTTTAAGGTAGCTTATTTCCTTTTTCATAATATCCTTAACTCTAGTTGTAGTGTCTATATCATTCATTACAGAATAATATAGGTCCCCCTTAGTAAATAATCCAACCAATATATCATGATTATCAACTACAGGAATTCCATCAATATTATTTTCTAGCATTAAGGAAGTGGCATCAATTATACTCATATCCTCATTTATAATTATAGGGTTTTTAGTCATTATATCTTCTACCCTCATCAGTTCCCCTCCATTATTCGAAAAAAGACCATCATTTCTGACGGCCTTACAACTTTAGTCGTTTTCTTTTAATAAATATGAAAGTGTAAATAGACTCTCATTTAAGTGTACATTTTCTACTGTTATTTCCTCAGGAAGTTTTAAGTCAGCTGGAGCAAAGTTCCAGATTCCACTGATTCCATTTTTCACCATTTCTTCAGCTATTTCTTGACTTCCTTCTTTAGGAGTACATATTATGCCAATTTCAATATCATTTTCTTTTATGAAGTTTGACATTTCATCTACATCTTCAATTTCTACATCTCTTAATTTTATTCCTATCATTTTAGGATTCTTATCGAATATACCCATTATCTTAAATCCAGAATCTTCAAACCCTCTATAATTAGCAATTGCTTGACCTAAATTACCAGCTCCTACTAATACCGCTTTATATGTTTTATCCAATCCAAGGATTCTTCCTAATTCCTTATGCAAATCTTCAACATTATATCCATATCCCTGTTGTCCAAATCCTCCAAAGTTGTTTAGATCTTGTCTGATTTGAGATGCAGTAAAATCTGTTAATTTACTTAATTCCTGAGATGATATTCTTTTTATATCATTATCCAATAAATCTGTTAAATACCTATAATATTTTGGCAACCTTCTTATTACCGCCATTGAAACTTTTTTATTTTTCATTATTCTATCCCTCGCAATATAATATTTTTTCTCTTTATGTCAAAAGTATATCAAAGTACTTTCTATACAATCATTTAGAAATTCAAATCCACTATATATTATAATCCTTTTAATACCCAAATAGGTATAAGATATGTTAATTATATATCAAGATTATTTATCCAGTCAATTTGAACTCTTTCTATTATACTAAATTTTTTATTCAATATCAAAAAGCTATACAATATTTTATATTTACCCTAATATATACTTAATTATAACCAATTATCACTTTAATTCTACATAATACTCCATATCTAATGTATAATATACTTATACCCTCATAGAGTAAGGAGGCTAATAAAATGATAATTCTATCTTGTAATAATATAACCAAAAGCTATATTGCAGAAAAAACACTAAATAATGTATCCTTTGCTATAAATGATGGGGAAAAAGTAGGTCTTGTAGGACTGAATGGCGCAGGCAAAACTACCCTATTTAAGATATTAACTGATGAAATTTCTAGAGATTCGGGAGATATCTATCTAGCCAAAAAAACTAAAATAGGATATCTAAAACAGAATACCACCTTTAATAGTGAGAAAACTGTATATGATGAGACATTGACAGTTTTTGAAAATATTATACAAATGGAAAAAGATTTAAGAGACTTAGAAAAAGATATTAGTATTGAAGGTAAAAAACAAAACTCTGAAAAGTTAGATAACCTAATGAATAGGTATTCAAGATTAATGGAAAAGTTTACTGAGAATAATGGATATGGATATGAAAGTGAAGTTAGGGGAGTTCTAAAAGGCCTAGGTTTTAGTGAAGAAGAATTCAATCAGCCCATAAATAATCTAAGCGGTGGTCAAAAAACTAGAGTTACTTTAGCAAAGCTATTATTAGAAAAACCTAATTTATTACTCCTAGATGAACCAACTAACCACTTAGATATCGATGCAATAAATTGGTTAGAAAGGTATATAAGAGAATATAAAGGAGCAGCTATAATAATCTCCCATGATAGATATTTTCTAGATTCTACTGTATCTAAAATTCTTCAGTTAGAGAATAATCAGCTAAAGTCCTATAATGGTAATTACTCTGTATATATACAAAAAAGAAAGAAAGAATTAGAGCTTTTAACCAAAAATTACGAACAACAACAAAAGGAAGTTAAAAGACAAGAAGAAATGATAAATAATCTATCTTTAGGTGGCAAGCGGGCTATAAGGCAAGCAAAAAGTAGAGAAAAAATGCTTGATAAAATGAAGAAATTAGATAAACCTACCACTGTTAATGGTAAAGCTAAGATTCGCTTTGAACCAAAGGTCAAAAGTGGTAATGATGTTTTAAAAGTAGAGGAGCTCTCTAAATCCTTTGATGATAAAGAAGTTTTTAAAAATGTATCCTTTAATATTTATCGAGGGGAAAAAGTAGGTCTTATTGGACCTAATGGTATAGGGAAATCTACTATATTTAAAATATTACTAAATAATTTAAATTATGATGAGGGTATAGTAAATATTGGTCATAAGGTGAATACAGCCTATTATGATCAGGAACAAACAAATTTGGATAATGATAAGACAATTGTAGATGAAATTTGGGATGATAATCCTACTCTTGATCATTTTCAAATAAGAAGTATTCTAGCCAGATTCCTCTTTACCGGGGATGATATCTTTAAGGAAATATCCACATTAAGTGGCGGGGAAAAAAGCAGAGTATCCTTAATAAAGCTTATGTTATCAGAAGCTAACTTCCTATTAATGGACGAGCCAACTAACCATTTAGACATCGACTCTAAAGAGGCCTTAGAGGATTCCCTTATTGATTATAATGGTACTCTTTTTGTTATCTCCCACGATAGATACTTCTTAAATAAGGTTACAGATAAAATACTAGAATTAAGCAGAGATGGCATAGAAGAATACCTTGGTAATTATAACTATTATATAGAAAAAAAGAATAGTCTAGTGGAAGAAGAAGAAATAGTATCTACCGAAACAAAAACCGAAATAAAAAATAGAAGAAAAAAAGAACGTGAAAAAATCAGAGAAGATCAACGAAAAAAGAAACGCCTGACTAATATAGAAAAAGAAATAGCATCTTTAGAAAAAGAATTAACTACTTTAGAAGATCTGATGTGTAAAGAAGAAGTATACTCAGATCCAGATAAAAGCTTAGAAATACATCAGAGGACTACTAATGTAAAAAATAGTCTAGAAGAATTATATGAGGAATGGGAAAATCTACTTGTTGATTAATTTCAATAGGTAGATTTTTATGTTTACCAAACAGACGTACTATTAATACCAAATTTTTCTAAGAAAAATGGAAAAAATTTATTTTAACCATTTTATCCACAATTTATGCACATAATCCCCAGCGTTATCCACATATTTATCATGGGACAGGCTCTTTTGTCTATTGATTTTCCACATTATCCACAAAATTTGTATATAAATCTGTCAACAATGTGGATAAAATGTTTATAAAGCTTGTCCAGACAATTTTCGTCAATTTATACCATAATGGTTAACATAAACTTATAAAAACAAGGCATTTTACATTATTCGATTTACAAAAATATTGTTTTTTTACTTTCTTTTTCTAATAAGTGCTATGTACCTGCGAGCCTAGTCCAGGGGTCCTAAATATAAGATCCTTCGCTACGTTCAGGATGACTACTCTATTGTCCCTCTTAGCGTAGTCGAAGAGTCTTGTTTTAATTTGTATGTTTTTTCAAGAACCTTAAAGACAAGATTCTTTGGAGGATTATTATACCATAAAAAAAATGATCCCTCTAGGGAATCATTTTTACTACTAGTTATATTTTCTATCGAAATCTTTCTTTGTCATAAGTAACATTAATACTCCTTGGAAAATTCCTATTATCTCTGGAATACCAGTCCAAGCAAATAAAAGCATCAATATTCCTTGCCCAGTTTGTCCTAAATAAAACTTATGTATTCCGAATCCTCCAAGAAAAATCGCTAACAATCCAGCCACTACTTTACTTTTCATATTAACCACCTTTATCTTCTTTAGTTTATACTTTAATATATTTATACCCATAAAGGTGGAAGTTAATAATTGAACTACTTATCCCCGAGTTTTAAATTAGGTACTGCATTTAGATCTAAATCTGATATTCTTCCCTTTATATAATCATAATATCCTGCACACCCGATCATGGCAGCATTATCTGTACACAATATTTTTGATGGATACTTCACATCTATACCTAATCCCTTAGCTTTTTCTTCCATAAGCTTTCTAAGACCCTCATTGGCTGCCACCCCGCCTGCTATTGTTATGATATTAGAGTTCTTTAAGTTAGCAGCTCTTAAGGTCTTATTCACTAATACTTCAATAACAGCTTGCTGAAAACTAGCTGCCACATCTTCTACTACTATATCTAAATCCTTTTGCTTTTGGTTATTTAAATAGTTTAGAACTGCTGATTTTAATCCACTGAAACTAAAATCAAAGCTATCTTCCTCTAAATATACCCTAGGAAAATTAACAGCATCTTTATTACCTTCTTTTGATAATTCATCAATTATTGGTCCTCCAGGATATCCTAGATTCATGGCTCTGGCTATTTTATCAAAGGCTTCTCCGGCAGCATCATCTCTTGTTCTACCTAATATTTCATATTCGCCATAATCCTTTATATATACTAAATGAGAATGACCTCCTGAAACAATTAGACATACAAAGGGAGGCTCCAACTCTGGATGTTCAATAAAGTTTGCGTTTATATGTCCTTCTATATGGTTTACTCCTACTAAAGGCTTATCTAAAGCATAGGCTAAAGCTTTACCATAGGATAGACCTACCAAAAGTGCTCCTACTAATCCCGGTCCGTAAGTAACAGCTATATTATCTATATCATTTAATGATATATTTGCTTCCTTCAATGCATCATCTAATATATAGTCAATGGTCTCTATATGCTTTCTTGAAGCAACTTCAGGAACTACCCCACCAAATTTTTTATGTAATTCTATTTGTGAAGATATTCTATTACTTAAAATTTCCCTACCATTTTTTAATACCCCTATAGATGTTTCATCACATGAGGTTTCTATAGCCAATGTAATTATATTTTCCAAAAAAATCCCTCCAGCTATTTAATCTTCTGTTCATTATATAATATACCCTTTAATTTAAACAAGCTTTCCATTAATTCTCCTTAAGAATAATTTATCCTATTAATATGAATACTAAGTATAGGGATTATCACAAAAGGAGTGATTAGATGGCTAAAAATAGGCATCCTGGGTATAATGGCGTAGATAGAAATAGAGATTTCCCTACAGATCTTTACAAAGCAACCATATTTGGTGACCTATCCTTCTATAATCAAGTTCACAATTTTGCTAATCCCTATGAAGGAAAAATTCATTTTGATAAAAGAAAAAATGAATTTAGGTAGTCTAAAAGAATTAGGGCACCCTAGGGTGCCCTAATTAATCAAGTTTAACGTCCATATTTGATAGTATCTGATCTATAAGATTCAGATTGCATTTATGCTCAGAATTAAAATGCTCACAATTCTCACAACTAGAGACAGTTTCACCCATACTTTTAACATCAGATCGTAATGAACTATCTCGCTCAAATCTATACTGACTACATCTTTCAGCTATATTCTTTAATTGATCTTTATTAACCATATTTCCCATATATTCATCCTCCTAAGTAATTATATTAATTCCTTATTTTCATACCTTTAGTATAACTAACTTAGAGGATTATATTCAGATTTAAATCATACCGCCATAACTTAACACATGAAGACCTGCGGAAAATATTATCCATATAATCCAAGGAAGTATTACTGGGATTAATGCTTTTTTTCTTGAAATTTCAAATATATAAGATGTTCCTATAAGAGATAATACTTGATACCAAATTACAAGAATATCCATTCTTAATGCAATACCATATACTAATCCTCCAGCCATAGATTCGGGCAAAATTTGGGCTAAGCTTAATTCTATTGGATTTGTTCCTAAAAGATAAGCTATCACTGCCAACACTAAAGTTCCTACTGCAACTGGGATATAAGCATAGGTAGTTACTACCATTGCATCTGTATAGTCACTATCTCCCCCTGCTAATACTGCCAAGCCACTTATCATAAAAGCCTTAAAGAATATCACAAATAAAGGCACTAAGGGTATCAATGCTATTGTAATATATACGTAAGCATTTAATGTACTACCAGAAGGGGTAGTTCCTCCCATACTTTTCAATACATTATTAATAAATTCTTCAGAATTAATCTGTAAAAATGCCGTTAATACTGTTGTTATTACAATTACAAATATAGATAGTTTTAAATTAGGATAAAATTTTAAACTCTTAAACAGTCTTTTAGGATCTATAAAAACATCTCTAACTTTTTCCCACCATTTTAATTCAGTAACATCACTATAATCTTCAAATTCATTGAAATTATCACTCATATAATCTCCCCTTTTCATATAATACTTAAAACCAAGATCCTTCGTTGCTCTCAGGATGACAATACATAGTGATATCTATGTCCTTAAGTTTGTCATACTGAACGGAGTGAAGAATCTTTTTTATATTTCCTTCCACATAATAACCGCATCTTCCTTATTATCAGCATAATAACCAGGTCTTATCCCTATATCTTCAAACCCGTGACCCTTGTACAAATTTCTAGCAGGAGTATTTGACTCCCTTACTTCTAGGGTCATTCTTTCAATATTCAATTTCTTACAGATATCAACTAAACCATCTACTAGAATATGACCTATTCCATATCCTCTATAGCCTTTATGAACAGCAATATTAGTAATATGTCCTTCATCTAGGATTAACCACACTCCACCATATCCTATAATAGTATCATCTATCTCCGCTACCATATATCTAGCCAAGTTATTCTCAGTTACTTCCTTTACAAATGCATCACGAGACCAAGGAGTAGAAAAGGACATTTTCTCCACAACCAATACCCCATCTATATCTTTTTTTTCCATTTTTCTTAATTTAACTTTATTCTTCATATTTTCCATTCATCCTCATATCATATTCCCTCTCTGCTTGGGATTTTCTTAAATAGTCAGGAACTAATTTTCTATAGTCTATTCCTTTCCCATCCTTTATCTTCCTAAGAGCTAACTCCGCCACAGAAGATGCCCTAGGCATATTTGTAGAATTAGGAGAAAACATTACTCTTTCCTTAAGTCTTTCTACTAATATTTCTCTATACTTTTTTGCTCCATCTCCATTTATAATAATTCTTTCATTTCTCTTAAGTAAAATATCTATCATTTCCTCCACTGGAAGAACATCCTGCTCCATTATAGTATAGAAAGCTCCATCTTCCCATTTATATATGCCAGTATATACTCTATCCCGTCTAGCATCCATCATAGGAACTACTATACCTTCTGCATAGGGTATATTGAAGGCTAGAGCATCTATAGTAGGTATTCCTATTACTTCCTTTTCATGGGCATGGGCCATAGCTTTAATTGAGGCCAGACCTATTCTAAGTCCAGTAAAGGAGCCTGGACCCACTGCTCCAGCATATACATCAATATCCTCTGGTTTTAAATCTAGACTATTCATTAATTCCCTTATAGCAGGCATTAATTTTTTTGAATGGGTCATTTTATCGTTTATTATATATTCTCCTAAAAGGTTTTCATCATCCATAACAGCACAGGTAGCTACTCTACTGGAAGATTCTATTGCAAGTATCTTCATTACTTATCCAACTCCTTAATTAACTCTTTATTACCCTTACCCTTTACTTCTATCTTTATTTCTCTACCATCATCTTGAAGTTTATTTATCTTTATCTCTACCCTATCCTCTGGTAATATCTCATCAATCATTGATGCCCATTCTATTATTGTAACACTATCTGAATAAACATACTCTTCATATCCTATATCATACATTTCATCTACATCAGCTATTCTATATACATCAAAATGATTAACATGGAATCTTCCCTCATATTCATTAACTATAGTAAATGTAGGACTAGTCACATAGTCATCCACATCTAAACCCTTTGCTATAGATTGCGTCAAAGTAGTCTTTCCCGCACCTAAATCTCCATCTAAGCAAAGAACATCTCCTGATTTAAGTGATTTTCCTATTTTCTCTCCTAATTTTTCTGTCTCTTTTAGTGAGTTTGTTATTATTTTAATCATATCCCATTCCTTCTTCTATATCTTTTGTTATTAAAAATATGTACTTACTAAATATTATATAATTCTTACCAAGTATACACAAGATTATTAATTTTACTTGGTTTTTTGTAAAAAATAAAAACCGAAGCTTAAGGCTTCGGTTTACTTGTGAAGTAATGGTGATATTCTTTTATATAGTGGTATAGTTACCACTGATATCATTATCCCTTTTACTATGTTGAAGGGAGATATTGCAAAGATTACTAATGTTTTTACATCATTTACAAACTTATTAACTGCTGCTCCCATTTCTACGAAGGATTCTAAAGGTGCTCCATATAGTTTTGCATAGAAGGGTAATAAGAAGAAATAATTTGCAAAGGCTGCTACTACTGTCATTGCTATAGTTCCTGATATGAGTCCTATTATTGCACTTTTTAAGCTCTTATTCCTATTGTAAATACTTGCCGCTGTATATACGAATACACTACCTACTATAAAGTTTGCTAACTCTCCTACTCCTACTGTAGTGGTTCCCTTTAGAGCTATATGAAGAACATTTTTGATAAGCTCTATTACTACTCCTGTCATAGGTCCTAATGCAAAGGCTCCTATTAAGGCAGGAATATCACTAAAATCCACCTTTAAAAATGGGGGTGCAAACCATAGGGGAACTTCGATGAACATTATTAAAAAAGCTAATACTGATAACACTGCTGTTTTTGTAAGATACCTTGTGTCAAATTTTTTCTTTGTAGCTAACATAAAAACCTACCTCCTGTTTTAGTCTTTCTTCAGATAGATTAAAATAGCCCTTGGATAAACTCCAAGGGCTTTAAAATTCTACATTATTAAGTATGTAACATACTTAATCCTCTTCCATCCAGACTTTACTGTCGGTCCTGGAATTTCACCAAGTCAACCGTATTTTCATACGGGTCGCGGACTTTACCGCCGGTCGGGAATTTCACCCTGCCCTGAAGATTAACTATTAATTTTTATTTTATTCTTAACTTTATTATAAAATATAGTTATTATTTTGTCAATAATATGTTAAGTGTTTTTTATTGTAAATTATTACTCAAGTAATCCTGGTCGGTCCTCAGACTCTTCGACTACGCTCAGAGTGACAGTATAGTTGTCATCCTGAGCATAGCGAAGGATCTTATCTTATCCTCTATGAACAATTTTACCATCTATTATTGTAACTGCTGCTTTAGCACTAATGTCTCTTAAGGGATGTCCATCAAATATTACTATATCCGCATCCTTACCCTTTTCTATACTACCTATTCTATCCTCTACTCCTAATATCTCAGCAGCGTTTATAGTGATAGCTCTTAAAGCTTCTTCTTCATCTAAGCCAGCATTTACTGCCCAGGCAGCACATAAAGCTAATCTATCTAAAGGTATTACTGGAGCATCAGTCATTATTGCAAATTTTACTCCTGCTTCGTGAAGTACTTTCGGTGTTTCAAAACTCTTATTCTTTAACTCAAATTTTGATTTATGACCAAAGGTAGGTCCTATTATAACTGATTTACCATCCTTAGCTAATTCATCAGCTATAAGATGACCTTCAGTGCAATGCTCTAATGTGATATCCACATCAAATTCCTTAGCTATTCTAAGAGCAGTAAATATATCATCTGCTCTATGGGCATGGGCCTTTAATGGGATCTCTTTTCTGATAACTCTAGCCATTGCCTCCATCTTCATATCAAATTCTGGCATTTTAGTCTGATCACCCTCTGCCCTGTCTTGCTTTTCTACATAAGCTTTAGCTTTGAATAGTGTCTCTCTTAATATGGATGCTGTAGCCATTCTAGTAGAAGGAGACTTTTTCATGCTATGATAAACCCTCTTAGGGTTTTCTCCAAAAGCTATTTTCATAGCAATACTTTCATCAATGATCATATTATCTATTCTGCTACCATAGGTTTTTATCAATGCAAATTGGCCACCTACTACATTAGCACTTCCAGGTCCAGTAGCAGCAGAAGTAACTCCCGCTTCATAGGCTTCTTTTAATGTTTCATCCATTGGATTTATCCCATCTATTGCTCTTAATTGTGGAGTTACTGGATCAGTCATTTCATTTCCATCGTCCCCTTCAAACCCAATAGAACTTTCAAATAACCCCACATGACAATGGGCATCGATAAGTCCCGGTAGTACTATCTTACCACCAGCATCAATTATTTCTGCATCTAAAGTCGCTACTATGTCTTTACCAACCTCTTTAATCTTTCCGTTTTCAATAAGTATACTACCGCCTTCTATCATCTCTCCAGCCATAGTATGAATATTACCATTTCTAATAAGTATCATTTTGTTACCCCCTTTAAAATTGTATGTAAAAAATTATTTATCATAATTAATAACTATATAGTTGTCATCCTGAATATAGTTAAGAAACTTAAGACTCTTCGACAAGCTCAGAGTGACAGATTAGTAGTGTCATCCTGAGCAAAGCGAAGGATCTTTCTTTTAATTATTGTTCGTCTGAGTACTGATAGATATATCACAATTCCTTCATTATTATGTCAAAAAATCTAGCAAAGATAAGAGAACCATTGTGGATATTTAGTTTGAAAACTTGACGAGGGTGAATGCAGAAAATCCGTGGATGAGACAGTAGGTCTCATCAGCCCCTATGGGACAAGACGTCCCACTGGGGCGGTTAGGATTTTCAAATGAACCCAGGCAGTAGTTTTCTCTAAATTTTAACCTGGTGAACGTTCTTTACTAGATTTTCAATATTGCCAATATTAAAATTTCCTACTCACTATAAATATTCTTACAATTAGTCTCCTTGATGAGAAACAATGACACTAATGAGATGATAATAACAACTAAACAAACCATAAAGGCCTTATTATATGCCTCTACAGAGTAAACCCCTCCAGCTCCATCGGACTGTTCTAATACAAATCCAATAATAGGCTGAATTATAGCTGCAAATAGGAAACCACCCATATTAGCTATAGAAGTAGATACCCCTGCATATTTCTCAGGGTTAACTTCCTTACCACAAGCCCAGGATAATACAAACCCTGAAGAAGTAAGTCCCATAAGGAAGAATAGCACATACATAAATCCTAAACTCATATTTCCTGGATTAACAAATAAAAATACTATCCATACCACTAAATATACAATAGAAAAAGCAGCAAAAGGTAATCTTCTCTTACCTAGCCTATCAGAGATATTTCCTACGATCAAACTTCCTATCATAAGCCCTAATGTCACCATCATAGTAAATATTGAAGCTTCTCCTTTGGTTAGACCATATACATCTATCATATATGGAACTCCCCAAGTTCCCATAAAAGCAATAACTGATCCAAATATTCCTCCCATTGCGAAGAATGCTGGCCATGTACGAGGATTAGTAAATACTATTTTAAGTCCATCCTTAATACTAGATTTCTTCTTTTCTTTTATAATAACTATAGGATCTAATCCTAAATCTTCAGGCTTGTTTCTTACTAGAATATAAGTAACTATAGCAATAATAACACTTATTCCCCCAATAACAGAGAAAGACTTTCTCCATCCAATAGCTGCCACTAATACAACTAAAGGATATTGAGCAAGTAGTGCTCCTCCATTTCCGATAAAGGAAGTAAGTCCTGACATCCTACCAAACTCATCAGGCTTAAACCATTGAGATAATATCTTTAAGGTTGAAATAAATACTACAGATACTCCCAGTCCTACCGTAAGTCTTCCTATATAAGCAAAGGTAATATTCGGGGCAAATCCAAATATCAAAGATCCAATACCTGCTAATATGATTCCTACAGATACAGTTTTTCTCGCTCCTAAAGTATCAGCCAAAATACCACTAGGTATTTGCATTAACATATATGGATAAAAGTACATTGCTCCAAAATTCCCAAACTCTACATCAGTAATATTAAAAGAATTGATTAATTCTTGTCTTACTACTCCAGCAGCCACTCTATGGAAGAAAACGATTACATAAGCCATAGCTAAAACTCCCCATATAACCCATCTTCTATTGTAGCTTTTCTGATTTACACTCTCCAAGAAAACTCCCCCTTCGCATAATATGTCCACCTTAAAGTATATCTCAATTTTCTGAATTATTAAAGTAGTTTATTCCTTTCACTATAGTATAGAGTCTAAAAGATAAGATCTTTCGCTATGCTCAGGATTACAAATAAAAAAACCTCGGAGTGCACCCTCCAAGGTTAACTTTTAAATATTTTCCCTTTAGCAAAAGCCGATATAAAATAAGCAGAAGCTGATAAAAGTATGATGGTTGCTCCTGATGCTATATTAAAAGCATAGGATATAAATAATCCTGAAACAGTAAATAATACACCTAATAGACTTGATATAATCATAATATTTTTCAAATCATAAGTGAATAACTTGGCAATAGCCGGGGGTATAGTAAGTAGGGCTATTACTAAGATAATACCCACTACTTTCAGTAATACTACTATAGTAAGGGCTATCATAATAAAAAGGAAATTCTCCAGTAGTCTAGTTGGAATTCCTAATACTGATGCAAATTCTTCATCAAATAAATATACCTTCCAATAATTAAATAATAATACCACTGAAGCTACTACTACTATATTTGCTATAATCATAATATTCATTGAGAAATCTGAAACAGTTAATATATCTCCAAATAAATAAGAAGTCATATCCGGTGGATATCCAGGCATTAAGGATACAAAGAAAATACCCAAAGCCATTCCAACAGACCAGAATATTCCCACTAATGCATCAGAGTTTGTCCTAGCCTTTCTATTTATACTAGATATAGATAGGGCAGCAAATACTGCAAATCCAAAAGCTCCAAGTATAGGTTCGAACCCTAATAAATATCCAAGACCTATTCCTCCAAAGGAAGTATGGGCAATACCACCACTCATCATAACTAATTTTTTCTCTACTATAATAGTACCTATAATTCCACATACAATACTAGCTAGGATTGCTGATATAAATGCATTTTGAAAAAAATTATAACTGAAGGCTTCTAATATCATTTCTCATCCTCCTCGTGAATCTTCAATACCCTATGAGGAGTTGGTCCATGGGCTACTAATTCCACAGGACAACCGTATACCTTTTCTAGAACATTTTGATCTAATTTAGTATCGTCTCCATGATAGTGAAGATTCCTATTTAAACATGCCACCGTATCAATATATGAGTTTATTACTCCCATATCATGGCTTACAACTAGAATAGTTTTATCTTTATTTAAAAGCTTTAATAAATTGTATATCTCTGTTTTAGAGTTGGCATCTAAGCTTGCTGTGGGCTCATCTAATATCATAACCTCTGGCTCTACCATAAGAGCTCTTGCTATCAATACCTTTTGAAGTTGTCCACCAGAAAGCTGAGATATCTGTCTATCTTTAAACTCTAATATACCTAGAGATTTCATTATTTCTTCTGCTTTTTTAACTTGATCTTTCTTAAATTTATGAAGAATCTTAATTTTCCCTTCTAATGCCCCTAAAAGTATTACATCTAGGACACTTATAGGAAATTCCCTATCAAAGTGACTGAATTGGGGAACATAACCAATAGGTTTTTTAAAATTAATCTCGACTTCCCCATGATTAGGTTTGATCAATCCTAATAAAACCTTCAAAAGAGTAGTCTTTCCACCCCCATTAGGTCCTATTATTCCTAAGAACTCTCCTTTTTCTACCTGTAGATTTATATTATCTAAAGCTCTAACTGGTCCATAATCTACACTAAGATCCTTTACTTCTATAACATTCATAAACTCACCTCTATTGAAGTACTTCCTTAAATTTTTCCGCTATCTCTTTCATACTCTCAATGTAATCCATAGATAATGTATCTATACTTATTGCAGCTCCATCAATCTCTTTTGCTATAGTTTGCGCTTGGGATTTATCAAATTCTTCTTGGTAGAATACGAATTTAATATTATTTTCTTTTGCAAAATCAATAACTTCTCTAAGCTTTTTAGCTGAGGCTTCTTTGCCAGACTCTTCAATAGCCACCATATTTAGACCATAATCATCAGCAAAGTATCCCATAGAAGGATGATATATAATAAAGGATTGTTGACTAGCTCCTTCTACGCTTTCTTTTATTTCTTTATCTACTTTATCTATTTTACTTAAATATTCTTTAGCATTATTTTCATAGAACTCTTTATTATCAGAATCTAACTTTATAAGTTCATCTCTTATTGTTTCTACCATCACCTTAGATCTTCTAGGTGACATCCATATATGAGGATCTACTCCTTCATGATCATGATCATCTTCTTCATGTTCATCTTCCCCATCATGACTATGCTCCTCATCTTCACTGAAATTTCTTTCAGGATGAACCTCTGCTACTATATCAGATAAATAAACTATTTTTATATCTTCATTAAAATCTTCTATGTTTGGTAATATATTATTAACCTCTGCCGGTACCTCTATTGAAAAGTATAAATTAGCATCACTTAATTTAGTTAATTCCTTAGGTGTAGGTTGATAGTTAGCTTCACTATTTCCTGGTGGTATCATAGTAATCACTTCAACCTTATCTTTAGCGATTTCTCTAATGAAAGATTCTTGAGGAGGTATTGATACCCCTACGATAGGTCTTTCTTCTCCATTCTCTTCGTTTTCTACATTTCCAACATCGGAAGTACATCCAGTAGATATCACTATTAAACTTAATATTAAAATACTTATTGTAATTATTCTTTTCATTATATCTCCCCTTATTGCAAATCATTTGCATTAAAATTCATACTACTATTTTATCAGAATTTTTTCATCTGTCAATAGAATTATTTTATTCTTACCCTATATGAAAAAACTTTACCTTAAATGTCACAGATAATTTCATTATTAACAAAAGTAAGTATTATTAGACATGATATAGACAATAAAAAAAGGCTAGGTGACAACCTAGCACTTTTTATTGTCTATTTTATTTGATAGATTCATCAAATTCTTTTTTTATATCTTTTAAAGCTTCAGGATTCTTAATGACTTCAACTCCTGTTAATACTAATGCTTTAATTGTTCTTTTCATATTATCATAAGCCTCCTCTGTTAAGGTGGCTTCTGCAAACTCTTTAGTATGAGCTATTATCTCTTTACTACTTATCCCAAAGAAAGGATGGATAGTAGCACATTTATGACTTACATTTCCAGCATCTAAAGATCCATAACTTTGCTCGGGATCAATAATCTCTTCTACTCCTGCCTCTTTAAGAAACTTAGTATAGATATTGGATAATACTTTATTTGTTACCATATTATCATAGGAAGCTTCATAGTTCCTAAATTCTAAAGTAGTTCCTGCTGCTAATGAAGCTCCTCTAGCACAGTTTTTAACCTTTTCTGATAACTCTATTAAATATTTTTTAGTAGTTGCCCTTACATAAAACTGAGCTATGGCTAAGTCAGGGACAATATTAGCTGCCTTTCCTCCTTCTTTTATTATTCCATGAATTCTTGCTGAAGGTTTCACATGCTCCCTTAATGCATTGATATTATTAAATGTATTTATAGCACCATCTAAGGCATTAATTCCTTTATCAGGATCGGATGCAGCATGGGCACTTTTTCCCTGAAAAATAAATTCTATAGCTTCCATAGCTAAAGATTCTCCACTTTTACAATATTCCTTGGATGGATGGGCTACCATAGCTACATCTACATTATTAAAAGCTCCTTTATCGGCCATTTCTACCTTTGCTCCACTGGTTTCCTCAGCAGGAGTGCCAAATACAATAACTTTTCCCCCAATACCTTTTATTAGTTTGCTCAGTACTATACCAGCTCCAGTATTAGTAGCTCCTAGGATATTATGACCACATCCATGACCAATCCCTGGTAATGCATCGTATTCTGAAAGAAATGCAATAGTTGGTCCATCTTTTCCACTATCAAATTCTGCTCTAAAGGCTGTATCCATATTCATATACTTTTCATCCACATCAAAGTCATATTTCTTCAATAGGTCTACATGGGCTTTACTGGACTTATGCTCTTCATATCCTAATTCTGGATTATTATATATATATTCACTTAAATCTATAAGTTCCCTTTCCAATTCCCCTATTAATTTATCTATATCTTTATCCACTATAATATCCCTCCCTTTTCTTGTATGTATTTTTCACTATTAGCATGAAACACATAGAGCCCTTATTTCTTTTCAAATATACTCTCTATATAGATATTTAGAGTCCATAGCCCTTAATATAGCAATATAGTTTAGGTAAAAATCTACTTTATCTCCCACCTTATAAGTATGCTTAGAGTTAGTAATATCTAAAATAGTATGGTCACTACTTCCCCCTAGAATGGTTATATCTTTATCAAAAGGGGTCATCCAATCTATAGCTACATCTTGCTTACCTACTGCACATATAGCTCTAATCATATCTCCTTTATCATCAAAATGAGGAACTTCACCAAAGGCATTTAAACTAATATCACCTATTGGTTTTGATGGTTTCTTCTTTACTTCCACTATCTCTGTTGTTAATTTAAATGCATCTATAAAAGTATCTTCTATTCTACTATCCGTAACCTCCACAGTACCTAGCATCAAGGCAGTTCCAAGTCTTAATTGATTTATTCCTTTAGGAAGTTTTTCTTTTTGTATTAAATGAAAACTACTAGAATTCCCCCCTGAAAGAGTACTGATATCAACATTAAATTCTTCTTTAATTTTCTTTTTTAATACTACAAGTTTCTCTAAATTTTCTATACTAGGCAATACTCCACCAAAGCAAGATAGGTTTGTTCCTAGTCCTATTAATTTAATCCCTTTTAACTTCAATATTTCTTCTACAATTAGTAAAATTTCTTCCTCGTCAAATATTCCTTCTCTTAAATCTCCCACATCAATCATTAAAATAATACGATGGATTATATTTCTTTTTAAAGCCTCCTTTGATAACTCCTTGATAGTCTCTATCTCTGAATTCAAGGATATATCTGCATAGCGAACTACTTCTTCTGCATTACTAATCATAGGTAGTCTTAAAAGCATCTTTTCTGCCTTAATGTCTTTTAATAATTCAAGACTTTCTATCCTTGATTCCCCAATTATTTTTACTCCCCCATCCACTAGAGCCTGGGCAGTCTCTAATGATGCAGAGGTCACTTTGTTCACCCCTACTATTTCTACTCCTAATGAATCACATATCTCTACTAATCTTTTGGTATTATGAGTTATTTTGTTTAAGTCAATCTGAAGTCTTGGATATTTTGTCTCCCCCATATTATCCTCATCCTTTTTTTAATTTTAGTCTTATTAAAATATATTCTTTCTTATTTTTAAATCCCCTTCATTTTATCGAAAATTTTAATTAGTTCTCTACTTAAAAAAAGTCTGTCGATTTAATAATCGACAGACTTTTATTTATATTCCTTTCATAGTAAGAGAGATTCTACCCTTTTGTATATCTACTTCCATTATTTTAACCTTTACTTGATCTCCTACAGACACTACAGCCATAGGATTTTTAACATATTTATCACTTAATTGAGATATATGGACTAATCCATCCTGCTTCACTCCAATATCAACGAAGGCCCCGAAATCTACAACATTTCGAACTGTACCACCTAATATCATATCTGATTTCAAATCCTCCATTTTCAGTACATCACTTCTAAATACTGGCTTTGGCATATCTTCTCTAGGGTCTCTACCAGGCTTCTTTATTTCTGATATTATATCTTTCAGGGTAGGAACCCCTACTTCTAATTCTTCTGCTAGTTTATCTATAGCCTTATCTATATCTCCCATAGATTGGTATTCTTTTATTTTTGCATCTATATTTTTAAGCCTACCCTTTTCTATATCTTCCTTAGTGTAACCTAATTTATCTATAAGCTTCATTGTAATACTATAGGACTCAGGGTGAACCGATGTATTATCTAAAGGATTTGTTCCTCCTGATATTCTTAAGAATCCTGCGCATTGTTCAAAGGTCTTCCCACCTAGCCTTTTAACCTTCTTAATTTCTTTTCTATCCTTAAATTTTCCTATCTCTTCTCTATATTTAACGATATTTTTTGAGACTGCTGGAGATAATCCTGCCACATAATTAAGTAATGATGGAGAGGCTGTATTTAAATCAACTCCCACTGTATTTACACAATCCTCCACTACATCCTTTAAGGATTCACCTAATTTAGTTTGGTTTAAGTCATGCTGATATTGACCTACACCTATATGTTTAGGATCAATTTTTACTAGTTCAGCTAATGGGTCTTGAAGTCTTCTTCCAATGCTTATAGCCCCTCTTATAGATACATCCACATCAGGATATTCCTCTGTTCCTAGCTTTGATGCTGAGTAAACAGAAGCTCCTGCTTCACTTACTATTGTGTAATGTACTTCTTCTTCTATTTCTTTTATCATTTCAGAAACTAAAGTTTCAGTTTCCCTTGATGCTGTACCATTTCCTATTGGTATAATATCTATATCATATTTCTTAATAATTTCCTTCATTATCTTCTTAGATTCCTCTACTTTATTATGAGGTTCATTTGGATATATTGTAGTATAATGTAGCATTTTTCCTGTTTCATCTAATACTGCAATCTTACATCCCGTTCTATAACTAGGGTCAATAGCCATCACTTTTACTCCTGCTACTGGAGGTATCATTAATAATGGTTTAGTATTTTTTGCAAATACTTTTATTGCCTCTTCTTCTGCTCTTTCTGTAAGTAGTCCTCTAATCTCCCTTTCAATTGATGGAGATATCAATCTTTTATATGAGTCCTCTATTGCTTCTATTATTGTGTTTTTAAATATGGATTTATCGTTAGTTATAACATTTCGTTTAAGATAGTCCAATATAATATCATCTGGATTTATTATATTTATCTTTAATATTCCCTCTTTTTCTCCTCTATTTACCGCTAATACTCTATGATTTGGTATTCCACTTACCTTCTCATTATAATCATAATACATTTCATATACTGATTCTTCTTCCTCATTAGAAGCTTTAGAGCTAAGGGTCCCCTTATTATAAGCAACACTTCTAATATATTTTCTATAGTCAGCATTATCAGATACTATCTCAGCTATTATATCCTTTGCTCCTACAATAGCATCTTCTACTGTATTTACTTCCTTTTCTTCATCAATATATTTAAGAGCTTCATCTTCTGTACTTCCAGACTCCATTCTCTGTTCTAATATTGTCTCTGCTAAGGGCTCTAGGCCTTTTTCCTTAGCCTTTGTAGCTCTTGTTCTTCTCTTTTGTTTATAGGGTCTATATAGATCCTCTACCCTTTGTAGTACTTCTGCTTCTAATATATCCTTTTCTAATTCCTCTGTAAGCTTTTCTTGCTCATCTATTAACCTTATAACTTCTTCTTTTCTAGCTTCTAGATTCCTTAGATATGTAAGTCTCTCACTTAAGTCTCTTAATAACTCATCTGATAATCCACCGGTCATTTCCTTTCTATATCTAGCTATAAAAGGAATGGTATTTCCTTCATCAATTAAACTAATTGTATCTTCTACTTGCTTTTTTCGTATATCAAATTCTTTAGCTAACTTTAAAGCCATATCCATATTTTTCTACCTCCTAAAATCTCATGTTACTATTATATATTTTTGTAAAGCTTTACTCAAGGTGAAGTTATTAATCACTCCTCTCAGTGTTGTCATTCTGAACACAGTGAAGAATCTTAAAGACAAGATCCTTCGTTACCTCAGGATGACATACATAGTAGTGACTCTTCACAGTTCTGTCATTATGACCATAGGAAAGAATCTTATATTTATGATATAATAAAATTATATAGAAATATCATTTTGGGAGCTGATATAATGATAAAATTTGGTGTGATAGGCACTAGTTGGATAACAGAAAGATTTTTAAACTGTGCCAAATTAAACAATGACTTCAAACTCAATGCAGTTTACTCTCGTACTGAAAATAGAGCAAAGGAATTTGCCGATAAATATGGAGTTAAAAATATATTTACTGATGTTGAAGCTATGGCTAAAAGTGATTGTATTGATGCGGTATACATAGCAAGTCCCAACTCTCTTCATTCTAAGTATTCATTGATATTCTTAGAAAATGAAAAGCATGTTTTCTGTGAGAAACCAATAGCATCAGATTTATATCAATTAAATTCTATGATAGACAAAGCTAAAGAAAAAAATGTGTTATTAATGGAAGGAATGGTGTCCTCATTCTTACCAAATTTCCAATCTATAAAGGATAATTTACATAAAATAGGTAAAATAAGAAGATACGTAGCAAACTTCTGTCGATATTCATCCAGATATGATCAATATAAAAGGGGAGAAAATCCCAACACCTTTAACCCAGAGTTTTCTAATGGATCTCTTATGGATATTGGAGTCTATGGAGTTCATCCTGTACTACATCTTTTTGGAGAACCCGATAGCATAAAGGCCAATGGAGTCTTACTAGAATCAGGAGTAGATGGAGAAGGGTCTGTAGTTCTAACCTATGAAGATATGGATGCTATAATAATCCATTCCAAAATATCTAACTCCTATATGCCTAGCGAAATACAAGGCGAGGAAGGCAGCATGATAATAGATAAACTATCCACTCCACAAAACGTAAAAATAGTTTATAAAAATGGAGAAGAAGAAGATATCACTGTGGAGCAATTAGAAGCTAAAATGTACTATGAAGCTACAGAGTTTATAGAATTAATAAAATCAGGAGAAACAGAATCAAGTATAAATACCTTCGATATTTCAAGAAAAGCAATGAAAATATTAGAAGAGTCTAGAAGACAAATGGGAGTAATATATCCTTCCGATAGGGAAAAATAGGATAGGGCATAGATGATACTTGCCCTATCCTATTTCTTTAGTACTTTTTTCAAATTATCTTTACTAAAATTTTCAATAACCATATCAGCTAATTCTAAACTTTGAAACTCACTTTTTCTATTACTGAGTCCTATACATTTCATTCCTGCCCTTTTAGCAGCCCTCACTCCATGCTGAGAATCTTCTATAACGATACACTCTTTAGGGTCTAATTCTAACTTTTCTGCTGCCTTTAAAAATATATCCGGTGCTGGTTTTCCATTTTCTACAGCATTTCCATCCACATATCCTTCCATATATAATCCTAAATTAAACTTCTCATATATAAAGTTAATAATTCTACTATGGGATGAAGAAGCTATGATCATTTTAATGCCATTATCTTTGAAATATTTTAACCATTCTTCTAGACCAGACATCAAAACTAAACTCTCGTGATTCTTTAATTTTATATAGAACTCATTCACATGATGTTGATAAACTTCATCGACTGTGTATTTTTCATGCAGATTATTTTTCTCAAGCAATTCTTTCCATATTTCCCTTAAATTAACCCCTATATAGTTTTCTATTTCCTTTTCTGAAAGATATATATCATAATCACTAAAAACCTCTTTATCTATCTCTATATAAATAGGCTCGGTATCAACAATCACTCCATCCATATCAAATATCACACCTCTAAACATATTACCTCTCCTTATAAAATAACAACCTCTATTTTTTCTAAAATTTCATTCACCACTGTGACATCTATTTTTCCTGTTTCTTTTTCCATAGCATTAGCCACACCACAGGCATTAGCATACTTAAGAACTTCTATAATATCTAGATTCTTAGATATTCCATAAGCAAAACCAGCGATAGAGCTATCTCCTGAACCCACAGGATTTATTGCTTTTATTTTTGGAATATTAACTTTGAAATTTCCTAATTTACCAAAAAAGTACATTCCTTCACTACCTAGAGAAATAGCTATATTCTGAGCTCCTAGATCTAATATTTTCTTAGCAGACTTTTTTATATCTTCTTCTGTATTTAGTACTCCCCCTATTATATTTTCTAACTCTTCCCTATTAGGCTTTACTAAAAAAGGTCTAGAATCTAAATTAACTATTAAATCCCTACCACTCGTATCTAATATAGCTTTTTTTCCCTTTTCATTTATAACCTTTATTAACTTTCCATAAATATCATTATCTATACCTTTAGGTAAACTCCCAGACAAAGTAACTACATCTAAATTATCTATTTGACTTTTAAATACCTTTAATAGCCTATTCTCTTCGTCTTTTGTTATGGTGGGACCTCCTTCTAATATTTCAATATTATCCCCTAGTTCATCTATTATATTTAGACAAGTTCTAGTAGTTCCTTTTATATTAATAAAGTAAGATTTTATTCCCAATTCACTTATTTTCCTTTGGATGAAATCTCCTTCACTTCCCCCTAGAAATCCAAATGCCAAAACTTTTTCTCCTAATATTCGAACCACTCTAGATACATTTAATCCCTTACCTCCTGCTGTAGCTGAATAATCCGATGTCCTTTTTACTATGTTTATATCCAGTTTATCAACATTATATCTTCTATCTATTGCAGGGTTTAGAGTAACTGTTCCAATCATTTTAATCACCTAAGCCTTATTTTGACTATTGCATAGCAGTATTTTCCTTTTAACTAATTCTTTCATCTTATCCTTCCCTGGAATAAGATATTTTCTAGGATCATTTGCTTCTGGATTATTATCAAAATATTTTTTTATTCCACTAGAAAAAGCTATTTTTAATTCTGTTGCTATATTTACCTTACATATACCTAATTCTATACATTTTTTTACTGTTTCATCAGGAACATCCGATGCCCCATGAAGAACTAAAGGAACATTAACTCTTTTCTCAATCTTTTCTAATCTTTCAAAATCTATTTTAGGTTCAGATTTATATAGTCCATGGGCGGTTCCAATAGCTACAGCTAGTGAATCTATTCCTGTCCTCTCTACAAAGTCCTTAGCTAACTCTGGATCAGTCAATTGGGAATCTCCTTCTTCAACGATAAGATCATCTTCCTGTCCCACAAGTTTCCCTAACTCAGCTTCTACTGTCACATCATATCTTTTTGCGAATTCAACAACATCCCTTACCTTACTTATATTTTCTTCATAGGGAAGAGATGAAGCATCTATCATTACAGATTTGGCTCCAAGAAGTATTGCTCTCTTTATATCCTCTACATCTTCATGATGATCTAAATGAAAAGCTATAGGTACTTCAGATATTTTAGCTGCTGCTTTCATGATATTTATCAGATATTCTTCTCCAGCAAATTTTATAGTACCGGGAGTAGCTGCCAGGATTACCGGTGATTTCATCTCATTTGCTGCTTCCACTACTACTTGAACTGTCTCTAAATTGTGTATATTAAATGCAGGTACTGCATAACCTCTTTTCTGTGCATTAATTAATAAATTTTTACTAGATACAATAAACATATTATCTCCCCTTTTCATATACAACTTTTCCGTTAACAATAGTCCCACATATATTTAATTCATCATCAATTATAGTGATATTAGCTTTCTTTTTCTCCTTTAAACTTCCTATTTCATCCGCTAATCCTAAGGCTTTTGCTGGGACTATTGAAGCTAGTCTTATAGCTCTAAATAAATTTATATTTGTAGCATCCATTATATTTTTTATTCCATCCTTGATTTTAAGGGTGCTTCCCGCTAAAGAACCTGATTCTGTTCTAGCTATGCGGTTTTTTACCTCTACTTTTAATTCACCTAAGATATATTCTCCATCATCTAATCCCCCTGCCCGCATACAGTCACTGATTAGATATAACTTGTCATTCCCTTTTAATCTATACAAAATCCTCATCACGGCTGAATCAACATGAATATTGTCTGCTATTAACTCTGCATAGATATCCTCAGAATCCATTATAGCTCCAACTACACCAGGCTCTCTATGATGGAGTCCTGTCATACCATTAAAAGTATGAACTCCAATCTTTGCACCCATTTTTATAGCTTCTATAGCTTCTTTATAGGTAGCATTTGTATGACCTATAGAAGTCTTTACGTCTCTTTTTTTTAGATATTCTATTATCTTAGTAGAATTTTCCTTCTCTGGAGCTATAGTTACTATCTTTATAGTATCTCCCGATATATCTAAGAGAGTTCTTATTTCATCTAATTTTAGTTCTCTCATATATCTTACTGGATGAGCACCTTTATGTTCTTCAGTAAGATAAGGACCTTCTAGATAAGTTCCTAATACTTCTGCTCCTTCAAGTCCCTTAGTCATTGATTCCCTAACATTCTCGATGGCATTTTTAATCTTTTCTAAGGGAGCTGTAAGGGTTGTAGCTAGAAAAGATGTGACTCCATTCTTAGCTAGATACAATGAAATCTTATTTAAAGAATCATAAGTAGCATCCATTACATCCTGTCCATTTGCTCCATGAATATGGAGATCTATAAGTCCCGGTATGGCCTTAAACTCTCCTAAATCTATGACTTCAACATCTCTGTTTTTTTCTTTTCCAATTTTTTCGATATATCCATTTTTTATTAAAATATAACTATCCTCTATAACCTTATCCTCTGCATAGATTTCTTTACATTTTAAATAATATTCCATTTTACCACCCTAAATTCCATCTTCGATTTTTATTTCTTTTTCTTTTTTACTTTCCTTTAATTCAAAGGATAGAATCTGTTTTTTACCAGTTTCTATAGCTCTTTGTTTTAATTTTTCTACTTCTTCATTATCTCTATCAAATAATATCTCCATTATCATAGGTACATTGGTACCTGAAATCACTTCAATATTCTCATTATCCATTGAGACTTCCACAGATGCTTTAAAGGGAGATCCCCCTGGAATATCCGTGAATATCAAATAACTGTTACAATTTAACTCATTAATATTTTCCAGTATATTTCTTTTTAAATCCTCTGTAGAGTGTTGTTCTAAAAAATCTACAATTCTTATATTTTCTTGTTCTCCTACTATAAGTTTTATTACAGATTCTATTCCTGATGCAAAATTTCCATGTCCAGCTATTATTACTCCTACCATATCTTCCACTCCTATCATTTAAAATATGGAAGGCCAATGGCCTTCCATATTTAATTTAATTAAAAGATTCCTATATATTTACCTCCAACACCTACTAATACTGTTATACCAATAAGTTTTATAGGTGACCAACCTCTCTTTAATAGATAATACATCAGTAATGCATAACCTAAGGGAAGCATTTTTGGCATTATCTTATCTAAAACATCTGCTTGCAATGCTACTTTTGCTTCTCCTGCTTTTATAACTAAGCTTGTTGATAAGTTTATATAAGAAGCTATTAAAGCACCTACAACTGAAAGTCCTAAAATACTTGCTGCTCTTGAAACTAATTTTGTATTATCTTTAAGGGCACCTATAGAATTAACTCCTGTTCTATATCCATAGTGCATAAGTCCAAATCTAAGTAGAAAATGTACTATATTAAACATTATCAAGAATATTATAGGCCCTGCTACACTGCCTTCTATTGCTAAAGAAGCACCTATACCTGCACTAATAGGTAATAATGTTAACCAGAATAAAGCATCTCCAATTCCTCCAAGAGGACCCATTGTAGCTACCTTTACTCCTCTGATTGTCTCTGTATCATTCTTATTCTCTTCCATAGCAGCTACTATACCCATTATGAAAGTTACTAAGAAAGGATGAGTATTAAAAAATTCCATATGAAGCTTCATTGATTTTGACAAATCTTCTTTTTTCTTATGAATCTTTTTAAGCGCTGGAGCCATTGAATATAACCATCCAGCAGCTTGCATTCTCTCATAGTTAAAGGATGCTTGCAATAGTAATGATCTCCACGCCATCTTATTCAAATCTTTTTTATCTAACTTTACATCAGTTGTTTGATCTTGATATTCAGGATTTGTTGATAAATTCTCTCTATTAATATTAGATTCCATCAGTTATTCCCCCCTCATCAAAATTAGGTGGTGTGTTGCCTTTATTCTTATTATTGTAATAATCATATAGAGCTATTGCAGTTCCAATAAGGGCTACAGCTAATATCGGTAATTCAAGATAAGCCACTAAAACGAATCCTACTAATAAGAACCCTGCATATTCTTTTTTCAACATAATTTTAAGTAATAATGCAAAACCTATAGCTGGCATCATCCCTCCTGCAACAGATAAACCATCAATAAATGTCTGAGGTAATTTATTCACTACTGTTGCTGCAGTATCTGCACCAAAATATATTGGTAAGAATACTACTATGAAATATGATACAAATAATATTGTTATTCCTAAATAATTTATTTTGTCAATTCCCTTTAAGTTAGCCTTTTCAGCATACTCATCAGCCTTGTGCATTACTGGTGAAAATGCTGTAAATAATAATGTTATTCCTGCTTGGGCTGCCACTGCAAAGGGTACCGCTATACCTACTGCTACATTTGGATCTTGATTTGCTAATATAGCAAAGGACGCTCCTATTATACCACCTACCACAACGTTTGGTGGTTGTGCTCCAGCTAATGGAGCCATCCCCATCCAAACTAACTCAAGCATACCTCCTGTTATAAGTCCAGTTTGAACATCGCCTAATATTAATCCTACTACTAAGCCTGATACTAAAGGTCTATGAATATGGGTTAGACCATTGAATAAATCAATTCCCGTTATTCCAGCCCAAAGTGCTAAAAGTAAAGCTTCTAATAACATATATTAAACCCCCTTAAAATTATTTATATAAAAATCTACTATTGTAGATATCTATATCAAATTCATTATATCTTTTCCTTTTTCATCAGGTACCTTTCTTAAATCAAGTTTAACACCCAATTTATTTAATTCTCTAAAGGTTTCTTTATCATTTTCATCTACAGAAATAGTTGAAGTAATCTGTTCTTTTCCTTCAGCATAGTGCATGTTACCCACATTAACTTCCTTGATTGGGACTCCACCCTTTACTAAAGCCAATACATCTTGAGGAGATTTACAAACTATAAATATCTTTTGTCTATCCGCCGCCTTATGAATAACATCTATAGTCTTTTGTAGAGTAAAAAATCTTGTTTGAACAGTATCTGGTAATACCATATCCATTAGATTTTGTCTTACTGTATCTTTAGCGACATCATCATTAGCAACTAAAACTAAGTTAGCACCCAGATGATTCGTCCATGTAACACCTACCTGCCCATGGACAAGTCTGTTATCAATTCTTGTTAGTAAAATATTTGGCATATGAATTCCTCCTTTATATTTGTAAACTTAATTTATTATAAGGATAAATAGTTACCCCTTTTACCACCCTATTCACACTACCATCAGGACTAGGATTATCTGGACTTATTCCTAATTTCAATGACTTTAATAATGCGAGAATTTGAGGATAAATTATATAGTTAATAGCTGTGAAGACCTGATCTATATCAGACTGCTCTATACCCATCGATAGTTGGTAATCACACAGTTTCTCTATAGCTTTATCCTTATTTTCTGATATTACTAATACTTTGTAACCTCTATCTTCAGAGGCTAATTCCTTTAATAAATCAATGTCATACTGCCTTGGATAATCCTCACGAGATAAAAATAAAACTATCAGAGAATTATCATCTACTATGGATTTAGGTCCATGTCTAAATCCTAATGGAGTATCATATCTAGTTACTACTTTTCCTTGAGTTAATTCTAATAGCTTTAAAGAAGCTTCCTTAGCTAATCCATAAAAACAATTAGCTCCCAAATAAATTATTTTATCAAATTCAACATCTGCTATATCTTCAATTTTATTGGTATCATCTAGAATTTTTTCTCCTGATCTAATTAAATTATCTATTTCTTCTTTAATATCATCTAGAGTTTCTATATTAAATAATATTAAAGTGGATAAAACCATTGAAGTATAACTACTTGTCATTGCAAAGCCCTTGTCATTAGATTCTTCTGGCAATAAAATCATTCTATCCTTATCTGTTTTCATTTTTTTTGCTAATTTCCCTTCAGCATTACAAGTCACCACTATTTGGTATAATTCATCCACTAAGTTTTCTGCTAATTCAACTGTGGCAACACTTTCTGGACTATTACCAGATCTAGCAAAGGATATCAATAAAGTAGGTATATCTTTTTTAAAGTAACTTTCAGGATGACTTACTATATCAGTTGTGTGTATAGATTCTACTGAATTTTTATCAATCTTATTCTTTATATAGGGTGCTACTGTATCTCCAATAAATCCTGAAGTGCCAGCTCCAGTAAATATTATTCTTAAATTATCAATATTAAGAATGTTTTTAACATAGTTTTCTAATTCTTCCTTCTCTTTACATATTACTTCATAAGATTTTTCCCATACTTTAGGTTGTCTATATATCTCTTCAGCAGTAATATCTCCTCCTTCTTTCTTTAATTCTTCCTTATTAATTCCAAAAAAATTCATTTTTTCATCTCCCATTCATATAATGTCATCATTACCAGTTGTTTTAATTTTTTTATTTATCTAATAATACTCTATATTCAAATTTATCTCCTCTAGCTATTCCTATAGTATATTCTATTATATCTTCCTTCTCATAAGTAAATCTTTCTATCATCATACTAGGAATTTTACTACTAATTTCTAATATTTTTGCCTCATCTCTACGAGTATTTACTGGCTTAAATCTCTCCTCAGCTTTCGAGAAGGTTACATCGTATTTATTCCTAAAGATATCATACATAGCATTGTTATTAAGATTTTCTCTAGTTAAATTAGGAAATCTATCTACTGGTAAATAACTTGTTTCTAGCATCATAGGTTCATTATCAGCTAATCTTATTCTTGTAAATTTATATAAATTTATTGTTATAGGGCAATTTAATTTTTTAGATAACTTCTCAGTACAAGTTATAATCTCAAAATCTATTACTTCTGAAGAAGGTTCCTTTCCCATCTTCTTCATTTCCTCTGTAAAACTATAGAATTTCAACAAATCTTGTTTAAAAGCTTGAGGGGATACAAATATTCCCTTTCCATGCTTTTTGTAAATATATCCTTCCTTCTCTAATTCACTCATAGCTTGCCTTACCGTAGATCTACTAATATCATATTCCTCACATAGTTCTCTCTCTGAAGGTATCTTATCATTTTCTTTATAATCACCTGACTCGATTTTACCCACTATAATCTCATATAGCTGGTAGTATAAAGGTAACTTATTCTTTTTATTTATATTTATCACTTTATCACCTACTTAGTTGTTCTGTTGTACGTACCAGTTGTTCTAATTAATATTCTACACCTTGTACTTAAAAGTTGTCAAGTGATTTATTTTAAATATATATGCTTAGAACTATAAAAAGATTCCTTGACAAGCTCAAAATAAGAGTATGATTTTGTCATCCTGAACTTAGTCAAAGAACCTTATTTATTTATAAATTCTATTAATTTTTTTTACTTTCTAAAATTTTATCTTCATAGAAAACTTTGAAATTTTTATCAACATCTTTCTTTTTAATATACCTATTATTATAATCCTTTACTAACTCTATAAATTTAGGACTTAATAATAATAATGCTATTATGTTAGCAAATATAGGTAAGGCTGTAGACATATCTGCAAATAGCCATACTTGAATACCCGGTAACCCATAATAAACAGCTACTACTACCATTAAAAATCCTGGTAGTGGGTATAACCATTTATATACTGAAAGTATCTTATCCTTATTTTTATTTTTAGGTCCTAATGTATACCTTAGTAAAACTTCAATTTGTGCATAAATACCTGAAACTGTTGTTAAACCAAATAGGAATATTCCTACAGTAAGCACTATTCTACCAATATTTCCAAGCCCCAACTCAAATGCACTTAATGTTAAAGCTGCTCCATCAAGCCCTGATGACCACTGTCCTGTAGTCATTATTACTAAAGATGTAATTGTAAGAATTACAATTGTATCCATAAAAACTTCAAATATGCCAAGTAATCCTTGACTTATAGGATGATTAGTTTTAGCGGAAGCATGAATCATAGGAGATGATCCCCAACCTGCTTCATTACTAAATACCGCTCTTGACATTCCTATTTTTATTGCTTGAGCAACTGTTGCACCTATAAATCCTCCTGTAGCTGCTGAACCAGTTAAAGCACTAGAAAAAATTAATCTAAAAGATTCAGGTAACATATCTATATTTTTAAATATAATAAATAATCCACCAGCTAAATAAAATAAGACCATGAAAGGTACTAATTTAGAAGCTATTTTAGCTAGTGATGAAAGTCCCCCTGCTATAATTCCATATAATAAAAGAGTAAAAACTGCACTAACTAAAATCATATTTAAATCAAATGTTGTAGCAATTGCTTCTGTTATAGTATAATTTTGTACTGTAAGAAAGAACCCTGTACCAAAACCAAATATGAATATAAAATTAAGTATTTTTGATAATCCCATCAGATTCTTTTCTTTTCCTAAACCTCTATGAATATAATATGTTGGACCACCATAAGTTTCTCCTTTTTCATCCTTTTCACGATAATGAACTGCTAGGGAGATTTCTGCCATCTTTATTATTGGTCCTAAAAGACCAGCAATCCAAAGCCAAAATACTGCACCAGGACCACCAAATGCAATAGCTGTCGCAACTCCTCCTATATTTCCAACACCAACTGTAGCTCCAAGAGCTACACTTAATGCTTCAAGCGGTGATATAACTCCTTCAGCATCATCATTTTCAGATTTTAATTCTTTAAATGTCTTTTTAAGAGAATAATTAAACCTTCTGAATTGAAAAAACTTAGTATAAAATGTAAAGAAAATACCTGCAAATAATACTAAAACAACTAATGGTAATCCCCACAAATAATCATAAACTATCTTTTCAAGTAACGCCATAACATCTTCACCTTCCTTTATTAATTATTAATTATTAATTATTAATAAACTTAATATTCTGAATATTTAAATTAATATATATGGACTTTTTATAAAAAGTCCATATATATATTCTATTAAAACCTTAATGATAAACAGCTTAATCCTCCATCTAATTTTCTATACTCAGATGTATCTACTGTAATAACTTCATATCCTGCATCTTCAATTGATTTTTTAGTATTAGGATACCCTTCAGGTACTATTACCTTTCCATTTACCCAAATACTATTAGCTGAGTATTGCTCATCTTCATCTATTATTATTTTGTTGAAATCTTTAAATATAGGATTATCAATGAATTCTCCTGTTACTAATAAGTTATTATTTTCAAGATAAGCTACTCCTGTTTTCAGATGTAAAAATTCTTTTAATTCTACTACAGAACCGATAAGACCATGCTTTTCTAATATTTCTATAAATTGCTTTGCACCTTCTTCATTTGTTCTAGCAGATAATCCTATATAGAAATGATCTCCTACCATCATAACATCTCCACCTTCTAATGTACCCGGAGATTTTATATATCCAATTTTATCTTCAGGATAGAATTTTTTAATCACACCTATCATTTCTTCTTCTTCACCTTTTCTACTTTCAGCTCCAGGATTAGTTATTATTGCACAATTATTTGATAATACAGCCACATCTTCTACAAAACAAGAATCAGGATATTTATCATCTAATTCTAACACTGTAAGTTCTACACCACATTCTTTTAAAGCTTTCCTATAATTCTCATGTTGCTTTAATGCCAACTCATAATCTGGTTTTCCTAGTTCTGGTGCTGATGTGATACCTTCTACCATAGACTTTGCTGGCTTTCTTACTATAACATTTTTAAACATATGAATCTCCCCTTTTATTTTTATTTACCAATCTAATACTATTGATATTGCATGATTTGATATTCTTGGTGTTCTATAAAATAAATCTTCCTTTAGTACTCTTTCTGTTAATTTATGAAAATCTTTTCCTAAAGGCCCTATATTGATGCAAGGCATTGAATTTTGTTCTATTTTTTCTACTGGTATAGAATATATCTCATTATAAAACGGCATATTTTTTGCTAAGCTTATCATTATTGATTTACTTTCTTTTATGGATGAATAGCTTAAGTCAGATATACCTGTATAAAAGTATTCTCTAGTATATTGTTGATTAAATTCATCCCTTACATATTTCTTAATCTCATTTGAAATGTTTTTTATTTTTTCATCTATATTAGCGAAATAAATATTAGATACATTAGGATAATAAGGCGGTGATAAACCTATTACTACTTTTGGTGATAATTCATTTATGTATTGAAATATAGTATCTACTAATTCCAAGTTGCCTTCTATCATGTTTATTTCATTATTTATTACTTTTTGTTTTATGTTTTCAAATTCTTTGTTATAGTTTTTAGTGAATTCTTCTTTGTAATTTTTATATGCTTCATTATATAATTCATCAAAGGTTACAACTTTAGTTTTCCAAGGTAATTTTTTATACTCCTTATCAGTTTTTTCTCTAAAAATTTTATATCTCTTATTCATTTCATTTATTACATTGTTAAATGAATTAACACAAATTTTTCTTATATCTTCCATTAAATCCTGTGGTTCTTTATTTAATGTAAGTACACTAAAGCAACCCCCAATACTAAGTGGCATCGATACATCATAATCATATTTTCTATCTTTTAAATATAACCATGTAGGTGGAGGGGCTGATTCTCCATTTATAAAATCTGAAAGCTCAATATTTAATTCTGTTCTTCTTACAATCTCACTCATTAAATTAGTTGGATTAAATCCTTCAAAAACTTTACCTGCATGACTCATTGAACCTCTTATATATACAAAAGGCATCATTTTACCTACTGATCCTTCTGATATAATTCCTATATTTTCATCTAATCTTTGATGGGGTTCTGAATTAATCATTAATTTATATTTTAAATTATATTTTTGTCTCAATTCATCCAGTAATAAAACTGCTGCTCTCATTCCACTGGACAAATTTTCTTCATCAGGTACACTTAAAAGAATAATATTTCCTTTTGAATTTTTAAGTGATGAATATTCTTTTATTAAAGAAAGTTGGATTGCTCCTCCTGCTTTCATATCAGCTGTACCTTTTCCAAAAATATATTTTTTGCTTTCTAAATCTATTTTTGATTCATCTGATAAACTATCTTTATATTTAAATAGTTCTTTTTCAAGTTGTTCTGGATTAAAAGCATATGGCTTAAAGTTCTTATAATCTTCTATACCTACAATGTCATTATGATGAATAAGAACTACTGTGTCAGACCCCTCGCCCTTTACCATTGCCCAACTAACTTTTCTTTTCAAAGAATCCCCTTCAATATTATATAATCCATATTTATCAGGATTTTTTTGGAAGTAATCAATACTTTCAAAAAAATTAATTAAAAATTCTTCTGTTAATTTTTCATCTTTTGTTGATGTATAACCTTTTATTTTAATATAATCATAAAAAATATCTTTTATTTCATGTGATAAGTTCTCAAAATTTATTTTACTCATATTATATCCTCACTTATTTTATGATTTATTTTCTATATAAAGGCATTGTTAGACAAGTTGGTCCACCTGTTCCTCTATATGAAAGATCATAACCTTCATATTCAAAAACTTCTGCTCCAGCTTCTATTAATTTTTTCTTTGTAATAGGATTTCCCTTTAACATTAAACATTTTCTAGGTGATAAGGCTAATACATTTGAACCTAAATATTCATATTCTTTATCATTTACTTCAATAAGTTTTATTCCTTTTTCTAACAAATAATCTCTAAAAAATACCGGCATATATTTTGAATATACTACAGCTAGGTCTCTATCTACCATGCTTATGATACTCATTAGATGTAAGCATTCATCAGGTCCCTCTGCATGAGGAAGTTGTACTACTATTACTTCTTTTACAAAATCTTTTACTAATTCTTTAAATTGCTTTATTCCTTCATCATTAGTTCTATAACCTCTTCCAATAGCTACAGTTTCTTCATCAATCCATACCACATCTCCACCTTCCATTTTACCTTTACCTTTTATTTGACCAAGTGTTGGGATGCCTATAGATTCAAGATATTCTTTAGTAGCTTCAGGTTCTCCTCTTCGCAAACGTTTACCCATTGGAAAATAAATAGCACCTTTGGATGTTATTTTAGCAGTATCATGTGTATATATTGAATCTAGTCCTGTATTATCATCCTTAGGTAAATAATATATATTTTCAACGTAATCTTTAATAATCTGTTCAAAAGTTTTATATTCCTCTAAAACTTTTTCATAATCAGGACAACCTATATAATTGAATTCTTCATGTTTTTCTTTAAGGTTTTCTTGACTTATAAATGCATCTTTAGGATGTTTAATCAATATACTTCCTATAGTACTTACCATGGATTGACTATCATATTTCATAATGTTCCTCCCATTAGTTATTTTTGTATACAATATATTATATATTATATATAATATATTGTATATTACACTATATTAATAACTATGTCCAGTATTTTCTGAATATTCACTTAAATATGTTTGAAAATTAATTTTCAAAATAACAAGCTATATAGTATAATATTTTTAAGGAGGCATATTATGGCATTATATTTATCATTAAAAGATCATGTATATAATTTTATACAAAAAAAAATAAATGATGGAACATTAAAAGCAAATGAAAAAATAAATGAGCAACTAATTTACGAAACGTTACAAGTTAGTAGAACGCCAGTAAGAGAAGCCTTAATTCAGCTATCTACTGAAGGTTATTTAGAAAAACTTCCTAGACGAGGATTTATTGTAAGACCTATTGATGAGAAAAAGGCAAAAGAATTATACCTCACAATTGGTACCTTAGATGGATTAGCTGCTAATTTAGCTACCAATTTTATCACTGAAAACGAAATTTCTGAAATGAAAAGAAAAGTAAATGATATGAATAAGAGAATAGATGAAAATAATTTTGACCTTTATTATAAATTACAAAAAGAATTTCACGATATTTATATTGATATATGCGATAATGAAGAACTTATCCGTATTTTAAATCAACTTAGAAGAAGTTTTATCAAACAACCTTATGATGATTCTAGCATGGAAAACATTATTAAAATACTTAAAGAAACTAATAATGAACATAAAAACATTGTAGATTTATTTGAAAAAAAAAGAAAAAATGAACTTGAAAAATACATAAGATATACTCATTGGGATATTTCTCATGCTAAATTTGAGGAGTTATAGAGATTGTATTTTAAAAAAAGATCCTTCGTTTCTCTCAGGATGACAACTTCAATGTCTTCCTGAAGGAACTGAAGGATCTTATCTTATCTTTTCTTTTTATTTTATCTTAAATTCTTTAACAATATCTATTAATTCATCCGCCATTTTATCTAACTGATCGGATAATTCCTCCACATGCTCAATAGCTGACTGCTGTTCCTCTGCACTAGCAAGAACTGTTTGAGTTCCAGCTCCTGTTTGCTGGGATACTGCACTTACCACATGGATACTTCTTTCTATTTCTTCCATTCCCACCGTTAATCCCTCTACTATACTTGAGAAATCACTTACTATATCACTTACCTTGCCTGTTTCTTCCTTAATATTATTAAAGGAATCTGTTGCCTTATTTATTACTTCTGTTCCTTTATTTACTTCTACAATACTATCATCCATGGAGGATGTAACATCCTTCATTTCCTTCTGTATTTCTGTAATTATCTTAACTATATCCTTAGATGCATTTCCTGTTTGCTCAGCTAGCTTCCTTATCTCATCGGCTACTACAGTAAAACCTCTCCCTGCTTCCCCTGCCCTAGCTGCTTCAATTGCTGCATTTAATGCTAGTAAGTTTGTTTGATCGGAGATATTATCTATAAATGTGATTATCTTTCCGATCTCTTTAGTTTGATTAGTTAATGTGTTGATTTGTCCTGAAGCCTTTTGTACCTTATCCACTATATTAGATATAGAAGTCTGAGTATCATTTATATGTACAGTTCCCTTTGATGCAATATCTGTAGCATGGATTGACGCTCCTTCAATATCTTTAACTCTACCTTCAACATCCTTTACCTGCTCAGCCATTTTCCCAATAATTTGAGAGGTGTTTTCTACACTTTGGATTTGATTCTCTGTTCCAGCAGCCACTTGTTCTGCCACTGCTGATATTTCCTCGGAAGCTCTTACTGTAAGGTCAGAACGTTGTTTTAATTCCTCTATGGAATCCTTAACATTTTGTGATGAAGTATTTACTTTTGTTATAACATTAGTCAAAGACTCTATCATACTATTGAAGGAACCTTGTAATAGACCAATCTCATTCTTTGATGTAACCTTAATATCCTCAGTCATATCTCCATCTTTGATTCTATTTGCACTTTTCGCTAAGTTATTAATTGGTTTTGCAAATAATCTAGAGATTATTGCTGTTAGAATCGCTATCACTAACCCCGCTAAAATGGTTATTATACCAGTTCTTTGAAGAACCCCAGCTGCATTTTTCTCTATTTCAGATACATTTTGTTCTACTACTACTCCCCAGTTTGTATAGGCAACTTTTGTATAAGCTCCTATAACTTCTTCATTATTCTCATTATCATAAGTCATTACATCAGTATTTCCTGCTATAGCTGCTATTGCTCCTTTATTACCGTTATCTGAGTAATTATATCTCTTTAAAACTTTATTAAAGAAATCCTCATGCCCAATAACAGCCCCTGTCCTATCTACTATGTATGCTATTCCAGTATCACCAATTCTTTGAAATTTAGCTATATTACTAAGTTCGTTTACATTTAATTTAGCTGCGATAACTCCCTCAACCTGTCCTATAAAATTCTTTACTGGTATAGAAATCATTACTCCTGGTTTTTTAGTTTTATCATCTATGAAGGAATTAGAAACATATCTAGTCCCCCCCTTTGCTTTAACAAAATATAACTCATTAGCAAGGGATTCAGTCATAGTCTTGGTTCCCACTACTACATTCCCATTATTATCCATGACATAGATATCCTCTACAGCCTCTAATTCATCTCTAACATTCATTAAGGTAGTAGTTGATTCTTGAGACTCCATTTCAGAGAAATTATTTGCTATAGCTAATGTTTCTAAAGAACTAAAAGAATTTGTTATCATATAGTTTGCTTGATTGGCTATAGATTTAGCTATAGTAAGATTTGAATCCTTGATCATTTCAATCCTACCGGATTTTTCAAAATTATAATTGATAATTCCTACTACAATCATTGGTATAAGTGCTAATACAAGAACCATTGCTATTAATTGATTTTTAATTTTATACTTTGTTTTAAAAGTACTATCCTTTTTCTTTTTACCTTTAGTAAATTTAAAAAGTCCTTTCTTTTCTTTTTTTGGTTTTGTTTCTCCTTTTTTCTTTCTCTTTAAAAATTTAAATAATTTCTTATCTTTTTTCTCTTTTTTATCCTTATTCTTAAGCTTAGGTTTAAGAGATTTCTTCCCTATTTTCCCTAACAATTATAATCTCCCCCATTCAATATTATGTAATATATATTTTTGCTCTTTTATGAATTCTATAAATATTCTGTTAATCCTCTTTTTTTGTAGAAAATTTCCCGGGAAATTTGGTGAATGTTGTAGGTATTATACTATAAAATTTGCTTTTGTTGCTATTGCTATAGTCCCTCAAAGGTCAACTTTCTCGTCATCCTGAGCTTGTCGAAGGATCTTATATCATTATTTACTTAAAAATCTACAATAATAAGTAGAATGCTGTACAAAAATAGGACTAAGGGTCTAGCTCTTAGTCCTATTTCATTGCTTTATATTTTAAATATGCATTTATAAATTTATCTATATCTCCATCCATTACTTTATCAGTATTACCTTCTTCCACATTGGTACGATGATCCTTTACCAAATTGTAGGGATGAAATACATAGGATCTTATTTGAGATCCCCAGGATATTTGATTATAATTCCCTTGAATATCCTCTATCTTTTCTTTTTGTTCCATTTCTTTAAGCTCTATTAATTTTCCTTGAAGCATTTTCATTGCAGTAGCTTTATTTTTATGTTGAGACCTCTCGCTTTGACATTGGACTACTACTCCAGTAGGCACATGGGTAATCCTTATAGCTGAATCTGTAGTGTTTACATGCTGTCCCCCAGCTCCACTGGCTCTATAGGTATCTATTCTAAGATCACTAGTATTTATATCTATATCCAAATCATCATCTAACTCTGGCATTATATCTACCGATGCAAAGGATGTATGACGTCTCCCTGAAGAGTCAAAGGGTGATATTCTAACCAAACGATGAACACCCTTTTCACTTTTTAGGTACCCATAGGCATTTTCGCCCTTGATAGAAAGAGTTACACTTTTTATTCCTGCTTCCGTATCAGGAAGAATATCTAAAGTACTTAATTTATATCCCTTTCTTTCTGCCCATCTTGAATACATTCTAAGAAGCATCTCTGCCCAGTCTTGAGCCTCTAATCCTCCTGCTCCTGAGTTGATGGATAGAATAGCACTATTATTGTCATACTCTCCACTTAATAAAGTCTTTATTCTAAATTCATCTAATCGATTATCTATTTCCTTTGTCTTTTCTTCGATATCTTCTAGTAAGGTTTTATCCTGTTCTTCTTCAGCTAATACTAATAAAACCTCTAAATCATCAATCTCATCAGATAAACTTTCATGTTCATCTATTTTTTCTTTTATCACATTAGATCTTTGTATTATGTCTTGAGCCCTATTATTATCATTCCAAAAATCAGGCTGAGACATTTCTTTTTCTAATTCCTTAAACTTATCTTTCAAAGAAGATAAGTCAAAGAGACACACCTACCTCATCAAGTCTCTTTCTAAAGGAGTCTACTACTCCATTATACTTTTCTAGCTCTAACATTTAATCTCTCCTATCTGCCACAGCATTTTTTATATTTCTTACCACTACCACAAGGGCAAGGATCATTTCTTCCTATCTTATCTCCCTTTATCACGGTCTTTTGTACTGGTTTCTCTTGATTTCCATGACTAGATCCTGTGACTTTCGCTACTCTTTTTCTTTCAATATTTTCTGCCGGTTGTAAATTATATAAATGCTTCACTGTATCTAATTGAATATTCTTAATCATTTCATTAAACATATCAAATCCTTCTACCTGATATGCACGAACAGGATCCTCATTGCCCATAGCTCTTAAGTTAATACCCTGACGTAATTGATCCATTGCATCTATATGATCCATCCATTTACTATCTACTACTCTAAGAAGTACTACTCTCTCTAATTCTCTTAATTGTTCTTCTCCTACTTCTTCCTCTTTATCTTCATATTGTTCTTTAGCTATTTCTAATAACTGGTCCTTTAAACTTTCCTTAGTCAAGGACTCTTTATCCTCTATTTGAAGTCCACTTTCAGGTAAATATATATTTCCAAGATAATCTTCTATTCCTTGATAGTCCCAATCCTCAGGATATTTTGCATTGGCAGTGTATAATTCTACTACCCCATCAACCATATCATTGATCATAGTGAAGATATGGTCCTTCATGTCTTCTCCTTCAAGAACCTTTTTCCTCTCATCATATATTACTTCTCTTTGCTTATTCATTACATCATCATATTGTAATACATGTTTTCTTATAGAGAAGTTTCTGCTCTCTACTTTACGCTGAGCTGTCTCTATGGATCTATTTAATAGGTTATGTTCTAAAGGTTCATCATCAGGCATACCTAAAGTATCTACTACTCCTTTAATTCTCTCACTACCAAATAGTCTCATCAAATCGTCTTCTAAAGATATAAAGAACTGGGATGACCCTGGGTCTCCTTGACGACCAGCACGTCCTCTTAGCTGATTATCTATACGTCTAGATTCATGTCTTTCCGTACCTATTATATGAAGGCCTCCAGCCCCTAATACTTTCTTTTGTTCATCCTTTGTTTCTGACTCATGCTTTTGAAGGAGCGCTTTATATACTTCTTTAGCATCTATCACTTCTTCATCATTACTTTCAATAGGGCTATCTGCTAAAGCAATAATATGGTCTGAATATCCTTTCTTCTTCATATCTGATTTAGCCATAAACTCAGGGTTACCCCCTAGAACGATATCCGTACCACGACCAGCCATATTTGTAGCAATTGTAACTACTTCATATCTACCTGCCTGAGCTACTATCTCTGCTTCTCTTTCATGTTGCTTTGCATTTAATACCTCATGCTTTATTCCTTGTTTTCTTAGAAGTCTACTTAAAGTTTCAGAATTCTCTATACTAATAGTACCAACTAATATCGGCTGTCCTTTTAGATGTCTTTCTTTAATTTCTTCTATAATTGCATTGAATTTTGCTTCTTCATTTTTATATATTAAATCGGACTTATCATCTCTAATTACTGGTTTATTTGTAGGTATCTCCACTACATTCATATTATATATTTCTCTAAATTCATCTTCTTCTGTTTTAGCAGTACCAGTCATTCCTGATAGTTTGCTATACATTCTAAAGAAATTTTGGAATGTGATCGTTGCTAGAGTCTTTGATTCCCTTCTAACATCTAATCCTTCCTTTGCTTCTATGGCTTGATGAAGACCATTTGAATATCTTCTACCAAACATAAGTCTACCAGTGAAATCATCTACTATAATTACTTCACCGTCTTTTACCACATAGTCCTTATCTTTATACATTATATTTTGTGCTTTTAATGCTTGATTTATATGGTGACTTAATTCCATATTTTGAGGATCAGCTAGATTTTCTACCCCAAAGAAGTCTTCTGCCTTTTGTACTCCCTTTTCAGATATAGTAACAGATTTAGCCTTCTCATCTATGGTATAATCCATTTTCTCTTCTTTCATCTCTCTGTTGAAGGGATCCTTCTTAGTTTCACTTTGGTCAATTATTCTTCCCTTTAATGTTCTTGCAAAGGTATCTGCAGCTTTATATAATTCAGTGGGTTTATCTCCGCTTCCTGATATGATTAAAGGTGTTCTAGCCTCATCTATAAGGATAGAGTCAACCTCATCTATTACGGCAAAATTAAGATCCCTTTGAACCATTTCCTTTTTATATATAACCATATTATCCTTAAGATAATCAAAACCATATTCATTATTTGTTCCATAAGTAATATCACAACTATATGCTTCTCTTCTCTCTTCTATACTAAGACCATGAACTATTATACCTGTGCTTAATCCCAAGAAATTATATAGTTTACTCATAGTTTCCCCTTGGAAGGATGCAAGATAATCATTTACTGTAACTAAATGGGCTCCCTTTCCTTCTAAAGCATTTAGATATAAAGGCATTGATGCAACATATGTTTTACCTTCACCAGTTTTCATCTCAGCAATATTTCCTTCATGTAGGACAATTCCACCAAGAAGCTGAACTCTATAAGGTCTTAAACCTAAGACCCTTACCGAGGCTTCCCTTACTACTGCAAAGGCTTCTGGTAGTATATCATCTAATGTTTCTCCATTTTTCAATCTATTTTTAAATTCTTCAGTTTTTTGCTGTAAAGCCTTGTCTTCTAGTTTTTTCATTTCAGGTTCTAGGGCTTCTATTTTGTCTAATATCGGATTTAGTCTTTTTATCTCCCTATTACTGTAAGTACCAAATATTTTTTCAAATATTCCTTTCATTTATAAACCACCCTCCATAGTTTGCCTATCATATAATTTTATCATTAAACAACTTTCTATACAAGATTATGCATAGTTTACAAAAAGAAAAAGATAAACAGTAAATTTACTATTTATCTTCCAAATCCAAAATCTACTCGTCTATCGAGACCTTTACTAGTCATTGCGCTCTCTATAAATATAAATAATCCTAGTCCTATTATGAAGTCCCCTATACTAAACACTTGTGGAAAAGGGAAAGATTCATGAATAGAAATTACCTGACCTAAATGCCCATATTTAGTAGTCTCAGTTAGGCTTGTATATAGCTTAAGTTGTCCTGACTGAATTATTTCTACTACCTCATTCATTCCAGCTAATTTTAACCCTTCTAGAGATACTGGTATATTTCCATCATTCATTATAAATACAAAGAAATTCAACACACTTCCTACTAGAATTATTAATAAAGGTCTGTTTTTAATATTTATTATAATTCCAATAAATAATAATATATATGAGGCTATATAAATCTCAGTAAAATAATCCGAAATAAATTTTATATCTTGCCCTCCAAAAAGAATAATTAAATATTGAAGGAGTAATGCCACAATAAACATCCATAAATATCTAAAATCTAAATTACCTAATCGTCTTAATTTTCCACCTTTAAGCCACCCAACAATAATGGCAAAGATTAAAAACATCCATATCATTTAATCCTATACCTCCCCGCTTTTTCTATTATTATATCTAATTCTATATCTATATCAAATATCCTTCTTTTTTTAACTGTTATTATTATACAATTTTCTAAAATAATCTAATCAAAGTAATTAATTTATGCTAGAATCTTTATTATATTTTGTCATCCCGAGCATAGTTGAAGGATCTGACATGCTTTATGTCACCCTGAACATTGTGAAGGATCTGACTGTACCATCGTCATCCTGAGCGTAGTCGAAGGATCTTATCTCTCCATTAAAAAAGGCGGAGAGTTTCTCTCCACCTATTATTTATATTTTAAAACTCTGGCTCTATTAAGCCGTAGTTTCCATCCTTCCTTCTATATACTACATTAGTCTCATTTGTATTTGCATCTTTATATACAAAGAAGTTATGACCTAATAACTCCATCTGTAATATAGCTTCCTCTTCATCCATTGGCTTCATTGCAAATCTCTTTGTCTTTACAATGCTTGGTTCATTTGTATCTGCTGCAATATCTCTATAATCTGGAATATTCTCAAATCTTATAGTTCTACCATTATGCTTTCTTTTTTCTAGCTTTGTTTTATGTTTTCTAATTTGTCTTTCTAATATATCTATTACTTTGTCGATAGATGTGTACATATCATTCGTATCTTCCTCTGCACGAATTATAGTACCTGAAAATGGAACATTAACCTCAATTATCTGTCTATTCTTTTCAACAGTCATTGTCACATCCACTCTAGCATCCTTATGGAAGTACTTCTCTAATCTTTCTATCTTCCTGTCTACTGCATCTCTAAGTCCTTCTGTCACCTGCATATTTTTTCCACTAATAATAATGTCCATAAATTCAACTCCCTTCAATTTATGTGAAGTAATCGGCTAAGCCGATTAAAAATAAATATCAACTATAAATTAAGTTTTTCTTTAGGTTATTATCTTTATTAATACCCAATAAATATATGTCCTAACATATATTTATTATTAAATTTCTACATTAAGTCGTATTATGTCTAATACTACTAATATAAGCTAGATCCTCATTTTTAAACTATTAAAGTATCAATAGTCCTTTAAGTATATCCATTAGGTTAATATGATTCCCTAAAATTTTACACTTAACTATATATTTTATCTATATATATTATATTTTATGCAGTCTATTGAATAATTATTTAGACATTTATCCACATATTTTTTCTGTGTATATGTGGATAAAATTATGGCATTTCTGTGGATAGTGTGTATAACTCTGTGGATTAGTGTAAAATAGTACAAGTTATTGTGTGGAGAAAAGTGTGGAGAAGATGTTAATCTTGTTAATTCTTTATTAACAAGATTAATTTTCTAATTTTTTAATAAGTTATATTATAATTTATTTTAATATTCATTAAAAAATAACACTAATAATTAGTTATTTTCTATGTTATTTTTTTAAAAAAATAGGGCAGGATATATCCTGCCCTATCATCCATATTTAACATGGTTCATATTCAGTTTCTAAAATAGACATTACTATCATGGATCTATATCCATTTTGCCCTTTTCTTGACTCCCTTAGGACTCCTTCTATTCTAAACTTTTTAGATAAATATAAGTTCAAAGCTTTATAGTTATCATCATATACATCTAGCCATAACCTATGGCATTTTTCTTCTTCAAAGGCTAATCTCTTTATTAATTTAATACTTTCTCGACCGTAGCCCCTACCTTTTTCTTTTATTGCTATTCTTCTAAACTCTATAGATCCATGCGTATCACCTATACCAGATAATAAAACATAACCTATAATTGAATCTCTCTCCTTATCCCTTATAGTAACATGAAGTTCATTGGGATTGTTTATAGCTTCAATATGTCTTTCTTTAGGCCAGGAAAAGATAAAGTTGCTATTTTCTTTCTGACTTTCAATAGATATAATTTCATCTACATCTTTAACTTCAGTTTTTAAAAATATTATTTTATCTGATTCTATTAGTTTATTAATTGTTACCACTCCTTTTTAGAAAGGTCCATAATTAATTATAACAGATAGAGCCACAAATGCTGCACCTAATATAGTCCAAATAAGGAATAAAGGCCACATCCATTTTGCCCACTTTTCCCAAGAGATTCCACCTATAGCTATTGCAGCCATGAAGTACCCTGAAGTAGGAGATATTACATTTGAGAATCCATCTCCAAATTGGAAAGCTAATACAGCTGTTTGTCTAGTTATACCTACAACATCTGCCATTGGTGCCATTATAGGCATAGATACTGCTGCTTGACCACTTCCAGATGGAACAAATAGATTTGTTAAACTCTGTACTACAAACATTCCAATACCACTTATTGTAGGAGGAAGCCCTTGAACAACACTAGCCATACCATTGATTATTGTGTCTAATATTCTTCCATCTTCTAACACTACCATGATAGATGTAGCTAGACCAATAACCAAAGCACCATATACTAGTTCCTGAGCACCTTTTACAAATTCTTCAGCTATTCTATTTACTCCTAATCCTCCAGCAATACCAGCTAAAAGACCGATAATTAAGAAGGTTGCCGTAAGCTCAGTTATATAGAATCCTAATTGTACTACGCCAAAAGCTAATATTGCCATTCCTATTACTAATATAGCTACAACTATTTTATGTCTTGTAGTAAAATCAGGTAAATTAGCTAAATCTAAATTCTCATGCTTTATCTTATCTTTTTCATAAGTAGGACTTATGGTTGGATCCTTCTGTACTTTACCTGCATATCTATATACATATATAATTGTAACTCCTAATATAGTCACATACACTATTAGTCTAAACCATATTCCTGAGAATAATGGTAACCCAGCTATACCTTGAGCTATACCTATAGTAAAGGGGTTTAAAAATGCTCCTGCAAATCCTGCCCCAGCCCCTAATAATACCATGGCTGTACCAGTAAGGGTATCAAATCCTAAAGCTAAAGAAAGGGCAATGACAATTGGATAGAAGGGTAGCATCTCTTCTGCTGATCCCAACATAGCTCCTGCTAAAGAGAATATAAACATAATAACAGGGATAACTAATTTTTCTTTTCCTTTCATTAATACGACTGTTTTACCTATACCAGCATCTATAGCACCGGTAGCTTGAAGTATTCCAAATGAACCTCCAATCATAAGTACAAAGAAAATAATATATCCTGCTTTTTCCATTCCCTTAGGTATAGCTTTAAAAAGACCAAAAGGAGAAACAGGCTCATTCTCTACTTCATGAAAACTATTTGGAACAACAAATATTCTACCGGTATCAGCATCCTCTGCCCTATCGAATTCTCCAGCAGGCACTACATATGTTAAAACTGTAGCTAAAATTATAATAAAAAATAATAATGCATAAGTATGGGGTAACCTGATTCTTTTCATAAAAATTCCTCCTATTTACAAATTTTTTCTATCAAATCAAAATATATTTCTGCTGCTTGATATATTTCTTCTGTATCACAAAACTCATCATTGGCATGGGCTTGGTTAATGTTTCCAGGCCCTAATATAATAGCTTCAGTATCACCATTATTACTTAATAGAGCTGCATCACTCCAAGCTGGAAAAGCTACAGGTTCCTTCTTATCTCCAGTAAATTTCTCTGTAGATTCTAGAGCTTCTTTTACTAACCTATGGTCCCTATCAATACTGTGGGGGGTGTTTATCATTGAAGCAGTAAATTCTCTCAATGCTCTTATCTCATACTTCCCACCAATTTTATCCACTGCCCTTTTAGCTAACTCTTCTAATTCTCCATGTACTGATTCTAATGTTTCATTAGGTAACCATCTTCTATCAATTCTTACACTACATTTATCTGGAATAATATTTGGATCATCACCACCTCTTATAACTCCTACATTTACAGTACCATGACCTAATAAATCAAATGTCCTATTTTCTAATTTTTCTGAAAACTCTTCATAAACTAGTCTATTAAATTCAGAGGCAGCATAAATAGCATTTATTCCTTCCTTAGGTCTACTACCATGAGAAGATCTTCCTTTAAATGTTATCTCTATCCACTCCATACCTTTATGGGCTATAGATATATTTAGCTCTGTTGGCTCTCCTATTACTGCCATTTTTGGTATAATACCTTTCTTAATTAGTCTTTCTGTCCCTTTAGAACTTTCCTCTTCATCTATAACTCCTGCAAACATTACGGTTTTCTTTAAAGAAGCATTAGATCTCTTCATAGCTATAAGAGCTGAAATCATTGCTGCTATTCCGCCCTTCATATCAGCACTTCCTCTGCCATAAAGCTTCCCATCTTTGATGAAAGGTTCAAAGGCTTCATAGTCCATATTAAATCCTGGTATTGTATCTAAATGACCATTAAACATCAACTCTATCTCATCATCTTCCCCCTGGATTTTCCCATAAACATTTGGTCTATTTTCTTCGATGATATCCACATCATTTTCAATCTTTTCCTTTTTCAATAGCTCTTGAATATACTGAGCTACCTTTGATTCTTTAACTTCAATATCCTTATGACCTTCAATAGATACTAAATCCTTAGTAATTTGTATTACTTCTTCCTTAGTTATAAAATCTTTTAACATAACTTCCCCTCCTGTTTCGTTTACATGTTTATACTTGTCTACGCGATAGGTAAAAATATACCTACCTAGTTTTATTTTCACACATCCCTCCTTGTTTTGTTTATAAGTTTAAGTATATCAACATATATATTATATGTATGCAGCACATACACAAAATATTAGTAACTAATGAAGCCTAAAATTGATTGGGCTAAGGATGTAAGAACATAATTATTTACTGAATAGAAGGTTTCTTTACCTTCTTTCCTGGCCTCTACTATTCTTGCTCTTCTCATTATCTGAAGATGATGAGAAATGGTAGGTCTCGAAACTCTAGAGTTCTGAGCAATCTCATTTACATTCATTTCTTTATTTCCTAACAGTTTTAGTATATCTAGTCTAGTCTCATCTGCTAAAGCTTTTAATATATCAACATCTATTTCATTTTTATTAAATCCTAACATATTTTACCCCTACTATCTTTTTTATAAAAATATTTTTTAAAAAGGTCCATATCCTATTATACTAGAAATTACCAAAAGGATACAACCTTCTATGACCCAAATGATAAATAAAGGCATCATCCATTTAGTCCATTTCCTCCAGGATATACCTCCAATGGCTAAGGCAGCCATAAAATATCCAGAGGTAGGGGATAAGACGTTAGTAAATCCATCACCAAATTGAAAAGCTAATACTGCTGTTTGTCTTGAAACTCCAGAAAAATCAGCTAATGTTTTCATTATTGGCATAGTCACTGCTGCTTGTCCACTTCCCGATGTAACAAAAAGATTTATTAATGTTTGACTTATAAACATTCCAATTGATCCCATTATTGGTCCTACTCCACTTATTACTTTAGATAAGGCATATATCACAGTATCCATTATCTGACCATATTCCATCACTACCATCACTGATTTAGCAAGACCTATTATCAAGGCTCCATATACTTGATTAGAAGCCCCTTTTATAAATTCTGATACAATTCTTCCAGAATTAAATCCTCCTACTAATCCAGAAATTATACCCATCATCAAAAAAGTAGTAGATATCTCTGTTATATAAAAATTATATTTAATAACACCAACTAAAAGGAATATAAAGAATAACAGTATAACTATAGTTACTCTTACATGCTTTGAGTTTAATGATGATAAGTTATCAAAATTAAATTCTTCTTCAAATTCATAATTTTCATCGGAGTCTATTTTTTCTGATTTTACTTTGTTTGCATATCTATATACAAAAATTATAGAAGTAGATACAAATACTATATATGCGATGATTCTAAAATACATCCCTGAAAAAAGAGGTAATTGGGATATGTTTTGAGCAATTCCAGTGGTAAAAGGATTTAAAAAACCTGCAACAAATCCTGATCCAGTGCCTAAAAGGACCATTGCAACTCCTGTGAGTCTATCAAACCCTAATGCTAAGGATAAACTAATAAACATAGGATAAAATGGTAATGCCTCTTCTGCAGTACCGAAGACTGCTCCTGCCAAAGAGAATATAATCATAACTAATGGAATGATTTTCTTCTCTTTTCCACCATATCTTACTACTATATTTTCTATTATCCTATTAATAGTTCCTGTGGATTGGATAATACCAAAACTTCCACCAGCAATTAAAACAAATATTATTATATTTCCTGCCTGCATCATACCCTCTGGAATAGATTCAAATATTTTAAATACAGAAAGATAAGACTTAGGCATTTGCTCATAACTATCTGGTACAACATAGCTAATACCAGTTTCACTATCTATGTATCTATCAAAACTTCCTGAAGGGATTATATAAGACATTATACCTATCAGTATAATTATAAGGAATAACAATACATATGTATTTGGAATTCTTTTACTCATATTATATCCTCCAACTATTTATTATATGTTTATACTCATCAACCTATTATTTAATTATTCTACATATTTCGTCAAATTCCTTCTTATTTTTTAAAAAATCTGATAATTTAAAATTTAACAATAAAAAGACAGATTTCTCTGTCTTTAAAATTTGTCCCTGTGAGCGAAGTCGAAGAGTCTTAAAAACAAGACTCTTCCCTCGGTTCAGGATAATCCACTTTATTTGTCACTTCTTAGAGTCTATAAAATATCCCCCAGTAGATGCAGATTTATTATAATACTTATTAGTAGTAGTTTTACCCCTTTTAATTTCTCTTAACTTTGTTTTCACATTATCAAATTTACTCTTCATGTTTTCGCTATTTTTCTTATCTAATTCTGCTATCTCCATCATTTTATCATTACATTTTTTAGTCACTTCCTGAAGTCTTAGAAGATAAATTCTCTCCACATTTAGCTCTGTTAGATCTGTGATACCATACTTGTTTTTAACTTCATTAAATTTCTCTACAAACTCTGCATCTAACTTATCAATATTTTGTATAATCTTTTCTTTATTATTTACTAACCTATTTAGCTTTTCCATATCTGTGTCTTCAATAAGCTTTTTTTGAGCTAGAGTCAGTCGATAGAAGTCGTCTAATAGTATATTCTTATTATCTAATAGCTGTACTAACTTATTTATTTCTTCCATATTATTTTCCCTTCTTGGCTAGTTTCATAGCTTGTTGCCAAGTATCCCTCAACTCTGTAGCCATTCCATATATTTCATTAAGTATTTCTACATCCTTCTTTATATTAGCCTCCATCAATCGTCTATTCATATATTCATAGAGATTAAATAGTTCTTCACCTACACTATAATTTCTATCTACAGTATTCATAAATTCATTTATTATAGCTTGGGCTCTTAAATTACTATTATGAGCTTTTTCTATGTTTTTTTCTTCTGCAAATATAATGGATTCCTTTATAAATCTCATACATCCTTCATAAAGCTTAAGGGTAAGTTCCTCTGGAGATGCTGTCATTATTGAATTGTTCTGATATTGTGAATATGGATTTTTTAGTGCCATACTTATCTCCTCCTATATTTATCTCAAAATAACTGCTATATACCTACACTCTTTCATCGACTATAATCCCAGCTAACTCCCACATTTTGCCTATCATATCTAATATTTTTTCTGATGGTATTTCTCGTATAACTTCATCTTTTTCAGTATCTACTAATTTAACCATAATAGTATTTGTTTTTTCGTGTATTGAATACTGAAGTTTTCTATCATAAAGTTTTAAACTTTCATTTGATGCATTAATTGCATGAATTAATTCATCTTTACTGACTTTTCTTTCACCTTGAAACCCATTACCAGATGAAATTTTTACTGTTTTATTGCTCTCTTCATGTTTAATATGTGGATTTACCTCTTTACTAATACTTGCCCCAATATTCATCATTTGTGAACCTGCTATTCCCTCTATAGACATTATTTATGTCCCCCTTTAGTTTTGCTAATATATTTAATTACTTATATTAAAAGATTACATTCCACCACCTGTTTGTTGCATTAACCATGAAGATTGTGCACTCATTTGAGAAATAGCCTTCTCCATTCGTGCAAACATAGTATAATAATAATTTTCTTTAGATGCTAAATCATCAAGTAAATTATATATTCTATCTTCATAATCATTTATCTTTTCATTCATTATGTTCTTGAATTCAGTAACATCGCCTTCTATACCAGCTTTTTCTAATAATATACCCTTTCTTCCATTAGCATCTCTAGTAATTCTGATATTATCTTTTAGAATATCATTTAATCGCTCTGATAATCCTTCAGTTCTATACCTATCACTTCTATTTACAGAATCTTCATAGTCGACAGTAGAGTCTTTAGTAAATAATGCTATTACATCTCCGGGTTTATCAGTAAGAGCTTGTCTCAATTTCGTTTCATTTATAACCAATTTTCCTTTATCTAGATAGTTTGAACTGGTTTTTATACCAATATCATAAAGACTGATGTCTACTCCCTCTACCTTATCATATAATGATCTTCTCATTTCATCGGTTATCTTTTGCAATATAGAATCACTTCTTAATAGACCACTTTTAGCTTTTTCATCCCAAAGCTCAATATCTTTCTCACTCATTTCTTTCTTTTGTTCGTCTGTTAGTGGTTTATAATCTCTATGTTTCTTTTCACCTAACTCCCCGTTTATCTTACTAATAACTTCGTTATATTTTTCTACAAATTCCTTTATTTTATCTAAAGTATCATCTGGATTTGAATTTATAGAAATATTAATTTCCCCTACTTCTTCAGCTTTTAATGTATACGCTACTCCATCTATAGTAAATTCATTAGAACTTCTACTGGTAGTTACTCCATTAAAGGTAAAATTAGCATCTTGAGCACTTTGGTCTTGTACTAATCCTAAAGCTCCAGTTAAAAAATTTCCAGAATCATCACTAATAGTTATATCATTCATTAAGCCGGTTTGCTTTGATTCTAGTTGAAACTCATCAGTTACACTATTAAAAGTTAGATTAACCCCGGCATTACTAGAGTTCACAGTATCTATAACATCTTTTACAGTGTTAGTATCATTAAATGTAAAGCTCTCATTATTTATAGTAAATGATATCTCATTTCCAACAAACGTAATGCCTTCAGCGAATTTTGCATCTTTAAGTTGGTCATTTAAATTTATAGTATTTTTTTGACCATCTATAAATCCCAAATCATCTACTATACCTTCAGTACTATTAGAAATTTTTATTTCTTCTCCATTAGTTCCTATAAATGTTAATTTACCGTCTAGCACACTTGCATTTATTGTTCCATGGGTTAATTGAGAATTTATTTCCGTTACTAAACTAGAAACATCAGTAAAATCACTAACTAAATCTATATGATAATCCGTACCATCTATATTGATATTGAATTCTTTTCCTATTTCAGATATATCTATATTAGGTATACCTTCTAGTTTTGTAATCTTAGCTCCATTAGAAATCCCCAATTTGCTTATAACATCATCCGTTGCTCCGCTTTTGAATGTTACTTTATCAGAAGTGTCATAGGATATTAACTTTACTTTATCTCCGTCATTACTAACTTTAATATTGCCTGCTCCCAATGCAGTATCAATATTACTTTGAAGTTGAGAAGTAAATTGTGTAATATCAGTAGCATTAATATTAATTGCCACTTCAGTCTCTGTTCCATTAATATCCACCTTAATGTTTCCTGCAAAGGTCACTGGATTTGTAAAGTCAATTTCAGCTCCTAGAATAGAGTTGGATTGATTATTCTTAAACCCTAAACTTGATACGTATGTATGAGGAGCATTTTTTATTTGTAAATTATGTCCTACAGAGTCAATTTGAATGTTTCCTCCATTATCTGATAATGCAATGTTTCCAGCTCCAAAAGCTGAGTCTAGTTTAGTCTGTAAGTCTGATATTAAATCATTAGTAGTTAAAGCTGCGTAGTCTTTATCAAGAGTTATAGTTTTCTCTACACCATCTAGATTAATGTTAAAGCTTTTTCCTTGTTTTAAATTAGCCATATTTAAGCTTGTTCCTACCATATTAGATAAGCTTTTAGTATTATCAGTACTCCAGATAGCCTTTTTTGCTAATGAAATATTGCTAATGGTATAGTTTCCAGGATTTGCACTTCCTGAAGGGTTTATACTTATAGCATCTGTATCTATTCCATTCATTTTTATACTAGATTCAAAAGCAGAAAAAGCAGATGTTGATCTGAAATTTGTTGAAGGCTTAACAACATTAAAGTATTCATCTTGAAATCCTCTAAGTAAATTTCCTATTTCTCTGTAAGCTTCCATTTTCCATTCTGTATAAGTCTTTTGTTGCTCTACCTTATCTACCCTAGTTCTCTCAACCTTCATTAATTTTTCTATCATAGCTTCCGTATCCATTCCTGATGCCATCCCTGTTATCCTTAACATATCACTCATGAAATCACCGCCTCTAATATAAAGTTTCTTTTTCTATATATAATATCGACTAAAAATATAATTTCTTTAATTTTATATAGAATTATTCTCTTTCTGTCCTATTAATTCGTTTATAGTTTCTTTTAAAATAGGCAAAGTAAACTCTGCTGCTTCTGATAATGACTTATAAAAAATTAATGACCTTTTCATAATAGAAATATCATCTTTGTTGCTATCTTCAATAGTATTTTCCAGAAAAACCCTGTACACTATAGGTTTTATCACATGATTTATCATATCAAATTCTTCTCTTTTTTCTTTTATATATCTGTCTATATCATTTAATCTATGTAATTTAGGTTCTATATTAGTATTTTCTATCTTATCAGTTTCATATAAATTTATTATTTTATTACATATTTTTATCCCAGCTTGAGATTTATCATTAATTGTCTCCAAGTTTTCAAACATATCCTGTAATTTTTTGATTAATAAATTTAGTTCATGATTATTAAACTTTACATCATCTTTTAAAGCCTCATCAATTGTTTTAGAAACATCTATATCTTCCCTACAATACTTATCAATAGTATCTTTAAAACTAATTATTTCAGTGCCTTTTATTTTTGCTCCACCTTCTGTGGCATCTATATACTTACGATTACTTTTATCATTTTCTATTTCATTTTCAAACCACTTAAGAAAGCTAAACAAATCATGGCCTGTTAGTATTTTATCTCCACTTATACTCTCTACTTCTAAATACTTATTTTTTATTGAATTAGAATCTTTTACATATCTAGTTCCTTCTGCATGAGTTTTATTGTTTGTATAGGCTAAGTCCTGTCCAATAAATATAATAGGGTCAGATCCAATTTTTTTAGCAATATTAAAAGCAACACAAGCTACTGAACCCCCTGAATTTATAGAGCCTACTTCTTTATTAAACTCTTTAAATAATTCTTTAATATATCCACTTATGTTATCTGCTAATATTTTCCTACCATTATGTCTTTTTAATATCTTAGGATGAGCAGTAGCCATATAAATTAAAGGGATATCATCAAATTCTAAATTATCAAAAAGCCCTAAAGTTAATTCTCCACCATCAGCTGTAACAACAAAATCTGGTCTAATATCTTTACTTAACAATACTTTAAGAGCAGTATCTACACAAATAATTATAGCTTTTTCTTTTATATCTTTTAATAAGTCTACATTTTTATTCAGTGAAGGTCCCGCTGAAACTATCACTATAGGTCTACCTAAAAACGATTTCTCTAATTGATTTATATAGTAACTTTGTGTAGCAAAATTCATATTTTTAAGTAAATTCTTTTGCCAGTCCCTATCAAATCTAAGCACTGTATTTCTATCTATTTTACTTATATATATATGTTCCTCAACTATCTTGCGTATATCTTTCTCTGTATTACCAAAAAACTTCTTATAGTTAGAGAAGGCATAATATTCAATTAAATGCCAATTATCCCAAAATATGTTATTAAAAAGGAAGCTCTTTAAGATATCATTATCTTCTCCTATCATAATTTCAATATTTTTATTTTGTATAATATCAGTAATATCTATATTTTTAATTATTTGATTAAATATTGATAGACTGGGCTCAATTAATAATAATTTTGTAGAATCATCCATTTTATTTATCAGCTCTTTGATATGATATATCATACCAATTCCATATACTATATAAATTCTATCTTTTCTAACCTCCAAGTCCGATATCCATCTCTCGGCTTCTCTTTGTGGGTTAAACCTACTATGTAAATGAAGTCTACTATCTTCTTTATAAATAACAAATGATTTTTGGTCGTTTCTTGCTTCAATAACTTCTACAGTAATATCATTTTCTTTTTTATTTATATCTTCTAAAATATTATAATATCTTTTATTTATCTCTTCTATGTTTTTGATATATACATCATGATCTCTATTCATAATAATCTCCCCATAGCAAATTTATTTTCTCATTATTATCTTCTGTACAAAACTTTTCTATAGACTTATTTAGGGTCAATATTTTTGTTCCATCAATAAGAGCTCCTCCCTCTGTAGAGTCTATGAAAGAAATATTATTTTCTTCTTTTATTCTGTTTTCAAACCATCTTAAATATATATATAGATTCTTAGATGTGTATATTTCATTACCATTGATATCTAATACTTTTCTTAATCTATTCTGATTAGTTATTTTCTTGTGATTTGCTTGTTCAGAATGAGTTTTTTCTTCACTAAAGGCTAAATCTTGTCCAACAAACACAATTGGATTACATCCCATTCTAATAAGTATATCTAATCCAGTAGTAGCTACAGAACCGCCTGTTTCAACAGTTTTATATCCTTTTTCTTCAGAAAATTTTTCTGCAAGGTTAAATCCATTTTGAAATGCTACATATTTTTTCCCTTTATAATTCAAAGCTACTTGCATGTTACAAGTAGATAGAATTATTAAAGGTATATCTATATCTAAACCTCTTATCTGCTCAAACACTATATCTTGAGGATCAGTGACTATTATTGCATTAGGTGTTATATTGTTATTTAATAGTGCTTTTAATGCTCTTCCTACGCATAAGATTAATCCTTTAACTCCTATATTCTTAAGTTTATCAATATTTTTATCTAGTGATGGTCCTGCTGATACTAAAAATGCAGGAATATTATTAAATTTATTAAAAAATACATCTACCGATTCATCTATATTATTAACATTTGATTTAAAATTTTCAACTAATAAATCTTCAATATTAATATTTTTCTTTTTCATTCTATACTCTTCAAGAAGATATTTTATTTCTTTATACTTCTGAGGCATTACTTTCATAGATTGGGTATGAAATACTATTTCAAAATCTTCTTCATCATTAAGTATTTTTTTCAATTCATCTATATAATCATTTATATCATTACTTATAATCAACTCTATTCTTTCGTCACACAGTATAGATGATAAACTTTTATTCATTAATGCTTTATAAAAGACTTTCTTATTAAATTCAAAAACATATAATTTTTGATTATCTATCTTATCTAAGAATTTTTCTATATGATAACCTAGACCGAATCCTATCAGAATATAATTCTTCTTATTTCCTTTATAATTACTTTCCACAAACCGTTCTGATTCTTTTAACGGATTATATTTACTATGAATATAAAGTTCTAATTCAAAATCATTTATCTTCAATGTATTAAATTCTGTTTTTGTCTGTAAAAGTCTATAGTTTTTATCATAGCATTTATCTGTATTCATTAATTTAAATATTTTAGGATACTTCTTTTCCAAAATAGCTATATTCTCTAATAACATATCATTCTCCTTAGTTTACAGTAAAACTAACATTTGATATTCCTTTTTTCCAATAAGTAAATAGATCTAACATTTCATATTCTAATAAATCATTTACATATACATAATCTTCATTTTTTAATGCATTTTCAAATTCTAATAAAAGGTCTTTTATCTTCTTTTCATCAACTTCTATATCATATGTCTCTAAAGTTGGCTTTGTAAGTATTACAACTTTTATACACCAATTTATTCCTTCAATAGCTTCTATTAATAATTTTAATGCTTCTCCTTCTTTATCTTCAGAAAAACATTTTATTATTTCTTCTATCCCTGGTATAAGTCTATCTAGATACTTATCAAGGGAATATAATGATTCATTTACAATATTATCATCCATTGATTTTTCCTCCTTGATTAAAATAAGGCTGACCTATAGGCCAGCCTTATTTCAATAATATTATATCAATTATTTAATTATCTTAATAATTGAAGTACTCCTTGTGGTTGTTGATTAGCTTGAGCAAGCATTGCTTGAGCAGCTTGGTTAAGAATATTATTCTTAGTGAAATTCATCATCTCTTTAGCCATATCAACGTCTCTGATTCTTGACTCAGAAGCTTGTAAGTTCTCAGATGCATTATCAAGGTTCTTAATCGTATGCTCAAGTCTATTTTGAAGAGCACCTAATCCAGAACGTTCTTCAGATAATGTTTCAATAGCTGTATCTATTGTAGTTATTGCAGTATTTGCATCAGTTTGAGTAGATACAGTTGTAGCATCCACTGATAATCCAGTAGCAGTCATATCAGCTATAGATATAGAAACACTCTCATCAGCATTAGCTCCTATATGAATTACAGCTCCAGATAAACTACCTGTTAATAAGTTTTGCTTATTAAATTGTGTTTTTTCACCTATTCTAGTTAATTCTTCTTTTAATGCATTTACTTCTTCAGCTAAAGCAGTTCTATCAGCAGTTACATTAGTATCATTTGAAGATTGTACTGCAAGTTCTCTCATTCTTTGAAGTATTGCATGAGACTCATTTAATGCACCTTCAGCAGTTTGGATAAGAGATATACCATCTTGAGCATTTCTAGATGCTTGGTTAAGTCCTCTGATTTGTCCTCTCATTTTTTCTGAGATAGATAATCCTGCTGCGTCATCTCCAGCTCTGTTAATTCTTAATCCTGAAGATAATTTTTCTAAAGATTTTGATGTTGAATTTTGATTGATTCCTAATTGTCTGTGACTGTTCATAGCCATTAAGTTATTATTAATTCTCATTTTATATTCCTCCTTGAATTTTACCCATTCGGCATCCTTGCCTGGGGCTTTTTATTTGATAAATCAATATAATACATTCGGCCGTTATGTAGAATAATGATTTATTTTGTCTTTCATATATATTATCGGCAGTATTTTGTAGGACTTTAGTGTTTTTATAAAAAAGTTTTAAAAAGTTTCTATATTTTTTTATAGAAGATAAAAGATAAAACTCTTCGACAGGCTCAGAGTGACAAATTTAGATTCTCTAATACATTTAGAATGGCACATTGACTTTAAAAGATAAGATCCTTCGACTACGCTCAGGATGACAGTAAAAAAAAGAAACTGTTTCCAGTTCCCTTTTAATCTCCATAGATTTCATATATCTCTAACATTTCATCTATATTCTCTAGTAATATATCTACTAATATAGGATCAAAATGTTTGCCTTTTTCTTTTTTCATTAAGTCTATTACATTTTCTACTTTCCACGGGTTTTTATAAACTCTCCTACTTAGTAGGGCATCAAATACGTCCGCTATTCCTGTTATTCTACCATATATATGTATTTTTTCTCCCCTTAATCCTTGGGGATACCCTGTCCCATCATATTTTTCATGATGCTGATGGGCTATTATTGCTGCTGCTTTTAATACTTCCCTCTTGGAATTTTTGAGCATTTCATATCCTAATTTTGCATGTTTTTTCATATACTCAAATTCACTTATAGTTAATTTTCCTGGTTTTAATAATATATCATCTGGAATAGCTATCTTACCTACATCATGTATGGGTGAAGCCATTTTAACAATTTTTACTTCTTCTCTAGATAATCCAAATTTTTGTGCTAATATTTCCGAGTACATGGCTACTCTTTTAACATGATTACCTATTTCACTCTCAGATCTAGCTTCCGCTACTTCACCTAAAGTATATATAATCTCCCTTTGTGTATCCTCAATTTCGTTATATAAATTTAGATTTTCAAATGCCATTACTACATTATTATAAAATAATCTTACTAATTCCCTATCAAAAATAGATATATCTACTTCTGTATCTATATATATAATATGTTTTTTTTCATTTTGATTATCTAGATATAGAACAAATACATTTTCTTTAAATAAACTATACTGTTGTTCAGCTACTATATTGATATATTTTAATATCTTTGAATCAGATAATGACTGTATATCTTTATCTAAAAAATGTTTATAATCATGTGTAGATTCTACTATTTTAAAATCATTTTGATATTTCTTCTTTCCTACAATAAACCCTCTTGAGCAGTTTTCTTTATTATTATCAGCCATATCTAATACCGATATAATATCAAATAATAGTGTAGAAACAAATTCTTCTTCACTTCCTAAAGAATATAATTTATTAGATATCTCCATTATTTTCTTTAAAAGTTTCCTATTTTCTTCTATAATTGTGATATCCTTATACCCTCTTAATGCTGTAACTATACCAGTGAATAAGTTTAATGATGTTAACTCCTCTTTTCCTTTATAATCATTAATATCGTAATTCAATATTATATCTTTTTTTCTTAATTCTTCTGATTTACTTGATTGTAATATTATTCTAGTGTACTTATTGTTTAGATACTTTCTTATGTACTTTACTAATTCTAAGCCTAAGATGTCATTTCCTATCATTATGTCTATTATTACTACTGCTATATCACTATTATTAGTGATCTCTTTTACCCCTGTATCAAATGAGTATGCATTAATAAACTCAACCTTTTTTCCATGAAATCTGAAGTCAGTAAACACTATCGATGATATTTTATGAAGTTTTTCTTCATCACTTACTATTAAAATCTTCCATACCTCATCTTTATTCAGAATTTCTATAGGATTAAAAGGTTTGTCCATCTTGAATAATTTTTCAATAGACATATTTAATCCCCCTGTTTTTCATTTGCTTCATAACATTTTCTACATATTTATTCAATAATATACATAATTGTAAATCTTTGATTAGCTTATCACGATTTCAACTTCTTTACAATTATTCATTTTATTAAGTGTAGTAATGGTATAGTTAATAAAACAATCCCTTTAAGGAGTTAATATCTATCTGTTTATTATTAGCTGCTTCTTTGTTTTCATTTTGAATCTCTTTATATACTTCTTTTCTATGTATATCTATATTTTTAGGAGCTTTTATTCCTAATTTCACTTTCCCATCTTCTATATCAGTTACTACTATCTCAATATTATCTCCTATGATGATACTTTCTTCTTTTTTTCTCGATAATATAAGCATATTCTATTCCTCCTGACCTTTGTCTTGGAATATTGGATATTTAGTATTATATCTTTTATCATCTAATATTATTTGTTTAGCTAGTTTTTCCTTTGCATTGATGATGACTGGTCCTGATAGGTTGGCTGTCATTTTCTTTATGTCCTCCGGTACTACTACTATTGTGTATATAGCTATATCATGTGGAGAATTTATATTAAGCTTTTCTACTACTGATTCTGGAATATTAAAATCATAGTCTTTTTTAAATATAAAAGGATTTATTATTACAAAGGCTAATTCTGGAGTGTCTATTGCTTGTAACCATTGAAAGGGATTTTCCTCATCTTCATTTTCAATTATTACAAACCTTTTTTGTTCTTGAAACCCTGGTATTCCCTCAGAAAATTGTATTATTGACTCTTCTAATACTTCTATATTTCCAAAATTCTTAGTATTTATTATCATTTATTGCACCTGCTTTCTATGAGTATTGTTTGTTTTTATAACTTGATATGTTATAAGACTGCAAAAGAAAAGATCCTTCACTTAGTTCAGGATGACACCATATAGTTAATACTCTTATCTAGAAAACTCCTAAAATATAATTATAAAATCTATATTTTTTCATCCACATAATTAATATTTATCTTTGCCCATTTTTCCATGTATATTTCTACTTTACCTGGAGTATAATCCACATTTGGTTTAGACACTTTATAGTCAATCTCAGCTTTTCCTAATTCCCAGTCAATTGAAATGCCACCTTTAAAATCTATTTTAGGCCTAGATTTAGGTATCATAGTAAATCCAAATTCCTTTTCCTCAATACTATTCTTCTTACTCAACTCTGAAACAGCTTCGGGCATAGACTTTTCTATCATCGCCATTCTATCTCCATCTGAACAGATCCTCTGTATTGCCTCTGCTGTTCTTTTTTTTGCAAATTCTAATATATCCTTTGATAAGTCTGTATTATTTTTAAGACCAGCTTCAGCGAAGCACTGATACTGGTCTATTATTACTTTGGCATGTTCTTGTTTTATTTTAACCTTAGGTGGAATCTGTTTTATAGATAGTTCTCCTTTAGGTTGTGATATATCTAATTTAGCATTATGAGTATTTATCCCGATTTGTGCAGTTTGTGTACTTATCTTTATACTCATTTGATCACCTACCTTAAGAAGTCTATTAATGTAGGTTGAATAACTCTAGCTCCAGCAGATAAAGACGCACGATATACATTTTCTTGAACCTTTAATTCCATGATTGTTTCTGCCATATCAACATCTTCATTGTTAGATAATAATTTAGTAACTGTTAATGTTTGGTCATCTAACCTATTTTTATTTAAATCTAACCTATTAACCTTTGCTCCAATATTTGCTCTAACAGATAACACATTATCCATAGTATCATCAATAGCAACAAGAGTATCATTTATTTTTGTATCATCATCTGTATTTAGTCCACTAAGTAGCTCATCAAACACATCAATAATTTTAGACTTTTGAGTGGTACTGACATCATCGCCATAATTACCTGTATCTAATCCAAACAATTCGTTCCCTACTATATTTACTTCTATATCATCTGCTGGCCCTACATTATAAGTGCTTTTTTCGGTGGAACTTAAGTCAATTATATAGTTTCCATTTTCATCTAATAAATTTTTATCAGTTTTATATCCTGTGAATATAGATCTTCCTGCATATTTAGTGTTAGATACCTTTATTACTTGTTTTTTTAATTGTTCTATCTCTGAAGAAATCTTTGTACGATCATCTGGAGCATTAGTCCCATTGGCTGCTTGAACTGTAAGCTCTCGTACCCTTTGTAATATATCTCCAACTTCTCCTACAGCTGTTTCTGTTATCTCTAACCAAGAAGTAGCGTCATCTACATTTCTCTTATATTGTTCTATTCTAGATAAATCCGTATTAAACTTTAAACTCTTTGATACACCAATAGGGTCATCAGAAGGCATCTGAAACTTTTTCCCTGAGGCCATTTTTTGTTGAACTTTATCCATTTTACCAAGGTTATTATTCATATTATTCATCATATTCATAATCAACATATTATTAGTAACTCTCATAATGTTTATTCCCCCTATGTTATCTTCCTACTAATCCTAACCTATTTATTGTTACATCATATATGGCATCTATAGTACTTATCATTCTAGCAGAAGCATTATATGAATGTTGAAATTTAACCATATTAGACATTTCTTCATCTATAGATACTCCTGATTCTGATTCTCTTCTAAGCTTAATATTATCTACTATTACTGATTGGTTTTTATTCATTCTTTGAGCCTGTTGTCCATCAACTGCTAAGGAAGATAATATGGATTTTAGAAAATCATCTGGAGTTCCTTGGGGTATAGTATCATCAAAGAAAGTATTATTATCTCGAGCAGCTATTAATTCTTTTATTATATTGTTATTTTCTAACAAATCATTATTTGGGTCTCCATCAGTAACATCTACTTCTATATCAGAAGCTGCTATCTTATCCAAATCTCCTAATATATCTTTAGATAGAGATATATTAAATGCAGTAACTTCACCTACTAAACTATTCAAATCTGTAAAGTCAGATGTGGGTCTACCATCTATAGTAAACATAAACACTCCACTTTCACCATCTAGTGTATATCCTTTAGAATGTATCTCATTCATTCTAAGGACAAATTTTTCAGCAAAGTCATTTAATCTATCCATATAATATGGAACCCCTCGGTAGGTATTTCCAGCTCCATTTTCATCCCTTGTTTCTAATAAACCTTTCAATTCACCACTTTTTAAATTTACCGGATTTCCATTTTCCCATTCCACTAAGTATAATTTTTCCTTAGGATTATGCGGATTCTCTTTGAAATTAGGAGGATACTTAAACTGATTATTAGAAGTATGATCAACTAATGTCATACCTCCTATATGCACTTTAAATTTCCCGTTTACTTCTGTTGCATTTATATTAACAATTTCTGATAAATCATCCACTAATAAATCCCTTTTATCTCTAAGATCATTAGCTTTACTCCCATTTATCTCAATCTTATATATTTCTTCATTAAGTCCCCTTATCCTCGAGGAGAGATCATTTACTTGCTTAACCTTTGTATACACTTGAAAATTTAGCTCTTTCTGTGTCCCATAAAGTTTCTCTGAAGTAGTATTAAAATATTTTGTAACTGCAACTGCTTTTTCTTGTACTAAAGCTCTATAGGAATAATCAGAGGGATTAGTTGATAAAGATTCTAATGCAGTAAAAAATTCATCCAAATTTTTTCTTATACTATTCTCACTAGGTTCATTAAAAATATTCTCCACTTCCGTAAGAGTTTCTTCTTTAATGTTCCATCCTGCCTTAGGACCATTTTCTCCCCATAACTTAAAATCTAAATAAGAATCTCTCACTCTATTTATATCAGTTATATCTGTTCCAGCACCTAAAAACCCTACTCCTGGAATACTTAATGGACTCCTAGATTCCTGAGTGTTTTTTTGTCTACTATACCCTTCAGTAGCAGAATTACCTATATTATGATTTGTAGTATATAGGTTCTTTTGACTGGCTAATAGTCCTGAAACAGCAGTATTAAACCCTACCCAACCGCTCATATAATCATTCCCTTCCTCATATTAATTACCTACTCTTCCCATCTTGTTTACTATATTTTCAATCATTTCATCAATAGCATTTACTACTCTACTATTAGCTGTATATGAGTGTTGAAATTTTAGCATATTTGTCATTTCTTCATCCATAGATACAGATGAGATGGCACTCTTCTCATTAACTATATTTTGTATAATAACATTTTGAGTATCTTCAACGACCATTGATTCATTAGCTGCTACACCTATCTCAGATATTATACTTCTATAAAAATTATCTGAAGTTAAATTACCAAATATATACTTATCTCTTAATTCAGCTATCTCTTCACCAATAATACCGTCTCCATTATCTCCATCTTGGGACACTGCAAAATTATTTAAAGTATTTAATTTTGGATTTAAAGCAATATTTCCTGCTTGAAGTCCAATTGAAGGATTTATAGCTTTAAATATAGCTTCCCCAGGATCTCCTGATAGAGTCTTACCTTTTTCATGTATGTAATTTATATTTCTAGTAAAAGTATTAACAAATGCATTTAATTTCTGTTTAATAGACGGTATAATTTCTGTATAATCATCTATATAGCCCATTTCTCTTGCCATAGAATCAGTGGTCTCTTGAACCACATCCTCTACTGTTAGATTGCTATCAGAAGACGAGAATAAAGTACCTCCAGTAGCTACTGCAATATCACTCCATCCATCAGATTGGTCAGAAATAATACTTATTGAAACTCCTAATTCTTTCAGTTTATTGAGATTATCTTGAGTTACTACTATGGAATTATCTGTTGCTATAACTATTTTCTTGTGAGCACCACTTTCCCAAGTTTCATTGCTTACATAGTCTATTAGCTTATTAATATCAGATATATCAGGGCTAGTATTGTTTACATTATGGGTAATATTTCTATTGTCTAAGTTACTTTCATAGTCTAACAATATATCATTAATTGCAGGATTTCCAGGAGATATCTGCTTATCTATCACTTTAACATCTACCTTTGGATCAACTGCTCCATTATTCTTGCCTAATATTGTATTTTGTACGTCTCCTCTTGCTTTAACTAAGCCTAAAATATATCCACTTTTCATCTCTACCTCGACAGGACCAGGCATGTCCTTCCAATATACATCATAAAAAGAACTATTAATATTTTTTGGCTCCATTTCTCTATAGTTATTATTACTAACTAGTTCTACTCCACCTACATAAACATCCACACAAGAATTACTTTTTTCTACCGTCTTTATATTTACAAGATTAGATAATCTATCTAATAGTCCATTTCTTTTATCTCTCATATCGTTTGCTAATCTATCATCACTTTCAGATTCCATTATAACTCTATTTAAATTAGCTATCTCTTTAGATATATTATTTACTTCTTGTACAGAGTTATATATATTCTCATTTAAATTTATTTGCAGTAAATCTATCTGATCGCTCATATGATTAACAGTCTCTGTGAAGGCTATGACCCTTTCCTTTACTAGTCCTCTAATAGTAAGGTTGCTGGGATCTTTAGATAATTCTTCAAATCCATTCCACAATTGATCCATTACCTTCTGTAGTCCTGTACCAGTCATTTCGTTTAATATTTCTTGTACCTGATAGAAAACATCATTTCTGGCTTCCCAATACCCTTTAATATTAGATTGATCTCTAAATCTAATATCTAAAAACTCATCTCTTATTTGTCTTATTTCTTGAATACTTACTCCTGACCCTATCTGACCAGGAACTCCAGGTATTGTATAATATGATCTCGAACTTTGTACTACATCCTGCCTTATATATGTAGGATTATCTGCATTAGCTATATTATGTGATACAGTATCTAGTGCTTTTTTGTTTGAGTATAATCCTGAAATTGCTGTAGATAAACCTCCAAATGTAGAATTCATTTATTTACCTCCATATGCTAAGCCTTTTTATTAAATAAACTTTTTGGTGACTGAGACTTCTTCTTATCACTGCCATAGGTTAACTCAGTATCGTTTTGAGTTAATAAATTAAGATTTAAGGATATATAGTCTAAGGAATCCTTAATTAAAGAGGAGTTCAAATCATTCCTATCTTTTATATTAGATAGCACCTCTACTATATCATCTTTTAATCGGGATATTTCTTCTCTCTCATCCTCATTGACTATTTCTAACAGACTAGTCACATCTAAAGTTTCCTTTATACCTCTTCTATGTCCAATATTAAATATAACCTTCTCTCTAAGGTTCTCAAATTTGCCTAATTTATTTATAATATTATGTTCTTCTGATGTGATTTTATCTAATTCTTTAATGTCACCTTTAACCAATATGTCTGTTTTCTTCTCTATTACTTCTAGCAATTCTTTATAGACTATTATCTCTTCTGATAAAACCTTATTTAAAATTTCAACTAAGTTTTCCATAATCAATCCTCCATTTAATAGTTACTTTCTACTATTAATATCTTCGATAATTTTCTCTGCTACTTTTTTTGGATCGATACTATAGTTTCCTGAGTCTACTTTCATTTTTATCTCTCTTATTTTTTCCTCTCGTATGTCAGGAGAATCTTTTGCTACCTTCAAGGCCTTTTGAATATCCTTTGCCTCATCTGATATGGTGAATTCATCCTTCTTTTTAAGTCTAGAATTCTCTGATACTTCCTTTTTATCCTTATTATCATAGGCTTTCATTATATTTTTTATATTGTTATTATTAAATATTTTCATAAAAACACCTCATCTCACCGATTTCTTCTATCTTTATTATCGGCAATGATGAGGCATAACTTTAATATATTCTATTATTTATTTCTAAGTCTCCCTGCTACATTCATTTGTCTTCCTGTTTTCCTTGATTCAAAAGGATTATTTTTAGGTCTACTAGCTCCCTTTAATTCATTTTCAAGTTCATATGCACATTTATCACAGAACCTTCCACTCTTTATGGGTTGTCCACAGTTTTCACAGTCTAATATAAGATTGTGACCATCCTTTATTTCTAATCTCCCTTGTCTAAGGAAATTAAGGATCTTTTTTGTAGATACTCCCGTCTCTTCAGAAACATCCTGAATTGCCGCTTGAGGATGATCATATATGTATTCTCTCACCCTTTGGAATAGCTCGTCCTCTTCTTTTCTACAATGATAGCAAAAAGGAAACCCATCGTAATTATATATCTTTCCACACTTTTTACAGTTTCTTACATTCATTTTACACCCTCCACTTTTTCAGAATTCTCTATTATTTCTTATATTCTACTATAAATCTCTTCCTGTTGCTATAGTAATCAAGTAGGTATTTATAGCTCCAGCTTCTATTAGTATTTTTGAAGCCTCATTATATGTGGCTCCCGAAGTGAATATATCATCTACTATAAGTACTGTTTTTCCAATGAATACTTCACTATTTTTTACTTGAAAGGCCCCTTTAATGTTTTCTCTCCTAGCCCTTTTCGTTAGTCCACTTTGACTTTTAGTCTTCTTTATTTTAAGTAGGTTCTTTGTATCCATTGGTATTTTAGTAGACTCAGAAAGAAACTTAGCTAATAGCTCTGACTGATTAAAGCCTCTATTTGATTTCTTTTTTCTTGATAATGGGATAGGTACTATTATATCTATATTTTCTATCTCAGCAGATTCAAAAGCTTCCAATATAATATTTCCTAGAACTTTATACAGATATGGATTTTTACCATATTTATATTTAAATATTATATCCTTTACTACTTCTTCATATCTAAGGGGACATATTACATCCTCTTGAACTACATGATTGATAAAGGGTAGCTTATTCCTACATTCATTACATAAATGATTCTCTATCTCTTCATAGTATTCATCACATATGAAGCAAATATTTTCTTCTGGATATATCAAATTTAATAATACCTTAAAAATTTCCATATCATCACCCTTTATCTATTCAAGAATTTCACCACACATTTCTTATTCTTCTTTTATTTTATATATCCTTTTTTATTTTATTACAAGAACGCCTTTACAATCTATTCATACTATAGTAGTAAAAGTAAAGAAGGTGAATTAGATGTATTCTTATAATTTGTATCCTGCTGGTATTAAAACAATCTATGGAACTAAATGGGGCTATATCAATAATAAAGGAGACTTTATTATAATACCTCAATATCAAAGGGCTAGAGAGTTTCAAGCAAATGGACTAGCTATTGTTGAAAAAGAAGACTTATGGGGGATTATAGATACTTCTGGTGAGTATGTTGTTTATCCACAATTTGAAGGTATTATGGATTTTTCCGAAGGAAGAGCTCTAGTAATTGTCGAAGGGGGGTTTAAAGTTATCGATGAAAAAGGAAACATACTAACTAAAAGAGCTTATAATTATATTGATCCATATCAAAATGGAAGAGCTTTAGCTAGTATTACAAATACTGAAGGCTATTCTTCCTATGGTTATCTGGATCTCCAGGGTCAAGAGATAATCCCTACTATATATGATATGGGATATCCCTTTAAGAACGGAAAGGCTATAGTAAAAATATCAGAAAATAAGTTTGCATTAATTAATAAACAGGGAGATATTCTCTATGCCTATAACTATCCCATGGTAGGTAATTTAGGCAATGGTCTCCTGGCTTTCCAAAGGGAGTTAGGAGGCAAATACGGATATATTGACATAAAAGGAAATGAAGTTATACCCCTTAAGTACTCCTCTGCTCAACCCTTTTCTAAAGGCCGAGGTATAGTAAATATCTCAGAGGATGTATTTTATAATAAATATGGTTTAATAGATAAAGAAGGAAATTTCATCATTGAGCCACAATACAATGATATATATATGTTGGGAGAAAATAGAGCAGCTATAGGCAAGGCTAAAGTGGAAACAGAACCCTATATGGGATCAAAATATGCAATTGCTGACATTCTGACTGGTGATATATTAACAGGATTTGTTTATAATAATATATCTCCCTATAACAGGAACTATGCTTCTGTATCAAATGACACAATGACTTTCTTTATAGATACTAAAGGGCTACCCAGTTATTCATTACCTATAGTAAAAGGCAGTGGGGAATTATCCTTTATAGGAGACTTGATTAAAGCAAATATAGATCAAAAACTTTTCTATTTAAATAAAGAAGGAGACATTATTTGGCATCCAAATTATATTATTCCTTTAAATGATCAATTCCAGATATTTGAGAAAAAGCATAAGCCAAATAAGGATTATTTAGTATACTATCCACAAATTCGAGGTATGAAAAATGAAGATACTCAAAAAGAAGTAAATAATCGATTAAAAGAATTGTCTAAAGTTATCCCAATTGATAATGAAAAGCAACTGGACTATAGCTATACCGGGACTTTTTCTGTTGAGTTTTTCAAGTGTCATCTTCTAGTATTAAAACTAGAAGCTTACAATTATACCTTTGGAGCAGCTCATGGTATGCCAAGTCAGGTTTTCCCCCATATAGATTTAATAAGCGGAGAATTTTATCAGCTGGAGGATTTATTTAAAGAAGATAGTAATTATGTAAAAGTATTAAGTGATGTTATCTCTTATCAGATAGAGAATGACCCAGATTATTCCTATGTTTTTCCTGGGAGTTTTGAAGAAATAAGTAAAGATCAACCCTTCTATGTAAATGAAGATGCTTTATATATTTACTTTGAACCCTATGAAATAGGACCCTATGTAGCAGGATTTCCTACTTTCCGTATTCCATTTAATGAGATTTATGAAATCATTAATACTGAAGGAGATTTTTGGCAAGCTTTTAATTCATGTAAGTAATACAAAGCCTTTAAGCTTGTCTTAAAGGCTTTGTATTGAAATAAATTGATAAAATAAAAAAACAACCACTCTATAGAATGCCTGCTAAAGTCTCACTGTATGGATTAAATAAATAGAAGTTAAATAGAATTCTTTTCATCCTATCTCCTACTTTTTAAACTATAGCAGCCTGACTATCCTGACATTTGATATGTTTTAGACTCATGGCTTTGCGTCCTCAACTTTCGATGAGTTTGCCTTTATTTATACTTATTATTTTTCCTAATAATTTTTCAATTCTATATCAGATTCTCTCACTTTAGTTATATCTCTTGCTATTACATAGACTCCCTTTATTATATTATTAACAATGATGGGAACACCTTGGACATCTAATAAAATCTCATCTCCATTCTTCCTAAAGGTTGCCACCTCAAATCTTACAGCTTCTCCATCTTTTACTTTATTAAATTTGCCTAACACATTTATTAATTTACTAGGAGGTAGAAACTCGGTAAAATACTTTCCTATTATTTCTTTCTGTGAAAAACCTAATAGACTTTCAACTCTAGGATTAGCCATAGAAATAGTGCCCTTTAAGTCTATAGAAAATATAAGATCCATATTATAATCATATAAGCTTTTATATAGTTGTTTATTTTCATGTAAATTGTATTCTATATTTTTAAGATGAGTTAAATCCTGTCCTATACTATAATATTGGACTTTCCCCTTTTCATTAACAGAAAATTTATTAAAAATAAAAGTTTTGATCTTGCCGTTAATATAAAATTTATTTTCTACAATTGTGTTTTTTGTATCTTCTATGAATTTATATTTCTGCTTCTCTTTAAGATGGGGAAGATAATAGTCCCATATCTTTCTTTCTTTTATCTCCTCTGAAGTTGTCTCAAAGAATTTCAATGCAGCATCATTATAGTCAATAAAATTCCCCTCTGTATCTGATAATATTATAGGATTAATTGATCTTTTAAATATCTCTTTGTATTGAGTCTTCTTATCTTCTAATACATTCAATATTTTATGTTTTTCAAAAATTATACTTAGCATGTCTATAAACATATTAAATAAATAAATATCAAATTTACTCCATTTTTTAGGCTTATCTATTTTTTCAAAACCTATAACTCCTAAAATATTTTCTTTATCTTTTATTGGCAAAATCAGTATAGATTTTGAATTCTTACTACATAAAAAACTTAATTCCTTTTTAGCATCTTCCCTTACCTTATTTAAATTATTAATCTTCACTTTATTATCCTTTGTGATTTCTCTCATAACCCAAGGAATAGATGAAATATTTATATTACTCATTTCAAATTTTGATATAGTTTTTGGATTACTCCATTTATGAGAACACTTTAAAGATTTTCCCTGACCTTTCAAAAGAAGAATACATATTCTATCTACTTTACTAAACTCCCCCACATCTTTTAGGGCAGAAGTAATATGTTTATCCACATCAGACTCCCCAATAAAGCTAGTTGATACATTTAGTATCTTTTCTACAAAGCTTCTAAGTACCATATAATTATTAACCATAATACTCCCCCTTTAGAATATTAAGTCATTTTCTTGTTATGTAAATATCTTTCTTCTAATTCATTGATAGGAATTGGTTTTTCAATTATGTATCCTTGAATCATATCACATCCTAAATATTTTAAAACTTCCATTTGTTTTTCTATCTCAACCCCCTCTGCTATAATTTTTAAATCTAGAGTTTTAGCCATAGTTATAATTCCTTTTATTATTGATAAATCATTTAAATTATTCAATATTCCATCTATAAATAATTTATCAATCTTTATAACGTCTATTGGTAATTCCTTAAGGTATTGTAGAGATGAATAGCCTGTACCAAAATCATCTATAGCAAGCGATACACCTAATTCCTTTAGTTTTCTCAATTTCATAATGCTATACTCACCATTAATATAAATATTTTCCGTTATTTCTAACTCTAAATATTTAGGATCTATATTCGTCTCAGAAATAATATTAAATACAAGTTCTATGAAGTCATCTTTAAAAAGTTGCTTAGGAGATATATTTACAGACACTTTCCATGCAAGTCCCCTATCTTGCCAGATTTTTAATTGTTCACAAGCCTCTTGTAATACCCATTTTCCTATTGGATGTATCTGCCCGGTTTGTTCAGCTATGTCAATAAAATCTGTTGGTGAAATAAATCCCTTCTTAGGATGTATCCATCGGATTAAAGCTTCTACAGCCACTACTTTTTCTGCATTCAAATTATATTGGGGCTGATAATATAATTGAAACTGTTTTTCTTCTATAGCTTTATCTATATCATTTTTAAATCTAATCTTTTTATTATGGTGATGAGCCATGCTATCATTATATATACTAAAACCATGTTTACCTTTTTTCTTCGTTTCATACATTGCCACATCTGCTGCCTTAAGTAAACTTTCCCTATTGTTTCCATGTACAGGATAAATTGCTACTCCTATACTTACTGATATAGGAATTTTATATCCATCTATAACTATATCTTTACATATTTCCATCTGAAAATCCTCAATGAAATTTTTGAGATCTTCCCTATTAGAAATATTATCTAAAATAATAACAAACTCATCCCCGCTATTCCTAAAGACCTGATGTCTTTCTTGATCTATATTTTCTGTGAATTTTTTAGATACCTCCATTAATAATTTATCTCCCCCAGAATGTCCTAATATATCATTAATATATTTAAAATCATCAATGTCAATAAATAATACCCCTACTTTTTTTCCTGTATTTCTAGCCTCAATAAGGACTTGATCTACTTCATCCAATAAGGATCTCCTGTTTTTTAGCCCAGTTAAATTATCTCTATTGGCTAAATACTCCAATTCTTTTGTTTTAATTTGAAGGTTTTTCGTTCTGTCATTTATCTTTTCTTCTAGTTCATTAATTAGTCCATTCTTTTCCAATCTGTTTATTACTTGTCTAAGGGATAATAGGGTTATAACTATTCCTCCACATATAATAATAGGGAGTTCATTAGGCCAATTTAATATACCTATAACTATAATTAATAACACACTAAAATAGGGCATTATTTCTAAAAAAAATAATAATATCTTCCTATACATATAGCTCTTCTCATTTAATTTATCATCTTGTTGAGGATATAAACCAGATAATCCTACCCCTATAAGACTTACTCCCCATAAAATATCTACAAATATAGAAGTGCTAGAATTTAATATATTAATAGCCATAAATAAAAAATTCATAGTAGTATGGACAGAAAGAGAAATTAATGCTATTATCAAAGATTTATTTATTTTCCTTTTGTTTTCAGTAATAGCTATGCTAAAGAGGGTATATACTCCCGACATCTGTATACTTGTAAATATTAAAGGGATAGCTAGTTCTTCCATTGTAAGATTAACTAAAATAGATCCTCTTTCCACTAAGTAAAACCAACCAACGGTAATAATAACAGATAAGACTATTAAATTATCAATAAATAGCTGTGTTATATATACCTTCTGTTTTTGTGCCTGTAATAGTATTAAAAAACCTACTATAAACAATATGACAGCTACAGCAAAAAGAAGATTTGATAAACCTTGTATGATATTTTGTTGGTTAGTGTATGAAAAGCCACTTAATGAATGAAAACTCATTCCAATAGAGTATAAAAGATTACCAATTAAAACTATCAACCAAAAGTACTTCTTTTTTCCTATGTTTCTTTTATACACCCCAAACATATATAAAGACGTTAATAATGGAGTAGTAATAAAGTATATTTTTCTGATAGGATTGCTAGTGTCTAAACTCATATTCATCTTATTTATAAAGAAAATATATAATAATAAAAATGTAATTGTCATTATAATAGCTTTTTTAAAAGATGTTATTTGTTTCATATTAAATCCACCCACTTTGGTATAAATAGATAAATAGTACTAAAGTACTATTTATCTATTTATACTATCATAAGGCTATGTAGTTATGTGTCGTATTTTGTCGATAATACAAAAATTATGTATAATATTAAATAAAAAAAGTGCCCTTCGGCACTTTTGTCAAATTTAGCTTCTCATATAGAATTCAAAGACATCCTTTAGTCTCCTACTTAGTCCAGAGTATCTCTTTGTTATCCTATTATTTGATATCATTGTATTTAAATATCTCTCCATCCCTACTAATACTACTAGTTCCTTTGCTCTAGTTATTCCTGTATACAGTAGATTCCGCGTCAAGAGCATGGGTGGTCCCCAAAATACTGGGATGATGACTACAGGGAATTCACTTCCCTGACTTTTATGGATAGTTGTGGCGTAGGACAGTCTCAATTCATCTAATTGAGCAAAGGGATATGTAACTTCCCTTTTATCATCAAAAAGGACTGTTAACTCACTCTCTTCATTATCAATCCCGGTGATTATTCCTAAGTCTCCATTAAATACCCCTTCTCCTTCTTCTGTAACTTTACTTCCATCATATATCTTCCACTCTGTTCTGTAGTTATTTTTTATTTGCATAATCTTATCTCCAACTCGGAAGAGAGTATCCCCTTGCTTTCTTTCATTTTTCAACTTATGTTTGGGGTTTAGAATATTTTGGATTTTTTCATTTAGGGCATTTACTCCCACATCTCCCTTTTTCATTGGAGTAAGGATCTGAATATCTGCTATTGGATCATATCCATTAAATTTAGGTAGTCTCTCTTTTACTAGTTCTAATATAGTATTTGATATATCATTACCATTTCCTCTAGTCATGAAAAAGAAATCTTTCCCTTTTTTATTTAAATGAGGATATTCTCCACTATTTATTCTATGGGCATTTACTACTATCATACTCTCTTTAGCCTGTCTGAATATCTCATCTAATTGTACTACCTTAATAAGCTTTGAATCTATTATGTCCCTAAGGACATTTCCTGCTCCCACTGACGGAAGTTGGTCCACATCTCCTACTAGTATCAGTCTAGTCCCTGGCATGATTGCCTTTAAGAGATTATTCATAAGTAGTATATCTACCATTGAAACCTCATCTATTATCACCACATCACTTTCCATAGGGGTACCATCATCCCTACCAAAGTCCATCCCTATCTCTTCATCAATAAAGTTGTATTCCAACAATCTATGGATAGTCTTTGCTTCTTTTCCTGTGGTTTCACTCATTCTTTTAGCTGCCCTTCCCGTTGGTGCTGCTAAGGTAATGTCTAATCCCTGTTTTTCAAATAGTTGTATTATACTATTTATAGTAGTCGTTTTTCCCGTACCCGGTCCTCCAGTAACTACTAATACTCCATTTGAAACAGCTTCTTTTATAGCTTCCTTTTGTCTATTGGCTAGGGTAATCCCTTCTGTATTTTCAATGGTATGAATTTCCTTATCCACATCTATCTTTAATGGAGGAAGATCAACCTTAGATATCTCCACTAATTTTTTACTTACATTAGTTTCTGCCACATAAAAGGGCAGAGAATATACACATAGTTCCCCATCAAAGTTTTCTAGCTTTATATTATTCTCTAGGGCCATGGAGGTGATTCCATTGTCTATTTCCTCCTCTGGAATCTGTAATATTTCCTTAGACTTATTTATCAGCATATTTTTCATTATGTAGGTATGTCCTTCTGTAGAATATTGCATTAGAGCATACTTTATCCCAGCCATTATTCTATACTTAGAATTAAAGTCTATTCCCATGGATATAGCCATTTTATCTGCCATTTTAAACCCTATACCAAAGACTTCCTCAGAAAGTCTATAGGGATTTTCTTTTACCTTTGCTATTGTTTCTTTACCATATTTTTTATATATTTTTATCCCAAATTTAGAGCTAATATTGTATTGCTGTAAAAACATCATCACATCTTTTAGGTCTCTCTGCTCTTCGAAGGATTCTACTATCTTTTTTATTTTCTTCTTTCCTATACCATCTATTTCCTTTAATCTCTCAGGATTATATTGAAGGATATCTATAGAGTCTTCCCCAAATTTATCCACTATTTTTTCTGCAGTCTTTGGTCCTATCCCTGTAATCAAGCCTGAAGATAGGTAGTTTATTATACCATTCATTGTAGCTGGTACCACCGGGGTATAATTCTCTACTTTTAGCTGCTGCCCGTAGTTTTTATGTTTCTCCCAGGTACCTTCTACTTGTATAGTCTCCCCTATATTTATGATAGGTATATATCCAACTATGGTGACTATATCATCTTCTGTCTCAAGGATAGCTACCACATATCCGTTTGATTCATTTCTAAATATTATTTCTTCTACTGTTCCTTGAATAGATATCACATTAAAACCTCCGAAATTATTTCTTCCATTATATCATACCTATATTAATTCTAATATATTTTAAGACTCTTCAACAAGCTCATAGGTACAACATTATTTCTATCATCTCACAATAGGAAAGATTCAATCTACCTATTGTCATCCTGAGCATCGCGAAGGATCTTTCTTTTACGATTCTTCACAGCCTATTTTTAATATCCACAATTTCCCTAATTAACAATGCAATATCTTCTTTAGTAGCAGGAGTCTTATAGTTTATAGGCTCCTCTTTTATATAGGAATCTATTCTTTCATTATATATCTGCTTTACTAATCTTCCATCATTTATATGCTTTATTATAGTCCGTTCTCTATTTAATACCTTAATCTCTTCTCCTTTGGTGGTTCTAATATAAATATCATCATCCTTTTTAACTATTTTTTCAATATACCTAAGATTAAAATATCCTGTAGACCCATCATTTTTAGAGATGGGTCTTCTTGTCTTTATTTGAATCAATACATCCCTTTTATTTAATGGTATGGGAATCATATTTTTCGACTCTATACCTTTTCCATATTCTCTTCTAATAGATCTAAGATCCACTGTATAATAATCTGCAATTAATTTTAGTACCGTTCGTGTTCTATTATGTATATACAAATCCTCGTATTTTTCAAATATTATCTTTGTTGAGTTCCCCTTACCCTCTACATACACTGGAATCATAGCAATAATCCCACCTTTAAGTACTTTGTCTAATTCTTTCATCCCAAAATCTCCTCCTTATTTAATATTATAATCGAACATACGTTCGTTGTAAACAATAAAAATGGAATTTTTTTACCTGTATAACACCCTATTAATTTTGGCAATATTAATAATATATATAAATAAGGAGGAATTGCATGACTTGGACTAATAAAACTAAAAAGAACGTAACCGTAATATTACTAATTTTTCTATTATTTTTAATTGCTGCCTGTGGTGCTGCCACAGAAAATAATGAAGATTTATCCTCTGGAAGTCAAGAGGGTAATGATAATGATCAACCCTATGAAGATGGTACTTATACAGCAAAGGGAGATCCTTGGGAATACGGTAGTGAAGATGCTACTATTACAATTGTAAGTGGAAAAATAGACAATATAATCCTAAGAAGATTAGATAATGGCGGAAAAGAAGTGGATTATGACAATTGGACCGGACAAGAAATTGATGGGGAAACTTATCCAAACCTAAAAGAATATAGAAAGACTATGGCAGACAGAATGATTGAGGAACAAACATTTGATGTTGATTCTATCTCAGGAGCTACAATCAGTTCAGATAATTGGAAAGAAGCAGTTAAAAGAGCCTTAGGTGTAGCTACTGCTAAAGCAGACGAAAATTAAGCTTAAGGGAAAACCCTTAAGCTTAAAATTTAGATGATATTGCCTTTGTTAATTCATTGATGCTACCAGTGATATCTGATAATTTAGCTTCTATTCGAACTAGAAGAAATATCGATACCACTATAGGAAATCCTAAATTAGCAACTTGGCTAAATATGCTATCCATTATATATCCTCCTTTGTAAAAAGGGCAGACTTAAACCTTTAAGTCTACCCTTTTATATTTAAACTTCAAACTCTTGAATATCAGTAGTTACTACCCTTGCTCCAGAGATAGCTACTAAATCTCCCCCAGAAGTATTAAAAATATTTTCAGCTATAATACTATTCATAGCTGTTTGAATCTCAACCTCTGTCAAATCAGCCCTTGGCTCATCTATTGATATCCTAGTCTTTCTATCCTGTTGATTCTTAAATATCAGCTCTAATTTACTATTCATCCTGTCTCACCCCCTTTTTAACCTATGATATTACTAGACTAATTCTAATTGAGTTTCATCAATTCTCTTCACTGCTACTAATGGTAAAGATTGAAGTCCTGATAAAGAAGCCATTGCTTGATATAGACCTTCATTTGTTGCATCACTCTTTACCCCAGAAAGAGTCTTAGGCTTTATGATATCTCTACCATATTCATCTAAGCCGTTATTGAATTCCATTTTAACTTTAGAACCTTTAGGTATACTGTTTACTGCCATCCGTATCACCTCCTTTCTAACTCATATATATAATTAAAAAGGATTATTTACTATAGTCTTTCGTAATTTTTCTATGGCCTGAACTTTTATATTTATGACTGTTCTATAAGCAATACCAAGATCATCTGCTATTTGGGATAAACTTAAATTCTCTATATAAAATAATAGGATAACTTGTCTTTGTCTATCTGTTAGATTATCTAAAGCACTATATAACTGATAGTTTACCTCTTTATCTATAAAATCCTCTTCTATATTTACTTGCGACTCCAAGGTATCCATTAGAGTCATATTTTCCTCCTCTCCCACAGGATGATCTAAGGATATAGCATAACTTTGCTTTTTCAACTTATTTAAATAATGGAATTTAAGAATTGTTTTGATATATCCAGGAAAATTAACTCCCCTTTTTGGGTCAAAATCCTCTATTCCCTTAAGTATTACTTCATAGCCCTCCTGTAATAAATCTTCAAACTCTCTTCCATTAAAATAGTATTTTTTCATAGAAGAAATAATCAATGGTCTAAATTTCTGGGCTAATTCACCCTTTGCAAAATCGTCACCTTCTTCTGCTCTTTTGTGTAACCCATTTATCTTTTCATACATATTTAACCCTCTCTTTAGAGGGGCGCCCCTTTTGATTTACCGGTGATTATAGGATATATCTTTTATCCCTTTTAATTAAATTAAGACTTTAGACAAATCCTTTAAGACATAAAAAAATTCCTTAAGAAAGTCTGCACTTTCTTAAGGAATACCAAGGGGGTTATAGTAATTCATGGAAGAGTTCGAAAATTTACTTCAATTCATTAATATCATGAATTTCGATATTAAAATCCGAGGAGGATACTCTTATCATTTCTATTAGTTCTTTATTTTTCATATCTGCATATATGCAGATATGAGAAAATTTGTCCTTTATACTAATGAGTGTATATTCAAAGTCCTTTTCATCTCTCATAACAATGTTTATCTGATGGGTTCTTTTAGGTATATCATATTCAGTATAAAGGTGTTTAGTAAATTCAATAATTCCATAGATGAAAAACACATAAATAAATACGTATAATATAAAAATAACCATATCCCCACCCCTTGTAACATTGTATGATAAAAGGTTTTAATATATTATATGACAAATATATAAACCTGTTACTAGGAGTTTTAGATATGGTTATTTTAGTTTTATATTATTTTAAGCCTTCTTCTTTAAGAATCTCAGCTTTATCTGTTCTTTCCCATGGTAAATCAATATCAGTTCTACCAAAGTGTCCATAAGCTGCTGTTTGTCTGTATATAGGTTTTCTTAGATCTAAGTTCTCTATAATAGCTGCTGGACGTAAATCAAAGTGCTTTTCAACTAATTCTTCAATTTTTTCCTCAGAGATTTTTCCAGTACCAAAAGTATCTACCATTACAGATACCGGGTGAGCTACACCGATAGCATAAGCTAACTGAACTTCACATTTATCGGCTAATCCTGCTGCTACAATATTTTTAGCCACATATCTTGCAGCATAAGTTGCAGATCTATCAACCTTTGTTGGATCCTTTCCTGAGAAAGCTCCTCCACCATGTCTAGAGTATCCACCATAAGTGTCAACTATAATTTTTCTTCCAGTTAGACCAGCATCCCCTTGTGGACCACCGATAACAAATCTTCCTGTTGGATTTATGAAGTATTTAGTATCATTGTCTAGTAAATCTGCAGGGATCACTTCTCTAATAACAAGCTCTTTTAAATCCACTTCTATAGTTTTAAGATCAACTGCATCACTGTGTTGAGTAGATATAACTACAGCATCAACTCTAACAGGCTTATCATCATGATACTCAATAGTTACCTGAGTTTTACCATCAGGACGAAGATAATCAAGTCTACCACTTTTTCTAACTTCAGATAATCTTCTAGATAATTTATGAGCCAATGAAATTGGTAGAGGCATTAATTCTTCTGTTTCATTACATGCAAAACCAAACATAATACCTTGGTCTCCTGCACCAGTATGGAATACTTGCTCCCTATCGTCTCCAGATTTACTTTCTAAAGATTCATTTACACCCATAGCAATATCAGGAGATTGCTCATCTATAGATGTAAGCACAGAACAAGTCTCACTATCAAACCCGTATTTAGCACGAGTATATCCTATTTCCTCAATAGTTTTTCTAACAACCTTTGGGATATCAACATAAGTATTAGTTGTAATCTCCCCAGCTATTAATACTAATCCAGTAGTAACAGAAGTCTCACAAGCAACTCTAGCCATTGGATCTTCTGCTAAAATAGCATCAAGAATCGAATCAGATATTTGATCACAGATTTTATCTGGATGTCCTTCAGTAACAGACTCTGATGTAAAAAGCCATTTTCTCATAATAATTCCTCCCGTATCTTTAATATTTTTTATTATTCGGTCTATACCTATTCTACCCATTAGAATCCTAAATAAGTAGTTATATACATAAAAAACCTCTTCATCAAAAGAAGAGGTTTGTTCGCTTAGGTTACGACCTCATCTTCCAGAGCATTTGCTCCGTAGGATTTAGCACCGACTTTCACACCGGTTGCCGGGTTTCATAGGGCCTATCCCTCCACCACTCTTGATAAGGTAATCAAGATATATATTCAATTAACAATATAAATAGTACCATAGGAAGTTATAGGTGTCAACTAGAAAAACATCCATACTCCCACGGTACTTAAGGTATACATAATAAATCCTGCGGTTATAATTCCTGCCACTATAGCAGGAAAAGCAAATTTAAACCTAAGATTAAATAAAGTTGCAGCTAAACACCCAGTATAGGCTCCCGTAGTTGGTAGGGGTACTGCTACCAATAGATAAAGTCCTAATATAGTATATTTCTTCATTTTTGCACTTCTTTTTAATGTCCTATTCTCTAACCACACAATCATTCTATCAAAGAATGAGTATCTTCTTAAATAATTAAATATTGGTCTAAGGAAAAATAATAAAAATGGCACCGGTAATATATTTCCTGCAATACCTAACATAGTACTATGAAAAGGAGAAAACCCCAAACTAACCCCTAGAGGTATCGCTCCTCTAAGTTCAAATATAGGAGTAGCACCTAGGATCACTACTGCTAACTCTTTTTTTAATAATTCTATTAATTCCCACATGTGTCTGTTTCCCCCTATTAATTTAGTCCTATATAATTATACACTAATTAATATTCGGATAAAACTAATTTATAGAGATCTTAAGAATTTCTTAATAAAATAGAGATAATAGAAGATATATTAATATAATCAACTATTTCGACATGTATTTGGACTTTTCAAACAGATAAAAATTTAATATACTATTCAAGTACCACATTTACGGGGTGTAGCGCAGTTTGGTAGCGCATCTGGTTTGGGACCAGAGGGTCGCGGGTTCAAATCC
>NZ_WSFT01000023.1 GCF_016820655.1 Anaeromonas frigoriresistens
AATCAAGAGATTCTTTGTAATGGCTGGTTGTGATGGAAGAATGAAATCAAGAGATTATTATACAGAATTCGCTGACAAACTTCCAAAAGATACAGTTATCCTAACAGCAGGTTGTGCTAAATATAGATACAATAAATTAGAACTAGGGGATATTGGTGGAATACCTAGAGTACTTGATGCAGGACAATGTAATGATTCATATTCCTTAGCTGTAATAGCTCTTAAATTAAAAGAAGTGTTTGAAATGAATGATATAAACGATCTACCTATTTCTTATAATATTGCATGGTATGAGCAAAAGGCTGTTATAGTATTATTAGCCCTATTATCTCTAGGAGTTAAAAATATTCACTTAGGACCAACATTACCTGCATTCTTATCACCGAATGTAGCTAAAGTATTAGTTGAAAACTTTGGTATTGGTGGAGTTGGAGAAGTAGAAAGTGATATAGAAATGTTCATGAACGGAGAAAAAGAACTAGCATAAATATAGATAAAATTAGGAGTAGAATTAATTCTACTCCTAATTTTTTTATTGTTTTTATTTAATAATATACAAATTGGATAAAAAAATAATACTAAGATAAAACTATAGAATATGTTTACTAGGGAGGTATATGATGAAAAAATTTGTCTTTATATCTGATTTTGATGGAACAATAACAAAAAAAGATTTTTATTGGCACATAATAGATAAATATATGAAAGAAGAAGGAAATAATAAATATTTAGAATGGAAAGCAGGAAAATTAAAAGATATAGATTTTTTAGGGCATGTATTCAAGAATATTGATAGAGAAGAGAATGAAATAAAAAAAGATATACTTGAGCTTGAAATAGATACATATTTACATCAATTTATTAATTTTATCCAAAGAAGAGATGGAGAATTTGTAATATTAAGTGCTGGAGCCAGTTATTATATTGAAACTATACTCGAGTATTTTAAATTAGATGATATTACTATTTATTCAAATAAGGCTATATATAAGGAAAAGGGACTTCACTATGATGTAGATCCAAATCATAAATATTACTCAGAAAGATATGGAATAGACAAGAAAAAAGTAGTTGAAGATTTAAAGACGAAATATAAAAGAGTTTATTATGCAGGAGACAGTATGCCAGATTATGAACCAAGTTTAATCTGTGATTTGAGATTTGCAACAGGAAAGCTTATAGACATTTTCAAAGAAAGGGATATAGAGTTTCATGAGTTTGAATCGTTTAAAGATATTGAAGATATCCTTAGAGAAAAGGAAGTTTAAAATGGTAAATAGAACCCATAGAATAAATATACCTTCTATATTAGAATCAGGACCAGATAGTATAGAAAGAACAGGATATCTACTAAATAGAGAAGGATTAAATAATATAGCTGTATTCTATGACAAAAAAATAAAAGAAATGTTTGGAAAAAATATAGAGAGAATTTTAAATAGAGAAAATATAAAATTTGATACATACATAATTAAAAACAATGATTATAGTGATATAAGTAATAGAGCTTTTTCTCTACCTAATAATATAGAAGCAATCATAGGAATGGGTGGAGGTAGAGTAATAGATGTATCTAAATATATAGCATTTTTAAGAAAACTTTCATTTATAAGTATACCTACGAGTACATCTAATGATGGCTTTTCATCTCCAGTGGCTTCACTTTTTATACAAGGTAAGAGAACTACAGTTCCAGCAAAAGTCCCCTATGGAATAATAGTAGATACAAATATAATAAAAGGTGCTCCTGATTATTTTATTTATTCGGGAGTAGGAGACATAGTATCAAACATTACTGCTCTATGGGATTGGAACTTTGAAGAAATGAGTGGGAAAGGTTGTGTTGAGGATTTTGCATTAATGATATCCAAAAAATCTATAAATAGTTTACTAAATATTCACTTTAAATCTGTAAAGGATACATCTTTTATTCAAAATTTAGTGGACTCATTGATTATGAATGGAATAGCTATGGAAATAAGCGGGAGTTCGGCACCTTCTAGCGGATCAGAGCATCTTATATCCCATGCATTGGACAAAATAGTTGATGAACCCTATTTACATGGTATTCAAGTTGGAATAGCCACATATATTATGAGTAAAATACAAGATAATAAAACAAATGATATTAATAATCTTCTTCATACTACAGGATTTTGGAAATATACTGAATCTTTAAAGATAAAGAAGAGTGATTTTATAAAAGCTATAGATTTAGCTCCTAGTATAAAACCTCAACGTCATATTGCAATACACTTAGAGGAAAATAGAAAACTTGCGAAAGAAATAGTAATCTCAGATGATCTTTTAAAAGGAATATTAATTTAAAAGGATCCATAATTCTACGTAGAATTATGGATCCTTTTAAAAATAACTCAAATTATTTTTTGTAAACATATATTAGATAGTAAATTCCTGGTATTATTATAGCTCCCCCTATAATGTTTCCTAAGGTTACAGGGATAAGATTATTTATCCAAATTTCACTCCAAGTAATATTTGCACCTAAAAATTTTCCCATTGATAAAAAGAACATATTGGCTACACTATGTTCAAATCCTGAAACTACAAATAGCATTATAGGAAACCAGATTGAAAAAAGTTTTCCTATAACATTTTGGGAGGCACTAGATAGCCATACAGCTAATACTACTATTATATTGCAAAGAATACCTCTTAATAATGCTGCTTGAAAAGTAAAACCTACTCTAGCCTCTGAAATACCAATAGCTCTATTAGCAATATCTGAATTAGATTCATATAAGCCAGACTCTGATATAATATAAGCAAGCAAAATAGAACCTATAAAATTACCTATATAAACTAATGACCAATTTTTAGATAATTGAGAGAAAGTGATTTTTCTATCCATTAAAGCTAAAGTCATAAGATTGTTTCCAGTAAATAATTCAGCTCCCGCTATCAAAACTAACATAAGTCCTACTGGAAATACTGCAGCTCCCATAAATGTGGCAACCCCAATATCAAATCTTCCTAAAGTTTGAGATATAGCTATATTTGCATGAGCCCCAAATCCTATAAAAATTCCAGCTAATATTCCTAGGAGTATCATTTGTAATGAGGATAATTTTGCTTTGTTTATTCCTGCATTTATTGTTGCTTTAACAATTTCATTTGGTTTAAGCATACCTTTCTCCATCATAATCATTCCCATCTTGTTATTTTTTTAACTTTTCTAAGTGAAAGAAGAATCAATGACCCTTTTTAATTGTTAAAAGTAATATAAATTCATTATAAAATATAATGAATTTTATTTATGTGATTTTAATCACAATCCCATCTTTTCCTTATAGATTTTATAAACATTTTCTTTGAAGGTGTCTAAAGATATTCTATCTATAAAAGGTCCTAGCTTTTCTCCAAACTCAGCTTCTTCGTTGTAAAAATCATATATTGCTTCTACCATCATAAAAGCTTCATCATCATTTAAGTTTTCAGCTATAATGTTATCTTGTCTTGGATGAAAACCTGCACTACCACCAGCAGTTATTATATAGCCTTCTTCTATACCTATAACTCCGATATCTTTAGAATGAACACTACCGCAGGCATTTCTACATCCTGCAACTCCTATTTTAGTTCTATTTGGTGTTTTAGCTCCATAAAACCTTTTTTCTAATCGCATACCGAGCTTTAAAGAATTTTGTTTTGATCTTTTACAAAATGATGCAGGACACATCTCTACATTCTTAACAGAATAAGGAGAAAGTACTGCAGGATCCATATCTAATTCTTTCCATGCTTTTTCCACATCTTCTGCTTCAATTCCTAGGATAGCAATTCTTTGTCCAGAAGTAATTTTTAAAGTACCTTTATATTTTTTTGCAACTTCTGCTATTTTTATCATCTCATCAGTCTTCACAAAGCCTCCAGGGATTCTTGGAGTAATGCCATAGGTTCTTTTACCATCTCTTACCTTTTGCAAAACTGCATATTTGGGTAAATTCATTATTTAGCCCTCCTTAAATATAAGTATCTAATATTATAATAAGCAATATATGAAATATATACTGTGATAAAAATCACATAATATTAATAGTAGTTTTAATAAAATAAAAATAAAGATTTTAATAAGGGGTATAACTATATATAGGTCATTTCGAAAGAGGATTATATGAATAGGGAAAGAATAATACTAGATGCAGGATATGGAACAAGTTTTTAGATGAATTTGAAAATATTATTATGAAAATAATAGAAAATATAAATAACAAGTTTAAAGAGTATGATGTAATACTTGGATTTACATCTGAAATAATTATAAATAGACTAAAAGAAAAAAAAGGAATAAAAATCTATTTAATGCATGAGGCTTTAGATCAAATTAAGAAAGATAAATATAAAGAGGTAATTGTTCAACCTCTTCATTTAATAGCTGGATTAGAATATGAAAAAATAGTACAAGTAAGTAGTAAATATGAGGAAGAATTTGATAAAATAGAAATTGGAAAACCGGTTTTTATTGAAGCTAAAGATTATGATAATATTGTTAATATAATTGTTTCCAAATTTAAAGATCTTGATGATAATAAAGGTATAGTTTTAATGGGTCATGGTAGTAAAAATTTTGGGAATATAAGTTATAAAAAACTACAAAATCATATTTAGCATCTCTTACTTTAACCTTTGGATATCATGGAAAAGTCCATATGGCTGGAGATAATAAAGATTCTTGGAAAAACATTCTATTGGATAATGGGTTTGATGTATCAGTCTATACCCATGGACTAGGGGAAAATGAAGAATTTATTAAAATATATATTCAAAAGATAGAAGAATGTATAAATAGCCAATAAATTTAGACGTTGGCTATTTAATTATTTCTTTATAATAGGTAGTAAGGAATGGTGATAATATTGAAATTTGCAGTTATAGGATTAAACCACGAAACAGCGGCTACTTCTGTTAGAGAAAAAGTAGCATTTATTGATACTAGAAAAATTGTGGCAATAAACATATTATTAGACCAAGGAATAGATGAGGTAGTAATTCTTTCTACCTGTAATAGAAGTGAAATATACATCGTAGAATATAAAAATAAACTAGATGAAAAAATTGATAAAATAAAAGACTTTTATAGTAAATTCTTTGATATTAACAATGTGAAAGATTATCTGTATGTAAAAAAGAATAAAGAAGCTATAATACACCTTTATAATGTAGCTAGCGGTCTAGATTCAATAGTGTTAGGAGAAGATCAAATACTTGGTCAAGTCAAAGAGGCCCATGAATTTGCTATGGATTTAGGAGGAAGTAAAAAAGTATTAAACAAGTTATTTAGAGAAGCGATTTCTATTTCTAAAAAAATTAAAAGTGAACTTAAGATTTCAGAACATCCTATTTCTATTAGTTATATCGGAGTTAAGTTCTTAAAGAAAAAGCTAAGTACATTAAAGGATAAAAATGCTTTAATCATAGGGTTAGGCAAGATGGGAAAATTAACTCTAAAATACTTATTAGAAGAAAATTTAAATAAAATATATATGATTAATAGAAACCATCAAAAGGTTATAGATTTATCAAAGGATTATCCAAATGTAATACCAATAGACTATTATGATAGATATGATATTTTAAGAGAAGTTGATATATTAATTACTTCCACATCATCACCCCATGTAATAATCAAAGCTAATGAAATGGAAGAGATAAATAGTGAGCTTAATATACTAGATTTAGCCATGCCAAAGGATGTAGATATAAAGATTAAAAATCATAAAAGTATTCATCTATATGATATAGATGACCTAAAAGAAATATCTTATGAAAATGAAAAAAGAAGAGCAGACATTTCAGAGGAGGCTATTGAAATAATTCAGGAAAGCATAGATGAATTTATGTTATGGTTAAAAAGTATAAAGGCTGACCCCGTAATAGAACATTTGAACAATAAAAGTAAAAAAATAAAAGATGAAACTTTAGACTATATATATAAAAAAGTAGAGTTAGACAATAGAGATAAAAAAATAATAGACAAAATGCTTAACTCAGCTTTAAAAAGATTAATTAGAGAACCTATATTAAAGTTAAAAGAAACTGATAATGAAGATATATTAGATGAGTACATTAATTCCTTAGAAAATTTATATGATATAAGTAGAGGTGATTAGTTTGTTTTATCCTATAATGTTAAATTTATCTGGTAAGAAAATATCAATAATAGGTGGAGGTAAAGTTGCTTTTAGAAAAACATTAAACCTACTAGAATATAGTAGGGATATTACAGTAATAAGTCCAAAATTCATAAAAGAGTTCGAACAAATAAATGATAAAATAAATCCAATTAAATCTAAATATAAAGAGGAATTAATAAAAGGGTCTTTTATAATAATAGCTGCAACGGATTGTAGAAAGACTAATAAAGAAATATCAATTTATTGTAAAAACAACAATATACTTTGTAATGTAGTAGATGATGTGGATAATTCTAACTTTATAGTTCCTTCCACTTTTAAAAGGGGAGATTTAAGTATATCAGTGTCAACAAATGGGAAGAGTCCATCTTTAAGTAAAAAAATAAGAACAAAATTAGAAAAAGAATACCCTGTTGATTATGAAGATTATATTAAGGTTTTAGGGGAAATACGAGAGATAATATTGAAAAAGTTTCAAGATAGTAAGAAGAAGAAAGACTTACTAAATGAATTAGTGGATTTAAGCTATGAAGAATTAATAGAAAGGAGGAAAAATTATGAAAATAGTAGTGGGGTCTAGAGGTAGTAAACTTGCTTTAAGTCAAACAAACTGGGTTATAGATAAATTAAGAGAAAATTTTCCTAAGGCATTATTTGAAGTAAAGGTTATCAAAACAAAAGGGGATAAAATACAAAATGTTTCTTTAGATAAAATCGGAGATAAAGGATTATTTGTTAAGGAGATAGAAAAAGCTTTACTTCAAAATGAAATAGATTTAGCAATCCATAGCTTTAAAGATATGCCTTCTGAATTACCTAAGGGATTAATCTTTGCTGGAGTACCTAAAAGAGAAGATTATAGAGATGTTTTAATTCTTAGAGAGGGTTTATCAAACTTAAAGGATATACCTATAGGTGGAAAAATAGGAACAGGAAGCAAAAGAAGAAAGTATCAATTTTTAAAAGTTAGACCTGATATTAAGATTGTACCTATAAGGGGAAATATTGATAGTAGAATAAGAAAAATAGATGAAATGAATATTGATGGGATTATACTAGCTGCTGCAGGTATAAAAAGATTAGGACTTAATGAAAAAATAAATTATTATTTTAATGAAGATGAAATGTTACCTGCTCCCAGTCAAGGAGCATTAGCTTTAGAAATAAGAAAAGATGATATAAGATTGAAAGAAATGATAGAAAAGATTAGGGATGAAAAATCAGCTATTCAAGTAAAAGCAGAAAGGGCTTTTTTAGAGGGTGTGAATGGAAGCTGTCATATACCAATTGGCGCATTATGTATAGTTAATGAAGAACAGATAATATTAAATGGATTATTTGGTAGTGATGATGGAAGTATTTTAATAAAAAAAAGTATAACAGGAAATATTGGCGAAGAAGAAAAAATAGGCAAAGAGCTAGCTGATGAAATAATGATGGAGATGAGAAAATATGAAGGGTAAAGTTTATTTAGTTGGAGCAGGACCAGGCGATTTTAATCTAATAACATATAAAGGGATGGAACTTTTAAAAAAAGCAGAAGTATTAGTTTACGATAGATTAATAAATAAAAGATATTTAAAAGAAGTTAAAGAAGACTGCGAACTTATATATGTGGGGAAAAAGCCTAATAATCATATAATGAAGCAAAAGGATATAAACAACCTATTAGTTGATAAAGCAAGAGAAGGGAAACTAGTGGTAAGGCTAAAGGGTGGAGATCCTTATGTTTTTGGTAGAGGTGGCGAAGAAGGACAAATTCTTTATGATAATAATGTAAACTTTGAAGTAGTCCCTGGGATAACCTCTACAATAGGAGGACTTACATATGGCGGAATACCTATAACACATAGAGACTATTCATCATCTTTTCATGTATTTACAGGTCACACAAAGAATGATGATGAATTAAATTTTGAAACAATAGCTAAATTAAAAGGGACTCTGGTGTTTGTAATGGGTATGAAAAACTTACCTAATATAACCCAGGATTTAATTCATCACGGGATGAATAGTGATACTCCAGTTGCAATAATACATCAAGCAACAACTAGCAATCAAAAAGTATTAGTAGGAACATTAAATAATATTTATCAAAAGGTTAAGGAAAAGGGAATATCTTCTCCTAGTTTGACAGTTATAGGAGATGTAGTTAGATTAAGAGATAAACTTAATTTCTTTGAAGAAAAGCAACTGTTAGGTAAAAATATAATAATTACTCGATCAAGGGCACAAAATAGTAGTTTATTAGAAAAAATTGAGGCCTTAGGTGGAAATTCGATCGAGCTTCCAACTATTAAAATAGAAAAAATAGAAAAAAATGAAAAGCTTAAATATACTATAAAAAATATAAAGGATTATTCATACATTATATTTACTTCTGTAAATGGTATTAAGATATTCTTTGAAGAACTATTTGAAATGGGATATGACTCAAGAGTTTTAAAGGATTTAAAAATAGTTTCTATTGGTAAGTCAACTAATAAGTTATTAAGAGATTATGGTTTAGTTTCTGATATTACACCAGAAAAAAGTGTGAGTGAAAGTCTAGTAGATGAACTAAAATTAATAGTAAATAAAAATGATAATATCTTAATTCCTAGAGGAAATCAAGGAAGAGAATACTTGATAGAAGAATTAGAAAAGTTTTGTGCTGTAGAAGAGGTAGTAATATACAATACAGTAATGGAAGATAAATATAAAGAGGTTTCAAATCTTATTAAAGTTAATAAAATAGATTATATAACTTTTACCAGTTCTTCAACTGTTAAAAACTTTATTAAAATATTAGGATTTGAAAATATTCATTTATTGAAAAAAATAAAAATAATTTCTATAGGACCTATTACCAGTAAAACTATAGAAGACTTTAATCTAAAAGTTTATAAAGAAGCACAAGAGTCCACTATAAATGGAATAATAGAATCTTTAGTAACTAGTACCAAGGAGGAATAATATTGAATATAATCAAAAGACCAAGAAGACTTAGAGGGAACGAAGGTATTAGAAAGCTTGTTAGAGAAACTAAGGTTAATATAGAAGACCTAATTTATCCTTTGTTTATTGTAGAGGGGGAAAATATAAAAAAAGAAATAAAATCCCTTCCAGATTGTTATCATTATTCAGTTGACAAATTAGATGAAGAAATAAAAGAGTTAAAAGATTTAGGAATAAGATATGTTATTTTATTCGGTGTTCCAACAAATAAAGATGAGTGTGGAAAAGAAGCTTATATTGAAGATGGTATAGTTCAAAAGGCAGTGAGAGAAATAAAAGAAAATCACAAGGACATATATGTGATAACAGATATATGTATGTGTCAGTATACAAGTCATGGACACTGTGGAATATTAAATGAAAATGGGTTCATAGACAATGATGAAACTCTTAAATATCTAGGTCGTATCGGGGTAAGTCATGCTAAAGCAGGAGCTGATATGGTGGCTCCATCGGATATGATGGATGGTAGAGTAAGATATATAAGAAGTGAATTAGATAAAAATGGTTTTGTAGATATTCCAATTATGAGCTACAGTGTAAAATATTCTTCATCTTATTATGGGCCATTTAGAGATGCTGCCCACTCATCCCCTACATTTGGGGATAGAAGGTCATATCAGATGGATCCTGCTAATAGTGATGAAGCACTAATAGAAGCGTCATTAGACATAGAAGAAGGAGCAGATATTATAATGGTTAAACCTGCTCTAGCTTATCTAGATATCATTAGAAGATTAAAAGATAACTTTAATATAAAAATAGCAGCTTATAATGTAAGTGGAGAATATGCCATACTAAAAAATGCTATTAAAAATGACATTTTAGGTGAAGATGCAATATTAGAAACAATTACTTCTATAAAAAGAGCAGGAGCAGATATAATAATAACTTATTTTGCCAAAGATATAGCAAGGCTTCTGAAGGAGGAAGAGTATGTTTAAAAAATCCAAAAAAATATACGAAGATGCTAAGAAGTACATCCCTGGAGGTGTAAATAGTCCAGTAAGGGCATTTAAGTCAGTAGATCTTGATCCTATTTTTATTGAAAAAGGGAAGGGAAGTAAGATATATGATGTTGATGGGAATTCATACATAGACTATATATGTTCTTGGGGACCTTTAATATTAGGACATAGCGATGAAGAAGTATTAGATGGTATTGATCATATTTTAAAAAATGGAACAAGTTTTGGAGTTCCAACAGAAATAGAAGTAAAAATGGCAAAGCTTATAGTAGAAAGTTATCCATCAGTAGATATGGTTAGAATGGTTAACTCTGGGACTGAAGCTACTATGAGTGCTTTAAGATTAGCAAGGGCTTATACTAAACGGAATAAAATACTTAAATTTGAAGGATGTTATCATGGTCATTCGGACTCTTTATTAGTTAAATCTGGATCAGGTGCAATTACATTTAATGTGCCTACAAGTCCTGGAGTACCAGATTATGTAGTAAAGGATACTATAGTATGTAAATATAATGACTTAGAATCAGTTGAAAAAGCTTTTAATGAATATGGCGATGATATAGCCTGTATTATAGTTGAGCCCGTAGCCGGCAATATGGGGGTAGTACCTCCGATTGAAGGTTTTTTAGAAGGATTAAGAGATATTACGAGTAGATATGATTCTTTACTAATATTTGATGAGGTTATAACTGGATTTAGATTATCCTATGGGGGAGCACAACAGGAATTTGGTATAGACCCTGATATAACTTGTTTTGGTAAAATTATTGGAGGAGGACTACCTGTAGGAGCTTATGGTGGTAAAAAACATATCATGAGTAATATTTCACCATTAGGAGATGTTTATCAGGCAGGTACCCTATCTGGAAATCCACTAGCAATGAACATGGGATATAACCTTATAACTAAATTAAAAGATAATAGAAATATTTATAAAGAGCTAGAAAAGAAAGCTATTAAATTAGAAAATGGATTAAATGATATAATAGATAATCTCAATATAGACTGTCATGTAAATAGGATAAAAGGAATGATATGTTTATTCTTTGGCAAAGGACCTTTTACTAATTATGATGATGTGAAAGAATGTGATACAGAAAAATATAGCATTTTCTTTAAAAAAATGATAGAAGAAGGAATACTTCTTCCTCCATCACAATTCGAAGGTTGGTTTATAACCTATGCCCATAGTGATGAGGATATAGAAATAACTATTGAGGCGGCTAATAAAGCTTTGAAAAATACTTATAATATTAAATAACAATAAATATGTGATATATGTCACATATTTTTTTATTTCCCTATGTTAAATTATAAACGTGTGATACATATCACGTAGTACTATGGATGAGTATGGTAAATTATTAACAAAAGACTATGGGAGGTTTGACTAATGGGAGTTAAGATGGGATTTGAGAACTTCAATAAAGTTCTAGATTCATTAAAAGAGAACTATAAAATATATGGTCCAAAAAATATAGAAAGCAAAGGACGGTTCTCTGATACAGATGTAGTTGGATATGGAGAAATAGATAACTTTGATGAAATAGTATTTGATAAAAAATCTTACTTTTCACCAAAGGAAATAATTCATCCTATAAGACAAACATTATTTTACTTCACTGATGGAGAGGTTAAAGAATCAAAAGTTGACGACAAGAAAGTGATAGTATTCTTAAGACCTTGTGACATAAATGGAATTAAGAGGCTTGATTCTATATTCTTACAAAATGGACCCCACGAAGACGTGTATTATAAAAGACTAAGAGAAAAAGTAAAGTTCTTTATGATAGAGTGTACAGAAGGATTTGATAGTTGTTACTGTGTATCTATGGAGGCTAATAAGACTGATAATTACTCCCTTGCTATAAGAGTAAATGACAATGATGTTTATTTAGATATTCAAGATAATGAAATAGAAAGTTATTTTAATGAAAATGGAGATGAAATTGACTTTAAACCAGATTATATTAAGGAAAATAAAATAGAAGTTAATATTCCAGACCCTGAGAGTCTTACTAATGAAGTATTTGAAAACCCAATATGGAAAGAGTACTCACAAAGATGTATAGGGTGTGGAAGGTGTAATACATCATGTATTACATGTAGTTGTTTTTCTATGCAGGATGTATTTTATGATAAAAATAAAAAAGTCGGTGAAAGAAGGAGAGTATGGGCTGGATGCCATGTGGATGGATTTACAGATATGGCAGGTGGACATACCTTTAGAGAAAAATATGGAGATAGAATGAGATTTAAAACTATGCATAAAATAAATGATTTTTATAAAAGATTCGGATTCCATATGTGTGTAGGTTGTGGAAGATGTACAGATGTATGTCCTCAGTATATATCATTCTCAAAATGTATAAATAAACTTAATCAAATAGTGGAGGGAGATAAAAATGAATAATCCATATGTACCATTTAAACTTCCAATAATTAATGTAACTGAAGAAACTGATATAGACTATACATTTAGATTTAAAAGTGATATAAACCCGCAAAATGGTCAGTTTTTAGAAATATCTATCCCTGGAGTAGGAGAAGCACCAATATCTATAAGTGATTTTGGTGATGGATATCTAGATATGACTATAAGAAGAGTAGGAAAACTAACTGATGAAGTATTTGAATTAAAAGAAGGGGATTATCTATTTGCTAGAGGACCTTATGGAAATGGATTTAATTTAGAAGATTATAAAGGGAAAGATCTTGTTATAGTTGCTGGTGGTACAGGATTAGCCCCTGTTAAAAGTATAGTTAACTATTTTTATGAACATATAGAAGAACTTAAGAGTTTCAAACTTATAATAGGATTTAAATCTCCTAAAGATATATTATTTAATGAAGAAATAGAGAAATGGAAAAATAAAATAAATGTTATTTTAACGGTTGATAATGGAGATGAAAACTGGAAAGGTAATACAGGACTTATAACTAAATATATACCTAAAATTAATGAAGAAGATTATAATCAAACAGAAGTAATAATAGTGGGTCCCCCTATAATGATGAAATTTGCAAGTTTAGAGTTTTTAAATAATAATTTCCCAGAAGAAAAAATATGGGTTTCCTTTGAGAGAAAAATGAGTTGTGGAATTGGAAAATGCGGACATTGTAAAATAGATGAAACTTATGTGTGTTTAGAGGGACCAGTATTTAATTATACCAAAGCAAAAAATCTAATAGACTAAAGGGGTGATCTTATGGATTTAAACACAAAAGCTGTAAAGAAAAATGCATATAGAATAACTAAGACAAGAGGTAAAACTGCTTTGAGAATAAGAGTCCCCGGGGGACACTTAGATGTAAGATACTTTGATATTATAAAAGAAATAGCAGACAAATATGGTGATGGCAGTGTTCACATTACTACTAGGCAAGGATTTGAAGTTCCTAATATCGATTTTAAATATATGGATGAAATAAATGAAATGATAAAGCCAATATTAGAAGGTTTAGAGCTAAATATTGGAGTTGATATAAAAGATCCCTTAAAGGGATATCCAGCAGCAGGAACAAGAAATGTATCAGCATGTATTGGAAATAAAGTATGTCAATATGCTAATGTTAATACTACTGATTTAGCAAAGAAGATAGAGAAAGAAATTTTTCCCAATGATTATCATGTAAAAATTGCTATTACAGGATGTCCTAATGACTGTATAAAAGCTCATATGCAGGATTTTGGTATCATAGCTACAACTGAACCTCAATATGATGAGAGTAGATGTATAAGCTGTGAAGCATGTGTTAAGGTATGTAAGAAGAAAGTTACTGGAGCATTGAAATTTGAAAACTACTCTGTAATAAGAGATGAGGAAAAATGTATTGGCTGTGGAGAATGTGTATTAAAATGTCCTACAGGAGCTATGACAAGAAGTGAGGAGAAATATTATAGACTAGTAATAATGGGTAGGACAGGAAAAAGGAATCCAAGACTTGCAATGCCATTTATAAAGTGGGTAGATGAAGATTCTATAGTAAAAATTATTAAAAATACCTATGATTATGTAGGTAGATATATTGATAGATCCTTACCAAAAGAACATATAGGATATATTGTAGATAGAACTGGATTTAATGTATTTAAAGAAGAAGTGCTAGAAGGGGTAGAGTTAGGCCCTAAAGCACAAGTAGCTGATTATATTGACTTTGGTGGTTATATGTATAATAGAGAAACATACTTTAAAGGTTATAAATAGACATGGGTTTCCATGTCTATTTATTTTTGAAACAAAATAAATATATAAAAGTTCTATTTGGTGATTAATATCACAGTTTTTATATTAAGAATCCTTTATTATGTATATAGAGAGAAGTTATATAGTAATAAAGGATCTTCAATACAATATGTAAGAAAAACTAAGTTAAATAATTATCAATTATTTATTCAAAAAGATTATTAAATAATTATATAAATGGAGGAATAATATATGAGTATGTTTTGTTATCAATGTCAAGAAGCAGCAAAAGGAACTGGTTGTACCAAAGTTGGGGTTTGTGGTAAAAGCCCAGAGGTTGCTAATCTTCAAGATTTATTGATATTTACTTTAAAAGGAATATCAATATATTCAACTAAAGGAAGAGAGCTAGGAATAAGAAATAAAGAGGTGGATCATTTTATAGTTGATAGTTTATTCTCAACTATTACAAATGCAAACTTTGATAGAAATACATTTATTAAAAGAATTAATAAAGCCTTAGAATTAAGAGAAACAATGAAAAAAGAAATAGTAAAAGCTGGTGGAGAAATCGAAGGAGGATTTTTAGATAAAATCAAAAATGCCCTTGGATTGAAATCAAAAGCAATAATAGAACTTGAAAACTTCCATGATGCAGCAACATGGAGTGCAACCAGTGAAAAAGAGTTTGATGAAAAATCTAAAACAGTAGGTATACTTGCAACAGAAAATGAAGATATTAGATCTTTAAGAGAACTATTAATTTATGGATTAAAGGGTATGGCTGCATATTTACATCATGCTAATAATTTAAATCATGATAAAGCTGAAATAAATGGATTTTTACAAAAAGCATTGGTTGCTACTTTAGACGATAGTTTAACTGCAGATGATTTAGTAGCCCTTAATATGGAAGCCGGTAAGTTTGGAGTGGACGTTATGGCATTACTTGATACTGCTAACACAAGTAAATACGGCCATCCAGAAATAACTAAAGTAAATATAGGCGTAAAAAATAATCCAGCCATATTAATAAGTGGACACGATTTAAGTGATATGGAACAACTATTAGAACAAACTAAGGGAACTGGAGTAGATATATATACTCATAGTGAGATGCTACCAGCAAACTACTATCCAGCATTTAAGAAATACGATCATTTCGTAGGAAACTATGGTAATGCATGGTGGAAACAAGACAAAGAGTTTGCAAGCTTTAATGGACCAATTCTTATGACAACAAACTGTTTAGTACCACCAAAAGCTTCTTACAGAGATAGGGTATATACAACTGGTGCAGTTGGTTTTGAAGGATTAACACATATTGAAAAAGATTCAAATGGAAATAAAGATTTTAGTAAGATCATAGCTCATGCTAAAAAATGCAAGTCTCCAACTGAAATAGAAAAAGGAGAAATAGTTGGTGGGTTTGCTCACAATCAGGTAATGCAGTTAGCTGATAAAGTTGTAGATGCTGTTAAAACTGGTGCAATCAAGAGATTCTTTGTAATGGCTGGTTGTGATGGAAGAATGAAATCAAGAGATTATTAT
>NZ_WSFT01000020.1 GCF_016820655.1 Anaeromonas frigoriresistens
GAGTCAGTTTAGTTTGGCAATATGCCTCTTTTTTAAACTGTCTACTTTATAGGGTCCATTTTACATAGCCTATACCTTTATATTTTACGTAGATTATATAAGAAGCAGATTTCTTAAGATTAAATTAATAATCATGATTTACTTCTTCTTTACAGGAATCCAAATTTCACAAAATACATTTTCACCTAAATTCTCTGAGTAAAGTTCAAAATCAGTATCATCAAGCATGCTATACTCTGAGCTAGGAAGAAACTCTGAAAAAATCCTTTCCCATATTTCTCCTATACATTCAGGATCTTTACCAATACACTTAAATACAGCCCATAATGTAGGTTTTACCTCCCATATTTTATATCCTTCTGGCACAGTATCACCACTATATTCCATACCAATACCATAATCAAAATGTGTACTTTCTTTTGATATGGGGGCACAAACTCCATAAACATCGTAATTACTAGCCTTTTGTTTTAGAACATTAAACACTCCATTTTCACTAGATTCTTTCCAAAAGTCTGGTATATCAGTATTTCCTTCCTCTGAAATTATTTCATTTTTAAATTTTCTAACTTTAGCTAATAGTTTAAATGGTTCTCTTTCCTCGATCCTATAGTCCATAACAGTACCACCTTCCAATTTTATTTTAATTATGAGGGGATTAAAAGATTTTAATTCTGTACCTGCATTCCTTGCTTTATTTGGTGATATACCATGAAATCTTGTAAATGCTTTAGTAAAACTTTCTGGGGAATCGTAACCATATTTCAATGCTATATCAATCACCTTTGCATCCGATATAGAGAGTTCTTGTCCTGCCATAGATAATCTTCTATTTCTAATATATTTATTTGCTGTAATATTAGTAACTAAACTAAAGGTTCTATGAAAATGATAGTTGGACATATAGACATGTTTTGCTACATCTTCGTAGGTAATCGGTTCCAATATATTTTCTTCCATATAGTCAATCGCCCTCTGCAAGTTTTGAATAAAATCCATTTTTCGCACCTCCATGTATAAATTGTACCAAGATATAACTGTTATTTCCTATCCTACCTTGCTTAAAGTTGTCAATATATTACGATTTAATTAAATATAATTTTACTATTGTTGTATTAAAAAAGTTCTACATGAAATAGGATAATACCTTTAAATTTATTGATTTTTGTTATAGAGCTATTGTTAAAGTATTTGTATACTTTGAATAATTGTTACATCAGATACTAGATATAGATGTATTAACTTATTTTAAAAGGAGAAGATACTAATAGGTCATAGTATAAGGAGGAGATCCTAATCAGTAAAAATGTAATAATTATTGGAGCTGGAGTAGGTGGATTAGCTACAGCAGTTAGGTTATTAAGTAAAGGATATTCAGTAAAGGTCTATGAGAAAGAACAAAATATAGGTGGAAAGGTAAATCAAATAGAAACAGATAATTTTAAGTTTGATTTAACTGCTTCAATTTTGATGACACCAGAAGTATATAAAGAGGTATTTGAATATGCAGATAAAGACTATAGAGATTATTTAGAATTTTTAAGTGTAGATCCTATATATAGAGTTAATTATAGTGATGGAACTAGACGTGATTTTTCTACTGATATAACAAAATTATCTGAAAATCTTGAATCAATTTCTATAGATGATTGTCATGGATACCTTAGATTTTTAGGTGATGTTTACAAAAAATATCAAATTGCAAACAACTTTTTTTTACAAAGGACCTTTAGAACTCCATTAGATTTTTTTAATCCTAAAATTCTAAGTCAAGCCTTAAGGTTAAGAACACTTTCAAATTCTTATAGATTTATTTCAAAATATATTGAAGATGAAAATTTACGTAAATTTCTATGTTTTCAATCTCTATATGTAGGGATTTCACCTTATAATGGGCCTAATATTTATACTCTGGTACCAACCATATCACAGATTTATGGTCTATGGTACCTTAAAGGAGGAATGTATTCCTATATAAAAGCTCTTGAACGTCTTATTTTTGAATTAGGTGGTACAATCGAGAATAATACAAATGTAGAAGAAATATTAATTTCTGAAGGTAAAGCCATTGGAGTTAAAACAAATACAAATAAACAGTATGGAGATATTATTATTTGTAATGCTGATTTTCCATATGCAATGAATGAACTTATTAAAGATAATAGATGGAAAGGAAAGTACTCTTCAAAAAAAATATCTGAGATGAAATATTCATGTTCAACTTTTATTATATATCTTGGGTTGAAGAAGAAATATCCAGACCTAACGGTACATAATATGTATTTGGGATAGGACTTTAAAGAAAATATAGAAAATGCATTCAAAGGTAAATTACCAAAAAATCCTTCATTATATATATATTGTTCAAGTAGTATAGATGAAACTATGAGTACAGAAGGCATTGAATGTTTAAGTATTGTTGTTCGTGTTCCAAACCTTTTATTTAATAATACTACTTGGGATGAGAAAACTATAAACATTTTGAGACAAAGGGTTATAAACTCTATTTGTAAGATTAAAGGATTAGAAGATATAGAAGAAAAGATAGTGTATGAAAGTTATCTTACGCCTAAAGACTTAGAAGAAAAATTTAATTCTTATGGAGGAGCAGGCTTTGGTTTAAGTCATACTCTTACTCAAACAAATTACTTTAGACCTCATATAAAATCACCAACAGTGGAAAATCTTTATTTTGTAGGGAGTTCTGTTCATCGTGGTACAGGAGCATCTATAGTATTGCTTGGTAGTAAACTTGTAACTGAAGAGGTTATAAAAGATACAAAGAATAGATAGTTTATATTGTCTTTGAAAGTATTATAAAAATAGTAAGCCTTCTTTATATTTATAACTTAAAAAACCCCCTATGGTTTTTAGAGGGAGAATTTTAAAAAGTATTATATTGTTTTATACTCTTTGATCTTTGAATTGTATTTTACTTAGTCTTAATGATTGTTTTAACTTAAATATTAAATAAATTCCATAAAGGGTGTACAAGGTAGTTAATACTATTAGTACCAAGGTCTCTTTCTCAGAAATACTGCTATTCGTCATTAATGCAAGAGCATCATATAGAAAATGAAATGCTATTAATGGAATAATATTATGAACTATAGTTATAAGCGTTGAAAGAATTAATCCTACTAAAAATGCATTTACTACTTGTAAGATGACAGAGGTTAAATTTTTTCCACTAAATGCATTTGCTACATGGAGAATACCAAAGAATGTAGAAGAAAAAACAATGAAATAAATCTTGCCTTTAAATTCTAGCTTTTTCTTAATAATTCCTCTAAATATAGATTCCTCTGTGTATCCCACTAAAAATGCAAAAATAAGAATAATAAAAACTTCTATTATTTTAAGATCGGTATCAAAACCACCAATAAGAGGGTGGACTAATGCTATAACAAGTAATGGTATGTAGTATAAAACTTCTTTTGATTTGGAAATATTCAATTTTTCAAAACCGAACTCTGATAAGGATCTCTTTCCATTTTTCATATATAGAGTAATAATAATTGCTACAAATAAAAATGCCAGTCCTTGAGCAACTAATACTCCTATGTCAGTTAATTCTAATGCCACAGCAATTGCAGATGCTACAGTGATACATAATATTAGTAATAAGCCTAAAAGAATTGAAAACATAATTGGTCTTTTATATGATACTTTTTCTTTCATACTTTCCCTCCTAGTATTATAATTTAAATAATGCTTTTAAGAATCATATAGTGATATGCTACTAATCCCGTATTCTCCAAAATACTAGGTTATATATATAAATAAATTCTTGAGAGTTATGTCATATTTATTAACAATAAATATATATCAATAGTATTATACAATTATAAAATAATCAATCTTTAATGAGAAAGATTAAAAAGATAGATGGGCTAGTACAATTCCACAAATAAAAGAGTTCCTTATTACTATTTTCATTTTAAAGATGCAGAAGGAAACATTATTGAAATAGCTTATTATCCTAAATAGATTCTATATGAATACAATAAAAAACCAAGCTCAAATGAACTTGGTTTTACTGTCTCCACTTCATATATTTCTTCTCTATAAGAGCTACACCTTGATACATCACTGCAGCCAGTATTGCTAATACCATAACACTCATCATAACTAAATCTAGTTTAAATACTTGACCACCATATACTATCAAATATCCTATTCCAGCTTTAGATACTAAGAACTCTCCAACTATTACCCCTACCCAAGATAAACCAATATTTATCTTTAAAGAACTAATCATCGCGGGAACACTAGAGGGAAGAATAACTTTTCTAAGGGTCTGAAATTTAGTAGCACCAAAGGTTTTTAACATCTTTACTTTTTCAGGATCTACTTCCTTAAACCCATTATATACATTCATAATGGTAACCACAATTGAAACTGAAATAGCAGTAACAATGATTCCCGAGTATCCTGCACCAACCCATAGAATTATGATAGGGGCTAATGCAGTCTTAGGCAAACTATTTAATACTACTAGGTACGGATCTAATACTTTTGATATAAACTCAGACCACCATAGTAATATTGCTATAAGAATACCTAGTATAGTTCCAGCAACAAAACCAATAACATTCTCCATCAATGATATACCTATATGATTAAATAAAGAACCATCTCTAACTAATCTAAAAAATAGTTTAAACATTGCAGAAGGGTAACTAGTTAAAAATGCATCAATAAACTCAAATTGAGCTAATAGTTCCCATATACCGAAAAACAATACAAGTATACTAACTTGACTAAATCTAATGTATTGTTTTCTTCTCTTTATAGATTTTATATATCTCTCATGTTCTTTTGATAAATTATTATTATTTGACATGAATATCTAGCTCCTTCCATATTTGATTAAAATAATCTTTAAACTCAGGAGCTTCTCTAGATTTCATAGGACTTCTCTCACAATTAGGACAGGTAAGATTGATATCTATGATGTCCTTTATATAAGCTGGTCTATTAGATAGAACTACAACTTTGTCTGCCATAGATATAGCTTCTGCTATGTCTACGTAATGATGGAAGAAAATTGAAGAAATATAAGGAAAATAGTAGAAAAATAGTAGAAAAAAAGAAGGGAATAGAATTTACTATGAAGAATAATTATATAGAGCATTTGTTGTGATGAGAAATAAGGGGGACTAGTTGTGTATTTAAAGAGCTTTCGATTAGAAAATTTTAGAAAATTTGGTGAAAGTAACAATGCTGTTGGATTTGTTGATTCGCGAGGTTTTAAAGGTAACGAAAACAGAAATAAAAGTATAAATATTGCAAAAACTACTACATTGATTGTTGGGAAGAACAATACTGGTAAGACTACAATTATTAAAGCTCTAGAATATTTACTAGATAAAAGTTCTGGACTTAGTTTTACTGATATTAATATGAACTACTTGAAAAAAACATTTGATGATTATGTAACTTCCAAGGCTACAGACAATATAGTTCCTGCTATACCTAAAATTAAATTTGAAATAGTTATTGGATTAGAGGATGATAGTACTGATCTCATTAGCAATCTTGTTCCTTTTATAACAATTGCTAGTGCTCAAGATTCTGAGTTAACTATTCGTGTGACATACGAACCAGAAAATATTGAAGAATTTATAAGTAATTTAGATGAAGTAATAGTAGATGACCACAATGAATATGAAAAATATGTTAAGTTAGTAAAATCTACACCATTTAAAATTCGATACTACAATGCTAGTGATGAGCCTGTTAAGAATTTTCAGTTAAGACAATTAATTGAAATGCGATCTATTAAAGCTAATAATGTTACTAGTGAAAACTGTCTTTCTAAAGCATTTAATAAGATTGTTAAGTATCGAGCTTCTATACTTGAGCAGAATAGTGGTGTCAAAGGAACTTTAGAATCATTTAATAAGTCAGTCACTGAACAACTACATTCAGAGCATACAGATAGTATTAATCAATCTGTAGGGAAAATTAAGTCATCTGAGCATATTAAAGTTCGTCTTAGCTCAAATATTTCATTTAATGATATGCTTAATAAACTAGTTAGGTATGAGTATGTTGAGAATGATCTTTTTATACCTGAGAATCAATTTGGTTTGGGATATACTAATCTTATGATGATAATTGCAGATCTTATAGAGTATATGGAGAGGTATCCGGAAGATTCTTTTAACAGTAAAATAAACTTAATATCTATAGAAGAACCAGAAACTTTCATGCATCCTCAAATGCAAGAAAATTTTATAAAGAGTATAAATGAAGCAATTATAACTTTGCTTGAAGGAAGGAGTAAGAATGTCAATAGTCAGCTGATAATTACAACACATTCATCACATATACTAAATAGTAAAATACATAGTGGTGGTTCATTCGACTACATAAATTATATAACTTGCAATAATAAAGAATCGGAAGTTGTTTGTTTAAAAGATGGTTTAGTTGCTCCAAATGAACCAGGAGATGAAAATGAAGAAAAAAACAAGAAAGATTTTGAGTTTCTTAAGAAACATATAAAATATAGAGTTTCTGAACTTTTTTTCTCTGATGCGGTTATTTTTGTTGAAGGAATTACAGAAGAAGTATTATTGAACTATCATTTAGATAATGATGAGATGTTGAATAAACACTATATTACAGTTTTTAATATTAATGGCTCTCACGGTCTTGTTTATCACAATTTAATACAAGCATTGAGAGTACCAACATTAATAATAACAGACTTAGATATAAAACGAGAAGAAGAAGAGAAAAAAAATTATTTAAAAATGTCATCAGTTGATGGTCGAGTTACTACTAATCAGACGATAATTAAATACAATGAGAATGGAGAATCAATTGAAACAATCAGCTTAAATGTACCAACCGAAAATATGAAAATTGTGTATCAATGTCAAGATAAAGGTGTGTATCCTACAAGTTTTGAAGAAGCATTTATATTGGCAAATCATGACAATGATATTCTGGAAGAAGTGCTAAAGGAAGTAAAGAGAAATACATATAATAAAATAGTAAATGATGAAGGTGGACTAAAAGAACAGACCTATAAACTTCAAAGAAAACTATCCAATAACAAAAGTGACTTTGCTAATAGTCTGTTATACAGATATCTTCAGGAGGAAACACATGAAAGTATTCCAATATTACCACAATACATTATACATGGATTATCTTGGTTGAAAACCAAATTGAATGGAGGTGAGTAATATATCATTCCAAGTAATTACTAGTGAAAACCTTCAAAGAGAAAAAGATATACAAGCCCAGATAAACATGAGAATTGATAGTAATGAATGTCTGATTTTTGATTCTGGCGCTGGGGCTGGAAAGACTTATGCATTGAGAGAAAGTCTTAGGCACGTGATAAGAAATCATGGAAGACGTTTGATTGAACATGGACAGCAGATAATTTGCATTACCTATACAAATGTAGCTACAGAGGAGTTAAAAGAGCGTTTAGGACACTCTGATATTGTTTTAGTTTCTACTATACATGAAAGAATGTGGGATCTGATTGGAAAATATCAAAATGAATTAGTGGAAATTCATAAAAGAAAATTACAAAATGAAGTAACTGAAATGAAGGATGATATTAATTCAGAAAGATTTCAGAAGTTTAATGAATTAGCAGATTCGGAAAAAGAGGATTTCAAAGATTTAATGAATCAATTGAAGTCAGAATTTTATAGATGTTATGATATGAAAAGTACTGATTATAGAAGAGAGTTTGGTTCTCAAATAAGTAGATTTAATGCTTTATTACATAATATAGGAACATTTAGAAAATTAGTCTCAATAATTTATAAGATTGAGAGATATGAAAAAGCACTAATGAGAATTGAGGAAGGTGATCCAAAATACAATAAAGTTCAATATACAACGAGAGTTAATAATGATAGAATGGATAAGATGCAAATAAGTCATGATACACTAATTGAATATGGTAGCAAAATGTTTGAGCAATATGACATGTTAAGACGTATTGTTATTGATATGTATCCATATATTTTTATTGATGAATATCAAGATACAAATCCTTTGATTGTAAAGATAATGAATTGGCTTTCTAAAACAGCTCATAAAATTGGCCATCCAATTTTTATTGGTTACTATGGTGATTCGGCACAGAATGTTTATGAAGAAGGAGTTGGGAACTTATTATTTCAAACTCATTCTGGACTAACACAAATTATAAAAAAGTTTAATCGGAGATCAGCATCTGAAGTTATTGATGTGATAAATAGAATTAGATCAGATGGGATTGATCAGGTTTCTATATATGAAGATAGTAACTGTGGAAATGTTGAGTTGTATGAAGGTTCTAAAGATCAAATATCAGTGATGTTGGAGAAGTGTAAGACAGATTGGTCTATTGATTATGAGAATAAGATGAATTGTCTTGTTCTAACCAACAAATTGGTGGCAGAACAAACTGGGTTGCCGAACTTTTATAATGTTGTTAGTAAAATGCCATGTTATTCTGTTGGTAGAGGATATGAACAGCTTAACACTGAATTACTTAGTAGTGATTTATCTAAATTAGGGTACGTGTTAGTGTCAAGGAAAAACCCTCAAAAAAGGGAAGGAAAATCCACCACCTCAGTATAAAGAAATTAACTTTGCTTTATCCTTTGTTTCTGTTCTTTCATTCTAAAACTATCTCCCTTTATTAAAATTAAATGGCAGTGGTGCACAATTCTATCAAGAATTGCAGTGGCAAGAATTCTGTCATGAAAAATGCTTCCCCAGTCATCAAATGGCTTATTTGAAGTAATTATCACTGATCCTGTCTCATATCTTTTAGAGATAATCTCGTAAAAAAGATCCACGATATTCTCATTTAGTTGTCGAAAGCCAAGCTCATCTAATATTAATAAGTCTGGTGTTAAATAATATTTAAGCTTACGATGATAAGAATTATCTGCTTTAGCTTCGAAAAGTGATTCCATCATTTCAGATACTGAAGTGAATAAAACCTTATAACCTTGCTGAAGAGCTTTCACACCAAGACTTACTGATAAATGAGTTTTACCTGTACCTGGTGGACCTATAAATACTATATTTTCTTTTTTTCTAATATACTCACCAGTAGCAAGGTTATATATTTCTTGCCTGTTAAGTTTAGGTTGAAAGTTAAAGTCATACTCTTCTAACGTCTTAATGGAAGGAAACCTAGCATTTACAGTTCTTTTTCTGTAGCTATTATCTTTTCGATTGGACATTTCATCATCTAATAGAAGTTCTAAAAATTCTATGTAAGATAATTTTTCTTTTATGGCTTGCTCATTTCTAATTTCAAAGGTTTTTGCTACTCCAGAGAGCTTTAATGTCTTCAAATCTTTAGTAATATTATTCATTTTATCTCACCTCCTTCAAACTTAAGAGGTTTGCATACTCAGAGAGAGGTCTATGAATATCATTTTCTGCTTTGGAGATTAGACTTACTCCTGTATCTGTAGGTTGCTCATAAATTCCCTTTTCACATATATTTTTAAGAGTTTGATATTTAATAGAGCCGAAGGCTAACGCCCTTTTACACGCCTTTTCAACTATATCACTACCAAACTTATCTTTAAGTTTAAGGACACCATATATAGGTTTCCCCCAGTGATTTTGATTTTTATCTAAAACTTTATCAAAAAATTCCAAAGCACTAGGGCCTATTTCAAGCATTTTTTGTCTATACTCATATTGAAGTTGTGTTTTAGTTTTTACTTTATACTCGGGGTAATGGATATTGTTGGTGGAGAACAATCCCTTACCCTCTATTTTTATATGAGTAGCAATTAGCTCATAATGACTATATATTTTAATTAGTTTATCGGATATCTTTAATGTTACATCTTCTCCTATATTCTTATATGGAACTGAATAAAAGTTACTATCATAGCTTATGTGACAATTAACATTTACTTTTCTAGTAGTCCATATTCCAAAATCATATCCTTTAGGGTTAATTGAGCGGAGAGTTTGTTTCTCTTTTTCTTGGAATACTTCCTTCGGAATTCTTTTTGTTGTTCCATGTATCCTACTATTACATCTGTTCTCAAGCCAATTAGATAAACCTTTTTTATATTCTTCATAACTATTGAAGCTACGCCCCTTGAAGAAATTATTTTTCACATATTTAACTCCCGATTCTATTTTTGCTTTATCTGTAGGAGTTCTTACCCTGCAGGGTATTGATAAAAAGCCATAATACTTATTAAATGCTTCATATTCTCTTTGGTATATTGGTTCATAAAAATTAGCTTCCAGTATAGCTGCTTTAAGATTATCTATTTTAACTGTTTCAGTAACTCCTCCAAAATATCTAAAAGCGTTTTCATGACACTTAATGAAAGTTCTTACTTCTTGATTAAATACTATTTCACAATACATCAACCTTGAATAACTAAGTATCATACAGAAGACCCATGCCTTCTTAATATCACCCGAAGGGTTAGGTATTTTACCTACATATCCGAAATCTACTTGAGCTTCTTCTCCAGGAAGAGTAGTATTAACCATATATACTCTACTATTTGAATCCTTATATTTTTTTACATATTTCTTAATGGTATCATAGGACCCTGTATATCCGGTTTCTTCTGATATATCTTGATATATTCTCATTGCACTTAATTCTTGCTGAATTTTAATATGTATTATTTCTTTATATGGATCTAGGATAGAAGCTACGTTTTTTCTCTTTATTTCTTCACCATTCTCTATTTTCTTTAATACATTTCTTACTGTTCCTCTATCAATTTCCAACATTTCAGCTATTTGAGTCTTATTATATCCTTTGTCAAAAAGGGTTTGTATTGTTGTATACATTGCTTCCCTCAGCACCTTTCTTTCCTCCTTTAATCAAAAATGTTTTCTTTTAATTCTTGACTAAAGAGGATATTTTAATATATTACTGAGGGATTTTCTTTCCCTTTTTTGATGAATTTATTTTACCATTAACAGTACGCACAGAGAATAATTTATGAGTTTGTTGATCATTTTATTAATGTGAAGGATAATCAATCGCCCATATGTGATATATTTCCTATAAAAGTATTGAGAAAAATGAATATATCTCAACTTAGAGAAGTACTGAAAATTATAAGTAGTATTGATGTAGAGAAGTTTGGTGAATATATAGATGAATTGATAAAGATATATGAAAGTTTGGAATTAGAGTTATATAAAGAAGCAATTTCAAGTCTGTTTCCTAATGAGATCGTATCAAAGGAATCACTCTTTGATGTAATTAGAAATAGTTGGTCAATGCGTAATACAGATGAAGAAGTGGAACAGATGAGAGTACTGATAAACGAACTACTTAATGTCCCTATGGAAGAACTTAAGAATTGGCATAAGTTGATAAGAAACAATCAAGTTAGTGAAGTTAATTATTATACTTATCATGGAACAAAAGGTCTTGAATTTGATAATGTATTAATACTAATGGAAAAAAGATTTGGAAGAGATCCTAATTATTTTATTAAATTTTTCCAACAGTATCAACAAAGACAAAACCTTGCTGGTGAAGAGAAAAAAAAGTACGAAAGAGTCAGGAATTTGCTTTATGTATCATGTTCCAGAGCTATTAAAAATCTTAGAATATTGTTCTTGGATGATATATCCCCATATCGTGAAGTTTTTCAAGAGATTTTTGGTGAAATTAGACAGTTTGATAATTAGTCTTATACTATATAATTGAGAATGGTTAACACCAAAAAATTATATAAGACATAATAAGAGAGGATACTATAGATGCAGAAAATCGTCCTATAAATAAAATTAGTTACTAGTAACAAAATCATTTTTTGTGGCTAAAAGAAGTGATATATTTAAATTTAATAATAAGAAAGCTAGATTTATTAGAATAAGTATTTTATAAAATGTTTTGATTGTCCATAGATATAAACCTTTAAAAAGGTGTAGAAAGAGATGTAGATGAATCTATAGACATATGGGAAAATAAATGTCATATGAAAGATCAGGTGGTGTAGTATGTTAAATTAAGTAGAGATGAGGGGTATATAATTATATTCAACAAAATATAAAATTATTTTTAATAGGGAGAATAAGTAGATTTATATTTGTAGATAGGATATTAAATAAATTAGTTTAAATATAAAAATACAGCAATAAAATATAATATTTTATTGCTGTATTTTTATATTTAATTTTTCACCATTCCATAATATTACTTTAACAATCCTAGCAAATAATTTATTCTTTTCTTTAAATTTCAGGTTATCCACATTATTAGAGAAATGTTTTATCAACTCTAAATACTCAACTATTCTCTCTCTTTTTTCATTTAACACTTTTGATTCATGTTCCATGTTTTTCAGCCTTAATTCCAATTCTTTAATCTTCTTATCAAATTTCTCAATCTGTTCAATTATATACTTTGATACACTGGAGCCTTTACTTTCTGCAAGTTGAAGGGTAAGATTACTTACTGACTTCTTATATCTTTCCAATTCATCTATCAATTCTTCTTTCTGAGACTTATCATCTGGAGAGGATTCTATAATTCTACTTTCCATTTTTTTTAGATACTCATAAACATCTATATCTAAAGAACCTAGTTCTTTTATCTTATCAATAACATATTTATCAGCTTTTCTACCATTAAGGTTTTTGGTATTACATTTAGTACTTCTTGATCTTTCTTTTAAAAGGCATTTGTAGTAGTAATAAACTTTGTTATTTTTTCTAGAGGTAATAACTCTCATTTTAGAACCACAATTTTTACAAGTAAGTAGGGGAGTTAGCAGACCTACTTCACTGGTACCAGAACGAGGTGCTTTTTTACTATTTCTAATTAGCTGCTGTTGAACTTTAATCCAATCGTTAGAATGGATAACTCCTTTATGTTTACCTATAGCAACAATCCAATCTGATTTATCTTTTCTAGCTATATTTCCTTTTCTTTCATCGTGCTTATTATAGACCATTAATCCATTTTTGCCATCAAATTCATCTATAGTATCAGCAATATCAGAATCATGACTTTTGAAGTACTTATAGATATTCTTATCCGCTATAGCATAAACAGGATTACTAAGTATTACTTTTAAGATACTTTTATCAAAGTATTTTCCAGTCTTAGTCTTAATATTATTTTCTAAAGTCCAGCTCTCTAATTGCGTGAGGGATCCTAATTCAAGATATTTATTATATAATGTCTTAACTTGATTTAATTCTTTTTCTACTGTAGATAATATGTACATTTTTCGTTCTATACCATCCTTATCTTTATAAGAGACTTCTTTACTTATATAGCCCATAGGAGTTTTACCCCCTAGCCATCTACCTGATCTAGCTAACTCATACATATTATCTTTGATTCTTTCAGCTATAGTTTCACGTTCTAATTGAGCAAAGACTGAGGATATGTACATCATAGCTCTTCCCATAGGGGTAGAGGTATCAAATTGCTCTCTTATTGATACAAAGTCAATATTATTATCTAGAAGAGTTTCTATAAGAGAGGTAAAGTCAGCTATATTTCTACTAATACGATCTAGACGATAACATATTATAACGTCAAACTTTTTCTTATTCGAAGCTTCCATCATCTCTTTGTACTTAGGCCGGTCGGTATTACCTCCAGAATAGCCTTCATCCTCATATAGAATTATTTCTCCAACTTGAAAATGATTATAGGCATACTCTTTACATAATTTTACTTGGTTTTCAGTAGATTCACCTTTTCCAGTAAATTTCGATTTACGAGCATAAATAGCTATAGTAGAAATGACCGTCACCTCCATTAATGAAATAATAAGCTAATATTACATCATATGCTGTTTTTGGAGTCTAAAATGATTAATTAAAAGATTTAAGAGAAAATTTACTAGATATATGGGATTTGTGTAGAATAGTACAACCTCATCTAACAATATCCTTTAGAAAGGGGAGAGGACAAAATGTGTAACAAGATAGATGTAGTACTCAATATTGAAAATGATGAAAAATGCAAAGAAGTATTTGCAGAAGCACTAGCTGAGCTTATAATAGATAGAATAAATGCTCTCCCCTCTAATCAAAGGATGATAGTGTATAAGGGGTTATTGGAAAAGTTGAAAAAGTAAAGAGATAGACACTGAGTAAGCAATACAAAAGAGGTAGGAATATTCCTATCTCTTTTGTATTGCTATATTTGTTTAAATTTAAAATATTTCTTTAATCCATTTCCATATCTTTTTGAAAAAAACACTAATTCCAGAATTATGTTTAATGGGCTCTTCATTAGAAGTTTCTGCTTTTGATATTTCAGAATCTTTATTTGAAGTTGTTGTCATCTCTAAAGTTCTAACCTTCTGTCCTTCGATGACTTTTATTTTGTCTTTCCCTAAAGCATCATAAACATAACTGGCATTTTCTTCATTGTAAGGTATGATTCCTATATCTATATATTGAGTAATAGGATTAATTCCAGTAGTAACTACAGTAATTCCTCTTTCTTCAAAATCTTTAATATGTGTTTCAAATATATACTTATCAACCTCTCTATGTCTTTCAATCAATTCATTATCGATTACATCTCCGTTAGTTGATATTTCTTCTTTTTTTAGTGTTCTGGTCTCATCTTCATCTAAGCTAGCAAAAACATTAGTGGATAATCCAACAATTAAGTATATTATCACAAGTATTTTAATAATTTTATTCATATATACCACTCCTTATTTTTTTAGGATTTACTACTTAGACGACAGACTATTTAAAAAAGTTCCATTTTATAGTTGTCCATTCTTGATTATATTTATTAACAGAGATTTGTAAAGAGCAATAAACTAGTTGAATATTATTCATTAGATGAAGATTCATAGCTATCTATTACTGAGTTTCTTAACATATTAAATTAATAATTTGTAAAGTTCTAATTGAAGGAGTTTTTGTAAAAAAATAGAATTAAATATATAATATATTGAAAAAAGGGGAGAGAAGATGTCACAAAAGATAATTAGAGTATTAATTGGGATATTAATTGTATTGCTATTTACTAACTTTTATACAATAACTAAATTATCTTCATTTAGAGATATAGAATCAGAACTATACTATATGGGGCAAAGATTAGATGATCAAGCTCAAGAATTAAACTATATTAGGGAAGAATTACATAAGATCAATGAGAAAGAAAAACTAATTGGATCCCATGATTACTTTATAGAAAATATAAATAATAATTATGAAAAAGCTAACGTAGAAATAGAGATTGAATTTAATAAATTAAAAAATAACTCTACTCCATATTTAATCTATTCAATACAAGGAAACGAGAATAGTAGTGAAAAAGTAGAATTAACTAATGATACAGGTTTAAAATATAAAGATGAATTAGTACTATCTTATTCTTATAATTATGATGTACAAATAATTATAGAAAATGATGAAGAAATGATAATTGAAGAACTTGCATCCATAGAACTATTAGGAAATTTTAATAAGAGATTATCTTTGATGGTATGGCCTAAAGAATATAAAGAAAATAAAAAAATAGAATATGAAATTCAGATATTTAATAGTTCAGTAGAAGATCCTCGATTGGCTCTTAAAGAAATCAAAGCAGATGTATATTATAATGATAAAGTTAT
>NZ_WSFT01000001.1 GCF_016820655.1 Anaeromonas frigoriresistens
CCCCCACGTCAATGACACTAGATCCTAAGTCTAGCGCGTCTGCCAAATTCCGCCACTCCCGCATATTCATTATGTCACCTTTATCATCAGACTTAATTATATAAGCTTTAATAATAAAAGTCAATAGGAATTTTTTAGTGAAAAAAAAGTATTTTTGAGAAAAATTAATTTTTCTTAATATTTTGTGTTTGATCAGTTCTAATGGTGGTATATATATAATAACTATTAATAAAGGGGATGATTCCACCAAAGTAAACAGTATGATTTAAAAACCCAGTTATTAGTTTCAGAATTAGAGATTTAAGTATTGAGTTTGATTCAAATATTATTATATTAGGTAATTATACAAACCTATATAGTAATATACACTAGATGTTATTAAATAGGTTAATGTATAAACTTAAATAATAATATAGTTTACAAAAATGGAGATATCTAAAGGATAGTAGTATTTAGATAGTATTATTAAAAGATGTAGTAGTATTATTTAAGTAGTGGTATTAGGTATTTAAAAAGAAGGGTGTGATTCCCCCAAAAATTAATAGTTTATCGATTTAGAATAGAACATCTCTTAAAAGTACATGGAGGTGTTCTATTCTATTATGTTATAATAGAATACATATTATAACATAATTAAGGGGGCAGATTAATGGGGGAGAATTTTAAATTCAACCAGAATAAGAAATGTGAGTATTTTCCTTGTCATGATGTTAAAGATGAGAATAAATTTAATTGTATGTTTTGTTTTTGTCCATTATATATGCTAAAGGAAGAATGTGGAGGAAATTATTCTTATAATAATGGGATAAAAGATTGTACCAACTGCAAAGTTCCTCACAGTGAAAATGGATATGATCATATAATGTCCAAAATGAACAAAGTAATTGAGATAGGAAGCAAAAGAGATTAGATGGGTTAAACCACCTAATCTCTTTTTAACTGTATATTACTTAGATACTAAATAAATTATTAAGGGTTTCAGACAAACTTGGATGAGTGAATATCCCATCCCTTAAACTTTCATAGGGTACTCTTCCCATCATTGCTATCTGAATCATTGCCATCAATTCTCCACCTTGATATCCTAGTATTGCTGCTCCTAATATTTGATGATTTTCTTTATTTATTATAGCCTTCATAAATCCTTGTGTTTTCCCTTCTTCAATAGGTCTCCCTTGTTTATCCATCTCAATTTTACTTACTTCTATATCATATCCCTGTTCCCTTGCTTCCTTTTCACTTAAACCTACTCTGCCTAATTGAGGATCTGTAAATAATGTATAAGGTACTAATCTTCCATCTTTACTTCTCTTACCTTCCCCAAATAGATGATCTTTTACTATTCTGAAGTCATCATAAGCTATATGAGTGAATTTAGGTCCCCCAATTATATCTCCTAGAGCATATATATTATCTAAGCTAGTTTTAAGGGTGTCATCTACTATGATATATCCTCTGTCATTTATATCCATATCGACCTTTTCTAAATTTAGTTCTTCTGTGACTGGAGACCGCCCTACTGCTAATAATATATGCGATCCTATTATACTATTTTCTTCTTCATCTCGTTCAAAATAAACCTCAATACCATTATTAGTTTCCTTAACTCTCTTTGTATCAGTTTCTAATAAAAAATTTACATTATCTTTCTCTAATATATCTTGTATTCTCGATGATACATCTTTATCTTCCCTTTTAAGGATATTTTCACTTCTACCTATAACTGTAACCTTACTTCCAAATCTAGCAAACATCTGAGCAAATTCTATACCAATATATCCACTTCCTATTATTATTAGATGTTCTGGTGATTCATTTAATTCCATTATAGAAGTAGAATCCAGGTAGCTAATGTCATCTATCCCCTCTATAGGTATAATATTAGGTTTAGAGCCTGAATTAATAAATATTTTATCTCCTTCTATGATTTCTTCTTTACCATTATTTAACTTTATTTTGATAGTGTTTCTATCTATAAAACTTCCAACACCTTTATATAAATCTATTTTATCAGTATCATCAATAGCCTCTTCTATATTTTCTCTAAATGCCTGTACTATTTCATCTTTTCTCTTCATAACTTTTTTGAAATCTAATTCTACATTTTCAACTTTTACTCCAAGTTCCCTACTGTGTTTTACTCTGTGATTTAAATTAGCACTGGCTAAAAGGGCCTTTGAGGGAGTACATCCAAAATTTATACAACTTCCTCCTAAATAATTCTTTTCAATTAAAGCTACATTCAATTCCCTAGAGGCATATTCAAAGGCTAAAGGATTCCCGGCCTGTCCACTTCCAATAATAATAGCATCATATTTTTTTCTGTTATTAGTCAATTTTCTCACTCCTTTTTAGATATTACTTTTTTACATATTTACCCGAATAATAAAAGTATCAAACTTAATAAACTTAATGATTGACTGATAATTCAGACTATGATATATTTTTAGGAATACATATAAGGGGGGATAGGTATGATTCGAAAATTAGTTGCTAAAGATCATCAGTTAGTAATGGATTACATATCTAAAGAAAAAGAATTTAATTTATTCATGATAGGAGATATTGAGAATTTTGGTTATGATACTGATTTTCAAAGTCTATGGGGAGAATTTGATGAGAAAGGTCATATAAAAGGTGTATTACTTAAATTCTATGAAAATAGAATATTCTATTCAGATAGTGAAGACTTGAATAAGGACGGATTTATAAGTTTATTTGGTGATGACTTTAAAGTTTTATCTGGAAAAAGTAATATGGTAGATATATTTTATGATTCTTTTAATTTTAGAAAAAGAAAAGATGCATATTTCTGTAAGATAGAAAAACTATCAAGCTTACCTGAGATTTCTATAGATAGAGAAATCTTGAGATTAAATGAAACACATACAAAGGATATAGTTCATTTAACCGACCTTATAGATGAATTTGGTGATGTGTCAATGAATGAAGAAAGAGTAGCACAAAAATTTATCACTAATACGGGAAGAGCATATGGAGTATACGATAAAGATAAATTAGTAGCAATAGCACAAACCACTGCTGAAAATAGTTTCTCAGCTATGATAGTAGGTGTATGTACTCATCCTGAATATAGGAATCATGGATATGCTTCTAGCTGTATGATAAAATTGTGTAGTGATTTAATAAACGAAGATAAAACTCTATGTCTATTTTATGATAATCCTAAAGCTGGGAGTATATATAAAAGATTAGGTTTTAAAGATATAGGATCTTGGAGTATGTGTGTTAAAGAATAAGATAACTTAGTTATCTTATTCTTTTTTTATTGCCCTTTAACCTTCACTTAGATGATTAATACTATAATAGTTTTATATTTGATTTAAATAGGGGTATAATTATAAAATAAAAAAGATAGAAATTAGAATGGAGGCATTTATGGAATTTATATCATATCATGAAAACTTATTAAAATATTTATTATACATCTCTAAAGAAGATTTAGAAATAGCCATTTCACACATTCATCCCGAAGATATTTTAGATGCCTTAAGATTATATGAAGGAGATAAAAAAGACATTTTATCTAAGCTTCCAAAGGATATTTTAGTTGATGTTGTTGATCAGGCAGAGGACGAAGAAAAATATGAACTATTATCAATAGTCTCAGAAGCTAGGCAAAAGCACATCATAGATGAAATGTCCTCAGACGAATTAACAGACCTTTTAGGTTCATTATCTAATGAAGAAGCTAATAAGATTATTTATAAGATGAATATAGATGATGCCAAAGAAATTAGAGAGCTCTTAAGCTATGAAGAAGATACTGCTGGAGGTATAATGGCAACAGAATTTATTGCTATTAAGGAGGATATGAGTATAGCAAACACTCTTAAATATCTTCAAAAAGAAGCCCCTAATGCAGAAACAGCTTATTACTTATATGTATTAAATCACAATAGTAAATTGCGAGGAGTAGTATCTTTAAGAGACCTAGTAATAAATGATTTCAATGTAGAAATAAAAGATATCATGAATGAAAATGTGATCAGTATCCCTTGGGATATGGATCAAGAAGAAGTAGGTAATATATTTGAAAAGTATGGACTTTTAACCATGCCAGTAATAGATAATTCTAATCGTATGTTAGGAATAATAACTGCTGATGATATTTTTGAAATTATAAGGGAAGAAGATACAGAAGATATATATCGATTAGCTGGTCTTGATGAAGATGAAAAAATAGAGAGAAACATAAGAGAATCAGTAAAAAATAGACTTCCATGGTTATTTGTAAATCTTTTCACTGCTATTTTAGCATCAATTACTGTCAGTTTCTTTGAAGGAACAATTCAACGGATTGTAGCCCTTGCTACTTTTATGCCGATAGTTGCTGGAATGGGTGGAAATGCAGGCACCCAGACATTAACTTTAATAGTCCGGAGTATAGCTTTAGGAGAACTTACTATAGATAATACTAAAAAGGTGTTATTAAAAGAGTTAGGAATAGGAATATTCAATGGTATAGCCATTGGTTTAAGTATTGGAATCCTGAGTTTTTTATGGGAAAAAAATATTATTTTTGGAGTAGTAATAGGTGTAGCTATGATATTAAATATGCTTATAGCTGCTATCTCAGGTTTTGGTATACCTATTATACTTAAAAAATTAAATATAGATCCTGCTTTAGCCTCTGCCGTATTTGTAACTACTATGACAGACGTACTAGGTTTTTTCTTTTTCCTTGGTTTAGCTACACTACTTATTGATTTTCTTTAATAAAAAATAATTGATATAATTAATTTTGAAATAAACTTATAAAAAATTAGTTAGTCATCTAAGGAGGATTTTAGTTGGATTACATAATATTATTAATAGGATTTGCAGCATTAATTAAAGGGGCAGATTTTTTTGTAGACGGAGCTTCATCTATTGCTAAAAAATTCGGACTCCCCTCAATTCTTATAGGTCTTACAATCGTAGCTTTTGGTACCAGTGCCCCAGAGGCTGCAGTAAGTATAAAAGCTGCTCTTACTAATTCAGATGGTATAGCCGTAGGTAATATAATTGGCTCTAGTATATTTAATATATTAATAGTTATTGGAGTAGCAGCTATTATAAAACCAGTCAGAATAAAAATCAAAACTATATTAAAAGAATTTCCATTCCTCTTTTTGGCTACAGGAATGTTATTTGTACTTAGTTATGATGTAGTATTACAAAATGCTGAAGGTAATATATTGTCTAGAGGAGATGGAATAGTATTACTATCGGTATTCTTAGTATTTATATACTATCTTGTTGAGATGGCAGTGCTTTCAAATGGTAAATCTGATGATAATGGACTAATAGAAACTGATGAAATTGAAGAAATACCACTATCAAAAAGTTTGTTTTTGACTGCCTTAGGAATGATAGGTATAATGATAGGAGCCCATTGGGTAGTTATATCAAGTACCTCTATTGCTGTATCTTTAGGTATGAGTGAAACTTTAGTAGGTCTTACTATAGTAGCAATAGGTACATCCTTACCAGAATTAGTTACATCTATGGTAGCAGCCTTTAAGGGAGAAAGTGATATAGCAGTAGGTAATGCAATAGGCTCAAATATGTTTAATATAGTATTCATCTTAGGAATAACATCTATTATTAAACCCCTACCTATTGAGAGTAAAGTGTTTTTTGATATGATCTTTTTAATAGGTGCTACTATACTGACATATATATTTGCTACTACTGGCCAAAAAACTAATAGATTTGAAGGTATATTTTTATCATTAGCCTATATTGGATATATGATATTTATTTTAATAAGAAGATAGGTTAGTGGAATGTTCCACTAACCTATTTTTATGGGTTATTAGTAGTTTTTAACCCTAATCTATTATTCATATATTTGGATGCCAATAATACCATTATAGTCATTATAATGGCTAATACTATATGAGTAGTAAATATATTTGTAGCATCTTTAAGCATTCCCATCAATGGCATAGTAGCAGCAGCTGCTATGCTGGTAAGTAGTCCTTGAAAAGAAAGTATAGTTGCTCTTTTATCTGATGGTATATGTTTGTTTAAATATTTTCTAGTTACTGGTCTATACATTCCTCTAGCAACTTGCTGCAATAATATAGCTATAACTCCAATCCACACTTTGGTAAATCCCATTATAAAAAATGAAATAATTATTAATCCAGCCATAACCGTAAGCGTCCTAGGTTTAGTGAAACTCATTATTTGATCTATATATTTGGATGTTATTGCTGCAGTGATATTAAAGGCGAAAAATATCCATCCAAAATATATCACTGGTATACCTATTGATTCCATATAAGGTTGAAAATATAAAAATCCCATTCTATAAAATATAAAAAATACCATTGAAAATAATATTATAGCTTTAATTTTCTCATGTCCTAAAATAAACTTTCCACTATCTTTTATCTGGGAGAAGTAATTACTACTTAAATGCGTAGAACCTCCTTTAAAATCAGGTTCTTTAAAAAATAGTGTTATTATCATAGTTATAATCATAAATCCTACAGATATCACAAAAGGCAAATGAATATTTATAGCATATACATATCCAGCAATAACCGATCCCACTGCTTGAGCAACTAATGATAAAGATCTAGCATTCCCTTCAATTTTTTGAAAATGATGCTCCTCTTTCATCTCTTTTAGTGAATCATATATTAATGCTGTATCTGAGCCGGACTTAAATGCAGCTCCTAAACTAAAAATTCCCTCCGCTAAAGCTAACAGGATAAATTGATCCACCATTATGTACACCAATAAACTTACTCCCCATAACATTGAAGCTAATATCATACTCCATTTTCGACCTATTCTATCAGCCACTGCTCCTGTAGGAACCTCAAATAACACTACACATATTGCAGCAAATGATTGTAGTACTGCTATCTCTGTAAATGATAGTCCCTTTTCAAATAAATATAATATCATTATAGGTCCTAATATCAGTAACTCTGCAAATGTAGAATAAAAATAATAAGTTTTAATATTTCTTATGTATGACATTTCCCCCACCCCCTATTTAATATTTAAAGAATATTCTATATAATAAGAAAATGGAAGTCAAGAGAATATTAATCCCAAACCTTTATATGATATTTTCTAAATACGAACCTATAAAAGTATAAAATAATATTTTAGGTAAAATTCCTAGAGTAGTTCCTATTATAAAATCTTTATAGTCTATATTAGCCATTCCTGCTCCAAAGCTAATAGGGTCAAAAGGAAATATCGGAGTTATTCTCATATATAATAATCCCCTTATTATTTTATTTTCATCTAGATCATGAATCTTATCTACATACTTTGTCAATTTTAATATTTCTAAAATTTTTCTGAATTCCTTTTGAAAAATCTTTGAAACTTTAAAAGATAAACTAGAGGCTATTATAACCCCCACTGAAGTATATATGAATCCTTCTATAAATCCAAAAATCACTCCTCCTCCTATAAAAAATACAGTAGTCGGTACTAAAAAGAAAGGTCTTATACCATTTAACACTATATATATTAGGATTCCCACTATTCCAAAGGTCTCAACAATTCTTTGAATATTATCGATGTTAACATCAGCTCTTTTTATATCATTTTTATTTAATATAAAAATTACCATAATCAATATTATAAATAATAAATATATTATTAACTTATCTTTTTTCATTTAATTAGTCCTTCCCTTTTAAGTTATATACTATTATTATTATATGAAACAATAAAAAATTAGTATACAACAAAAAAATATATAAAGCCCCTATTGCATTGATACAATAAGGGCATTATATATTAAACTTCTTTATATAAATATTTTATTCTTCTGATTTATATACCTTTGTTCCACTTTTACCAGCTAATGCATCTTTTGCTTTTTCTAGAGATGCAATTATTGTATTTCTACCAGCTTTTGAATCTGCAAATTTAATAGCAGCTTCAACTTTTGGAAGCATACTTCCTGGCGCAAAATGTTTTTCTTCTATATATTGTTTAGCTTCTTCAATAGACATCTTTTCTAAATCCACTTGCTCTGGTTTTCCAAAATTAATTGATACTCTATCAACTGCTGTTAATATGAATAGATAATCTGCATCTAATATTTCTGCAATTTTCTCACTAGCAAAATCTTTATCGATTACTGCTGGTACTCCTGTTAGAGAATTGCCTTCTTTAATAACTGGAATTCCACCACCGCCAACAGTGATAACAACTTGACCTTTTTCAACTAAAGCTTTTACTGTTTCCTTTTCAACAACATCCACAGGCTTTGGTGAAGCTACAACTCTTCTATATCCTCTACCAGAATCTTCTACCATGTCATATCCTTTTTCATCTCTAAGAACCTTACATTCTTCTTCTGTATAGAAGCTTCCTATAGGTTTAGATGGATGTTTAAAAGCTTCATCATCCTTATCTACTACAACCTGTGTAACTATTGTAGCTACAGGTTTGTCTATGTTTCTTTTACTTAATTCTTCTCCTATTGCGTTTTGTAAATGATATCCGATATATCCTTGACTCATAGCTCCACACTCAGGGAATGGCATAGTTGGTACAGCATCTTCTGTTACTGATGCTACCTCCATTGCTAAGTTAATCATACCTACCTGAGGACCATTACCATGAGCAATTACTACCTCATTGCCATCTTGGATAAGATCTACTATAGGCTTTGCAGTATTTTTTACAAGACTAAGCTGTTCCTCTGGTGTTTTTCCTAGTGCATTACCACCTAAAGCTATAACTATTCTACTCATAAAGCACCCTCCTAAAATTTTATTGTATTGTTAATTGAAATGAAGTAAGACTATTAGTTATTCTGACCTATACTATAAGGTTTTTATGTATCATATTTTGTTTTTTTTATTATAGATCAACCTTCATTACTTGCATACCCTACTTTGAATGCATTAATAAAATAAACAATTCAGATAAAATATTATCGAATTAAGTCTATTTACGTATATTTTATCATGTTTTGCATAAAAATCCACCGAAAATTTAAAATTTTAAGTTTATTTATTATTTTCCATCTATTTAAAAATCAAACAAAAAAGAGATGGGTAAACCATCTCTCTTTAGGGTTGGAAGTATGTATTTTCTGAATAAAGAAATTATCTATTTAAAAAGGGAACTAATTTTATTATCTTATTCTTAGTAACTGTCTTTTTTTCTATTTTATTTTTTATATCATTTTTATTCATGTTTAATAGCTTTTTTGATTTATTTAAATCTTTTTGATTTACATATAGTTCCACACCATATATAGTCATAGCTCTATATATTTGCAAGTAATCTTCTGTATCCTTATATTTTCGAGATACTATTATGTCATTGTCTCTCAGTAATTCCTCTACATCTTCAGCTGCATCATCATCTGAAACCTTCATAAGAAAAACAGAATCCTCCATAGTAAACCTCCTAATTTAAAAAATCAGCAAAGCCCGTTGCCTTACTGAGTTTTACAGTAGATTGTAAATCTAACGGCAACCTGGCAATCATAGTTATTCAACCTTAGACCCATAGCTTTGCGTCCCTATCTTTCGATAGGTTTGCTAAATATTATCTTTATATTTATATTACCATATAATTGATGAGAATTGTCAAAAAATTTAATTTTTTAAGGTAATTTGTCAAAATAGGACCAAAGCCCTATTTTGATGTAGCTCATTTTAATCTCTCCCGCTCTATTTCCTAGACTGTCATAGAAGTATTTTCTATTTTCTTCATTTCTATTTTTCACTTCTACTAATTGGTTTAGTGGATCATATTTATATTCTTCTTTTTCGTAG